>NZ_JBGNUW010000017.1:0-337957 GCF_041950495.1 Nonomuraea sp. MTCD27 | reverse complement strand
GGGGTGGCGGGGGCGTAGATGGAGTCGCTCTCACGCTCCCCCCCACGTCCCGAGCTGAAATCGGGCAGCCATGGCGAAGTCCCGCCGCGGCGGGACGTGGTGTCGCCGGGGCGGGTGTAGCCGGTTTCGCGGGCCGGAGGTTCGGGCCGGAAGGGCTCGCGTGACGGAGGCTCTTGCCGGAGGCCGGGCTCTCTGACGGGATCCTGGCGGAGGGCGGACTCTCTGGCCGGTTCCTGGCGGGGGTCTCGGGAGGGGGAGTCCTGGCGGGGGTCGCGGTCGAAGGGGGTCTCGCGGGACGGCGGCTCGGGCGCCCGGGTGTAGGCGCCGTCCGACGGCGATCGGGGCGGCGGGTCGTAGCCGACGGCCGGCTCCTCCGGCTCGTGCCGCACCACCGACGGGAACTGCCGCGTGTCGGAGGCCAGCGGTGGCACCGGCTGCAGCTTGGCCACGCGCGGCGCGAACGGCGTCACCGTGGTGTCCTCCACCACGGCCGGCTCGGGGTCGAAGTCGGCGGCCGACAGGCGCATGGCCTCGTCGTCGTGGGGCGTCACGTGACGCTTGCGCGGGTCGAAGAGCCATTCGGCGTGGCGGGTGTGACCGTTCCACACGTAGCCGAGCTTGACCCGCCACAGGCCGTCGTCGCGCTTGGCGGAGTCCCAGTCGATCTCGTCGGTGGGCACGCCGCGCCTGGTCAGCCGCTCCGCGACGAGGTCGCCGAGGGTGGGCCCGGGCGCGGACTCGCCGGGCATGCGGACGGCGACGCGCTGGGCCTGCTGGGCGACGTACTCCCGCTCCTGCAGCACCGGCCCCTCGAACCAGCGGACACGCTCGACCGGGATCCCGGCGGTCGCGGCGATCTCCTCCGCCGTCTCTCCGGCACGGATGCGGGCCTGGATCTCCTTGGGGCGCAACGGACTCTCCACTTCGATCTCGTACTGGCCGAGACGGGAGAAGTTGCCGCGGACGGCAGCACGGAGCCGGTCGTCCACGGGAAGCGTGAAGCGCGTACCCCGTCCGGCTGTAGCCAGCACGAGGTAGGTGCCGTCCTCACTCACCGCGACGAGTCGGAGCTCCTGCATGCGAGTCCCTTCGTCAGCGTCGCCATTCTTCCCCCGGACCCTTGAGTCTCTCGCGTGTGCCGGTTGCCTGCCAGCACCGTACCCGGCATGTCCGAACATCGCCTTCCTGGGATAGCCAGGAGGCGATGTGACGCCGGTCACATTTATGGAATCCATCCCTCTAGAGCCCGCCATCGCGCATGAGGAGGTTAGATCGCCGCGACGGGTTCTGGCGAATCGCGCCGCGGGCCGTCGTGCACCCGAGCCGGGTGGCCAGGGCGGCGGGGCCGGCGCTCGGGTGAAGCTCCAGGTGGCGGGCGGCGGCGCCGGCGAGGTACGGCGCGTGCGCCGAGAAGGCGCGGCCGTCCGATGTGACCTGACATGTGCCCTGATCCGCGGCCCCGACGACGAACACCCCCGAACGTACGAGCGAGCGGGCGGCCGCGTCCAGAGCCGGCGAGCCGGCGCCGTCGATCGACAAATTCGCCACGGAGGGGCCGCGCGCGTGCCGGTGGATCCAGTCCAGCCCCGCCAGCACGTCGGCCAGCGTTCCCGTGCCGTCGCAGCCGAGCACCCGTACCGAGGCGATCCTCGCCCCCGGCGCGACGTCGTGGGCGCGGGCGGCGACCCGCGTGCCGTGGCCGCCGCAGTCGCGCCCGGTGCCGCCGGTGGCGTCGAAGGCGCGCCAGGCCCGCTCGCCGAACCCGGCCTGCTTGGCCTTGACGCCGCTGTCCACGACGTACACGGTGACGCCGGTGCCGTCGGCCCGTACGGTGGACGGCCGTTCGGGTCTCGTGCTCGCCATGGGATGGATCCGGCGATCCGGCTCGATCGTGCGCACCCGCGGGTCGGCCCGCAGCTCGGCCAGCTCGGCGGCGGTGAGGAAGGTGGCGAATCCGGGCAGCGCCGAGGTGAAGTAACGGCGTACCCGCCACCGCACCTCACCGACGAGGTCGCGGGCGTCCCCCCGGTCGCGGGCGGTGACGATGTAGGGCCGGGCGGGTTCCACCGGGGCGGGCCGCAGGGCGAGTCCTGAGGCGGGCGTCATGGCCAGAGGGACGGCGGTCGTGGCGGCCGTGGCCATGGCCGCGGCGAGGTAAACGGAGGGCAGGCCGAGTCGTCGGGGCACGAGTTACAAGGGTGCCTGTCACGCAGGTCACAGGAACAACAGGACACGCACTCGCGTCTATTCACGAGACAGCTCTTTACCGAACGCATGACCAGAGGGGACTGATCCCGGAGATGAGCGGCGAGCAGCGGAAGTTCGAGCTGAGCATGCCGCAGATCCTGGGCAGCGCCCTGGCCGCCGTGACCGCCGCCGTGGCCGCGTCGTATCTCGGCGTGGCGGGCACCGTGATCGGCGCGGCGGTGGTCAGCATCGCCAGCTCGGTCGCCACGGCCGTGTACACGCACTATCTCAAGCGCACCGGAGAGCGGGTCAAGCAGCACACGCTGACCTCCTGGCGCGAGGAGCACGGCCCGGAAGGCCCGCCGGAGGAGGGGCGGCTGCTCGCGGCCGCCGCGCACGCGACTCCGGGCGACGGCGAGTCCACGCTGGTCATGCCGGTCGTGGAGGAGCCGCGGCGGAGGCTGCCATGGCTGAAGATCGCGACCGCGGCGACGATCGTGTTCGGGGTCAGCATGGGGAGCATCCTCGTCTACCAGGCGGCGGCGCAGCAGACCGTGCACGAGCAGGTGACCGGGAAGGCGCCCAAGAAGCCGCAGGAGGAGGACAGAGGCCGGCCGGTACGGCAGGAGAGGGAGAGCGAGGCGCCCGCGTACACGCCGCAGACCTCCACGCCTGCGCCGTCCACCCCCTCGCCCAGCCCCACGACGGCCCAGCCGACCAGGACGCCGAGCCCGGGGCCGACTCCGGAGCCGACGCCCACGCCGTCGGACACGGTGGAGCCGTCGGGGGAGGTCACGACAGCGCCGCCGCAGCCGGACCAGCCCGACGTGGGGGAGGAGGCGCCGGTGTCCAGCGCGCCGCCGGCACCGACCGAGCAGCCCGCGGACACGCCCGTGCGATGAGTCCGTCTTCCGCAGGTCGCCGTTCCCTTTCGCGCCGCACTTCGGCACTGGTCCTGGGCGGGTGGCGAGGGAGGTCCGTACGGGGGGTGCGTCCCGGAGCCGGGGTCAGGGGCCGAGCACCTTGTCCAGGTAGTCGTTGGTGAACAGGCGGGCCGGGTCCAGGCGGTCGCGGAGGGCCTGGAAGTCGGCGAGGCGGGGATAGACCTTGCCCAGGTACGCGGCGTCGCGGGTGTGCAGCTTGCCCCAGTGGGGGCGGCCGTCCAGGCGGGTCATGATCTCCTCGACCCCCTCGAAGTACGCGGGGTTCGGCGTCGGCCGGTAGATGTGGCAGGCGACGTACGCCGACGCCCGCCCGTACGCGGTGGACAGCCACGCGTCGCTGGGCGGCGTCACCCGCACCTCCACCGGAAAGGTGATCCTCCAGTCCATCCGCTCGACCAGGTCCCGGGTCTCGCGCAGGGCCTGGGCCAGGCGCTCGCGCGGGACGGCGTACTCCATCTCGAGGAAGCGCACGTCCCGCCGCGCCGTGAACACCTTGTACGACGCGTCGACCGACTCCGAGTCCCCGAGCGCCGCCGCGCTGACCGCGTTGATCCGCGGGATCAGGGAGGGGAGGCGGGCGCCGAGGGCGCAGGCCGCGCCGAAGACGGTGTTCTCCAGGAACACGTTGTCCAGCCAGTGCCGGAGCGCGCCCGGCGGTCGCGCCGGGCCGGGGCTCCGGTTGTTGGTCTTGACCAGGCAGGCGTCGGTGTGCGGCAGCCAGAAGAAGTCGAGGTGCCCGTTCGCGGAGGTCAGCTCGTCGAGCGAGCCGAGGATCTCGCCGAGCGTGAGCTTGCGCCGCCGGTTGTGCAGCAGGAACGCGGGCTCCACCCGGAACGTCACGGCCGTCAGCACCCCGAGCGCGCCCAGCCCCACCCGGGCGGCGTCGAACAGCTCCTCGCCCGGCGAGACGGTGGCCACCGAGCCGTCGGCGAGCACCAGCTCCAGCTCGGCGACCTGGTCGGCGAGGCCGCCGCTGTCGCGGCCGGTGCCGTGGGTGCCGGTCTGGATGGCGCCGGCGACGGTCTGCTCGGTGATGTCGCCCATGTTCGCCAGCGCCAGGCCGCGCTCGGCGAGCAGCTCGTTCAGCGCCCGCAGGGGCGTGCCCGCCAGCACGGTGACGCGGTCGTCCGCGCATGACCTGATCCCGGTCAGCGCGCCGGGGCGCAGCATGATGCCGTCGGTGAGGGCCACCCCGGTGAAGGAGTGGCCCGTGCCGATCATGCGGACCCGCCGCCCGGAGGCGGCGGCGTCGCGTACGGCGCGTATGACGTCCTCGACGGAGGCCGGCGTACGCACCTCGGCGGGGGTGCCCGACTGGTTGCGCGCCCAGTTCACGAAGGCCACGAGCACCCCTCACCCAAGAGCATCGTTCCGACTAAACGCGAACGATACTCACTTCTCCCAGCCCTCCGGAACGGGGTAGATGTCCCCGGGCTTGAGGTCCTGGCTCTTGACCACGTCGGACACGGTCACCAGGTGGTAACCCTTGCCCTTGAGGGTCTTGATGAGCGAGGGCATGCCGTCCACGGTCTGCTTCACCCAGTCGTGCATGAGGATGATCGAGTTCGGCTTGGCCACGGCCAGGGTCTGCTTCTGGATGGCCTCGACGTTCTTGGAGCTCCAGTCCTGGGAACCGGCGGTCCACAGGATCATCGGCATGCCGAACTCGGCGGCGATGTCGGAGACCTGCAGGTCTGCCATCCCGTACGGCGGGCGCAGCAGCTTGGGCTCGACGCCCGCCGCCTTCTTCACCGCGTCCTGGGTCTTCTGGATCTCGCTCCTGATCACCCCTGGCTCGATCTTGGTGAAGTCGGGGTGGCTGTAGCTGTGGTTACCGAGTTCGTGGCCCTCGGTGGCCATGCGCTTGACGTAGGAGGGGCGGCTCTTCACGTATTGGCCCTCAAGGAAGAACGTCGCTTTCGCGTCGTACTTCTTGAGCGTGTCGAGCAGCGTTCCCGCGTACTTGCCCGGACCGTCGTCAAAGGTCAGTGCGATGCACTTGACCTGCTCGCAGTCGACCGGCTCCTTCTTGGTGGGGGTTTGCGCGAGAGCCGGTGCCGGGGCAAGAGTCACGCAAACAGCCGCGATAGCTAGAAGTGAACTGATTTGTCGGGACATAACTAGAGCTTCCAGTGTGATGGGTGTTGCGAGGGATGTCCCGACCGTAGCGGATCAGGTCCGCGGGGGTGAAGGAGCCTCGGGAAGTCTCAGCAAACCCGAACCTCCGATTCCCACGATCACGGCCAGCACCGCCGCGCACAGCGAGAAGCCGTACGCGCTGGACGCGCCGTACGTCTCGGTGAGCTGACCGCCCGCCCACGAGCCGATCGCCACGCCGAACCCGATCGCCGTCGAGATCCACGCCATGCCCTCGGTGAGCAGGGACGGCGGCACCAGCCGCTCGGTGAGCGAGAAGCACGTGATGAGCGTCGGCGAGATGGCGAACCCGGCCAGGAACAGCGCCCCCGCCATCAGCCACGGGCTGTCGATGAACAGGATCGGCACCAGCCCCACCATGAACAGGGCCAGCGCCCGCACGAACCGTGCGCGCATCGAGATGCGCCAGTTGCGGGACCCGAACCAGAGCCCCGACACCATCGACCCGCCCGCGAACGAGGCCAGCAGGAACCCCGCGGCCCCCTTCACGCCGCGCTCCTCGGCGAACGCCACCGTGATCAGGTCCACGGACCCGAAGATCGCGCCCAGCGCCAGGGAGACGCCGGCGATCAGGGCGATGCCCGGGATCAGGATGGGCGTGCCCGCCGACGTCCTGAACTGCTGCACGGGCGGCTGGGTGCGCCCCTGCGAGGCCAGGGCGAGGGAGCCCAGCAGCATGCAGACCAGGGCCACGATCAGGCCCGCGTACGGGTTCACGGCGGTCGCGAGCACCGTGACCAGCGCCGGGCCGGTGACGAAGACGACCTCGTCCGCCACGGACTCGAACGCGAACGCGGTGTGCAACCGGCCGGAGCCGCCGTAGATGACCGACCAGCGGGCGCGCACCATCGAGCCGATCGACAGCGAGGTGGCGCCCACGATCAGCCCCGAGGCGTACAGCGTCCATTCGGGCAGCCCGGACCCGGCGAGGATCATCAGGGCCGCCAGGGCGAGAGCGTTGAGGATGGCGATCGGCGCGATCACCCGCCCCTGCCCGAACCTGTCGGCCAGCCGGCCCGACAGGGGCGCGGCCACGGCGAAGGCGACGTTGGAGGTGGCGGCGACCGCGCCGGCGGTGGCGTAGTTGTCGGTGAGCGTGGAGATCAGCAGGATGACCCCGATGCCCAGCATGGACATCGGCATCCGGCCGATGAGACCGGCCAGCACGAAAGCTTTGACACCGGGCCTCTCGAACAACCCCCGGTAAGGCCCGACCACGCTGTTTCCCCCTTACTCAAGCAGCTAACCATTGCGCACTGTATGTCCGGATGGCAAGTGATTTGGCGCGGGCGTGAGTTAACGTGTCCCGGGTGTCCGGTCTTCCCAGCCTTCGCGCGGTCATGCTCATGGTCATCGCCGTGCTCGCGGTCTGCGCCGCTGCCGGCGGCATCGTCGTGATCATGGACGATGACCTGGTCAGGACCGTGCAGGAGCCCGTACGCCGGGAGCCCCGTACCAAGCCGCAGACCGGACAGTCCGCCGCTCCCCGCCTGGACCAGATCGTGCCCACGGCCGCACCGGTCAAGGATTTCGGCCAGGGCGGTCCAGGCGTCACCTCCACGCCGCCGCGCGTGCTGGCGATCGCCCCGGGCACCGTGCCCAAGCAGACCAGGTTCCGCCTCGGGGAGCTGAAGCACGTGCAGAAGGTGATCGTGGTGGACGCGGGCGCGGTCAAGGTGTCCGGCACCGCGCTGAACCTGCTGGCCGTGGACCCGTCCGACTTCCGCTCCTGGACGCCGCAGCCCGTGGCCGACCAGCCCGCGCTGTGGAGCGCGCTGGCCAGGGGCGGGCTGGTCGCCGACGCGGGCGCGATACGCAAGTTCGGGATGATCCTGGGCGCGATGTACCAGGTGGACGGCGGGCCCCGGCTCCGCGTCGCGGCCTCGGCCACGCTCGGGCTGCACGGCGTGGACGGTCTGGTGAGCGCGGACCTGGGCCGGTCGCTGGGGTTCGCGCCGGGGGTGGCGGTGCTGCTGCACGGCAAGGAAGGCAAGATCAGCGAGTCGGGCGTACGCAAGCTGCTCGGCAAGGGCGCCCAGGTCGTCGTGCTGGACGCGGCCGCCCGCACCGCCAAGCAGCAGCAGCCCGCCCAGCAGCAGCCGCAGCAGGTCAACGTCGGCCGGCCGGGCAGCTATCTGGAGCTCTACAAGGCCGCCGCCACCCGCTGCCCCGGGCTGTCCTGGACGGTGCTGGCCGCGATCGGGCAGGTGGAGAGCTCGCACGGGCGCAACAACGGGCCCTCCAGCGCGGGCGCGCTCGGGCCGATGCAGTTCATGCCCGCCACGTGGAAGCACTACGGCGTGGACGGCGACGGGGACGGCAAGAAGGACATCTGGAGCCCGTACGACGCCGTGCCTGGCGCGGCCAACTACCTGTGCGCGAACAAGGCGGGCCAGGGCGGCGAGAGGCTGCGCAAGGCGATCTGGTTCTACAACCACTCGTGGGACTACGTGAACAAGGTCATGGGGATCGCCGAGGCGTACGCCCGCACCTACGCCTGAGCCGCCTGAGGCGCCTGAGCCGCCTGAGCCGCCTGAGGCCGCCTGCGCGGCGGCGGGCAGCAGGTGAGCGCGCACGGCACCGGCTCGGGCTCCTCCAGCAGCTCGCGCACCATCCGCACGAAGCTCGGGTGCGTGCCCGCCGTCGCCGCCCGCTCCATCGGCAGGCCCAGCTCCGCCGCCACCGCCCTGGCCTCGGTGTCGAGGTCGTAGACGACCTCCATGTGGTCGGAGACGAAACCGATCGGCACCAGCACGACGGAGCGTGCGTCGGTCTTGCGCAGGAAGTCGCAGACGTCCGGCTCCAGCCACGGCACCTGCGGCGGCCCGCTGCGCGACTGCCACACCAGGTCCCACGGCTCGGTGCGGCCGAGCGCCTGGTTGACCAGCTCGGCGCTCCTGCGCAGCTGCGCCTCGTAGAGACCGCCGGACGGCCCGGCCGTCTCGGCCATGGAGACGGGGATGCTGTGGGCGGTGAACACCAGCCTGGCGTCGTCGCGGCCGAGCCGCTCCAGCGCCGCCCTGGTGTGGTCGGCCATCGCGGCCACGAACCCGGGGTGGTCGCCGTAGTGGCGCATCTTGACCAGCTCGGGGCCGCCGTCGACGGAGATCCGGGCGATGTCCTCGTAGTATTGCCGGCAGCTCGAGTAGCCGGCGAACGCCGACGTCGCGAACACGGCCGCCTTCCGGATGCCGTCGGCCCGCATCTGCCGCACCGTGTCCTCGCCGAACGGGTGCCAGTTGCGGTTGCCCCAGTAGACCGGGACGCCGGCGACCGGGCGCAGCGCCTCGACCAGGTCGCGGTTCTGCTGGTTGATCGGGCTGACCCCGCCGAAACTCTGGTAATGCTCGGCCACCTCGAGCAGCCGCTCGCGCGGCACTCCCCGGCCGCGCACGACGTTTTCCAGGAACGGCATCACGTCGTCCGGTCCTTCCGGGCCGCCGAACGACAGGACCAGCAAGGCGTCGTAAATTCCCACGTGACAACCCTATGCGGGAGTGTCGGCGGTCCCTTCCGCGAGGTAGGTTCGATCGAGTGAGCGCATTCAACGACATACGTGACTATGTGGCCATCCCTCGGGTTCTCTCGCTGCGGCTCTCGCCCGACGGCTCCAGATTGATCTCCACCGTCCAGTCCCTCAACCCTGACGGAAAGTCGTTCGGCACCGCGCTCTGGGCCGTTCCCGTGGACGGCGAGCCGTACCGGCTGACGCGCTCGGCCAAGGGCGAGTCCGCCGCGGTCTTCACCGCCGCCGGGGACGTGCTGTTCACCTCCGCCCGCCCCGACCCCACCGTGAAGGACTCCGGCGACGAGGTCCCCTCGTTGTGGTTGCTGCCCCGCGCGGGCGGTGAGGCCCGCCAGGTGGCCACCCGGCCCGGTGGCATCGGGGCCGTGCGCACGGCCGGCGACGTGGTCGTGTTCGTCGCCGACGTGCTCGACGGCGAGGAGGCCGCGGAGGAGGAGAAGCGCAAGGCCCGCAAGGACGCCGGGATCAGCGCCGTCCTGCACGAGGGTTACCCCGTGCGCTACTGGGACCAGGACCTCGGCCCCGGCCGGCCCCGCCTGTTCGTGGCCCGGCTCGGTGCCGACCGCCTGGAGGACGTGCGCGACCTGACCCCCGACGCCGGCGACGCGCTGCGCGAGGGCGGGTTCGAGCTGACCCCCGACGGCGCCACCGTGATCTCCACCTGGCGCAACTACCTGCCCAAGGGCGAGTGGCGTACCGACCTGGTGGCCATCGACGTCGCCACGGGAGAGCGGCGGGTGCTGCTCAGCGACGAGGCCCACGACTTCACCGGCCCGCTGGCCGTCTCCCCTGACGGCACCAGGATCGCCTGCTCCCGCGACCGGCTCACGGGCCTGAACGTCTCGGCGCGTAGCGAGCTGTGGATCGCCGACCTCGCCACGGGGGAGGGCCGTGCGTACGCGCCCGACCTGTTCCCCTCGGACGTCGAGTGGTCGCCGGACTCATCGACCGTCTACCTCGCCGCCGACTTCCAGGGCCGCCGCCCGATCTTCCGCGTGCCCCTGGAGGGGGAGGCCACCAGGCTCACCCAGGACGACTGCGCCTACCTCGGCCTCAGCCCGTCCCCCGACGGCCGGTTCGTGTACGCGCTGCGCAGCGCCGTCAACCTCGCGCCCGCCCCGGCCAGGATCGACGCGGCCACCGGTGAGATCACCGAGCTGCCCTCGCCCGCCCCGCGCCCCGAGGTGCCCGGCACGCTGACCGAGATCTCCGCCACCGCCGACGACGGCGCCACCGTCCGCGGCTGGCTCGTGCTGCCGGAAGGCGCCTCGGCCGAGGACCCCGCGCCGTTCGTGCTGTTCATCCACGGCGGCCCGGTCGCCTCGTGGAACGACTGGCAGTGGCGCTGGCAGTCCTGGATCATGGCCCAGCACGGGTACGCCGTGCTCATGCCCGACCCCTGCCTGTCCACCGGCTACGGCCAGGAGATGATCGACCGCGGCTGGGGCAACTGGGGCCCGCGCACGCAGGCCGACCTCGACGCGATCGTGGACGTGGCACTGGCCAGGGACGACATCGACAGCGAGCGCATCGCCGCGATGGGCGGCTCGTACGGCGGCTACATGGCCAACTGGCTGGCCGGGCACACCGACCGCTACAAGGCCATCGTCACCCACGCCTCGCTCTGGAACCTCGACCAGTTCGCCGGCACCACCGACGCCTCCATGTACTGGCAGCGCGAGTTCGGCGAGCCCGGCTCCGAGCGGTACCAGCTCCTGTCCCCGCACCACTCCCTCACCGACATCACCACCCCGGTGCTGGTCATCCACGGCGACAAGGACTACCGCGTGCCCATCGGCGAGGCGCTGCGCCTGTGGTGGGACCTGCGCCGCACCGAGGTCGAGTCGAAGTTCCTGTACTTCCCCGACGAGAACCACTGGATCCTCAAGCCCGGCAACGCCGTCGCCTGGTACGAGACCGTCCTCGCCTTCCTGGCCCAGCACGTGCTCGGACAGGAGTGGAAGCGCCCGGACTCGGTGGCCTGATGACGGATTTCCTGAGGCTCGCCGAGGACATCGCCCGCGAGGCGGGGGACATGCTCCTCGCCAAGCGGCCCACGATGTCCGGCGAGATCGAGACCAAGTCCAGCCCCACCGACGTGGTGACCACCCTCGACAAGGCGTCGGAGGAGCTCATCCGCGAGCGCATCCTGGCCGCCAGGCCCGGCGACCGGATCCTCGGCGAGGAGGGCGGGGAGGAGCCCGGCGAGTCCGACGTGCGCTGGATCGTCGACCCGATCGACGGCACCGTCAACTTCCTGTACGGCCTGCCGGACTGGGCCGTGTCGATCGCCGTCGAGGTGAACGGCCAGGTCGTGGCCGGGGTCGTCAACGTCCCGCAGCGCGGCGAGGTCTACAACGCGGCGCTCGGCGAGGGCGCCCGGCTCGGGGCCGGGCGGCTGCGCTGCAACACCGGCGTGCCGCTGGCGCAGGCGCTGGTCTCGACCGGCTTCGGCTACGCCCAGGCCCAGCGCGCGGTCCAGGGCGAGGTGGTGGCCAAGGTGCTGCCCCGCGTGCGTGACATCCGGCGCGGTGGCTCGTGCGCCGTCGACCTGTGCTCCGTGGCCGCCGGGCGGGTGGACGCGTACTACGAGCGCGGCGTCAACCAGTGGGACTTCGCCGCGGCCGGGCTGATCGCCACCGAGTCGGGCGCCAGGCTCGGCGGGCTGCGCGGCGAGCCGGTCAGCCCGGCCTTCGCGCTGTGCGCGGCTCCCGGGCTGTTCGAGGAACTGCACGACCTGCTGGCGCGGCTGGACCCCGAACGCGCCGCCTGATCGCTGAACCGGGTCGAGAAACGGCCGGAGCCGGGCTCCGGCCGTTTCGCACGGCTAGCGGGGCAACGGGATGCCGTGATCGTCGGCCAGCCTGCGCAGGTCCTCGATCTCGGCGGTGAGTGTGTCGGCGAGGTAGTCGTCGCCGACGCTACGGGCCTCCCGAAGGCCCTTGTAAGCCTGGTCGAGGCGGTGTTCGATCGTGGTCGTGAACTCGCCCATCTCACCTACTCTCTGGGGGTTCGATCCGTGTGGGGGGCGAAGTTACCCCATCGCCAGATGAAGACCGGGCAATGGGTGTCCCGCAGGCATACCCCGGCTTGTCGCCCACCGAAACATGAATTTCTCCAAGGGCCGTCTCACCGCGGGGTCACCGAGCCCTGAACATGCCTTACCGTGCGCTTATCGAGGCCGTGGGCAGAATGAGTGCCCAGAATCCGGAGAAGAGGTGTGCCAGGCGTGCGGGTGCTGGTGGTAGAGGATGAGCGGGTGCTCGCCGACGCGATCGCGACGGGGCTGCGGCGTGAGGCCATGGCGGTCGATGTCGCGTACGACGGCGGGGGCGCCCTGGAGCGGACCTCCTACATCGACTACGACGTGATCGTGCTCGACCGCGACCTGCCCGTCGTGCACGGCGACGAGGTGTGCCGCCGGCTGGTGGAGCAGCGGACGGCCTCGCGGATCCTCATGCTGACCGCGTCGGGGGACGTGGACGACAAGGTGGAGGGGCTGGGCCTGGGGGCCGACGACTACCTGGCCAAGCCGTTCGTGTTCATCGAGCTGGTCGCGCGGGTCCGCGCACTCGGCCGCCGCTCCGCTCCCGCCCTGCCGCCCGTCCTGGAGCGGGCCGGGATCCGGCTCGACCCGGGCAAGCGGCTGGTGGAGCGCGACGGCAAGGAGGTCGTGCTGACCAAGAAGGAGTTCGCGGTGCTCGAGGAGCTGATGCGGGCCGAAGGGGCCGTGGTCAGCCAGGAGGACCTGCTGGACAAGGCATGGGACGAGAACATCGATCCCTTCACGAACGTGGTCCGGGTGACCATGATGACGCTGCGGAAGAAGCTGGGCGAGCCTCAGGTGATCGAGACTGTGCCCGGGGTTGGGTACAAGTTGTGAATGATCGGCCAGAGCGTGAGGGCCCGACGCATCCGATGATCAGCCCGCACTCGGCGAGGAAGGCGACGCGGGTGCAGGAAGCGCCGCCCCCGGTCGGCCCGCCCGCCTGGGACGGTCCCCCTCCGCTGGAGCAGCAGGCGCCGGCCACACGATCCACTATGGATCGTGTGAAGGATCTGCCGGGCAAGGTCAGCATCCGATGGCGGCTGACGCTCACCTACGGCGCGCTCGTCTTCGGGGCGGGCGCGGCGCTGCTGCTGTCGGTGTACGTCATCCTCGGCACGGCGATCAGCCGCGCCTGGCCGACCCTCGACACCGGGCTCGACCCGATCTCCGACGCGCAGATGCAGGCCCGCTGGCGCCAGTACGAACAGCTGGCGATCATCAACGCCCGTGACGCGCTGCTCGGCAGCGCGCCCATGGCCCTGGTGGGTGTGGGGATCCTGGCCCTCATCATCGGCTACTTCGTGGCCGACCGGGCGCTCAAGCCGGTCGCGCAGATGACCGTGACGGCGCGCAAGCTGTCCGAGAGCACCCTGGCCCACCAGCGCATCGCCCTGGAGGGCCCCAACGACGAGCTGAAGGAGCTGGCCGACACCTTCGACGCCATGCTCACCAGGCTCAACGTCGCCTTCGACACCCAGCGCAGGTTCGTGGCCAACGCGTCGCACGAGCTGCGTACACCCCTGACCATCAACAGGACGGTCCTGGAGATCGCCCTGTCGGATCCGGAGGCGTCGGAGGACCTCAAAGCGCTCGGCCGTACCCTCCTCGAGGTCAATGCGCGCAATGAGAAGCTCATCGAGGGATTGCTGCTGCTCGCCAGGAGCGAACGCGAACTCGCCGTGCGCAAACCGCTCGACGTTCAGGACGTCGCCGAGACGGCGCTGGAACAGGTCACGCCCTTCGCCGAGGAACACGGCGTAACCGTGAGCGCCGAACTGGTCAGCGCGCCTACCATAGGCGATCCCGTGCTCCTCGAGCGCTCCATCAGCAACCTGCTCGAGAACGCCGTGAAGTACAACATTCCCGAAAACGGAAAAGTCTGGATCCGAACGGGAATGGTGGACGGTGCCTTGGTTGTTCAGGTGGCCAACACGGGACAGCACGTCCCGGCGTACGAGGTGAACAGCCTGTTCGAGCCGTTCAGGAGGCTCCATGCGGACCGCGTGGAATCGGCCAAGGGAGCGGGGCTCGGGCTGTCCATCGTCCGTGCGGTGGTACAGGCGCACGGCGGGAATGTGGCCGCCGTGCCGCGTGATGGTGGAGGGCTTGTCGTGACCATTCAGCTGCCGAGGCGTTGACGGGCGTGTCGTCCAGGCGCGTTCGTCTGCGTGGTGCCGCGCGTGTTGAGGCCCGGGGGGCGTCTCATTCGCGCCGCACATGTGGTTGGATGTGCCGTCGAACACGGTGGTGCATGACGCCAAGGCTGTGGGTTTCGCCATATTTGGCTAACCATTGCCGTCGGCAGCAGGCCCTGACGTGTTGGGAGGTTCGTTGTCCGTTTCCGCGGGGTACCGATGGGAAATCTCCCCGACGGAACGGGCACAAGATGGGCTTCCCGGACGTTAAGACGCGCGATGAGCGCGAACACATATGGATGAGGGGGATGGAGTAAGCACAATGGCTACCGACTACGACAGCCCGCGCAAGACAGACGACGACCTGGGGGAAGACAGCCTCCAGGAACTCCAGGCGCGGCGCACCGACAAGTCGTCTGGCAGCATCGACATCGACGAGACCGATCTGGCCGAGTCGCTCGAACTGCCCGGTGCGGACCTGTCGAACGAAGAGCTCTCCCTGCGGGTGATTCCCCGCCAGGCCGACGAGTTCACCTGCTCACGCTGCTTCCTGGTGCATCACCGCAGCCAACTGGCCTCTGAGAGGAACGGCCAGCAGGTCTGCCGGGAGTGCGCCGCCTAATTTCTGGAGCGAAAGTGCTCGGGGTAGCGAGGGAGCGATGACCGAAGCCCACGAACCCTGAGCGGTCGCGACCAAGAGACATGGAGGCATCGCGTGGCCGTACCGGAGAAAGACCAGCAACCAGGCAGTGAGATCGCCGACCCCGACCGTGAGGTCGGCGAGCTCGTAGGCAGGCTCACCGCGTCCGGTGAGCTCGCGCCGGCCGAGCGGCGCAGGCTGCTCGGCCGCCTAGCCCAGGCGTTGTCCGCGGGAGCCAAAAGGGCACGCGCGACCGGCGCGGGCCGGGGACGCTGGCTGGCGGACGTCTTCCTCAACATCGCGCCGCGCATCCCGATCCGGGATCTGCACACCCTTGCCGAACATCATCACGGCCTGACCGGCGAGGAGCTCGCCGACGACCTGGTGCGCACCGCGCAGAAGGCCACGATGACGGTCGGCGCCATCGGCGGAGCACTGGCCGCGGCCGAGTTCGCCGCGCCACCCCTCCTGCTCTCCGCCCCCGCCCAGCTCGTCGCCGAGACGATCGTCGTCGCCGCCATCGAGGTCAAGCTCCTGGCCGAGCTGCACGAGGTCTACGGCGTACGTGTCCAGGGCACCGGCACCCAGCGCGCGGTCGCATTCACGGCCGCCTGGGCCAAGCAACGCGGCATCGACCCCCTCGCGCCCGCGTCCGTCTCACTGGCGCTCGGGGCGGCCACCAAGACGGCTCTGCGCAACCGTCTCATGCGTACGCTGGGCCGCCACCTGACCACGTTCGGCCCGTTCCTGACCGGCGCCGTCGCCGGCGGCGCGCTCAACCGCATGGCCACGAAGAAGCTCGGCGAGACCATCCGCAACGACCTGCGCGTCAAACGCCCGCTGCCCGGTGCCGGACAGCCCGAGGCCGTCGAGTCCCCGCCGCGTAACGAGCTCGACCCGTAGCCCTGCCTCCCGGCCGCGGGCCCGGTGTCTAGGCCGCGTCCGAGCGCAGCCCGTCGAAGGCCATCTTGATCAGCGCGTCCGCCAGGTCGTCAGCGCAGGCGCCGCGTGACGGGTGGTACCAGTCGGTGATCGAGTTCACGGTGCCGAACAGCAGCCGCGTCACCAGTGCGGGATCCAGGTCGGCCCGGATGCCACCCTCCGCCGCCGCCTGCCCGACCAGGTGGCTGATGAAAGCGTCGAACTCCCGCCGCCGCTCCAGCGCCGCCCGCTCGGTGCGGCTGTTGCCACGCACCCGCAGCAGCAGCGTCACGTACGGCTGCCGGTCGACGAGGATGCGCACGCTCTGCCGTACGACCCATTCCAGCCGCTCGATGGCCGCCCCCGAGGCGGCGCGCTCGTCGGCCACCATCTCGAACAGGCCGTCCAGCGCCCGGTCGAGGGCGCGGGCGAGGAGCTGCTCCTTGCCCGGCACGTGGTGGTAGATGGCCGACTTGGTGACGCCCAGCGCCCTGGCGAGGTCCTCCATGCTGGTGCCGTCGTAGCCACGCTCGTTGAAGACGCCCACCGCGATGGACAGCACGGACTCGGGGTCGTGCCCGCGCCTGCGCTGACGCGTGGGGGCTGATGTGGCCATATGCCCGATTATCCCTGCTTGTCCTGGTCGCCCGCCGCAGCTCGCCGGTCGATGACCCGCTTGAGCTTCCCGACCGACCGCTCCAGCGTCTCCGGATCCACGACCTCGACCTCCACGCTCACGCCGACGGCGTCCTTGACCGCCCTGCGCAGCGCCTCGCCCGCCTCGCCCCGCCCGCCGCCGAACTCGGGACGCGCCTCGACCCTGACCGTCATCACGTCGAGCCGCTCGGGGCGCGTCAGGTGCAGCTGGAAGTGCGGAGACAGGCCCCGCGTGGCCAGCACGAGCTCCTCGATCTGGGTCGGGAACACGTTCACGCCACGCACGATGATCATGTCGTCGGTGCGCCCGGTCACCTTCTCCATGCGGCGGAACGCGGGCCTGGCCGTGCCGGGCAGCAGCCGGGTCAGGTCGCGCGTGCGATAGCGGATGACCGGCATGGCCTCCTTGGTGAGGCTGGTGAAGACCAGCTCGCCCGCCTCGGCCGGCTCGCCGGTGAACGGATCGACGGTCTCCGGGTAGAAGTGGTCCTCCCAGACGTGCAGGCCGTCCTTGCTCTCGACGCACTCGTTCGCCACGCCGGGCCCGATCACCTCGGACAGGCCGTAGATGTCCACGGCGTGCAGGTCGAAGCGCTCCTCGATCTCCGCGCGCATCCGCTCCGTCCACGGCTCCGCGCCGAAGATCCCGACGCGCGGGGACGCGGCGCGCGGGTCCAGCCCCTGCGCGGCGAACTCGTCCAGCAGGGCCAGCATGTACGACGGCGTCATCATGACGATGTCGGGCCGGAAGTCCGCGATGAGCCGCACCTGCCGGGCCGTCATGCCGCCCGAGACGGGCACCACCGTGCACCCCAGCCGTTCGGCCCCGTAGTGCGCGCCCAGCCCGCCGGTGAACAGGCCGTAGCCGTAGGCCACGTGCACGATGTCGCCGGGCCGCCCGCCGGAGGCGCGGATCGAGCGGGCCATGACCTCCGCCCAGACGTCGATGTCGCTCCTGGTGTAGCCGACCACGGTCGGCCGCCCCGTGGTGCCGCTGGAGGCGTGCACCCTGACCACCTGCTCGCGGGGGACGGCGAACATGCCGAACGGGTAGCTGTCGCGCAGGTCCTGCTTGGTGGTGAAGGGGAACTTCGCCAGGTCACCGAGCTCCTTGCAGTCGCTCGGATGCACCCCGGCTTGGTCAAATTTCGCCCGATAAATCGGTACGTTCTGGTACGCGTGGTCGAGGGTTCGCCGCAGGCGCTCCAGCTGCAGCGCCATGAGCTCGTCGCGGGACACCCGCTCGACCGGGTCGAGCTCGTGGTCCGCGGGGGGATCTCCAAGTCTCACTTCAGCTCCCGGCTCCGGCCGCGGAACTCCGCGACCACCTGTCCGTCCGGCCTTCGCACGGTGATGTCGTAGATGCCGCTGCGCCCGTAGCGGGTGCGCTCGGCCGCCTCGGCGACCAGCACGTCGCCCGCGCGGGCAGGCGAGACGAACGTGATCTCCGCGCCCGCCGCCACCGTCACCGGGCCGTAGGTGTTGCAGGCGCACGCGAACGCCGTGTCGGCCAGCAGGAACACGTATCCGCCGTGGCACAGGTCATGGCCGTTGATCATCTGGCCCGTCACGGTCATGCGGCACACCGCCCGGCCCTCGCCCAGCTCCGTCAACTCGATGCCCAGGGCCGCGGAGGCGGTGTCGGCGTCCATCATGCGACGCGCGCTCTCCAACGCAAGTCTCCCTTGTCAACTGACCGAATGTTCGGTAAACCAATCACCGTCCTGACTTCCCTGTCAAGAGATGAAGCGCCGGCCCGGGCCACGTCGCGGGGCGCTTCCACGCGGTGCGGTCCGGGCGGCCGGCGTGGCACGCGGAGTGCGCCTGATCTCGGGAGAGATGGGCATGGGCAGGACGTCGGGCGTGCGGATGGACTTCGACGGCTGAGCGGAGGAGGAGCGATGGCCAAGCCGTTCGCCTCGTCGGCGGATCTCGGCGAGAAGAGGCAGTCTCTGGAGGTGCTGGCGGAGGGCGTCTACGCGCTCACGGCCGAGGGCGACCCCAACGTGGGCGCGATCGAGGGGGAGGACTTCCTCGTCTGCTTCGAGGCGCTGGCCACGCCGGTGGCCGCCCGCGAGTGGCTGGCCCGGCTGCGCGAGCACACGGACAAGCCGGTCAGATACCTCGTGTTGTCGCACTACCACGCGGTCAGGGTGCTGGGCGCCTCGGCGTTCGGCGCGGACGTGATCGTCACCCACGAGAAGACCCGCGAGCTGATCGCCGAGCGCGGCGAGCAGGACTGGGCCAGCGAATACGGCAGGATGCCGCGCCTGTTCAAGGAGCCCGGCTCGATCCCGGGCCTGACGTGGCCGACGGCGACGTTCAGCGACCGGTTCACCATCGATCTGGGCGGCGGGCGGGGCGACCTCGTCCTGCAATACTGCGGGCGCGGCCACACCGAGGGCGACCTGGTGGCCTGGCTGCCGGATCGGCGCATCATGTTCGCCGGAGACCTGGTGGAGTCGCAGGCCGCCCTCTACACCGGCGACGCCTTCCACCGGGAGTGGTCCTCGGGGACGCTCGACCGGGTGGCGTCGTTCGGGGCGGAGACGCTGGTCGGCGGCCGGGGCGCGGTGGCCAGGGGGAAGGACGGCGTGGCGGCGGCGATCGGGCAGACGCGCGACTTCCTGGCGGTGATGTTGCGCGAGGTGGGCGCGGCGGGGTCGATGAAGGAGGCGTTCGAGCGTACGCACCGGGCCCTGGAGCCGCGTTACGGCGCCTGGCCGATCTTCGAGCACTGCCTGCCGTTCAACGTCTCCAGGCTCTGGGACGAGCTGCACGGCGTCGAGCGGCCACGGATCTGGACCGCCGAGCGCGACCGGCAGGTGTGGGACGAGCTGCAGTCATGAGGAACGACGCACAGGTCATCGTGATCGGCGCGGGCCCGGTCGGGCAGAGCGCCGCGCTGCTGCTGGCCCGCTGGGGCGTCCAGGTGCTGGTGCTCGACCAGCGCCCGTCGCGGGGCAGGGGCGGCTCCAAGTCCATCTGCCAGCAGCGCGACGTGCTCGACATCTGGGCCGCCGCCGGCGCGGCCAAGGTGGCCGAGGAGGGCCTGGCCTGGACCACGGCCCGCACCTACTACCGCGACCGGGAGCTGTTCTCCTGGGCGTTCGAGCGTGAGGGGCCGCTGCCACCCTGCGTGAACATCTCCCAGAGCCGCACCGAGCAGATCCTCGACGAGGTCATCGCCGGGCAGCCGCTCATCGAGGTGCGCTGGGACCACGAGGTCACCGGCCTGTCCCAGGACTCCACGGGCGTCACCGTGCACTGCGGCCAGCGGCGGCTGCGCGCGCCCTACGTGCTGGCCTGCGCGGGTGCCAGGGCCCAGGGGCTGCGCGGGGGACTGGGGGTGGCCTTCTCCGGGGAGACGTTCGAGGACCAGTTCCTGATCTGCGACATCAAGGCCGAGCTGCCGGGCTGGGAGAACGAGCGCCGCTTCTACTTCGACCCGGTCTGGAACCCGGGGCGGCAGGTGCTCATCCATCCCTGCCCCGGCGGCACGTACCGGATCGACTGGCAGATCGCGCCGGACTTCATCCCAACAGAAGCCGATATATCGCGAAAAATCCGGCAGATCATCGGGGATCGGCCGTACGAGCTGCTCTGGCACAGCACCTACCGCTTCCACTCGCGCATCGCCTCCCGCATGCGGGTCGGCCGGGTCCTGCTGGCGGGCGACTGCGCCCACCTGGTGGCCCCGTTCGGTGCGCGGGGGCTCAACTCCGGCGTGCCCGACGCCGAGAACGCGGCCTGGAAGCTGGCCTTCGTGCTCAACGGCTGGGCGGGGGAGGAGCTGCTGGAGTCGTACCACGCCGAGCGGCACGCGGCCGCGCGGGAGAATCTGCAGGTCACCGCGGCCACCATGCGCTTCCTCGCGCCCAGGAGCGTGGAGGAGCGGATGCGCAGGCGGGCCGTGCTGGAGGGCGGCCGGGTCGCCGAGGTGGACTCGGGGCGCTTCGCCGAGCCGTACTGGTACGTGGACTCGCCGCTCACCACGCCCGAGCCGTCGCGGCCCTTCCTCGGCAGACCGCCGAAGGGAGCGCTGTGCGTGCCCGCGCCGGGCGTGATCCTGCCCGACGTGCCGCTTCCCGGGGGCAGATTGCGGGAGATTGCCCGGGACGGATTTCTCGTGCTATTGGGTGATATGTGCGATTCGAGTTTGTTTGTGCAGGTCCTGGGCAAGGTCATTACGGCGCCGCTCGCCGTACGCGGGCTCGCGGAGATGGATGGGACTGGCTCGCTCGCTGAGAGGCTCGGCGCCGGGCCGGATGAGGCATGGCTCATCAGGCCCGATTCCCACATCGCCGCGATCATCCCCCATGCGGGGCCGGAGTCGGTGGCGGCCGCTGTGAGCCGCGCACTCGGCGGCTCTCCTGACACATGACCCCATAGGAGGACTGCGTGAGTGGCCGTAGCTCGTTTCTGATCGTCGCGAACCGGTTGCCGGTGGACCGGACGATCGAGCCTGACGGAGCGGCCTCGTGGCGCAGGAGTCCAGGAGGCCTCGTCACCGCCATAGCGCCGGTGATGCAGCGCCGCCATGGCGCCTGGGCCGGCTGGCACGGGGCGCCCGACGAGAAACTGGAGCCGTTCGAGCAGGACGGGATGAGTCTCATCCCCGTGCCGCTGTCGGCCAGCGAGGTGGAGCTTTATTACGAGGGCTTCTCCAACGCCACCCTGTGGCCGCTCTACCACGACGTGGTGGCGCCGCCGGTGTTCGACCGGGCGATGTGGGAGACGTACCGGTCCGTCAACGAGCGCTTCGCCGTCGCGGCCGCCGAGGCCGCCGAGGAGGGCGCGGTCGTGTGGGTGCAGGACTACCAGCTCCAGCTCGTGCCCGCCATGCTGCGCAGGCTCCGGCCCGACCTGCGGATCGGGTTCTTCCTGCACATCCCGTTCCCGCCGACCGAGCTGTTCTGGCGGCTGCCGTGGCGCAAGGAGCTGGTCGAAGGGCTGCTCGGGGCCGATCTGGTGGGCTTCCAGCTGCCCGGCGGCGCCTCGAACTTCCGCAGGTTGTGCCGGCGGCTGCTCGGGCTGCCGTACAAGGGGAACGAGATCTTCCTCGACGACCGGATCGTGACCACGCAGGCGTTCCCGATCTCGGTGGACTTCGCGCAGCTCGACACGATCGTGCGCGAGCCGCACATCGTGGCGCGGGCCAAGGAGATCAGGATGGAGCTGGGCGACCCCGAGCACGTGCTGCTGGGCGTGGACCGGCTCGACTACACCAAGGGCATCGGGCAGCGGCTGGAGGGGTTCGGAGAGCTGCTCAAGGACGGGCAGCTGCGGCCCGGCGAGGCCGTGTTCGTGCAGATCGCGACGCCGAGCCGGGAGCGGGTGGACGAATACCGCCGGCTGCGCGACGACATCGAGCTGCAGGTCGGCCGGATCAACGGGGAGCACGCCCAGCTCGGCTACCAGCCGATCTGGTATTTCCACCAGTCCTACGGCCACGAGGAGCTGGCGGCGCTCTATCTGGCGGCCGACGTCATGGTCGTCACGCCCTTGCGCGACGGGATGAATCTGGTGGCCAAGGAGTACATCTCCTGTCACCACGACCTGCACGGCGGGCTGGTGCTCAGCGAGTTCGCCGGGGCCGCCGACGAGCTGCGGCAGGCCTATCTGGTCAATCCGTACGACGTGGAGGACGTCAAGCGGCAGATGCTGGCCGCGATGCGCGCCACCCCGCACGAGCTGGCCCGGCGGATGCGGACGATGCGCCGCCGGGTCGCCACCTACGACGTGGACCGCTGGGCCAGCGAGTTCCTCACGGCCCTGGAGACACCTGCTTCACAGACTTCCACGCGTCGTAGCGCTTCTTGGCGGTCCGGTTGACCACGATCTGCGCCACTGACATGCCCACTCCCATGACGACGGCGTAGCCGATCGCCTCACCCATGCTGACCTCGGGCGAGTCCGTGTCGATGGGCGGCTCCTTGCCGGTCGCCTTCCGCCAGGCGAACCCGAGGATCTTCCGCGCCGCCCAGGCGGTCACCAGGCCCACCAGGCCACCGATGACACGCCAGGCGACATCGGGCTTGTCCTCCGCCATGTCGATCTCCCTTCCCCTTTGTAACGAACACTAGTCTCTACCGCAGGCCGCGCCCGTGAAGCCGTACCATAAGGAGGCATGACTCAACAGCGACTACGCCGTCCATCCATGCCCCAAAAGCCGACCCTTGACGGCTTGGAGCAGGTATGGGTAGCTCGCTGGGAGGACGAGGGCACTTACCGCTTCGACCGGTCCAAGCCGCGTGAGCAGGTCTACTCGATCGACACGCCGCCGCCGACCGTGTCGGGGTCGTTGCACGTCGGGCATGTCTTCTCCTTCACCCACACCGACATCATGGCCCGCTACCAGCGGATGATCGGTAAGTCTGTCTTCTACCCGATCGGGTGGGACGACAACGGGCTGCCCACCGAGCGCCGGGTGCAGAACGTCTATGGCGTGCGCTGCGACCCGTCGCTGCCCTACGACCCCGAGTTCGTCCCCCCGGACAAGCCCGGCAAGCGTGAGATCTCGATCTCGCGGCGCAACTTCGTGGAGCTGTGCCACAAGCTGACCGCCCTCGACGAGCAGGCGTTCGAGGAGGTGTGGCGGCGGGTCGGGCTGTCGGTCGACTGGTCGCTGCTCTACACCACGATCAGCGACGAGTCCCGCGCGGTGTCGCAGCGGGCGTTCCTGCGCAACCTGCTGCGCGGCGAGGCCTACCTCGCCGAGGCGCCGACCCTGTGGGACGTCAGCTTCCGCACCGCCGTCGCCCAGGCCGAGCTGGAGGACCGGGAGTGGCCCGGCGCCTTCCACAAGATCTCCTTCTACGGCGAGAAGGGCCCGGTCTGGATCGAGACGACCCGGCCCGAGCTGATCCCGGCCTGCGTGGCGCTGGTCGCCCATCCCGACGACGAGCGCTACCAGGAGCTGTTCGGCACCTCGGTGCTGACGCCGCTGTTCGGGGTCGAGGTGCCCGTGCTGGCCCACCGGCTGGCCGAGCCCGACAAGGGCACCGGCATCGCGATGATCTGCACGTTCGGCGACATCACCGACGTCACCTGGTGGCGGGAGCTGCACCTGCCGACCCGGCCGATCCTCGGCTGGGACGGGCGGCTGCTGCCCGAGCCGCCGGAGGGCGTGGAGGAGGAGCCGTACAAGGAGCTGGCCGGCAAGACCGTCCACAGCGCCCGCGAGCGGATCGTGGAGCTGTTGCGGGAGTCGGGCGACCTCGAGGGCGAGCCCCGGCCCGTGCGGCGCACGGTGAAGTTCTACGAGAAGGGCGACAAGCCGCTGGAGATCGTCACCACCCGCCAGTGGTACATCCGCAACGGCGGCCGTGACGAGGAGCTGCGGCAGCGGATGCTGGCGCGCGGGCGCGAGCTGACGTGGCACCCGCCGCACATGCGCGTGCGCTACGACAACTGGGTCGAGGGGCTCACCAGCGACTGGCTGATCTCGCGCCAGCGCTTCTTCGGCGTGCCGTTCCCGGTGTGGTATCCGATCGACGAGTCGGGGCAGGCCGTCCACGACGCGCCGATCCTGCCCACCGAGGACATGCTGCCGGTGGACCCGTCCTCCGACGTGCCGCCCGGCTACACCGAGGAGCAGCGGGGCGTGCCCGGCGGGTTCATGGCCGACCCCGACGTCATGGACACCTGGGCCACCTCGTCGCTCACGCCGCAGATCGCCGGCCGATGGGGCTCCGACGACGACCTGTTCCGCCGCGTCTTCCCCGCCGACCTGCGGCCGCAGGCCCACGAGATCATCCGCACCTGGCTGTTCTCGACCGTGGTCAGATCGCACTACGAGTTCGGCGGCACGCCATGGAGCGACGTGGCGATCTCCGGGTGGATCCTCGACCCCGACCGCAAGAAGATGTCCAAGTCCAAGGGCAACGTGGTCACCCCGCTCGACCTGCTGGAGCAGCACGGCTCCGACGCGGTGCGCTACTGGGCGGCCAACGGGCGCTACGGCGTCGACACCGCCTTCGACGCGGGGCAGCTCAAGATCGGGCGGCGGCTGGCGATCAAGATCCTGAACGCCTCCAAGTTCGTGCTCGGGCTGGCCTCCGACGACGCCGGCTCCGAGGTGACCGAGCCGCTCGACCGGTCGATGCTGACGGCGCTGAGCGACGCCGTGCGGGAGGCGACGGAGGCGTTCGAGGCCTACGACCACACCCGGGCGATCGAGGCCGTGGAGCGCTTCTTCTGGGCGTTCTGCGACGACTACCTGGAGCTGGTCAAGGCCCGCGCGTACGAGTCCGGCGCCGCCTCGGCGTCGGCGCACGCGGCGCTGCGGCAGGCGCTCGACACGCTGCTGCGGCTGTTCGCGCCGTTCCTGCCCTTCGTGACCGAAGAGGTGTGGTCGTGGTGGCGCGATGGCTCGGTCCACCGCGCCGCCTGGCCGCTCACGGAGCGGGGAGAGGGCGACCCGGCCGTGCTGGCGGTGGCCTCGGAGGTGCTCGGGCAGGTCCGCAAGGCCAAGTCGGAGGCCAAGCAGTCGATGCGGGCCGAGGTCTCCCGGCTGACCGTGTGGGCGCCCGACGTGGAGCTCGTGCGGCAGGCGCAGGACGACCTGTGCGCGGCGGGCAACGTCGAGGAGTTCGTGCTCGACTACGGCGACGAGCTCAAGGTCGAGGTCCAGCTGGGCTGACCGGCGCTCCGACGCCGGGCGCCCCGCGCGGGGCGCCCGGCGTCAGCCGTCTCTGGCGACGTCGCGGTGGAGGGCGAGGAACACCGAATATGCCTCCCCGCCCGGCGGCGACTGCCGGCCCTGGAAGTCGTCGAACACCTCCTGCAGCCGCCTGCGCAGCTCCTCCCGGCCCTGCGCGGTGAGCCTGAGGCCGAGCCGGGTGAAGTCGCCCTCCTCGACGTCGGCGAGCCTGACCTCCTCCAGGAAGGCGTCGAGGATCGCGGTGTTGGCGCCGGTCACGCCGCTCTCGCGGACGTCCATCTCCCACGACTTGCCGGTGGCGCGGTAGGGGATCTCGGTGGAGCCGCGCGGGCCGGGACGGCTCGGCTCGGCCGCCAGGAAGCCGGTGTCGACCAGCTTGCGCACGTGGTGGAGCGTGGTGGCGGGATTGGCGCCGAGCCGGCTCGCGATCTCCTTGTTGGTCAGCGCCTGGTCGAGGCAGAGCCGCAGGATGCGCAGGCGGATGGCGGAGGCCAGCGCGCGGGCCTCGGCCTCGGTGGCCGGGCGGCGTTTGGTGCCCATGGATGGCCACCCTATAACCGGTTGATTTTTATCAATCGGTCATGGATTCTCTTTTCGTGAGCTTGTTAAAAGATCACGACTTCCGTGGGCTGTTCCTGGCCGACAGCGCCAGCCAGGCGGGCACCCAGATCCTGGTGCTGGCCCTGCCGCTGGTCGCGGTCTCGGCGCTGCACGCCTCGGAGTTCGAGGTGGGCGCGCTGGCCGCGTGCCAGACGCTGGCGTTCGTGGTGATCGGGCTGCCTGCCGGGGCGATCGTCGACCGGTTGGGCAAGCGCGCGGTGATGGTGGTCAGCGACTGGGCGCGGGCCCTGGCGCTGGCCTCCGTGCCGGTGGCCTGGTGGCTGGACGGGCTGACCATCCACCAGCTCTACGCCGTCGCGCTCGTGCTCGGGGTGTTCACCGTGTTCTTCGACGCCGCGTACCAGAGCTACCTGCCGCACCTCGTCGGACGCGAGCGGCTCGTCGAGGGCAACTCCGCGCTGGAGGGCGTGCGTACGGTGGCGCAGCTCGGCGGGCCCGGCGCCGGCGGCTACCTGATCCAGTTCCTCACCGCGCCGTTCGCGCTCGTCGTCACCGTGGCCGGCTTCGCCTGGTCGGCCCTGTGCCTGGCCACCATCCGCAAACCGGAGGCCCGGCAGGAGCGCCGCCGTGGCCACCTGGGGAGGGAGATCGGGGAGGGCGTCAGGTTCGTGCTCGGGCATCGGCTGCTGCGCCGCGTCGCGGGGTGCGCGGCCACCGCGAACCTGTTCGCCACCATGGCCCAGCCGCCGATCCTGTTGCTGCTGGCCAGGGACCTCGCCCTGGCCCCGGGCACCATCGGGCTGCTCATGGCCGCGGGCGGGCTCGGGGGCGTCACCGGAGCGCTGGCCAACCGCCGGATCGCCGCCCGCTTCGGGCAGGGGCCGACGATCTGGCTGGCCATCGGGCTGCCCGCGCCGCTGATGTTCCTGGTGCCGTGGGTGGAGGCCGACTGGCGGCTGGGGTTGTTCGTGGTGTTCGAGTTCTTCTTCGGCGCGGGCGCGGTCGTCTTCAACGTCACGCAGCTCAGCTTCCGGCAGGCCATCACACCCGAGCCGCTGCTCGGCCGGATGAACGCCACCATCCGCTTCCTCGTCTGGGGCACGATGCCGCTCGGCGGCCTGCTGGGCGGGGCGCTGAGCGCGGCGATCGGGGTCAGGAACACGCTGCTGGTCGCCGCGTCCGGCGCCTGCCTGGCGTTCCTGTGGGTGGTCACCTCGCCCATGCGCTCCATGCGGGAGCTGCCCGTCAGTAGTCACACACGCCTGTAGGGAAGATCTGCTTCAGGCGGGCGCGCTGGTCCGCCGTCGGCTGCCAGGAGCCGTACAGGCCCCGCGCGACGGCCCGCTCGACCGGCTGGAGCCGGCACTTGTAGACGCCGCCCTCGATGGGGCCGCCCGCCACGATGCGGGAGGTCGAGTAGAGCGGGAAGCGCTGGGTGCAGGCGCCGGGGGAGCGGCGGTCGAGGACGCCGTCCCAGACGTG
Source organism: Nonomuraea sp. MTCD27 (assembly GCF_041950495.1). Classification (NCBI taxonomy): domain Bacteria; kingdom Bacillati; phylum Actinomycetota; class Actinomycetes; order Streptosporangiales; family Streptosporangiaceae; genus Nonomuraea; species Nonomuraea sp. MTCD27. The sequence goes on along the minus strand of NZ_JBGNUW010000017.1, from coordinate 311,033 downwards.
CGGGCCGGCCGCGATCTGGGTGCCGTCCGTGGCGAAGCAGCGGTCCACGGCGTCGGGCGGCCTGTTGCCCGTCACGCCGCGCGCCGGATATTTCCGGATATTGGCCATCCACTCGTCGATCACCCGCAGCGCCTCGGGCGTCTGGTCGAACTTCGGCCCGTCCGGGCGGGCGTCGGTGAACCAGATGACCTGGTTGCCGGCCCGGCCGTCGTGGTCCAGCATCCGCTTCCTGGAGGCGAACGACTGGTGCGAGTTGTGCATGTCGAGCTGGTCCTCCAGGTACGGGCGCCAGTCGATGATCGGCAGGTCGATGTCGCCGCGGAACACCAGGCCGCTGCGCTGCACGTTCCTGATCGCGACGGGGTCTCCCGTACGCCTCGGGGCCGGGTCGCCCAGGTTGGCGTTGCGGGCGCTCCACGGGTCGAGGTCGGCCGGGCAGGCGGAGGGCACGAACGGGCAGCCCTCCTGCACCATGTCGGCCGCCTCCTTCCACGAGCCCGCCTTGGCGTTGACGTCGAGGAACTCCTCCGGCGTGATCACCCCGTCGGTGAGCGCCCTCAGCCCGTACTGGACGCCCACGTTGTCCCAGGTGGAACGGGCATAGCCGCGCTCGTCCACGCCGTAGACCTTCCTGAGGTCGTCCCAGTGGGTCCACTGGACGGTGTCCTTGACGCCCGGCGGGTCCATGCGCTGCCACTCGGGGTCGTTGTCGGAGGTCCAGAGCGGGTTCATGGTCAGCGGGGTCAGGCCGCGCCAGCCGTTGACGCACTCGTCGGAGCCGGGCCTGCCGGTGTACGGGTTGGGCACGGTGTCGCTGGCGTTCATGCCGATCAGGGCCGTACGGTCGTCCCACCTCGCCCAGCGGGGGTTGTGGTCCATGTAGCGTTCGAGCAGCTCGCAGTCGCCCACGTGGATGGTCTGGGTGACCATGTCCGGATAGGAATACTGCGGGACGGCGGCGTCGATCACCCTGTTTCCGTGGTTCTGGCCGTAGATGTACTGCTGGATGGCGCCGCCCGAGCCGCCCACGCCCACCGTGTAGAGCGGGAGGCCGTGCCGCTCGACGAAGCGCTCCTTGACCATCAGGGCCGTCTCGCCGCCCAGGATCAGGTTGTAGTGGGTGGAGGTGCGGGTGCCCGAGGAGTGCAGGATCGCGTAGCCCTTGCCCAGGCCGTACGGGTCGAGGGCGGCGCCGCCCAGCGTGCCCTGGTCGTGGCCGATCGCGACGCCGCCGTCGAACCGGTAGATCGCCCGGCCGTTCCAGCCGTCCTCCAGCATGGCGATCGAGTAGAGGAAGCGGTTGATGACGCCGCGCTCGCGGCGTACCACGAAGTCGACCGTACGGCCGTCCAGCAGCGTGGTCGTGGCCAGGTCGGCGGGGCGCTGCGCGGGCATGGGCTTGTACGTGCCGTCGGTGGACCGGTAGAGGCGGTCGGTGACCGTGGGGGCGAAGCAGTCCTTGCTCCAGCCGCCGCTGACGCGCATGCCCTGGCCGTCCTGGTTGTCCACGGCCGGCGGCCCGAGGCCGCTGCGCTCGGTCTTGCACAGGAACGGGTACTGGTGGGCGCCCGAGAAGATCGGCCCCTGGATCGGGTGGTTGCGCACCCTCAGGTTCTCCCGGTGCGGCCACGCCACCGCGGTGATCGTGTTGTCCCCGTCGGCCAGGCCGGTCACCAGGCCCGTGAGGCCGTCGGCGGTCTTCGTGAGGGACTGGGTGACGTCCTCGCCGTTGCGCAGGACCTTGAGGCGCGCGCCGCGGGTCTGACGGACCCTGATCAGGGCGTCGCCGCCGCTGACCTGGTCGGCGCGGCTGGAGAGCACCTCCAGCGCCAGGGCGGCGCGGGAGGCGTACGCGGGGGCGGGGGCGGCGACGAGGGACGCCAGCACGGTGAGGACCACCACAGCCTTCATGACCATGACGGTGACACGCGCTCCACCCCTTGCACAGGCCCGATCTCGGAGTTGTGAGCCGCGTGCCGTCGCATGGGTGCGCGGCGTGCTGCTTGATTACGCTGTGAGCTGCCCGGCCGTTATCCGCGCGCATCCCGGGCCCGGACATGCCAGTCTTGAACACGTGCTGTCCGACCGCCCAACCAAGCTCGTGCCGCCCGTGCTGGCCAAGATAACCGCATGGTGCGTGTGCCTGATCGTCGTCGGCGTGGTCGTCTACTTCATCGTCCAGGTGATCGCCCGCCTCGCGTTCGTGGCGCTGCCCGTGGCGATCGCGCTGCTGCTGACCGCGCTGCTGTTCCCGCTGACGAGAAGCCTGCGCAACGCGGGCATGCGGCCCATCTACGCCACCTGGATCACCATGCTGGTGGCCCTCACCGTGCTCGTCGGCACGGGGTGGCTGGTCGGGGCGCGGGCCGGCGAGGAGTTCCCCAACCTGGTCAAACAGGTGCAGGAGACGGCCAGGACCGTTCAGGAGTGGCTGATCACCGGCCCGCTGCACCTCCAGCAGGCGCAGATCACCGGCTACGTCGACGAGATCGCCGCCATGGTCAACGCGCAGCGCTCGGCCATCACCGGCACCGTGCTGTCCGCGGGCGCGGTGGCCGTCGAGGTGCTCGCCTCCATCGTGCTGCTGCTGTTCGTGACGTTCTTCCTGCTCAAGGACGGCGACCGGATCTGGTCGTGGTTCCTGAAGGCGTTCGGCGGGGTGGCGCCGCGGGTCGACCGGGCGGGGCGGGCCGCGTGGGCCACGCTCTCCCACTACGTCCAGGGCACCGTGGCGGTGGCCGCCGTGCACGGGCTGATCATGGGCATCGTGCTGGCCGGGATGGGGGTGCCGCTCTGGGCGCCGCTGGCCGTGCTGATCTTCTTCGCCAGCTTCATCCCCATCGTCGGCATCTTCTTCGCCGGGACCATCGCGACACTGGTCACGCTCGGCGCCAAGGGGCTCGTCTACGCGCTGATCTTCCTGGGGATCCTCATCGTGGAGCAGCAGCTCGAGAACCACGTGCTGCAGCCGCTGATCGTGGGCCGGGCGCTGAACTTCCATCCGCTGGCGATCATCCTGGTGCTGTCCATCGGGGGCATCCTGGCGGGCATCGCGGGGGCCGCCGTGGCGGTTCCGGTGGCGGCGGTGATCTACCGGGCGCTGCCGGAGCTGAGACACAAACCACGCGAGCTACCACCGGGCCACGACGACGAACCCCCCGGCGGCGCCCCTCCGCCCGGCCCGGGTCCCGGGAGCGGTCTGCTCGGCGACGACGGCGGCGGCGACCGGGGGTGGCCGGAGCGTCCCGGCGGCTCGGGTGATCGGCCCGCCGGTCCGGGTGAGCGACCTGCGGGGTCGGGTGATCGGCCTGCGGGGCCGGGAGCGCCTCCGGCCCGGCCGGGCGATCGCCCCATCGGGTCGGGCGAGCGGGCTGCCGGGGTGCGTGACGACGACGCCGCGCGTGACGACGGCGCCGCGCGTGACGGCAGTGTCGCGCGTGACGGCAGTGTCGGCGCGCAGGCCCGCGCTGCAGGGTCGTAAGCCCGCGAGTCCGAGAGCAGACCTGCGCGGCCGGAAACGCCGATCCGCGCGGCGGGGTGCGTGGCGGTGGTGTCGGGGTGCGGCACGGCGACTGGGGACGAGCGTCGGGGGGACACGGAGTAACCTCGTCACCCGTGACTCGTTCCTCCCTCACCACCCCGCCACCGGGCGCTAGCGCGCCCGAGGCGCATCCCGACGCGCCGGCGCCGGGCACCACCCTCGGCTCCCACTACAGCCAGTGCTTCGGCTGCGGCACCGGGCACCCGACCGGGCTGCACCTCACGGCCAGGACCCCCGACGGCGCCACCGTCGAGGCCGAGTTCACGGTGGGGGAGGCGCACCAGGGAGCGCCCAGGCTGGCGCACGGCGGTGTGCTGGCCGCCGCCATGGACGAGGTCATCGGAATGTCCGTCTACCTGTTCCACAAGCCCTATGTGACGGGACGGCTGGAGACCGACTACCTCCTCCCCGTTCCCGTGGGCACGACACTCCACCTGCGTGCCTGGTGCAACGGCATCTCGGGCAGGAAGGCGTACCTTGAGGCTGAGGGGCGCATCGGCGCCCCCGACGGACCGGTCGCCGTCCGCGCGGCAGCGCTGTTCATCGAGGTGAACATGGAACACTTCGCCAAGCACGGCGACCTGGCCGCCATCGCCGCCGAACACCAGGACTACGAGGTGAACCCTTGAGCAACGTGGAGATTCTCATCCAGCGGCTCGACCCCGAGCTGCCGATGCCGTCGTACGCCCATGCCGGAGACGCGGGCGCCGACCTCCACGCGGCCGAGGACGTGGAGCTGATGCCCGGCGAAAGGGCCGTGGTCGGCACCGGGGTGGCGATCGCTCTGCCCGATGGTTATGCCGCATTCGTGCACCCGCGTTCGGGGCTGGCGGCCAGGAACGGTGTCACACTGGTCAACGCCCCCGGCACGGTGGACGCCGGCTACCGGGGCGAGATCAGGGTGACGCTGATCAACACCGACGCCAAGGAACCGTTCCGGCTCAAGCGGGGCGACCGCGTGGCGCAGCTCGTCGTCCAGCGGGTCGAGCGCGCGGTCTTCTCCGAGGTCGAGCGCCTGCCGGGGTCCGTACGCGGCGCCAACGGGTTCGGATCGACCGGTCGCTGACCGGTGCGCAGCAAGGGGCCCCGGCCGGGGCCCGACCAACAAGGGGCCCCGCGAGTGGCCCGATGAGCAGGGAGAGTGAGGAACGTGTTCCGACGTCGTCGTCGTGAGCAGCCGGAGCAAGTGGGCGAGCAGGAGGCTGCGGCCCCCACGCGAGAGTCCGGCCCGTGGGACGCCGACGAGCCCCACCCGGAGACCGACCGGATCGACCTGGGCGGTCTGCGGCTGCCGCACAACCCCGACTTCGACGTGCGCCTGGCCTCGGTCGGGGATCAGCACGTCGGCGTGGTCGTCCTGTACGAGGACAGCTCGCTGCAGCTCCAGGCCCTGGCCGCGCCGCGCAGCTCGGGCCTGTGGGACGAGGTGAAGACGAAGATCCTGGCCCAGGCCAAGCACCTGGAGGAGCGCGAGGGACCGTTCGGCAGCGAGCTGACCGGCGAGATGAAGGCCGACGGCAACACCAGACCGGTCCGCTACATCGGCATCGACGGCCCGCGCTGGTTCCTGCTCGCGGTGGTCTCCGGCAAGGCGGCCGTCGACGACACGGTGGCGGCGGCGTACGTCGACTTCATCAAGGACGTCGTGGTCGTCCGCGGTGACGAGCCGATGGCGCGGGAGGAGGCGATCCCGCTGCGCCGGCCCAACGATCAGGCGAGCGAGGGCGAGGAGCGGCCGGGCCTCAACCCGTTCAAACGAGGTCCTGAAATCAGCGAGATTCGCTAAGGGCTGACATTCACATAGGCTGAACCATCATGAGTACGGCAGAGCCCCCCAAACGCGGGGGATTGCGCGGGTTCTTCAGTCGGCTGGCATCCACCCAGTCCGAGATCGAGGCCCAGGAACTGCGAGAAGACGCCGACGAGATCGGAGCGACCCCGATCGTCTCGTGTGGCGGCCGCCGGCGCTTCTGCGTGGCGGGTACGCTACGTACGGTGACACTGCGTCCGCGGGGCGGTGCCCCCGCTCTCGAGGCCGAGCTCTATGACGGGTCAGACGTGATCGATCTGGTCTGGCTCGGCCGCCGTAAGATCGCGGGCATCGAGCCCGGCCGGATCGTCAAGGCCGAGGGCCTGGTCAGCATGCAGGACGGGCGCAAGGTGATGTTCAATCCGCGTTACGAGCTGCGCCCAGGGAGTTGATCAGGTGAGTGCTGAGGCGGAAGAAGTCGCCCACGACACCGTTGAGGCGGCGGTGCGAGCACAGCTCGCCAAGGCGTTCGGCGGCGTGCGGGGCATCATCGAGGCGGCGGTGCCGACGATCGCGTTCACGGTGTCGTGGATCACCACCGAGGACCTGAAGACGTCGCTCATCGTCAGCATCTCGCTGGCGGTGCTGCTGCTGGCGGTACGGATCATTCAGCGGTCCTCGCCACAGTTCGTGATCAACAGCCTGATCGGCATCGCGATCGGCGCGTTCTTCGCCAGCCGTACGGGCGACGCGAAAGACTACTTCCTGCCCGGGATCCTGTACAACGCCGGCTATATGGTGGCGATGCTGATCTCGATCGTCACCAGATGGCCGGTCGTGGGCTTCCTGATCGGTTCGGTCACCGGTGATCCGACCGCCTGGCACAAGGATCCCGGCATCGTGAAGCTGTGCACGCGGCTGACCTGGCTCCTCATGCTGCCCTGTGCGGTGCGGGTGGCGGTGCAGGGTCCCGTCTACCTGTTCGGTGGCGGGGACCAGGCGGTGGCGGCACTCGGCTTCGCGAAGATCGTCATGGGCTGGCCGCTCCAGGTGGCCGGGCTGGCGGCGATGCTCTGGGTGCTCGGCCGCGGCCGCACCCCGATCAAGCCGCCCGTCGCTCCGGCCTGAGCAGCGGTCGGGGCCCGGCCTGTCCGGGCGCCGGTCGTCAGCGGTCCTTGTGGTCGGGGTCGTACGCCGTGGGCTCGGCGGGCAGGGTGTAGCGCGCGCCGATGAGGTCGGCCACGCGTCGCCGGCTCTCCTGCGGCGGGCCGTCCCGTTCCGCGCGCTCCAGCGCCGCGACCTCGTCCGCCAGCTCCGCGTCGCCCAGGCAGTCGCGGATCCACGCCGAGTAGTCGCACCGGCGCAGGTGGTGCATCCACGTGTCGTCGTCCACGCCCTCACTCAGCTCGACGAACGTGTGCAGGTTCCTGGCCCGTAGCCGCAGCCGCTCCTCGGGGCCGGTGAAGTAGAAGCTCTTGTCCTTGGCCATGGTGCCGGCCGCGTACTTGCGCCGGTGCCGGGTCCGCTCGATCCGGGCCGGGGCCAGCGTGAGCCGCCGGGCCTCCGCGGTTCCGTCGTGCCACAGCGCGAGGTCGCCGTCCGGGGAGGGGTGCAGCGAGGGAGCCTCCAGGCCGCGCGCGCCGGCGAACGCGGCCAGCGTGCTCTCCGGCTCCTTGCCCACCGCGACCGTGCTGGTGACCAGCCGCAGCGCGGACGGGCTCATCGCGTCGGGGTGCACGGTGATCATCAGGACCGCGCCCAGGTCGCCGGGGTCCTCGATGGGTACGTGACGCACCTCGGCGGGCATCAGGTGATGGGCCTCGTCGAGCACGAGCCAGTGCGGGTGCCCCAGCTTGGCCCGCAGCCCGGACAGCCGGGGCAGCAACTCGGCGAAGTACGTGGGCCGGTCGCGCAGCTGCAGGCCGATCAGGTTGATCGCGACGCTGTGGCCCGGCTGCTCCAGCACGTGGACGACCTCGTCCACGCCGGGCACCCGGTCCGGGTCGCCCAGCACGGTGACGCCCGGATATTCCGCGTAGTCGCCTTCCGGGTCCACGATCACGCACTGGTAGCCGTCGCCGGCCAGCCGTTCGAGCAGCGCCGTGGTGACCGTGGACTTGCCGCTGCCCGAGGGTCCCGCCACCAGCAGGCCGATCCCGTACGTGGGCAGGCGTACCTCGTCGCCCTCCACGTGCCCGAGCAGGACGTCGTGGCGCGGGATCGCCAGGCCGTCCAGGTCGCCCGCCAGCAGCTTCCCGGCCAGCTCGGCCACCCCGCGCCCGGCCTCGCCGTCCAGGCACAGGTCGCAGGCGTCCCTGAGCGCGGGCAGGGCGTTGGCCACGGCGGCACCGCACTCGGCGGCGGCCAGGAACGCGTGGTCGTTCTCCCCGTCGCCGACCGCGACCACGCTGTGCCGCGACAGGCCCAGCCGGTCGAGGGCGGCGGTCAGGCCGGTGGCCTTGTTCACGCCCGGGGGCAGCACCATGACGGCGCCCTTGTTGTAGATCACCTGCAGCTCCAGGCCCAGGTCGTGGATCGCCTCCAGGACGTCGTGGTCGTGGGGCTCGCGCGTGGCGACCAGCACCTGCCCGATCCCGAGCGGGCTCACTCCCACCTCCCGCAGCCGCTCGGCCAGCTCGGGCGGCGGAGGCTCGGCCAGGGCGTCGCAGGTGTGCTGGCGGGGGTCGTACAGCAGACCGCCGTTCTCGGCCACGACCAGGTCGAACAGGGCCGGGTGCGGGAAGACGGACAGCAGGTCGTCGAGCTCGCGCCCGGTCACCAGCAGCAGCTTGATGCCGGCGCGCGACAGCCGCTCCAGCACCTCGATCGTCTCGTCGGCCACCTGGCCGGCCCTGGCCAGGGTCTCGTCGTAGTCGCAGGCCAGCACGTTGTAGCGCATGATCCCCACCTACCCGGCGGGGGCCGGGCATCCGGCCGGGCAGGTGAATCCGAGGTGAACTTTGACCTGGTCGCGCGACGTCCGGCGCATCCCTCCGGGGAGCGGGTGCGGCCGGGGGTGGCCGGGCCCTGAGACGTCGGAGCCCTAGGCTCCTGGGATGAGCATCTTGTACGTTCCGGGATCGAAGTCGGTCACCGCCCGCGCCCTGTTCCTCGCCGCCGCCGCGCGCGGCACCACGGTGTTGCGGCGGCCGTTGGTCTCCGATGACACGGAGGGCTTCGCGGAGGGGCTGCTCGCGCTGGGGTACCGGGTGGAGCGCGGGCCGGACGCGTGGACGATCGAGGGCCGCCCCGAGGGGCCGCCGTCCGGCGAGGCCGAGGTGTTCTGCCGCGACGGGGCCACGACCGCCCGCTTCCTGCCCGCGCTGGTGGCGGCCGGGCACGGGGTCTTCCGTTTCGACGCCTCCGCCCAGATGCGCCGCCGCCCGCTCGGCCCCCTCACGCGGGCGCTGCGCGAGCTGGACGTGGACCTGACGCACGAAGGGGAGGAGGGACACCACCCGCTGACCGTGCGGGCGAACGGCATCAAGGGCGGCCGGGTCACGCTGGACGCCGGCCTGTCCTCGCAGTTCCTCACCGCGCTCCTGCTCGTCGGCCCCCTCACCCACGAGGGCCTGGAGATCACGGTGACGGATCTGGTGTCGGCGCCGTACGTGGAGATCACGCTCGCCATGATGCGGAGCTTCGGGGTGGAGGTGCGGCGGGCGGGCGACACCTTCCTGGTGCCGCCGCAGCCGTACACCGCCGCCGACTACACCATCGAGCCCGACGCCTCCACGGCGAGCTACCCGCTCGCCGCCGCCGCGCTCACCGGGAACAGCGTCACCGTCCCGGGCCTGGGTTCGGGCTCCCTGCAAGGGGACGTACGGTTCGCGGAGGTTCTCGGCCGGCTGGGTGCATCCGTCGAGATGTCCACCGATGCCGTGACCGTGACCGGGACGGGGCGCTTGAACGGTCTCACGGTCAACATGCGCGACATTTCCGACACCGTCCCCACGCTCGCCGCCATCGCCCCGTTCGCCGACGGCCCCGTACGGATCGAGGACGTCTACAACACCAGGGTCAAGGAGTGCGACCGGCTGGAGGCGTGCGCCGAGAATCTGCGCCGCCTCGGCGTTCCGGTGAGCACGGGCCGGGACTGGATCGAGATCCAGCCGGCGACGCCGCGCCCCGCCGAGATCGCCTGCCACGGTGACCACCGGATCGCGATGGCGTTCAGCGTCACGGGGCTGCGCACGCCGGGGATCACGCTGGACGAGCCGGGGTGTGTGAAGAAGACGTTCCCCGGCTTCCACGAGGCGCTGGCGGGGCTGCGGGCCGGGTGGGGGCTGGAGTAAAGACCTCCGGGTCCAACCCTTAACCACTTGATCCACTTGTGCGGGTACGAACGCTGGCGAACGATCATCTCGCACTTCATCGGGGGACCACCATGTACAAAAGCGCCATCGCCGCCGTCACCATGACAGCTGCCGCCCTGCTCCTCGCCGCCATGCCCGCGCTCGCTTCCGGCGATCCCGACTCCAAGACGCCGGAGCACGGAACATGCGAGAAGCAGATGGCCACGCTGGTCAAGCTCCGCCAGCCGATGCTGGTCGTGTTCACGAACGGGGCATGTGCGGACATGGAGCTCGAGATGGAGGAGTTCGGCACGGACGAGTTCGACATCAAGGAGTTCGGCATGGAGGACGAGACCCACGAGGACATGGACTGAGTCCGTACGTCCGAACCGGGAGGCCCCTCGGACGGGTGTCGCGAGGGGTTTCCTGCTGTTCGGAGAGTCGCCGGGCACGTCCGCCGGCCCAGCCGGAGGTGGCTGCGGCTCACGCGTGCGGACGGCGGATCGGGCACGGGTGGCGGACCTGCCGGTTCGGGCAGCAGATCACGCCGATCGTGATGAACCGCCCGCCCTGCAGCCATTCGCCCCACTGCACGTCCACGCCACGGGTCAGCAGATCGAGGGCGATCCGCAGCCGCTCCTCGATCGGAACCGCTTCCGGCAGGAGCAGCGCCTCGCCGACCTTGGCGTACTCGCCCGCCATCCACTCCGTGGCCTGCCGGGCGTCGTCGAAGGTCGCGGCGACGCGCGAGGCGGGTTTGGCCAGCCAGTCGCCGGTCCGCATGGGCGGCAGCGGGGAGGCACGGAAGCCGGGTGAGGCGGGACGGCGCTCGTCCTCGTTGCCCCGCTCGGCTCCGGTGCCGGTCCACCGGTAGGCGTGCCAATGCATGCTCATGCGCTCCCGCAGGCTCATGCCCTTCACGAGGGCTTTGTCCTGATGAGTTCCTCCCCAAAACGCGGCCGGGGAAGAAATCACGCCAGGCAACAGCCGAACGGCAGCACGCTGCTCGGGCACATCGGCAAGCCATAAGGGCGGTTCAGCGGACGGCGGCTTCGGTGAGCTGCTTGATGTACGCGTTGCGCTGCAGGATGAGCCCGGTCATGTAGCGGCGCAGGACCAGGATCTCCGCGATGGTGCCCAGCGGCCCGGCGGGGGCGGCGAAGTCGACGATGTCCTTCATGAGGGTCGCTTCGGTGCCGGTCTCGTTGTCGGGCGTCGATGCGAAGGTGTGCGTGTGGATCCAGCGCCGGAACGGGCCGCTCACTTGTTCGTCGACGAAGTACGAGGGCGGGGTGCAGGCGCTGATGGTGGAGGTGAGGTGCCAGGTGAGGCCGAAGTGGCGTGCTCTCCAGGTGACACGATCGCCCAGGGAGAGTTGCCCGGAGGTGACCCCTGCGACGGCCTGCTCGCGTGAGCCTCGCATGGAGGAGGTGTGCGACTCGACGGACAAGGACGCGTCGAAGACGAGTGCCGGGGTGCGAGGACGAGCGTGGTCACCTCCCTCGACCGCGGGCTCGGGGTGGGAGCCCCGAGCCCGGACAGCGCGTACGAGCCGACGACGCAGGACCGCCTCGGGACGGGCATATGGGGCGCACCCGGCAGCCGGCCCACGGGTGGGCGGATCCCGAGGGGGTCAGTGCTGGGAGAGGAGGTGGGCGAGCTCCTGCTCGACCTCCTGGCTGGCCACGAACAGCAGCTCGTCCCCGGCCTCCAGCGGATCGTCCGCCGTCGGCACCAGCACGCGCCCCTCCCGCAGGATCGCCACCAGGGCGGAGTCCACCGGCCAGGGCACCGAGCCGGCCCGCTGCCCCACCACCGGTGCGTCCTCCGCCAGGGTCAGCTCCACCAGGTTCGCCTGCCCCTGCCGGAACGTCATCAGCCGTACGAGGTCCCCGACGCTGACCGCCTCCTCCACCAGGGCGCTCAGCAGGCGCGGGGTCGAGACGGCCACGTCGACGCCCCACGACTCGTTGAACAGCCACTCGTTGTTGGGGTGGTTGATGCGGGCCACCACGCGCGGCACGCCGTACTCGGTCTTGGCCAGCAGGGAGACGACGAGGTTGACCTTGTCGTCGCCGGAGGAGGCGACCACGACGTGGCAGTTGTTGAGGCCGGCCTCGTCCAGGGACGCGATCTCGCACGCGTCGGCGAGCAGCCACTCGGCGCGCGGCACGCTGTCTATCTTGATGGCCCGGGGGTCGACGTCGATGAGCAGGACCTCGTGGCCGTTCTCCAGGAGCTCGGCCGCTATGGAACGGCCGACGGCGCCGGCTCCGGCGATGGCGACGCGCATCACTCGTCCTCTTCCGGTGCCGCGGCCAGCACCTTGTTGATCCGGTTCATGTCGGTCTCCGCGGCGATGACGTGCAGCACGTCGCCCTCCTGCACCACGGAGTCCTCCGTGATGGTCAGGGCCTCTCCCATGCGGTTGAGGAAGGCGGCGCGTGCCCTGGCGCGGGATTCGAGGTCGATGACGCGGGTGCCGATCCAGGAGGGGTTGACGGTGACCTCGGCCAGGACGACGGTGCCCGTGGGGTCGCGCCAGAGCGGCTCGGCGCCCTCCGGGAGGATGCGGCGCATGATCTGGTCGGCCGTCCACCGTACGGTCGCCACCGTCGGGATGCCCAGCCGCTGGTAGACCTCGGCCCGGCGGGGGTCGTAGATGCGGGCCACCACGTTGTCGACGCCGAACGTCTCGCGCGCCACGCGGGCGGAGATGATGTTGGAGTTGTCGCCGCTGGAGACCGCGACGAAGGCGGTGGCCGACTCGACGCCGGCCTCGGTGAGCACGTCGCGATCGAAGCCCACGCCGGTCACCCGCCGCCCGCGGAACCCGGCCCGGAGGCGGCGGAACGCCTGCGGGTCGCGGTCGATGATCGCGACGGAATGCCCGCTGTCTTCGAGGATGTGGGCCAGGGTCGATCCGACCCGGCCACACCCCATGATCACTATATGCATTTCCCCCCGCATCGTCGCGGTCGGCCGGTTGTTCGACACCAGTATGGCCCGATGGGGGAGCGCCTCGTTTAGGGCCTCGTCGTGGGACTAGCATCTCGTTACGTGGCGAAGGTAACGGATCTTGTCAAACGTTTGCTCGTGGGGCGCGCCCTGCGTAGCGGGCAGCTCCACGAGCAACTACTCCCCAAACGGATCGCACTCCCCGTGTTCGCGAGCGACGCGTTGTCCTCCGTCGCGTACGCCCCCCAGGAGATTCTGGTCATCCTGTCGCTGGCCGGCGTCTCCTTCTACTCTTTCAGCCCCTGGGTCGCGATCGCCGTCGTGGTCGTGATGCTCACGGTCGTGGCGTCGTACCGGCAGAACGTCCACGCCTACCCCAGCGGCGGCGGCGACTACGAGGTCGCCACCACCAACCTCGGCAAGAACGCCGGGCTGACCGTGGCCAGCGCCCTCATGGTCGACTACGTGCTGACCGTCGCGGTGTCCGTCGCCAACGGCGTCGACTACGTCGGCGCCACGATCCCGTTCGTGGGGCAGCACAAGCCCGCCGTCGCCATCGTCATCGTCATCCTGCTCACCGTGGTCAACCTGCGCGGCATCCGCGAGTCCGGCGCCGCCTTCGCCGTTCCCACGTACGCGTTCATGATCGCCGTTCTGAGCCTGATCGCCTGGGGCGGGTTCCGGCTGCTGGTGCTGGGGGAGGCGATCGAGGCGCCGAGCGCCCACTTCAGCATCGAGCCCGAGCAGACCAACCTCACCGCCTTCGCCGCGGCCTTCCTGGTCCTGCGCGCGTTCTCCTCCGGCTGCGCCGCCCTGACCGGTGTCGAGGCCATCAGCAACGGCGTGCCCGCGTTCCGGAAGCCCAAGAGCAAGAACGCGGCCACCACGCTGCTGATGATGGGCCTGGTCGCGATCACCATGTTCGGCGGCATCATCGCCCTCGGCCTGGCCTCCGGGGTGAAGGTGGCCGAGCCGTCGGTGGTCGCCGAGGACCTGCTCAGGCCGGACGGCACGCCCGTCGGCCCCGGCTACTACCAGCAGCCGATCATCTCCCAGGTGGCGGACGCGGTGTTCGGGGGCGGGTCGCTGCCGTTCGTGATCATCTCCGCGGTGACGGCGCTGATCCTGTTCCTGGCGGCCAACACGGCCTTCAACGGCTTCCCGGTGCTCGGCTCGATCCTGGCGCAGGACCGTTACCTGCCGCGCCAGCTGCACACCCGCGGCGACCGCCTGGCCTTCTCCAACGGCATCGTCATCCTGGCGCTGGGCGCGTGCCTGCTGCTGTGGGGGTTCCAGGCGGACGTCAGCCGCCTGCTGAACCTGTACATCGTCGGCGTCTTCGTCTCCTTCACCCTCAGCCAGACCGGCATGGTCATCCACTGGACCCGCCACCTGAAGACCGAGACCGACCCCAAGATCCGCCACCAGATGCACCGCTCGCGCGTGATCAACTTCTTCGGCGGCGTCATGACGGGGCTGGTGCTGATCGTCGTGCTGCTGACGAAGTTCCTGGTGGGCGCGTGGATCGTGGTGATCGCGATGCCGATCCTGTTCCTCATGATGAAGGGCATCCGGCGCCACTACGACAACGTGGCGGCCGAGCTGGAGATCACCGAGGACTACGAGCCGGCCATGCTGCCCGCCCGCAACCACTCGATCGTGCTGGTCTCGAAGATCCACAAGCCGACCATGCGCGCCCTCGCGTACGCCCGCGCCACCCGCCCCTCCACGCTGGAGGCCGTCACCGTCGGCGTCGAGGGCGAGGAGGCGCGCAAGCTGCAGGAGGAGTGGGAGCGGCGGGGCATCCCGGTGCCGCTGAAGATGCTCGACTCGCCCTACCGCGAGATCACGCAGCCCATCCTCGACTACGTCAAGACGCTGCGCAGGCGCTCGCCGCGCGACGTGGTGACCGTGTTCATCCCCGAGTACGTGGTCGGCCACTGGTGGGAGCACCTGCTGCACAACCAGAGCGCGCTGCGGCTGAAGGCGCGGCTGCTGTTCAAGTCGGGTGTCATGGTGACCAGCGTGCCGTGGCAGCTGCACTCCTCCGACCGCCTGCAGGGCAGGCCGGAGCCGTTCGCGCCCGGGTCGGTGCGGCGTCCGTGGCACAAGACGGTCAAGGACCAGGAGAGCCGGATCAGGGCCCGCTGATCAGGGCCCGCTGATCAGGGCGCGCAGCTGCCCCGTGTCGCGCGTGTCCCAGCCCGGCGGCGCGGCGACGGCGGCCCAGCCGTCCACGATGTTGGCGCCGTACCGGTGGCCGTGCCCGGGCGGCACGTCCAGCGCGGCCGTCATGTCCACCAGCACCTGCCAGAACGTCACCAGCGGGAACCAGTTCATCTGCGGGTTCACGCCGGGCCCCCGCGCGCCCTCCAGCCACGCCGGCCTGCGGTAGATCAGCCGGGGCGACCACCACACGACCGGGTCGGAGGCGTTCTGCAGGTAGACCACGCGCGGGCGCGGCCACGGGGCGCGCGGTGGCCGGCCCAGGTCGGCCGGCAGCTGGGCGAACCTGGCCGTCCGGCCCGAGCGGTAGACGGGCCGCCACACGGGGCTGCCGCGCTCGCGCGCGCTGGTGAGGTGGTACCAGATGTGGTTGGCGTTGGGCGGGCCCACGAACACCGCCCCGTCCGCCCTGGACACCAGGTCGGACAGGTTGCGGAAGGCCCCCTCCAGCGCGTACGAGCCCAGGCTCTCGCCCGACAGCAGCAGCCGCGGCCGCTCCCCGGCGGGCAGCCGGGCCCACCGCTCGCGCACGGCCTCGAACAGCGCCCGCCCCGAGGCCGCCGCCTTATCCCTGTCGACCAGGAAGGACACCCAGCTCGGCAGGTACGAGTACTGCAGCGCGACCATGGCGGAGCGGCCGTTGTACATGTACTCCAGGGCGTCGGCGATGTGCGGGTCCACCCAGCCGGTGCCCGTGGTGCCGAGCACGGCCAGCACGGGCCGGCCGAACGCGCCGGTGCGCTCCAGCTCGCGCACCGCCAGCGCCGCCTGGGCCCGCGGCGAGGAGGTGCTGTCAAGTCCGATGTAAACCCGGATCGGCTCGGCGGCGGGCTCCCCGGAGAAGGCGGCCAGCCGGGCCGGGGTGGCGGCGGTGCCGGTGAAGCGGCGGCCCTCCCGGCCCAGCGACTCCCAGCTCACGAGCGAGCCGGGCCCGCCCGACACGAACGCCGACACGGGCTTGCGCACGCCCGGATGGGTGCCCTCGTTGGCGACCGACGAGATGTCGCTCACCCTGGCCACGAACCCGTTGAACAGCACGTCGTTGGCCACCACCGCGACCAGCAGGCCGATGACGAACACGCCGAAGGCGTGGCCCACGTACGCGGGGACGTACCGGTCCAGCCAGGCGTTCAGCCGGCGGCCCCCGAGGCGTACGAGCCGGGCGGCCAGCAGCGCCGCCGCGAGGAGCCCGCAGGTCAGCGCCAGGATCACCGGCGGGAACCAGGTGATGCGCGTGTCGACCCCCATCAGCGCCCGCAGGTCGCGCTGCCAGTCGAGGCTGTACCAGAGCGCCACCACCGCGAGCGCGGCGCAGCCGCCGAGCATGACCTGCCAGGCGATCCGCCGCCCCCGCTCCGGCAGCCGGTACGACATCACCGACCGCCCCAGCGCCCCCAGCGAGGCGCCCACCGCGTAGCCCAGGATGCCCGTGACCGCCCCCATCACCCCCTGGTACAGCCACGTGCGGGGCAGCAGCGACGGCGTCAGCGACGCGCACGCGAACAGCGTGCCCAGCAGCGTCCCGCCGAAGCCGAGCCGCCGCCGCACCACCCGCGACCTGTCCACGATCACCTAGAGTAATGGAAGAAGTCGGATAAGTAGTCATCCCGGCTGGGCATAGGGTGTCCTTGTGGAACAGGTATCTCTCGAGCTGACGGTAGGTCCGGTCGCCCATGGCGGCTGGTGTGTGGCGCGCCATGAAGGGCGCGTGGTGTTCGTACGGCATGCCTTGCCGGGCGAGCGGGTCATCGCCGACGTGACCGAGGAGACCACCCGCTTCCTGCGGGCCGACGCCGTGGAGATCCTGGAGGCCTCGCCCGACCGCGTCGTGCCGCCCTGCCAGTACGCCGGGCCGGGGCGCTGCGGCGGCTGCGACTGGCAGCACGCCACCCCGGAGGCGCAGCGGCGGCTCAAGGCCCAGGTCGTGGCCGAGCAGCTGCACCGGCTCGCCGGCATCGAGCGCGAGGTCGTGGTGGAGGAGGTGCCGGGGGCCAAGGACGGGCTCGGCTGGCGGACCCGGGTGCAGTTCGCCGCCACGTCCGCTGGCGAGCTGGGCTTCCGCAGGCACCGCTCGCACGACATCGAGATCGTGGACGCCTGCCTGATCGCCCACCCGGAGGTGGAGGCCGTCGCGGTGGAGAGCCACCTGTGGCCGGGGGCCTCCGGCGTCGAGGTCATCGCCTCGTCCGGCGGCGACCGGGCCGTGGTGGTCGCGCCCCGGCCCCGGCGCAGCGTCACCGTGCCCGACCTGGAGGCGCCCGCCTCGATCCTGCTCGACCAGGGCAAGGGCCGCACCGTGCCGCGGCGCGGATCCGGCGTGCTGCACGAGCAGGTGGGCGACCGGGAGTTCCGGGTGGCGGGCAGCGGCTTCTGGCAGGTGCACCCGGGGGCGGCGGAGACGCTGGTGGACGCGGTGCTGGCGTACGCGGCCCCGGAGCCGGGGGAGTGGGCCCTCGACCTCTACTGCGGCGTCGGCCTGTTCGCGGCCGGGCTGGCCGAGGCCGTGGGCCCCGAGGGGGCGGTGTTCGGGCTGGAGTCGGAGGCGGCGGCCGTCCGCGACGCGCGGGCCAACCTGCGTGACCTGCCGCAGGCCAGGGTGGAGCGGGGGCGCGTGGAGGAGGCGCTCGACCGCTTCCAGATCGAGCGGGCCGACATCGTGGTGGTGGACCCGCCGCGGGCCGGGCTGGGGCGCGAGGTCGTGGACCGGATCGCCGCGCTGGACGCGCTGCGCATCGTGTACGTCTCCTGCGACCCCGCCACGCTCGCCCGCGACCTGGCCTGGCTGCGCGAGCGCGGCTACACGCTGTCCGACCTGCGGGCCTTCGACGCCTTCCCGATGACCCACCACGTGGAGTGCGTGGCGCTGCTGGTCAAGGCGTAGCCCATGCCTCTGGCAGGCGCCTCCGGGATCTTAGACACGATCATGAAAGCGCCCCGCCGCCCGAACCGGGCCGCGGGGCGCTGCGCGCTCCTCATCGTCGGGCGGCTCCGGCCCCGCGAACGATCCCAGGTTCGGCCGGGCGTAGATCGACCCTCATCCCTCGCACAGTGACCCTGGCGATCACGAACTCATCCTTGATCGCGGTGATCTCGCGGCCGGGCGGCCCGAGCACCCGGCCGAGTGACCGCCATGCCGGAGGTATCTACGCCATGGCTCGGACGATCTGGGACGAGCTGACCGAGGAACGCTCACGCCGGCACCGCCCGGCGGCCCGGCCGGGCGGGGCCCTATACGGACCTGGATGAGAGGCCCGCGCACCATGAACGGATTAGAGCCACCCGACCGCCCGGCGCCGGGCCGCCGCGTGGGCGGACGACGGGATCGGACCGCCGCCCGTGCCTGCGTCTTCCGTACGGTGTTCGTACGTCGGGTGCTCCTCTTCCAGTCACACGCAGTTCAGCAGCTCATTGGCCGCTCCATATCCGTACGGGAAATCCCCGCCGCGCAGAACGAGAAGTGGCTACCGGACTACGAGGCGCTCGAAGCACGCTCGGAGCGCAAGCGGTCGTGGTGCGAGAAGACCGTCACCGACGCCCGCCGAGCGGTCTTCGGTACGGACACGCGTACGAGAGAGGCAGCAGCATGACCGGGATCACCATTCTCAGGGCCGTCACCTTCGCGGCGGTCTTCGTGGCCCTCCTCGTCGCGCACAGCGTGGGCGACCACTGGGCCCAGACCAACCACCAGGCCCGTCACAAGGCGGCGCCCGGCCGGGCCGGCCGACTGGCCTGCCTGCGCCACGTCGCCACCCTGACCCTGACCAAGCTCGGCGCCCTGGGCGCGATGCTGCTCGTCACCGGCCTGAGGCCGTCCCCGCTGTACGTCGCGGCCGGGCTGCTGGTGGACGCGGCCTCGCACTACTGGGCGGACCGCAGGTCCACGCTCGCGTGGCTGGCGGAGAGGGTCGGCAAGGGCGAGTTCTTCCGGATGGGGCTGCCCCGGCCGGGCCATGACGACGCCCCGCACCTCGGCACCGGCCGGTACGCCCTGGACCAGTCCTGGCACCACGCCTGGCTGTTCGTCGCCGCCCTCGTCATCGCGGCAGGTGCGAACGGATGAACCGGGCCAGGCGGCCCGCCCAGCCTGTTCGTTTCCGGCGTGCTGCGGGGGTTTCGGTCACCCGTGACGACCTGCGCAGACGCCCCAGCGGCCACTCTGGTTTACTCCCGCTTTAAGGAAATGTGCCGATTTTGATGACAAATCGGTATCGGTCCCGACAGAATGCGGTGCCATCCAGCGTCTACCGCAACTGGAGGAAAACCCCTATGCGTAGACCCCTTGGGGTACTCGCCGCAGCCGTAAGCCTGGCAGCGATCGCCACGCCCGTAAGCGTGGCCGAGGCCGCCGCGGCGTCGGAAGCGGCGGCTGAGGCGGCCAGGTGCCGCGTCAGCGTGGCCAAGCCGCGCGTCAGCGACACGCTCAAGATCCAGTCCTCGGCAGCCCGCCGCGGCTGCTCCGGCTCGGCGCTGCTTCGCATCCGCATCAAGCGCGCCGTCCCGGGCGCCGACCCGGTCGTCAAGAGCGGCGCCACCAGGAACGGCCGCATCACCCTCGCGCTCCCCTGCGAGCCGGGCACCTATTACGCGGTGGCCACCGACTACCGCGGCCGCACCGCCAGGTCCAGGGCCGCCAGGCTCACCTGCACCCCGGGCAGCGGCACCCCGACCCCCACCCCCACTCCCACCCCCACGTCGCCGTCCCCCACCTCCACCCCCACCACGCCGCCCCCCGCGAACGGCACCGTGAGCTCGGCCGAGGAGAACGAGGTCGTCAGGCTGACCAACGCCGAGCGCGCCAAGGGCGGCTGTCAGCCGCTCAAGCACGACGCTCAGCTGAACGCCGCGGCGCGCGGCCACTCCGCCGACATGGCGGCGAAGAACTACTTCAGCCACGACTCCCAGGACGGCCGCAGCTTCATGGACCGCATCAGGGCGGCCGGCTTCACCGGCGGCTCCGGCTGGGCCGAGAACATCGCGGCCGGGCAGACGAGCCCCGCCTCGGTGGTGCAGGCGTGGATGAACAGCTCCGGGCACCGGGCCAACATCATGAACTGCAAGTACACGCTCATCGGGGTGGGCGCGGCGAAGAACTCCTCCGGCAAGATCTACTGGACGCAGGACTTCGCCGCGAAGTGACGCACCGGAGCTAGAGGGACGCGCGCAGGCGGCCGAGCTCGCCGGCGATGCCGGCCAGGCTCCAGTGGGCGTTCAGCCCGCTGGGATTGGGCAGCACCCAGACCCTGGCCCCGCCGACGAGCTCCTCCCTCGGGCCGATGACCGCCTTGGGCCGGGCGAAGGCCGTGCGGTAGGCGGAGACGCCCAGCACGGCCAGCACCCGGGGGCCGATCCCGGCCACCCTGGCGGCCAGTGCCGTCCCGCCCGCCACCAGCTCCTCCCGGGTCAGCTCCGAGGCCTTGGCGCTGGCCCGCGGCACGATGTTGGTGATGCCCAGCCCGTACGAGGGCAGCAGGTGCTGCTCGGCGGGCGCCAGCAGGCGGGGCGTGAAGCCGGACAGGTGCAACGCCGGCCAGAACCGGTTGCCCGGCCGGGCGAAGTGGTGTCCGGTGGCCTCGGACAGGAGACCGGGGTTGATGCCGCAGAACAGCACGTCGAGCGAGGGACCGAGGACGTCTTCGAGCACGTGCCGGAGATTAGCCCATGTCCTCGAGTTTGCGGCCCTTGGTCTCCCTGACCCACTTGGTCACGAAGAGGAACGACAGGAGGGCGAAGAGGGCGTACATGGCGTACGTGAGCGGCAGGTTCCAATCCGCCAGGGCCGGGAACGACACCGTGATCGCCCAGTTGGCGATCCACTGGGCCGCCGCGGCGACGCCCAGGGCGGCGGCGCGGATGCGGTTGGGGAACATCTCCCCGAGCAGCACCCAGACCACCACGCCCCACGACAGCGCGAAGAACAGCACGAACAGGTTGGCCCCGATGAGCGCGATCGCGCCCTGCGGGTCCGGCAGGGAGACCGCCGCGCCCTCGCCCCTGGCGAAGCTGAACGCCCACGCCGCGGTGGCCAGCGCGATCGCCATCCCGGCCGAGCCGATCAGGAGCAGCGGCCGGCGCCCGATCTTGTCCACCAGCGAGATCGCGATGAACGTGCCGACGATGTTGATGATCGAGCTGGAGAAGCTGATCAGCAGGGAGTCGCTCTGGTTGATGCCGACCGACTGCCACAACACGGACGAGTAGTAGAAGATCACGTTGATGCCGACGAACTGCTGGAAGACCGACAGCACGATGCCGATCCACACGATCGGCAGCAGGCCCAGCGCGCTGCCGCGCAGGTCCCGCAGCCCCGGCACGCGCTCGGTGCGCAGCACGCGCTGGATCTCCGAGATGCGGCTGTCGAGGTCCACGTCGTCGCCCTCGACCTCGGCCAGCACCTCGCGCGCCCGGCTGGTGCGGCCCGACATGATCAGATAGCGCGGCGACTCGGGGATGTTCAGCGCGAACAGCAGGTAGAAGACGGCCGGCACGACGCAGGCGCCCAGCATCCACTGCCACGCCTGCAGCAGCCACAGGTGGTTGTTGACGTTGTCGCCGGCCAGCCGCACGATCACGTAGTTGACGAGCTGCGAGACCGCGATCCCGAGCACGATGGCCAGCTGCTGGAACGACCCCAGCCGCCCCCGGTAGGCGGGCGGGGCCACCTCGGCGATGTACGCGGGGCCGAGCACCGACGCCATGCCGATGGCGAAGCCCGCGATCACCCGCCAGAGCGCCAGGTCCCAGATCGCGAACGGCAACATCTGCCCGATCGAGCTGACCGCGAACAGCAGCGCCGCGACCTGCATCGACCGCGTACGCCCCAACCGGTCGGCCAGGCCACCCCCCACCCAGGCGCCCAGGGCCGAGCCCAGCAGCGCGATGGCCACCACGAAGCCGATCTCGACCGGACCCACCTGGAAGTGCTTCTGGATCCCGACCACCGCGCCGTTGATGACGGAGCTGTCGTACCCGAACAGGAACCCGCCGATGGCCGCGGCGGCCGTGATGAACACGACGTGGCCCAAATGCTCATGATGGGTGTATTGAGTAGCCATGCCGGACCTTCCCCCGAATGGTCGGGGAACTACCCGCTGATCACCCTTGTATGCCCATCAGAGCCGCGGGTCGACGGGCTCCGATTCCAGCGCGAGCACGGCGAACACCGGCTCGTGCACCCGCCAGCCCGCCTCGCCCTCCGCCAGCCGCGACAGCGCCTCCAGACCGAGGACGTACTCGCGCAACGCCATCGAGCGCTTCTTGCCGAGGAAGCGCCGGCGCAGCACGTCGAGCGACTCGGTGTAGTCGGGGCCGTAGATGATGCGCAGGTATTCGCGCCCGCGCACCTTGACCCCCGGCTGCACCCGGCCCGGCGCGTACGCGGCCGGCTTGACCACCATGCCCTCGCCGCCGGCCGCCGTCATCGACTCCCACCAGGCCGTCGCCTCGGCCCTGGACCCGGGAGAGTCCAGCGTGACGAAGACGTGCCGGGTGCGGGTGATCAGCGGCGAGTCCAGCAGCTCCAGCGTGGACAGGTGCCAGGCGTGCGGCTCCAGCGCCGTGGCCCGCCCCTCGCAGGCCAGGATCTGGAACGGCGCGACCCGGATCCCCTCCAGGCCGTCGACCGGCCAGCAGTAGCGTGCGTAAGCGTCGCGGAACAGGGCAGCGTTGTCGAGGCGGCGTCGGGTGCGGTCCAGCAGATCGCCCACACCCAGCCCGCGCCCGGCCGCCGCCTCAAGTGCCGAGACCGCCTCGGGCAGCGCGGCGCGGGCGGCCGCCCCGACGGAGGCGTACTGCGACCTGATGAGCTCGCCGGCCTTCGCCGACCAGGGCAGCAGCTCGCAGTCGAGCACCACCCAGTCGGAGCCGAGCTCGGCCCAGAGCGGCTCGCACGCCGCGCGCAGCCGGTCGACCAGCGGCGCGGTGTCGGCGAAGAACGGCCGCCCGGTACGCGTGTAGATCGCGCCCGCGCTCCCGTCGTCCACCCCGAACCTGGCCGCGGCCACCTCGGGCGTCCTGGCCAGCACGGCCACGGCCCGCGAGCCCATGTGCTTCTCCTCGCACACGACCTCGCGCACCCCGGCGGCGGCGAACTCCTCGAACGCCTCGTGCGGGTGCTCCAGGTAGCCGTCGAGCTTGGAGGTCTCCGGCGGGGCCATGGTCGGCGGCAGGTAGACCAGCCAGCGCGGGTCCATCGCGAACCGGCTCATGACCTCCAGCGCGGCGGCGGCGTTCTGCTCCATGACCTTGACCCGGGAGCCGAACCTGGTCTCGACGTGCCGGGTGCCGATCACGTCGCCGATGTCGAGCATGCCGGGGTCGCGGCCCGTGGCGGACAGCGGCTTGGCCGGCTCGTACCAGACCTTCTCGGCCGGGACCTGGACGATCTGCCGCTCCGGGTAGCGCAGCGCGGTCAGGTGACCGCCGAACACGGCGCCGGTGTCGAGGCAGATCGTGTTGTTGACCCACTCCGGCCGGGTGGTCGGGGTGTGGCCGTAGACGACCATGGCGCGGCCGCGGTATTCGTCGGCCCAGGGGTAGCGCACCGGCAGGCCGTACTCGTCGGTCTCGCCGGTGGTGTCGCCGTACAGGGCGAACGCGCGTACGCGGCCGGAGGCGCGGCCGTGGTAGGCCTCCTTCAGGCCCGCGTGCGCGACGACCAGCCGGCCGCCGTCCAGCCGGTAGTGGCTGAGCAGCCCGTCCATGAACACCCTGGCCCGCTCCACGAACTCGGGCGGCTGCGCGGCGAGCTGGTCGAGCGACTCCTGCAGGCCGTGCGTGGCCTTGACCTGGCGGCCGTTGAGCGCGCGCACCAGCTTCTGCTCGTGGTTGCCGGCCACGCAGATCGCGGTGCCCGCCTCGACCATGTCCATGACCAGGCGCAGCACGCCCGGCGTGTCCGGGCCGCGGTCCACCAGGTCGCCGACGAACACCGCGGTGCGGCCCTCGGGGTGGCGCAGGCCCTGCCAGCCGAGCTCGCGCAGCAGCGTCTCCAGCTCGGAGCGGCAGCCGTGCACGTCGCCGATGATGTCGAACGGGCCGGTCAGCTCGGTCTTGTCGGACCACGCCTTCTCGTACGTGATGACGGCCTGGTCGACCTCCTCCAGGCCGCGCAGCACGTGCACCCGCCGGAAGCCGTCGTTGGAGATCTTGCCGAGCGAGCGGCGCAGGTCCTTGCGCTGCCGGATCACCACGCCGGGACCGAAGGCGCGGTCGGGGCGGGTGGCGTTGCGCTCGATGGCCACCTCCTCCGGCACGTCGAGGACGATCGCGTCGGCCAGCACGTTGTGCTTCCTGGCCAGGTCGATGAGGCTCTTGCGGGCGGCGTACTGGACGTTGGTGGCGTCGACCACGGTGAGCAGGCCCCTGGCCAGGCGCACGCCGACGATGTGGTGCAGCAGGTCGAAGGCCGCCGGGGTGGCCGCCTGGTCGTTCTCGTCGTCGGAGACCAGGCCGCGGCAGAAGTCGGAGGAGATGACCTGGGTGGGCTTGAAGTGCCTGCTCGCGAACGTCGACTTGCCGCTGCCGGACACGCCGACGAGCACCACGAGGGAGAGCTCAGGAACGCTGATCACGGGTGAACACTCCCATCTGGGTGGGCGGGCCGACTTCGGGGTCGTCGTCGCCGACCGGCTCGACGGCGACCTGGTAGCCGAACTGGCCGGCCACCCGCCGCGCCCAGGCGGCGAACTCGGCGCGGGTCCACTCGAAGCGGTGGTCGGGGTGGCGCAGGCCGGTCAGGAACTCGTAGCGGACGTTGTGCTCGATGTTGGGGGTGGTGACGAGCACGTGCCGGGGCCGGGCGCGGTCGAACACGACGCGTTCGAGCGCGGCCAGGCGGGGCGGGTCGACGTGCTCGATCACCTCCATGAGGACGGCGGCGTCGTAGCCGGCCAGGCGCTTGTCGGCGTACGTCAGCGCGCCCTGGAACAGGGTGAGCCGGGCGCGCTTGGCGTCGGGCATGCGCTCCAGGCGCAGCTTGCGGGCGGCGATGGTGAGCGCCATCGAGGAGACGTCCATGCCGCCGACCCTGGTGAAGCGGGGCCTGGTCAGCAGCGCGCCGACCAGCTCGCCCTGGCCGCAGCCGAGGTCGATCACGCTGGCCGCGCCGAGCTGCTCCAGCTTGGCCAGCACGGCCTCGCGCCGCCGGACGTTGAGCGCCTTCGGCTTGGGCGACTCACCCTGCCCGGGAATCCCCGGCCCAGGAACCTCCTGCGCCTGGCCCTCCTGCGCCTGGCCCTCCTGGGCTTCGGCCTCCGCGGCGGCGGCCTCGTCGGCGGCGGTCACGTCCGCGGGGGCCTCCTCCTCGACCGCGGGCTCCAGCCGCTCCTCGGTCTCGTCGCCCAGCTCGGCCAGCCGGGCCAGCGCGGTGCGTGCCAGGGCCCAGCGCCGCCCCAGGTAGCGCCGGGTGATCAGGCCGCGCTCGGGATGGCCGTGCAGCCAGCCCTCACCGGCCCTGATCAGCTTGTCCACCTCGTCGGGCGCGATCCAGTAGTGCTTGCCGTCGTCGAGCACGGGCAGCAGGACGTACAGGTGGTTGAGCGCGTCCTGCAGGCGGGTGGTCCCGCGCAGGGTGAGCCCGACATAGCGGGAATCACCCCAGTCGGGGAAACCCTCGTCCAGCGGCACCGGCCGCGCGTCCACCTCCCAGCCGAGCGGCTCGAACAACCGCCGCGCCAGCTCGGGACCGCCCCGGCAGGGCAGCGCGGGCAGGCGCAGCTCCAGCGGCAGCGGCGTGCCGGGCAGCTCGGGACGGGCCTTGCAGCGGCCCGCCCGCGCGGTGCGGAACACGTCGGCCAGCGCCACGGCCAGCAGCGAGGAGGCCGCGTAGGGCCGGTCGTTGACGTACTGGGAGAGGCTGAAGTCGGGCGAGTTCTTGCCGCGCGACCTGACCAGCGCGATCGGGTCCACCTGAAGCATGAGCGCCGCCGTGCAGCGCGCGTCGCCCGCCTCGGGGTAGAACACCGTGGCCGTCCCGAACGACTGGCTGAACTCCTGCACCCGCTCTGGATGCTTGTGCAGGAGAAAGCCCAGGTCTGTGGCGGGCCAGGCGGTGGTGGAGATCGTCAGCAGCACCCCCCAAGTCTGCCGTAACCCCGCAAAGCGCCGCTATTCGATTACTACACGTGCGGCAGCACCTCGGCGGCGATCAGCTCCAGGTGCTCCAGATCGCTCAGGTCCATGATCTGCAGGTAGACCCGATCGGCGCCCAGCTCGGCGAGCTTGCCGAGCTTGTCCAGCACCTCGGCCGGCGTGCCGGCGAGGCCGTGCTCGCGCAGGGTGACGGGGTTCTCGCCGATGGCGGCCGCGCGCCGCTCGACCTCCGCCCGGTCCGCCCCGACCACGACGGTCTGCGCCGCCGACAGCAGCAGCGTACGGCCGGTCGCCTCGCACGCCTGCCGCACCCGAACGAACGCCGCACCGGTGTCGGCCGGCGTGTGGAACGGCACGTTGTACTCGTCCGCGTACGTCGCCGCCAGCCTTGGCGTGCGCTTGGTCCCGAGGCCACCGATGATCAGCGGCGGCCGCGGCCGCTGGGCCGGCTTGGGCAGCGCGGGGGAGTCGGCCAGCCGGTAGTAGCGGCCCTCGAAGGAATAGCCCTTCTCCGCCGTCCACAGGCCGGTGATGATCTCCAACTGCTCCTCGAACCGCCCGAACCGCTCACCCAGCGGCGGGAACGGGATGCCGTACGAGGAATGCTCGCCGTCGTGCCAGCCGGTGCCGAAGCCCAGCTCCACCCGGCCACCGCTCATCCGGTCCACCGTAGCCACGCTGATCGCCAGCGGCCCCGGCAGCCGGAACGTGGCCGGCGTCACCAGCGTGCCCAGCCGGATCGTGGAGGTGTCCCTCGCCAGGCCGGCCAGCGTGATCCACGCGTCGGTCGAGCCGGGGCCCGGGTCGCCCGGATCGAGGCGCTGGTAGTGGTCAGACCGGAAGAAAGCATCGAAACCCAGCCGTTCGGTGGCCTGAGCGACGGCGAGCAGGTCGTCATAGGTCGCGCCCTGCTGGGGCTCGGTGAAGATCCGCAGCTTCATGAGCACATTATCCGCACACAACGGACGCGAACCGGAAAAGGCCCGCGCCACGCCGTACGGGCTTGCTAGCGTTCACCCGCCAGGCCGTTTGTAGCCGATCGACCACCTGGGGTGGCCTATGCCTCGGCACAGGAGGGAGCCCGGTACGCTCCCGCGTCCGCTCGCCGTTCTCGGCGCGCTCGCCCTCACCGCCGGCACCGCGGCGGCGATCCACCTGCTCCCCGCGGGAGCGGCTCCGCCGCCCGCGCGCCCGCCGGTCGCGCGGGCTCCCGCCACGCCTGCGCCCGCGACGGCGGAGCAGCCGGCCGCCGCGTTCGTGGCGTTCGTCGACACCGCCCGCGAGCCCGCCTTCGACCTGCCCGCCGACTCCCGCCGCACCGGAGTGCGCCGCTACGCCCTCGGCCACCTCGTCGCGGGCGGCGACGGCTGCGCCCCCAAGTGGAGCGGCCTCGCCGACCCCGGCCGGAACCCGGTGGCCGGCCGGATCGGCCGGCTCAGGGCGATGGGCGGCGACGCCGCCCCGGTCTTCGGCGGACCCGACGGCCAGGAGCTGGCCGCCACCTGCACCAGGCCGGGCGGGCTGGCCGCCGCCTACCGCCGGGTGGTCGGGGCGTTCGACGCCGGCAGCATCGACTTCGAGGTCCGCGACAGCGCCGACCGGGCCGCGGTGCTGCGCCGCGCGCGGGCCATCCACGCCATGCAGCGCGAGCAGCCGCTGCGGGTCAGCTTCACGCTGCCGCTGCGCCGGTACGGGCTGGCCGCGGGCGACGTCGAGATGCTGCGCGCCACCCGCGAGGCGGGCGCGGAGATCGGCACCGTCAACCTGCTGGCGCCCATCGAGCCCCGCGACACCGAGGGCGGGCGCCTGGGCCGGGTGGCGACGGCCGTGGAGGCCGCCGGGGAGCAGATCGCGCTGGCCCAGGACCTGGCGGACCCCGCCGAGGCGTGGCGGCGCATCGCGCTGACCCCGGTGCTGGCCGGCGAGGGCGACCTGACCGAGCTCGACGCCCGCAAGCTGGCCGCGTACGCCGCCCGTCACGGGCTGGCGTGGTTGTCACTGCGAGGAGTCACGCCAAAGCCGGACGTGTCACGAATTCTTTGGCGAAGTCCACCCGGAAGATAGGATCTCGCTGACCGGGGAGGTTGTCAGTCAGCAGGGGAGGGCGTGATGGCGACGCGTCCGGAGACCGCGAGGAAGATCCTGCTGTACTGGATGGACGGCTCCGTCGCGCTCATGGCCCTGATGTACGTGGTGCTCATGCTCGCGGCGGTGGTGGAGGGCCGGCTCTCCATCCCGCAGATGGTGCTCGTCCTCGTCCTGCTGGCCGGCTTCCTCGGGCTCTTCCCTCTCATCCTGAGGGCGGCCTTCGAACACCGCCCCAAGCCGTCGCCGAGACTGCTGATCGCGGGGCTGCTCTCCGTGGCGCTGATGCTGCAGTTCGGCGACGAGACTGCCGTATGGGTGGACACGTCGATGTTGTGGCTGGCGCTGGCCGCGCTCCACCTGAGGCCGTGGACGACGGTATGGCTGTCCGCGACGGTGGTCTCCGCGATCACCGTCTACGTCGTCCTCATCACCGGGCGGTCATGGCCGGGCGTCCTGGCCGCCGAGGCGTTCAACGCCGTCATGATGATCCTGGCCATGCTGTTGTGGCGCTGGCTCTGGTGGGTGATCAGGGACGCCCACAAGAGCCGCGAGGCCAGGGCCCGGCTGGCCGTGGCGGAAGAGCGGCTGCGCTTCGCCCGCGACCTGCACGACCTGCTCGGGCGCAGCCTGTCGGTCATCACGCTGAAGAGCGAGCTGGCCGCCAAGCTCGCGACCAAGGACGTGGACCGCGCGGCCGAAGAGATGGCCATGGTGCGCAGACTGGCCGGGGAGTCGTTGTTCGAGGTGCAGCAGGCGGTGCACGGCTACCAGGAGCTCGACCTGGACGCGGAGCTCGTGGGGCTGCGCGCCGCGCTCGAGGCGGCGGGCGCGGACTGCGCGATCGAGGCCAGCGTCGACGATCTGCCGCCACCCGCCAGGGCGTTGCTGGCCTGGGCGGTGCGCGAGGGGGGTACGAACGTCCTCAAGCACAGCACGGCCACGCGGTGCGCGATCAGGATCGACGGAGGCGTGCTCGAGATCCGGAACGACGGCGTGACGGCGCATTCGGCGGCGCCCGGCAACGGCCTGCGCGGCCTGTCCGAACGGCTGGTCACGGCGGGCGGCTCGGTCACCGCCGGGCCCACCCCGGACGGGGAGTTCCTCCTGCGCGCGGCGGTCCCGGCGTGAAGGCGTTCGACCGGATGCGGAACGCGTCCAAGCTGACCAAGGTCCGCTGGCTGATCGTCTACTGCACGGACATCATCCTGGTGTTCCCCCTCCTCGGATATCTCGGCTTCTACCTGAGCTGGCAGGCGGGCCTCCCGGTGCTCAAGGTGCTGGCCGGGTGCGCCCTGCTGCTGGCCTTCAACGTGCTCAGCACGCGACCGTTCCGGATCGCCGTCAGAGGTGGCCCGCGGCCCACCGCCATCCTGGCGGTCACCGGGGCGATCGTCCTGGTGCTGCTGACCGTGTTCTCGCAGGTCTGGGCGATACCCACCTGGATGGCGCTGCTGGCGCCCTTCGTCCGCCTGCGCGCGGCCGTCGTCCTGTCCGCCGCCTCGATCGTGCTGGCCAACCTGTACATGTGGTGGGACGGCGGGTGGGACATCACCCTGCTGGCGGCGGTCCAGCTGCTGTTCACCGTCTTCTCCGTGGGCGCGGTGCGGGCCAACCTGGCGATCTGGCGCCTGACCCTGGAGGCGCACGAGGGCGAGGAGGCGCAGGCCAGGCTGGCGGTCTCCGAGGAGCGGCTGCGCTTCGCCCGAGATCTCAACGACCTGCTCGGGCGGAGCCTCAGCGACGTGGCGGTCAGGACGGAGCACGCCGAGCACACCCTGCCCGCCGACCGGGAGGCGGCCGCGGCCGAGATGTTCGAGGTGCGCGACCTGGCCCGGCGGTCGCTGCGCGAGGTGCGCACCGTCGTGCAGAACTACCGGGCCGTGGACCTGGACGAGGTCCTGGCCAGCGTGCGGGCGGTGCTGGAGGCGGCCGACGTGCGCTGCACCGTGCGCGCGGAGACCGGCTCGCTGACGCCCGAGACGCGCACGCTGCTGGCCACCGTCGTACGCGAGGGCGCGACGAACGTGCTCAAGCACAGCAGGGCCGAACGCTGCACGATCACGATCGAGGATGGGGTGCTGGAGATGTCCAACGACGGGGTGAGCGGGCCAGTGGGCGAGCACGCCCCCAACGGGCTGGCCGGGCTGGCGCAGCGGGTGCGCGCGGCGGGCGGGACCCTGGAGGCGGAGCCGACCCACGAGGGCCGCTACCTGCTGCGGGCGGCGGTGCCGGCATGACCACGCGCGTGCTGCTGGCCGACGACGAGCACCTGATCCGCGGCGCCATCGCGGCCCTGCTCGACCTGGAGGACGGCATCGAGGTCGTCGCCCAGGTGGGGCGCGGCGACGAGGTCATGGCCGCCGTCGCCGAGCACCGGCCCGACGTGGCCGTGCTCGACATCGAGATGCCGGGCATGGACGGCCTGAGCGCGGCCGAGCAGATCAGCTCCCAGTGCAAGATCGTCATCCTGACGAGCCTGGGCCGCCCCGGCTACCTGCGCCGGGCCATGGCGGCGGGCGTGAGCGGCTTCCTCGGCAAGGACGCCTCGGCGGAGGAGCTGGCGATGGCCATCCGCAAGGTCCAGGGCGGCGGCCGCTACCTGGACGCCGAGCTGGCGGCGGCCGCGATGGCCGCCGGCGACAGCCCGCTGACCGAGCGCGAGCGCGACGCGCTGCGTCTGGCCGGCGACGGTGCCACGATCTCCAGGATTGCCGCCGAGCTGCACCTGACCGAGGGCACGGTACGCAACTACCTGTCGAGCGCCATGACCAAGCTCAACGCCCAGAACCGCCTGGAGGCCATCCGCACGGCTCAGCGCATGGGCTGGCTCTGACCCTCGGAAGAGGCCCGGGAAAGACACGTAGAACGGCACACAAGCGCTGTCCGCTCCGGCACTGAGCACCGGGCGGTTCCCGCGCTGTACTCGTCCTCGGCCGCCGATCCCGGCGGCCTGTCATCCGACAGAGGGGGACTCATGAGTACGACACGGGGGACCGAGAGGCGCTCCAGGGCCACTGTCCTGCGCAGGCACGGGGTGCGCGCGCTGACGGCAGGGGCGGCGCTGGCGGCCTCGCTGATCGCCGTCGCCGGGCCCGCCCACGCCACCACCAACGTGGGCGTGTCGGGCGCGGTGCTGCAGATCACCTCGGGAGGCGTGTCCGACGACCTCCTGGTCTCGCAGGTGGGCGGCCGGCTGGTCGTCCGGAACAACGGCGACCTGGTCATCCCGGCCGCGCCGTGCGTGGCGGTGGCCAAGAACGAGGCGGTCTGCCCGGCTGCGGGCATCACCACCATCTCGGCGAACACGGCGGCCGGCGACGACACGCTGCGCAACCGGACCACGCTGCGGTCGAGGGTCGTCCTCGGGCCGGGCGCGGACATGTTCATCGGCGGGCTGGACACGGACATGGCCTCCGGCGACGACGGCGACGACCGGCTCGCCGGGCTGGCCGGGAACGACGTCCTGCTCGGCGGCGCCGGCACGGACAGCGCCAACGGCGGTGACGGCGTCGACAAGTGCGACGCCGAGATCCTGACCGACTGCGAGTAGATCGACCGCCCGGGTGCTCCCCGGCGGGCCACCCGTGCCCGCCGGGGAGCACCGCGGGTTTCAGCAGCTGACATGGGCGGAGGACGGCTGACCGCCGGTACGGGCTCGCATCGTTGAACCGGTTAGCCCAGGAGGCATGAGAGCGTTTGCGGGCCACGTCTCGAAAGCGTCACGGCTCTTGACGGGGTGGACACGCGGAATTTACGTTCGCGGTACTTATCCGGTTCAGCAGATTGACGTAGTGAACGGTCACCGGGCGGGAGCCTGTCTTTGTGTCAGGTCTGGGAGCGCTCCCAGGAGGTGTCGGCCGGAGCCGGTCCATCGGGGTGTCTGACATACGTGCGTACCTTCGCGCCGCGGGGCGCGGAGGAAGGAGAGAAGCGATGCGTAACCGGGCTCGGATCCTGATCCCGCTCGTGGCGGCGGGCCTGCTCGCCTCGGCCTGCACCGGCGGCGGGTCCACGCCGACCCCGCCGGCCTCACAGCCGCAGAGCCAGGGCGCGGTGGCCAGCGCCAACCCCGACCAGCTGCCGCGCAACGAGACGATCTACACCACCGGCACCCAGTGGGGCCCGCCGGCCAACTACAACCCGATCAGGGAATGGGACTCGGCCGTCGGCACCAAGGGCCTGGTGTACGAGACGCTCTTCCACTACGACACCACCGCGGCCAAGCTCAAGCCGTGGCTGGCCGAGAGCGGCGCGTGGGCCGACGACACCACCTTCGAGCTCAAGCTCCGCCCGGGGATCAAGTGGTCGGACGGCCAGCCCTTCACCGCCAAGGACGTCGTCTTCTCCTTCGAGCTCGGCAAGATGGAGACCATCCCGTACCACCACCTGTGGGAGTGGCTGAAGTCGGTCGAGGCCGTCGACGACCAGACCGTGAAGTTCACCTTCTCCAAGGCCAACTACCAGCAGTGGGACTTCAACCTGTACAGCCGCTCGATCGTCCCCGAGCACGTCTGGAAGGGCCGCTCCGAGAAGGAGGTGCTCGACGGGATCAACGAGAACCCGGTGGGCACGGGCGCGTACAAGTTCATGAGCAAGGACCAGGACCGCGTGGTCCTGCAGCGCCGTGACGACTGGTGGGGCAAGACGGCCCTGAACATGGAGCCCAAGCCGCGCTACATCGTCGACATCGCCACCCCGAGCAACGAGGTCGCGATGGGCCTGCTGCTGCAGAAGGGGCTGGACCTCAGCAACAACTTCCTGCCCGGCGTCGCCAACCTGGTCAAGGGCAACTTCGGCCTGACGACCTACTACAACGAGCCTCCGTACATGCTGTCGGCCAACACCGCCTGGCTGGTGCCCAACACCACGAAGAAGCCGATGGACGACCCGGCCTTCCGCAAGGCGCTGGCCGCCTCCGTCGACGTCAAGAAGATCGTCGAAGGCGTGTACGGCAACCTCGTCAAGGCCGCCAGTCCGACCGGCCTGCTGCCGCAGTGGGACAAGTTCGTGGACCAGAGCGTGGTCTCGGCCTCGGGCTTCACGTTCGACGCGGCCAAGGCCAAGAAGCTGCTGGCCGACGCCGGGTACAAGGACGGCGACGGCGACGGGTACGTGGAGAACAAGGACGGCTCGAAGATCAGCCTCTCCCTCATCGTGCCCTCGGGCTGGACCGACTGGATGGAGTCGGCCAGGTCGATCGCCGCCAGCGCCAAGACCGCGGGCATCCAGATCACGCCCGACTTCCCCGACTTCAACGCGCTGGTCGAGAGGCGCGCCAAGGGCGACTTCGACCTGCTCATCAACAACGAGCGGCAGTTGTCGAACTCCCCCTACACCTACTACGAGTACATGTTCCAGCTGCCCGTCCAGAAGCAGCAGAACACCGTCAACTTCGCCCGCTACGAGAACGACAAGGCCTGGGACCTCGTCCAGCAGCTCGACCAGGTCAAGACCGACGACACCGCCGGCATGCAGAAGGTCATCTCCCAGCTCCAGCAGATCCATCTGGACGACATGCCGATCATCCCGCTCTGGTACAACGGCCTGTGGGCGCAGTCGAGCACGCAGGTGTGGAAGAACTGGCCGGCCGCGGCCGGCAGCGCGCCCAAGACCGGCGCCGTGATGTGGCGCAACTGGCTCGAACTGGGCGGCTTCGAGACGCTCACCCAGTTGCAGCCCTCGGGCTCGTAACGATCCGGCCGGACGAACCCCTGTCCCTCCGCCCCCGGAACGCCGCGGGGGCGGAGGGTCCTTCCCGGAGAGAATCACGTGCGTCGATATTTCGGCAGAAAACTGCTTATCTACGGATTGACCTTCTTTGTCGCCGTCACGGTCAACTGGATGATCCCGCGCTTCATGCCGGGCGACCCGGTGGCCAGCATGATCGCGCGGGCCAACGTCACCAACGCCCAGGCCGTCGAGGCCATGCGGGCCTACTACAACAACCTGTTCGGCCTCGACCAGCCGCTGTGGCAGCAGTACGTCAACTTCTGGGGCGCGCTGTTCCGGGGGGACTTCGGGATCAGCATCTGGCTGTTCCCGACCCCGGTGAGCGACGTGATCACGCGGGCGGTGCCGTACACGCTGGCGCTGATCGTCCCGTCGGTGCTGCTGAGCTGGGTGGTGGGCAACCAGTTCGGCGCGTACGCCGCGCGCCGCAAGCTGCTCGACAACACCGTGCTCCCGGTGGGCTACGTGCTGACGGCGATGCCGTACATGTGGCTGGCCGTGCTCCTGGCCTGGGGGTTCGGCGTGATCCTCGGATGGTTCCCGGTGGCCGGCGGCTACAGCTTCTCGATGCGGCCCAACTGGTCGTGGACGTTCCTGCTCGACCTGCTGCACCACTGGACGCTGCCGTTCCTGTCGCTCTTCCTGGTGGCGCTGGGCGGCTGGGCCATCGGCATGCGGAACATGATCATCTATGAGCTGGAGTCCGACTACTCCAACTACCTGGCCGCGCTCGGCGCGCCCAGCAGGCTCATCCGCAGGTACGCCTTCCGCAACGCCGTCCTGCCCCAGATCACCGGCCTGGCCCTGCAACTGGGCGTCCTGGTGGCCGGGGCGCTGGTCACCGAGATCGTCTTCGCCTATCCGGGCCTGGGCAGCCTGATCCTCAAGGCCATCCAGAACAAGGACTTCTTCCTCCTCCAGGGCACGTTCCTGTTCATCGTGCTCGGCGTGCTGATCGCCAACTTCATCATCGACATCGTCTACGTCGTGGTCGATCCGCGGACCAGGGCGGGAATGGCGGGTGCGCAGACATGACCGAGCTTGTCGAGGTCATCAATAGACACAGCACCTTGGTCATGAGGCCGACGAAGGAGGCCTCATGACCGCGCTTCAGGAAGTCGAGCCGCGCGAGCGGGCCGGGGTGCGCCGTGAGGCGCTCTACTTCGCGGTGCGCAACGGCAAGCTGGTGACCGGGTTCGGCATCGTGCTCGTGCTGCTGGTCCTCGGCCTGGTCGGGCCCCTGCTGACCGGCGGCACCCCCAACGAGTACGGCCCCCGCCCCATGAGCCCGCCCTCGGCCGAGAACTGGTTCGGCACCACCACGTTCGGCCAGGACGTCTTCCTCCAGTTCGTGCACGGCCTGCGCAGCACGTTCGTGGTGGGGGTGATCGGCGGCGGCATCGCGGCCGTCATCGGCATGGTCGTCGGCTTCGTGGCCGGCTACCGGGGCGGCGTGGTGGACGAGATCCTCAACATGCTGACCAACGTCATCCTGGTCATCCCCACCCTGGCCGTGCTGCTGATCATCAACGCGTACCTGGGCATCCGCAGCGTGGCGGTGCAGGGCCTGTTCATCGGGCTGACGCAGTGGCCGTGGGCGGCGCGGGCGATCCGGGCGCAGACGTTCTCGCTGCGCACGCGCGAGTTCGTGGACCTGGCCAGGATGAGCGGCGCCGGCACCGGCAAGATCATCGCCCGCGAGGTCGCGCCGAACATGAGCTCCTACCTGTTCATGACGTTCATCCTGCTGTTCGGCGGCTCGGTGCTCATCGCCTCCTCGCTGGACTTCATCGGCCTCGGTCCCACCGACGGGGTCTCGCTCGGCCTGATGTTGCAGAACGCCAGCCAGTGGAGCGCCCTCCAGCTCGGCATGTGGTGGTGGTTCGTGCCGCCGGGGGCGGCCATCACCGCCATCGTGGGCGCCCTGTACGTGGCCAACGTCGGGCTCGACGAGGTCTTCAACCCGAAACTGAGGGAGACATGAGTCTGCAGGTCAGCGAGCTGCGGGTGCACTACAGGACGCTCAAGGGCGACGTGCGCGCGCTCGACGGCATGTCCTTCGAGATGCGCGACGGCGAGATCCTCGGCCTGGTCGGCGAGTCGGGCTGCGGCAAGAGCACCCTGGGCAAGGCCCTGATCCGCATGGACAGCCGCATGCGCCGCGTGGGCGGCACGGTCGTGCTCGACGGCCACGAGCTGCCCATCGACGACGACCGCAGGATGAACGACTTCCGCTTCCGCGAGGTCTCCCTCATCCCCCAGTACGCCATGAGCGCGCTCAACCCCACTCGCAAGATCCGCAGAATGGTCACCGAGCTCCTCGGATCGAGGGGCGCGACCCTCGACGCCGCCGAGCTCGGACGCCGGATGGACCAGGTCGGCCTGCCCCGCGAGGTGCTCGACCGCTACCCGATCGAGCTGTCGGGCGGCATGAAGCAGCGCATGGTGATGGTCATCTCCACCCTGCTCAACCCGTCCCTGCTGATCGCCGACGAGGTCACCTCCGCGCTCGACGTCTCCACCCAGAAGGCCGTCGCCCGCGCCCTGCTCGGCTTCCGCGACAGCGGCTACGTCAAGAGCATGATCTTCGTGACGCACGACCTCGCCCTCACCCACCACATCGCCGACACGATCATGGTCATGTACGCCGGCCGGCTGGCCGAGAAGGCCCCCGCGGACGTGATCGTCAAGGCGCCGCGGCACCCGTACACCCGGCTGCTGCTCGACTCCCTGCCCGCGGTCGGCGTCCGCTACGCCGACCGCAGGCTCGAAGGCATCGCCGGCAGCCCGCCGTCGCTGCTGAACCCGCCCACCGGCTGCCGCTTCCGCGACCGCTGCCCGATCGCGGGCGAGGAGTGCGCCGAGGACCCGCCCGTGGCCGAGCTCGCCCCCGGCCACCACGTAGCCTGCTGGAAGGCCTGATGCTGAGACTCGACGACGTCACCAAGGAATTCAGGGTCGGCGCCTTCGGCGGCAAGAGCGTCGCGGCCGTGCGGGGGGTGAGCTTCGAGGTCGTCCCCGGCGAGGTCGTCTCCCTGATCGGCGAGAGCGGCAGCGGCAAGAGCACGATCGGCCGGATGATCCTCGGCCTGAACCCGGTCACCAGCGGCTCGATCACCTTCGACGGCCTGCCGGTACGGGCGGGCAAGGCGTACTACCGGCACGTCCAGGGCATCTTCCAGGACCCGTTCAGCTCCTTCAACCCGGTGTTCAAGGCCGACCGGGTGTTCACCATGATCAAGGAGGCGTACTATCCGGCCGTGCCCGAGGCCCAATGGGCCGACCGGGTCGCCACCTCCCTGCGCGACGTGCGGCTCAGCCCCGACCAGGTGCTCGGCAAGTACCCCCACCAGCTCAGCGGCGGGCAGCTCCAGCGGCTGCTCATCGCCCGCGCGCTGCTGCTGGACCTCAAGCTGCTGGTGGCCGACGAGATCACCAGCATGCTCGACGCCTCCACCCGCATCGACGTGCTCAACCTGCTGGCCGAGCTGAAGGCCAGGGGGCTGAGCGTCCTCTACATCACGCACGACCTGTCCCTGGGCAACTACCTCGCCGAGCGCACGGTGGTGCTGCGCAAGGGGAGCGTGGTGGAGATGGGGCTGACCGATCGGGTCTTCGGGGATCCGCTGCACCCGTACACGCGCGAGCTGCTGTCGGCCGTGCCGCGCCTGCACGAGGCGTGGGACGATGCCCTGCCGGTGGAGACCTGCCTGTACCACGAGCGAGGGGCGTCCGGCGGCCTGGTGGAGGCCGACCCCGGCCATTTCGTGGCCTGCGCCCGGCTCGCGACCTGCTGAGGAGATCTTCTTGACGTACCACCCGTTGCACGCCGGCTGGAGCCTGTCCTCCGACGGGTCCTCCCACGAGCTCGACGGCGTCCCGGCGACGGTGCCCGGCTGCGTGCACACCGACCTGCTCGCCGCCGGGCTCATCGACGACCCCTACCTGGACGGCAACGAGCACCGCCTGTCCTGGATCGGCCGTACGGACTGGACCTACCGCACCACCTTCACCTGGTCGCCCGACGAGCACGAGCGCACCGACCTGGTGTGCGAGGGGCTGGACACGGTCGCCACCCTCACCCTCAACGGAACCCGGCTCGGCGACACCGCCAACCAGCACCGCTCCTACCGCTTCCCCGTCCGTCACCTGCTGCGCGAGGGCGACAACGAGCTCGTGGTGCGCTTCGGCTCGGCCTACGCCTACGCCGAGGAGCGGCGGGCGGCGCTGGGGGAGCGGCCCGGCGCCTACGACGAGCCCTACCCCTTCATCCGCAAGATGGCCTGCAACTTCGGCTGGGACTGGGGCCCGAACGTGGTGACGGCCGGCATCTGGCGGCCGATCGGGCTGGACAGCTGGAGCCGCGCCCGCCTGGCGGAGGTGCGCCCGATCGCGCGCGCCGACGGCACGGTGGAGGTGAGCGTCCGCGTGGAGCGGACGACGGAGGAGCCGCTCGACCTGACCGCCGAGGTCGCGGGCGTCACCGCGGAACAGCGCGTCGAGGGCCGGGCCGCCGTGCTCGCGCTCCAGGTGCCCGGCGCCGGCCTGTGGTGGCCGCGTGGCTACGGCGACCAGCCGCTCTACGACCTGACCGTGCGGCTCGGCGCGCAGGAGTGGCGCGGCCGGATCGGGTTCAGGGACGTCGAGCTGGACCGGGAGGCGTTCAAGCTCAAGGTCAACGGCGTGCCGGTGTTCGTCAGGGGCGTCAACTGGATCCCCGACGACTGCTTCCCCTCGCGGATCACCCGGGAGCGGCTGGCCGAGCGGTTCGGGCAGGCCACCGCCGCCGGGGTGAACCTGCTGCGGGTCTGGGGCGGCGGCCGGTACGAGAGCGAGGACTTCTACGACCTGGCCGACGAGCTCGGCCTGCTGGTGTGGCAGGACTTCCCGTTCGCCTGCGCCGCCTACCCGGAGGAGGAGCCGTTCCGCTCCGAGGTCGAGGCCGAGGCCAGGCAGAACGTCGCCAGGCTGGCCCCGCACCCGAGCCTGGTCCTGTGGTGCGGCAACAACGAGAACCTGGAGGGCCACGCCGACTGGGGCTGGCAGGATCGGCTCGGAGGGCGCAGCTGGGGCGCGGGCTTCTACCACGATCTACTCCCGTCGATCGTGGCCGAGCTGGACCCCACGCGTCCCTACTGGCCGGGCAGCCCCTACTCCGGCGAGCCCCTCCTGCCCCCGAACGACCCCGCCAGTGGCACGATCCACATCTGGGACGTCTGGAACCGCGAGGACTACCGCCACTACGCCGCCTACCGGCCGAGGTTCGTGGCCGAGTTCGGCTTCCAGGGGCCGCCCGCGTACGCCACGCTGCGCCGGGGCTCCTCCGACGAGCCGCTCACGCCGGACTCCTCCCACCAGAAGGCGGTGGACGGGCAGGCCAAGCTGCTGCGCGGCCTGGGCGACCACCTGCCGCAGCCGGGGACGTTCGACGACTGGCACTACCTGACCCAGCTCAACCAGGCCCGCGCGATGGCGTTCGGGATCGAGCGGTTCCGCTCGCTGATGCCGTACTGCATGGGCACGATCGTCTGGCAGCTCAACGACTGCTGGCCGGTCACCTCGTGGTCGGCGATCGACGGCGACGGGCGGCGCAAACCGCTGTGGTACGCGCTGCGCCGCGTCTACGCCGACCGGCTGCTCACCGTGCAGGACGGCGCGGCGGTGCTGGTCAACGATGCCGCCGAGCCCTGGTCGGGCGAGCTGCACCTGGTGCGGCAGGGCCTCGACGGCCGGCCGCTGGCCAAGGAGGTCGTCGCGGTGCACGCCGCGCCCAGGTCGGTGCTCAGGGTGGCGCTGCCGCCGTCCGTGGCCGGGCCCGACGATCCGGCGCGCGAGCTGCTCGTGGCCCGGCTGGGCGGCGAGCGCGTGGTCAGCGGCTACGCCGAGGACACCGCCGTGGCCTACCCCGAGGCCGCCTACGACGCGCACGCGGAGCGGACCCCCGGCGGCTACCGGGTGACGGTCACCGCCGCGACCGTGCTGCGCGAGCTGGCGCTCTTCCCCGACCGGCTCGACCCTGGCGCGAGCGTGGACGAGCAGCTCGTCACGCTGCTGCCGGGCGAGAGCGCGGTCTTCGAGGTGACGACCGGGCGCGAGCTGGACACCCGGGCCCTGACCGCCTTCCCCGTGCTGCGCTGCGTGAACGAGGTGGTCAGATCCTGAACTCCTCGGTGCGGTGCGCGTAGGCGGGCAGCGCGGCCCGCATCTCGTCGGTGATCACCGGCGGGGGCAGCGGGACGATCTCCCGCTCGTGGAAGTCGTGCACGGGCTCGCCCTCGTCGAACAGCTCGCGGACCGCGCC
Organism: Nonomuraea sp. MTCD27; assembly: GCF_041950495.1. NCBI lineage: Bacteria > Bacillati > Actinomycetota > Actinomycetes > Streptosporangiales > Streptosporangiaceae > Nonomuraea > Nonomuraea sp. MTCD27. The sequence continues at coordinate 271,056 of NZ_JBGNUW010000017.1, read as the reverse complement.
CAGGCACGGGCCGACGACGCCGGGGTCGGTGATCCGCTTGCCGCCCCGGCCCCCGCCGTACCGGTCGTACAGGACCTCGTACATCAGGGAGGGCGAGAAGATCACCAGCTCCGGCACGGGCTCGAAGGCCGCCACGCGCGCGGCGGGCACCACCCGGCAGGGTGAGCCCGCCGCCGCGCGCAGCGCCAGGATGTGCATCTCCCACTGCAGGTACGCGGTGATCGGGAACTCGACCACCCGTACCCGCCTGACCGGGTGGCGGCGGCGGAAGTAGTCGGCCAGGGGCGCCGACATGCGCCGGGTCAGGGCCAGCGAGCCCGCCCAGTCGCCGTCCATCATGGCCCGCCAGCTGGCCACGTCGGGCTCGTAGAAGCTCTGCGCCCGCTCCAGCTTCCACATCGGCTCCGCGCAGCCGGCGTGGTCGCGCTCGAAACCGGCCTGGTACTCCGGCACGTCCAGGACGACGCCGTCAGCGCCCGCGACGGCGGCGAACGGGTTCGTGAGACGGACCGGAGTGCCCTGCTCGGTCATGCGCCGTTCCCCTTCGCTCTGAAGACCCGCCCAGATCATCAATTGAGCCCTTGACCGGGTCAAGGCCCAAAACGATCTGGCCGGGCCGTCAGCCGCGGTAGTGGAAGCGCCGGTGCACCAGGCTGAAGATCATGGCCCCCACCCACACCACGAACAGCACCTTGAAGATGCCGAAGCCGAAGATCAGGGCGAGGATCATGAACACGAACAGCACCGGCAGGAACGGGTGCGGCCCCCGGTGCCGGTGCCCCATCTGCCCCCGCCGGCCCGCCCAGGCCGCGCGGTGCATCTCCCGCTGGGAGTGCCGCATGGCCTGGATCTGGTGCCGCTGGGCGTGCATCGCCGCCCGCCAGTCGCCCACCTCGTAAGGGGAGGCGGGCTCGCGGTAGGCGGGTTGCTGCCCGGGCAGGTCGACGGTGACCTGGGCGAGGTCGCCGGCCGTCTTGGCGGCCAGCGTCCGGTCGAGTCGCTCGTCGAGCTCCTCGTGGGTCAGGCGGCCCTGCGCGAAGTGCTCGCGCAGGTCGGCCATCGTCTGCTCCCGCTCGGCGTCGCCGATGCGGAGGTCGTTACGGTCCATGCCGGTCCTCGCTCTCCCCGAACTCGTCACTCCTCGCCCGGGTCGCCGTCGGCCAGGATCTGGTAGAGCTTGCGCCGGGTCTCCACCAGAGTCTTACGCGCTTCGCGGATTTGTGCGTCGTTTCCGGTCTGAAGAACCTGCATCATGGCGAATGCCGACTGTCGGGCGATATGCCAGAGATCGGCGGTGTTGTCATCGATGTCCGGGCGCATCTCGTCCCACGGGGCGCGGACCTCGTCCGCGTGGGCCTCGATGTAGTTGCGGCCTTCCTCGGTGAGACGGAAGGTCTTGCGCCCCTCGTTCTCCTCCGCGACCACGAGGCCCTCGTCGGTGAGCTGCTGCAGCGCCGGGTAGACGGCGCCCGGGCTGGGCTTCCAGCCGCCCTCGCTGCGCTCGGCGATCTCCTGGATGACCTGGTAGCCGTTGCGCGGCTCCTCGGCGAGGAGGGCCAGGATCGCGGCGCGTACGTCGCCCCGCTTGGCCTTGCGGGGACGGCCGCCCCAGCCGCGGTGGCCGCCGCCCCACGGCCCGCCCGGGCCGCCGAACGGGCCGCCGCGCCCGAAGTCGAACGGGAACGGGCCGGGCCCGCCCCTCCTGCCGCGCATCCGCCGCTCGTCCGGGCCGCCGCCGCCCCCGCCGGGCCCGCCACCGCGACCTCGGTGGCCTCCCAGGTGCTCGAACGCGTCGGCCATGGCGTGGAACGCCTCGCGGGCCGCGCGCCGGTAGTCGTGTGCGCCGGGCCAGGGCCCGCTCGCTGCCATGTGGTGAGTCATCTTCTACTCCTATATCGTGATCTGTTCTCGATGCGTCAAAGATATATCGATAGTGTGTCGTTAGCAAGACCGGTGCGAGAGTGAGCCAGATCACGAAAAAGTTGCGGAATCCGGGAACAGGATTGGGGAGGGCGTCGTTATTCACAGCAGACGAGGTCGTTCCGCGTCGGCAGGGCTGGGGGGTGCTGTCGCCGCGGAGACGACCTCGTCTGCGTTTGCGGGCAGTTCGCGGGCACCTCGCCCGGCGTGACGTCTCCGCCCGGCATGGCTCGCCGCGTAAAGGGCTTCTTTGCCGTACAGTCCCGATCATGATGGGGCACACGCACGCGATGACAGGGGCCATCGCCTGGCTGGGGCTGGCTCCGCCCCTGGCCGCACTGCCGTTGATGAACGAGTCCTCCCGGTTCGTCGACACCGGGATCATGGCCACCGCGCTCAGTCCCGCCGAGTTGGTCGCCGGGGCCGTCATCTGCGCGGGGGCCGCGATGCTGCCCGACCTCGACCATCCGAGCGCCACGATCGCGCAGACGTTCGGGCCCGTCACCTGGGCGCTCAGCAAGGCCGTCGCCTGGATCAGCGGCGGGCACCGCGGGGCGACGCATTCACTGGTGTTCGCGGTGGCGCTCGGGTTCGGGGCGCACTGGCTGGCCAGCGCCTATCCGATCGGGCGCGACATCATGGTCGTGCTGCTCATCGGGCTCGCCCTGCGGGCCATCGGCGTCGGGATCCCGGGGAACAAGATGGGTTCCGCCATGGTCAACATCGGGCTGACCGCCGGCCTGTACGCCGTCTTCCTCTCCCTCGGCGTGGGCTACGCCTGGCTGGGGCTGGCGGTGGGGATCGGCTGCCTCATGCACGTGGTCGGCGACTGCATGACCGAGCGGGGATGCCCCGTGTTGTGGCCGCTGGGGGCCAAGTTCGTGCTGCCGTGGAAGATCGGCATCAAGACGGGCCGGAAGTTCGAGCAGAAGATCCTGGCCCCGATCCTCTCCGTGGCGATCGTCGGCCTGCTGTTCTGGCGGCTGGCTCCGGTTTAACTTGATGTCGAGATATCCTAGGGATATCTTGACGTCGAGACATCCGCCGCGGCCTGCGAGTTAGGGTCACCTAACGTGCTGTGCGTTCCCGCAGTGCGGCAGGATTCTGTCTGAACACCTGTCTATGGAGGAGGCGAATCACCGTGTCCGCGAACAGCTTCGGCAGCCGTGACACGCTACGCGTCGGCGACGCGTCATACGAGATCTTCCGGCTGGATGCCGTCGAGGGCGCCGCACGCCTCCCGTACAGCCTGAAGATCCTGCTGGAAAACCTCCTTCGCACCGAGGACGGCGCCAACATCACCGCCGACCACATCCGTGCGCTGGGCGGCTGGGACCCGAACGCGGCGCCGAGCGTGGAGATCCAGTTCACGCCCGCCCGCGTCATCATGCAGGACTTCACCGGCGTGCCGTGCGTGGTCGACCTGGCCACCATGCGCGAGGCCGTACGCGACCTCGGCGGCGACGCCTCCCGGATCAACCCGCTCGCGCCGGCCGAGATGGTCATCGACCACTCGGTCATCGTCGACTACTTCGGCCACCCCGACGCCTTCCGGCGCAACGTCGAGCGCGAATACGAGCGCAACCGCGAGCGCTACCAGTTCCTGCGCTGGGGCCAGACGGCCTTCGACGAGTTCAAGGTCGTCCCGCCCGGCACCGGCATCGTCCACCAGGTCAACATCGAGCACCTGGCCCGCGTGGTGATGATCCGCGACGGCAAGGCCTACCCCGACACCTGCGTCGGCACCGACTCCCACACCACCATGGAGAACGGCATCGGCGTCCTGGGCTGGGGCGTCGGCGGCATCGAGGCCGAGGCCGCGATGCTCGGCCAGCCGATCTCCATGCTCATCCCGCGGGTGGTCGGCTTCAAGCTCAACGGCAAGCTGCCCGCCGGGGCCACCGCCACCGACCTGGTCCTGACGATCACCGAGATCCTGCGCAAGCACGGCGTGGTCGGCAAGTTCGTGGAGTTCTACGGCGAGGGCGTCTCCTCCGTGCCGCTGGCCGACCGGGCCACGATCGGCAACATGAGCCCCGAGTTCGGCTCCACCTGCGCGATCTTCCCGATCGACGGCCAGACCGTCGACTACCTGCGCCTGACCGGCCGCTCCGAGGAGCAGATCGCCCTCGTCGAGGCGTACGCCAAGACCCAGGGCCTCTGGCTCGACCCGTCCGCGCCCGAGCCGGTGTTCTCCGAGTACATCGAGCTCGACCTGGCCACCGTCGTCCCGTCGATCGCCGGCCCCAAGCGTCCGCAGGACCGCATCGCCCTGTCGGCGGCCAAGGTCACCTGGCGCCACGACGTGCAGAACTACGTGGCCGACGACGTGGACGAGGCGGGCGAGGAGACCTTCCCGGCCTCCGACGCGCCCGCCTCCAACGCCAGCGCCAACGGCGGCCGGCCGCACAAGCCGGTGCCCGTCACGCTGGCCGACGGCACCTCGTTCGAGATCGACCACGGCATCGTCTCCATCGCCGCCATCACCTCGTGCACCAACACCTCCAACCCGTACGTCATGATCGGCGCGGCCCTGCTGGCCCGCAACGCCGTCGAGAAGGGCCTGACCCGCAAGCCGTGGGTCAAGACCTCGCTGGCGCCGGGCTCGCAGGTGGTCACCGGCTACTTCGAGCGCTCGGGCCTGCAGCCCTACCTCGACAAGATCGGCTTCAACCTCGTCGGCTACGGGTGCACCACCTGCATCGGCAACTCGGGCCCGCTGCTGCCCGAGATCTCCGACGCCATCCAGGCCAACGACCTCGCGGTCACCGCCGTGCTGTCCGGCAACCGCAACTTCGAGGGCCGCATCAACCCCGACGTCAAGATGAACTACCTGGCCTCGCCGCCGCTCGTGGTCGCGTACGCGCTGGCCGGGACCATGGACCTCGACCTCGACACCGAGCCGCTCGGCCTCGGCAACGACGGCAAGCCGGTCTACCTGCGCGACATCTGGCCGTCGCCGGAGGAGATCTCGTCGGTGGTCAACTCCTCGATCGGCCGCGACATGTTCGAGCGCGACTACGCCGACGTGTTCAAGGGCGACGACCACTGGCGCACGCTGCCGATCCCCACGGGCGACACGTTCGAGTGGGACCCGTCCTCGACCTACGTGCGCAAGGCCCCCTACTTCGACGGCATGCCGTCGAAGCCCGAGCCCGTGACCGACATCTCCGGCGCCCGCGTGCTGGTCAAGGTCGGCGACTCGGTCACCACCGACCACATCTCGCCGGCCGGCTCCATCAAGACCGGCACCCCGGCGGCGCAATACCTGCGGGCCAACGGGGTCGAGGTCAAGGACTTCAACTCCTACGGCTCGCGGCGCGGCAACCACGAGGTGATGATCAGGGGCACGTTCGCCAACATCCGCCTGCGCAACCAGATCGCGCCGGGCACCGAGGGCGGCTACACCCGCGACTTCACCCAGCCGGACGGGCCGGTGTCGTTCATCTACGACGCCTCCGTCAACTACGCCGCGGCCGGCACGCCGCTGGTGGTGCTGGCGGGCAAGGAATACGGCTCCGGCTCCTCGCGCGACTGGGCGGCCAAGGGCACGGCGCTGCTGGGCGTCCGCGCCGTGATCGCGGAGTCCTACGAGCGCATCCACCGCTCCAACCTGATCGGCATGGGCGTGCTGCCGCTGCAGTTCCCCGAGGGCGCCACGGCGCTGACGCTGGGCCTGACGGGCGAGGAGACGTTCGACATCACGGGCGTCGAGGAGCTCAACCAGGGCGGCATCCCGAGCACGGTGCACGTCAAGGCCGGCGACGTGGAGTTCGACGCGGTCGTCCGCATCGACACGCCGGGCGAGGCCGACTACTACCGGCACGGTGGCATCATGCAGTACGTGCTGCGCTCGCTGCTCGCGAAGTGACTTCCCGTGCCCGCGCCCGGTCATGAGCCGGGCGGGGGCGGGGGAACCCTTGGCCGTCGAGCCGGGGGTTGGGCGCGATCCTCACGCGCCCGCATCGGGGGAACCACCCGACACCCAGAGGGCCGCCCCGCGGGAAACCCCCGCGGGGCGGCCTTCGTCTCTCACGAGACCCTGGAAGCGGGTGCCGACCAGGTGTCGCAGGCCGCCGGGGACCCGGTCGTCATGCCGCGCCTGAACCAGTAGGCCCGGCCGGCGCCCGTGCCGTGGCTGCGCCGCCCGTCGGCGTCGCCGTTGGCGCGGATCGCCTCGTACAGGGCCGACCAGTCGCGCTCGGTCCGGGCGAGGGAGGAGCGCACGCTGCCCATGAACACCCCGGCCAGGCAGTCGGCCTGCAGCTCGAAGCGGCGCTGCAACTGCGTGCGGCGGCTGGGGGCGGCGGCGCGGTAGCGGGCCTCGTAGGCGCGGCGGAGGCCGGTGAGGGTCTGCAGGTGGTGGGCGTACTCGTGGGCGGCGACCTTGAACGGGTAGAGGTCGGTGCGGTTGTCGATCCAGCGGCCGGTGAGCGTGAACTCCAGCGACCGGCCGCCGTGGCAGTAGAAGGCGTCGACGTCGGCGAGCCGCATCCCGCAGACGGTGCCCTGGGGCTCCTCGTGGAAGTGGACCGCGGGCTCCTTGAACCGGACCCCGGTGCGGGCGAAATAGGCCCTCCACGACTTATCCAGACATTTCACGACTGTCTCGAGGTACTCGCGATGACGCGGAATCCCACCCGAGCTCAGCGGCGTCTCGGGACACGAGGTGACGGCCGGCTTCCCGGCCGCCTCGGGAAAAGGGCTCTTGACCGGTGCCGCGGCGTGGGCCGTCTGGGGGGTGAGGCAGGTGGTCGCGAGGATCGCGGCGAGGGCGAGGGGCAAGGATGGCACGATCGGCAGCTTAGGGCCGCGGGGACTGTGACACGATGAGAGGTGCCACCCGGCGAACCGTTATTTCGCCGGGCGGCGAACACTCCTACGTCATGTCAGCGATCCACTCCGCGACCTCGCGGACGACCTCGTGGGGAGCGATCCCGATCCGCTTCGTGAAGCGCTGGGAAGACACGCTGCGGACGTGCTCGACCATGGCGAAGCTGGGCTTCTCCAAGCCAGTGTCCTGGGTGGGAACGGGGATGTGGTTGTCCCACCCCCGGTCGGTCGTGGTCAGCGGGACGATGATCTTGACCGGAGTTCCGGAGTTGAACTCCTCGTTGCTGACAACGAGGACGGGGCGCCAGTAGCCCTGCTCGCGTCCGGTCGGTTCGCCCAGGTCAGCGAACCAGATCTCCCCCTGGATCACCCTCATCTCTCTCCTCGGGAAACGTGATGAGTCCCTCCCACTCCGGTGCGATGCGGGTGGAACGTGTCGACGGGCCCTGGACCAGCTCGGATTCGGCGAGGTAGTCGGCCCAGGCTCGCGGATCCTCTCTCTGCGTCTGCTCCATCTGCTCCGCGACGCGCTGCCAGCGTTGCTTCCTCTCCATCTCCCTGATGGCCTGGTCGATGATCGCGGTCATGGGTTCACCTGCCTTCTTCGCCAGTGCTGCGATCCGATCACGGGTTTTGACGCTGACGCGTATCGTCGTTGCCTTTGGCTTCATGGCCATACTCCAGAGATTACGCAGGCGTCTGCGGGAAACACTACCTAGCCGCGGTCACTCTCGCAGGCCAATCGGCAACGCTGAGTAAGGGTGGTTGACTCTCCTGCATGACGAGTACGGCATTGGTGCTGATTGTTGGCGGTTTGGCGGTCTTCGTGGGCGCGATCGTTCAGGGTGGCGTGGGGTTCGGGCTCGGGCTGGTCGCGGCTCCCGTGCTCACCATGCTGGGCCCTGACCTCATGCCCGGCGCGATCCAGGTCGTCAACATGACCCTGCCGCTGTTCACGCTGGCTGTCGAATGGCGGAAGGTGGACTGGCGCGGGCTCGGGTTCGCGGTCCTCGGGAGGCTGCCCGGGAGCGCCATCGGTGCAGTCATCGTTGTCTACGTTTCCATATACGCCAGAGGCATCTTCGTGGCGGTCATGGTGCTGGTCGCCGTGGCGCTGACGGCCAGGGCGATCAGCGTGCCGCGCAACGGGTACACGATCACCACGGCCGGGTTCGTGTCCGGGATCACCGGCACCGCCACGGGCATCGGCGGGCCGCCGGTCGCGCTCGTCTACCAGAACGCCAAGGGGCCGCAGATCAGGGCCACGCTGGCGATGTTCTTCTTCCTCAGCGCGGCCCAGTCGCTGGCCATCCTGGCGTTCGTGGACGAGCTGCCCTCCCAGGCGCTGCTGGTCGGGGCGGTGCTGATCGTGCCGATGGTGCTCGGGTTCCTGGTGTCGGGGCCGCTGCGGCGCTATCTCGACGGGGGCAAGGTGCGGATCGCGGTGCTGGCGGTGGCGGCGGCCTCGGCCGTGGGGCTGATCGTGCAGAACATCCTCACCTCGATGGGGGCGTGAGGCCCGGTGCGGTGTGCGGCCCGCACCGGGGTCGGCTCACCGGGGAATCAGCTCACCGGGCTGTTCATGTCGGTCTGGATCTGGGCTGCCGTGAGGGCTCGGGAGTAGATGCGCACCTCGTCTATCCGGCCGCTGAAGACCTGGTTGAGCAGGCCGTTGCCGCCGATCCTGAGCGAGCCGCCGTCCGTTCTGACCGCTCCGGTGATCGCCCGCTGGGCGACCTGCGTGCCGTTGACGTACAACCGCAGCACCGCCCCGTCGTACGTCGCCGCGAGATGCGACCAGGTGTTGAGCGGGAGCGCGGCCGCGCCGGGCAGGTCGGTGGCGGCGGTGGTGTGCACGCGGACGTGCGGGCGCTGGTCGGCGGCGCCGGCGGACAGGGCGTAGGCCAGGCCGCCCGAGTGCCGTTTCATGACGACCGTGCGCCAGCCGCTGACGCTCGACGGGCGTACCCAGGCCTCCAGCGTCATGCCCCCGGTCAGCCGCAGCCCGGCTGAGTCGGGCACGTTGACCCAGCTGTAGAGGCCGTTGAACGACAGCGCCGGGCCGTACCTGCCGCTCGCCGTCCAGCTCGTGCCGCTGGTGGCGCCGGTGTTGCCGTTGCCGGAGGAGTCGGCGACCGTGCCGCCCGAGCCCTCGTTCATGCCGTACGCGGCGACCAGGCCGCTGGGGGGCGGCACCAGCGTGTACGCGGCCGTGTACGTCGTCCCCGTCGCGGGCGCGACCACCTGGTGCGAGGCGGCACCGCCGTCGGACCACGACGCGAAGGCGTAGCTCTGACCCCCGGAGCTCTGCGGCGAGGGCGCCGACACCGAGTTGCCCGACCCGACGATCACCGTGCGGGTGAACGGCGTGGCCACCTGCTCGCTGTTGAAGCCGAGCCGCAGGCCGGACGGCGACGAGGCGAAGGTCAGGTTCACGGTCCTGGGCTGCAGCAGCACGCTCTCGGTGTCGGTCAGCCCGTGCGCGTCGGTGACGGTCAGGCGCAGCTCCAGGTGCGCGGGATAGTCGTGGTCGGGCGCCTGGAAGGAGCCGCTCGCGCCGGTGAACGTGGTGATCTCGTGCTCGTGGCAGGTGCTGGGGCAGTGGTGCAGCACGAGCGCCCAGCGCATGCGTACGCCGGGGACGGCGCCGTCCTGGGCGTCGCTCCCGCTCCCGGAGAACGCGATCGACTGCCCGACCGCCCAGGTGGTGGCCGCCGTCGGCGCGTTGACGGCGGCGGTGGGCGCGGTGTTGGCCACGTTGATCGTCACGGTGGCGTCCCCCTGACCGCCGCGGTCGTCGATCACCCGCAGCCGCACCACCGGGGAGCCGGGCTGGGTGTAGGTGAAGGACGGGGTGGCGGAGGTGGAGTCGTCGAGTTCGCCGTCGCCGTCCAGGTCCCAGGCGTAAGTGAGGGGGTCGCCGTCGGCGTCGCCGGAGCGGGTGGCGGAGAAGCTCACGGTGAGCGGGGCCTCGCCGGAGGCGGGCGTGGCGTCGATGACGGCGGTGGGCGGGGCGTTGTCGTAGAGGTAGCGGACGATCCGGCCGCCGGTGTAGTCGACCGCGAACAGGTCGCCGCCCGGGCCGGTCTCCAGCTCCACGGCGGGGATGCCGGAGTCGAAGTTCGCCACCGTGGCCGGGTCGGGCAGGCCGTTCGCGCCCCTGGTCATCACCCAGACGCACGAGCGGCTGTAGTCGGAGAAGAACAGCGCGCCGTCGTAGGCGGCCGGGTAGTCGCCGCCCTCGTAGAAGGCCACGCCGCTGGAGGAGGAGCCGCCGGTCGGGCAGGGGTCGTTCGTGGCGGGCCTGGAGTTGTGGTGCCAGGCGAAGTAGGGGGCGGCGTGCGCGGCGGCGCCGGCGGTGTACAGGCTCTCGCAGAGGGTCAGGTCGAGGTTGTCGTAGCCGGCCTGGCGGGTCGTGCCCTCGTAGCAGGGCCAGCCGAAGTTGGGCACCGCGGTGGTGGGCGAGGCGATCCGGTTGACCTCCTCGTACGTGCTCCAGCCCACCTCGCCGGACCAGATCTCGGACGTGCCGGGCCGGTTGGTGATCCGGAACGGGTTGCGCAGGCCGTGGGCGACGATCCTGGCCACGTTGGGGTCGGAGCTGCTCCCGTTGGGGTTGCCGGCGGCGGCCGCCCCGGTGCCGGGGTCGACCCGGATGACCGTACCGGCCAGGCCGGCCGGGTCGCCGCCGGTGCGTACGTCCTGGGAGCGCAGCGCGCCGCCCTCCGCGGCCGGCGGGGTGAGCGCGGTGCCGACCGGCGAGGGCGGGTCGCCGCAGGGGTTGTCCGGGGTGACGTCCGAGGCGGGCAGGTTGTCCTGGCCGTAGTCGGCGAAGTTGAAGCTGGCGCCGTCGCCGCCGGAGGCGTACAGGGCGCCGTCGGGGCCGAACTGGAGGTCGCCGACGGAGTGGCTGGGGTGCTGCTGGCACCAGTCGGTGATCAGCGGCGTCTCCGCGCCGGAGGGGGAGATGACCGACAGGCGGCCGGTGACGAGGCAGCCGTCACCGGTGGCGCCGGGCGGGGTGGGGCAGGGGTCGTCCGTGCCGCCGGGGGTGCCCCAGCGTGGCGCGGTGCCGCCGGGGACGGCGTCGTGGGCGTACAGGACGTACAGGCGGGGGTCGGCCGGGAAGTCCGGGTGCAGCGCCAGGCCGAGCAGGCCGCGGTCCCAGAAGTTGTGCACCTGGGTACGCAGGTCGGCGTACACGCTCGGGGTGGTGTCGGTGAGCGAGTCGAAGACCTTGATCAGCCCGCTCTTCTCGGCCACGAAGACCCGGCCGTCGGGTGAGAACTCGAGGTTGGAAGGGTGGTTCAGGCCGCTGAAGACGGTCTGTCTCTGGAACGACGCCGGTAACGCCCCGGCGGGCGGTGCCAGACCGGCGACCAGCCCGGTGGTGACGATCAGGATCGTGGTCAGGGCGCTGCAGAGCCGCTTCACGGATACCCCCAGTGAACTCACCAGCCCGCACCGCAGGATGGCCTGATCGAGGTATCGCAAATGGGCGGGCGGTCTGTCACGGGTCGTGTCCACAATCGGACGGCGCGTGTCCGTTCTTTGACACCGGGGGCACCGGGACGCGCGAGGACGGACCTCCCGGATCCGGTGTGCGGCCGGACCTGCCGAGTCCCGCGTACGGGCAGGGCCATGCCCCCGCGAACGGAGACGAGCCGCCTGTCAGGCGCTGAGGCGGTCGCGCAGCGCGTCGTACACGTCCGGCGGGAGCGGGCCCTTGCCGGCGGCCGCGACATTGGCCTGCACGTGCGCGATCCGGGTCGAGCCGACGATCACCGAGTGCAGGTCTCGGTGAGTGAGGATGAAGCGGAGCAGGAGCTCCATGGGCGAGGCACCGTCCGCGAGGTCGTCGAGGCGCGCGGCGGCGAGCCGCGCGTGGCGGTCGGCGAGCGGCCGGCGCATCGGCTCGGGTATGGCCTCGGGCGGAGCGGTGAGCGGGCGAGCGACCGAGCCGCGGGCGATCGTGCCCGCGCCGGCTGCCGCGGCGGCGCCGATCAGCTTCTCATGGGAGCGGTCGAGCGCAGAGTACGGCAGGAGGAAGACGTCGAACGCGCCGAGCGCGATGTGCTCCGGGAGGTGAGGCAGCTCGCCCGACATGCCGGTGTAGCGGATCTTGCCCTCGTCCCGGAGCGCCAGCATCTCGGCGACGGTGTCCTCGGCTCGCAGCACGGCGACGCTCGGGCTCATGTGGACCATCAGGATGTCGAGGTGGTTGGTACGCATCCGGCGCAGGCTCTGCTCGACGCACGCCCGGACGTTCGCCCTCGTGTAGGTGTGGGGCGGGAACGTCCGCGGGTCACCGTTCACGGCGGGCGGGCAGCCGCACTTGCTGGAGAGGATGAACTCGTCGCGCCTGTGGGAGATCCAGCGGCCGATGTGCTCCTCGGCGTCGCCGTAGTCGGGCGAGGTGTCGATGAGGTTCACCCCCGAGTCGAGGACCGTGTTCAGCACCGCGCGGGCCCGATCGTCGCTGATCGGCTCGCCCCACGCGCGCGGGCCGCGTAGCTCCATCGCTCCGTAGCCGAGGCGGCTCACCTGCAGCCCGGTCCTGCCGAGCCGCGTTGCGGGCGGTGTCACGCTGTCGTCCTCTCCCCGGTCACGGCCGCCCTGGCGCGGCCGTATTCGGCCAGGGCGCGGAAGGCGCTCTTGGGCTCCCACGGCAGGCCCGGATAGGTCGTCCCCGTGCGGCCGTGCTCCAGGACCTTGACCACGCCGAAGCTCGCGGTGTCGAAGTCCCGCTCGGGCTCGGCGGACGTCGGCAGGTGACGGGAGGCGAAGGTGCAGACGAACGCCGCGTCCACGCCCTCGGCGTCGTAGACGGCGAGCAACTCGCGCAGGTAGGCGGCCTGTTCTTCCTCGTCCCGGGTGACGGCCCCGGTCAGGCGGGGGCGGGCGCGCTCGTCCCATTCGACGATGGAGTCGCCGCGCGCGCCCAGCGCGGCGGCCCCGCGGTGGGTGGTGCAGCCGAACTCGGTCACCGCGAACGGCTTGCTCTGCCCGACCTGCGCGCGGACCGCCTCGCGGAAGCCGGGCGCGGTGGTCGCGTCGCGGTATCCGGCGTCGGTGGCGACGATGTCGAACGGAGCCCAGTCGACGCCTTCCACGGGCACGGAGGCGTAGCTGATCGGGCCGCCGAATCGGTCGCGGACCGCGGCGGTGGCCCGGGCCAGGAAGGTGTTGACGCGGATGTGCAGCTCGGGGAGCGTGGCGCGCAGCCGAGCGGGCTCGGCCATCAGGCCGAGCCGCTCCCGCAGACTGTCACCGGGCAGGAACCCCCTCGTGAACAGGCTGATCTCGGAGCCGGTGAGGAAGACGACGCGAGCGCCTTCCCGGCGTAGACGCTCGGCCCGCTCGGCGCTGTCGACGATGAACGCCATCAGCTCCTCCTGAGTGAGGTCGTTGGTGAACGGCGAGTACCAGACCTCCAGGCCCGCGCGGGCGGCGTGGCGTGCCGCGATCTCCAGGCGGTCCGGGTCTCCTCCGGTGACGCGGACCGCGTCGCAGTGGAGCTCCTCGCGGATGATCCGCATCTCGCGGCGCACCGTGTCAGGCTCGAAGGGCTCGTGGGTGGTGGTTCCGGCAGACAGGAAGCCGGTGTCATAGGTGACACCGTAGGCACGCATCAGAGGGCTCCGTGTGGTCGTGCGAGTGGACATGCGGGCTGGGGCGGGCCCGTGACCGGAGAGAGTCCCAGGCGTCCCCGTCGCACTCTACTGGCTACTTGCGTGTCACGCACATAGTGCGCGCTGCGCAATTCTCCGTCCGCTCGACCGGGGCCGGATCGCCGGCCTCGCGGTCCTGATCGATCCGGCCGGCGTGAGGGGGCGGAGCTGCCGGATCCCCGCGTGGGAACGCCCTGGATCGGTCCCGTACGGCAACGGCAGGAGTCGGGAAGGTTGAGGCGACGTTTCTGGATTGTTACCCGAAACAACAAACTAGCCGCCGCCACCCCCTTCCAAACCGGTCCGTCCCGGAATACGTTGCCGCAAACAACATTCATCCGGGCCCCTCCGGAAGAAAGGACCCTGCACCATGCGCAAGGGGATCCTCAGCCTGACCGCCGCGGCAGCAGCGCTCGCCCTCGGTCTCACCGCCTGCGGGGGCGATAGCGGTCAGACCACCACGTCGACCTCGTCCGCCACCGCCTCCGCGGCCAAGGCAGGCAAGATCGGCGTCATCCTGCCGGACAGCAAGTCCTCGGCAAGGTGGGAGACGGCGGACCGCAAGTACCTGGAAGAGGCGTTCAAGGCCGCCGGCGTCCAGTACGACATCCAGAACGCCCAGAACGACAAGACGGCGTTCCAAACCATTGCCGACCAGATGATCACCAACGGCGCCACCGTTCTGATGATCGTGAATCTGGACAGCGGCACCGGCAAGACGGTCATCGAGAAGGCCAAGTCCCAGGGCGTGGCCACCATCGACTATGACCGGCTGACGCTCGGCGGCGGTGCCGCCTACTACGTCAGCTTCGACAACACCAAGGTCGGCACGCTTCAGGGCGAGGGCCTGAGCAAGTGCCTGACCGACAAGAAGGCCGAGGAGCCCATCGTGGCCTACCTGAACGGCTCGCCGACGGACAACAACGCCACGCTGTTCAAGAGTGGCTACGACGGGGTGCTCAAGCCCAAGTTCGACGCCGGTGAGTACGTCAAGGGCCCCGACCAGGCCGTGCCCGACTGGGACAACACCCAGGCCGGCACGATCTTCGAGCAGATGCTGACCGAGCAGCCGAAGATCGCCGGCGTGCTGGCCGCCAACGACGGCCTCGGCAACGCGGCCATCACCGTGCTGAAGAAGAACAACCTCAACGGCAAGGTGCCGGTCACGGGCCAGGACGCCACTGTCCAGGGCCTGCAGAACATCCTGGCCGGCGACCAGTGCATGACCGTCTACAAGGCGGTCAAGAAGGAGGCGGACGCCGCCGCCAAGCTCGCGGTCGCGCTGGCCAAGGGCGAGAAGCCCACGGCGAGCGGCAGCGTCAAGGACCCCGAGACGGGTCAGGACGTCCCCGCCGAGCTGATGGACCCGCAGGCCATCTACGCGGAGAACGTCAAGGACGTGGTGGCCGACGGTTACGTCACCAAGGAGGAACTGTGCACGGGTGACTTCGCCGAGAAGTGCACCGAGGCAGGAATTCAATAACACCGCGGGGTACGGTCCGCGCCACCAGCGCGGCCGTACCCCTGTTTAGGGAGCCACATGACCCCCCTCCTTGAAGTGCGCGGGATCGACAAGAGCTTCGGCCCGGTGAAGGTCCTGCACAATGTCGAGCTCTCCGCGTTCCCCGGCGAGGTCACCGCGCTCGTCGGCGACAACGGCGCGGGCAAGTCCACGCTGGTCAAGTGCATCGGCGGCATCTACCCGATCGACGCGGGCCAGGTCCTCTTCGACGGCCGCGAGGTCACCGTGCACAGCCCCCGCGACGCGGGCGAGCTGGGCATCGAGATCGTCTACCAGGACCTCGCCCTGTGCGACAACCTCGACATCGTCCAGAACATGTTCCTCGGCCGGGAGCGCAAGAACGGCCTCCTGCTCGACGAGGACAGCATGGAGGAACTGGCCGAGAAGACCCTCAGCGGCCTTTCCGTGCGCACGGTGAAGTCCATCAGGCAGCAGGTCTCCAGCCTGTCCGGCGGGCAGCGGCAGACCGTGGCCATCGCCAAGGCCGTGCTGTGGAACAGCAAGGTCGTCATCCTCGACGAGCCCACCGCGGCGCTGGGCGTGGCCCAGACCGCGCAGGTGCTGGAGCTGGTGCGCCGGCTGGCCGACACCGGCCTGGCCGTGGTGCTCATCTCGCACAACATGAACGACGTGTTCGCCGTCTCCGACCGGATCGCGGCGCTCTATCTCGGCAGGATGGCCGCCCAGGTCAAGACCGCCGACGTGACGCACGCACAGGTCGTCGAACTGATCACTTCAGGCCGCAGCGGCGATCTGGGCCTCAAGAACGGGGTCACCCCATGAACAAGGTCAAGGAACTCCCGGGGGAGGCCATCGTCGCGGCTGCGCAGGCCCCGTCGATCAAAAACAGCTTCCTCGCGTACGCGCAGCGGGTGCGCGGCGGCGACATGGGCGCGCTGCCCGCCGTGCTGGGCCTGGTCGTGCTCTGCGCGGTCTTCGCCGTCGCCCGCCCCTCCTTCATCACCGCGATCAACTTCGCCAACCTGTTCACGCAGGGCGCGGCCATCACGCTCATCGCCATGGGCCTGGTGTTCGTGCTGCTGCTCGGCGAGATCGACCTGTCGGCCGGCTTCGCCAGCGGCGTCTGCGCGGCGGTCCTGGCCGTCACGCTCACCAGCGCCGGCCTGCCCTGGTACGTGGCCATGCTGGCCGCCGTCCTCACCGGCGTGATCATCGGCACCGTGCTGGGCACGCTGGTCGCGAAGGTGGGCATACCGTCGTTCGTGGTCACGCTGGCTGCCTTCCTCGCCTTCCAGGGCCTGGTCCTGGTGCTGGTCGACGAGGGCACGAACATCTCCATCCGCGACAGCGTGGTCGTCGCCATCGCCAACCGGAACCTGCCGCCCTGGCTCGGCTGGGCCCTGTACGCGGCGTGCGTGGCGATCTTCGCCGGGGTGCAGCTCAGGCGGGCCAGGAGCCGGTCCAAGCGCGGCCTGGTGGCCGACCCGCTCACCCTGATCGCCTTCCGCATCGGCATGCTGGCGCTCTTCGCCGGTCTCGCGGTCTTCGCGCTCAACCTGGAGCGCAGCCGCAACCCCGCGCTGGTCTCGCTCACCGGCGTGCCGATCGTGGTGCCGGTCATCCTGGCGCTGCTGGTCGTGTGGACGCTGGTGCTGCGCCGTACCGCGTTCGGGCGGCACCTCTACGCCGTCGGCGGCAACACCGAGGCCGCCCGCCGGGCGGGCATCCCGGTCGACCGGATCAAGATCAGCGCGTTCGTGATCTGCTCCTCGATGGCCGCCATCGGCGGCATCGTGGCCGCGTCGCGGGCCAGCTCCGTGGACCCGAACACGGGCGGCAGCTCCGTCCTGCTGTACGCGGTCGGCGCGGCGGTCATCGGCGGCACGAGCCTGTTCGGCGGCAAGGGCCGGGTGCTCGACGCCGTGCTCGGCGGCGCCGTGGTGGCCGTGATCGAGAACGGCATGGGCCTGATGGGGTACGGCGCGAGCGTGAAGTACCTGGTCACAGGGTCTGTCCTGCTGCTCGCCGCAGGTGTGGACGCCCTGGCGCGCAAGCGGGCGGCTGCCGCTGGTCTAAGGTGATCAGCGACTCTCAGCCCCTGAAGGAACCCCAGACCATGCGTGCCGGTCCCTCCCAAGAGGACATCAGGCGCCACAATCTCGGCGCGCTGCTCCGCCATGTCCACCTGGGCGGGCCGATCTCGCGCGCCGAGCTGACCTCGAAGATGGGGCTCAACCGCAGCACGATCATGGCCCTGACCTCCGATCTCACGGCGGCCGGGCTCGTCCGCGAGGAGCTGCCGCGCGAGACCGGGCGCGCGGGCCGGCCCTCGCTCGTGGTGCGCCCGGAGTCGGCGCGGGTCTACGTGTTCGCCTTCGACGTCGGCCCCGACCGGCTGGCCGTCGCCCGCGTCGGGCTGGGCGGGGTGATCCTCGACCGCCGGGAGGCCGTACGCGACCGCGGCACGTTCGAGCTGGACGAGGTGGTGGGCGTGCTGGCCGGGTTCGCCCGCCAGATGCGCCGCAAGACCAGGGCCGACACCGTCTGCGTGGGCGCGGCGGCGGCCGTGTCGGGCGGCGTGCGCAAGGGCGACGGCGTGGTGCGGTTCGGGCCCAACCTGAAGGCCGAGGAGGTGCCGTTCGGCGAGGAGCTGGGCCGCCGGCTCGGCCTGGGGCTGCCGGTCAGCGTCGGCAACGACGCCAACCTGGGCGCGCTCGCCGAGCACAGCCGCGGCGTCGGAGCCGCCGTCCGGGACCTCATCTACCTGCACGGCGACGTCGGCATCGGCGGCGGCATCATCGCCGGCGGCCACCTGCTCGGCGGCCACGACGGCTACGGGGGCGAGGTCGGCCACATGGTCGTCAACCCGGGCGGCCGCGCCTGCGGCTGCGGCTCGCACGGCTGCCTGGAGGCGGAGGTGGGGGAGCGGGCGCTGCTGGAGTCGGCGGGCCGGGTCTCGTCGGGGCGGCAGGGCCGGGACGCGGTGCGGGCCGTGGTGGACGCGGCCGACCGGGGCGACATCGTGGCCCAGGAGGCGCTCAGCCGGGTGGGCGACTGGCTCGGGCTGGGCGTGGCGAACCTGGTGAACATCTTCAACCCGGAAATGGTGATCTTCGGGGGGATGCTGCGGGAGATCTACCTGGGCTCGGCGGCGCAGGTGCGTTCGCAGCTCACCCTGCACGCCATGGCGCCGCAGCGGGAGCGGCTGCGGCTGCGCACGTCGGCGCTGGGCGACGCGGCCACCCTGGTGGGCGCGGCCGAGCTGGCCTTCGCCCACGTCCTGGCCGACCCCCTGGAGGTGCTGGCCCGCGCCAACGCCTGAGAGCCTCAGGTGACCTTGCCCTTGGCGGCCGTCCACGTGTTGCAGAACCCCGTGGCCCCACCCTTGTACCCCCGGTCCTGCCACAGCGCCAGGTTGCGGGGCTTGCCGTGGATGTCGCTCTCGTCCGCCATCCGCACCGCCGAGATCCAGTCCTCCCAGGAGATCCCGGGCTTGATCGACTTCAGCGTGGCGCTGTAGAAGACCCCGGCGAAGCACTCGGCCTGCATCTCCAGCCGGTGGCTCAGCAGCCGGCGCGCGCCGTCCGAGGCGGGCTCGTACAGCGCGGCCTGCGCGTCCAGCACCCCGATGAGCTGCTGCACGTGGTGCCCCCACTCGTGGGCGACGGAGTGCGCGATGTTCATCCGGAACGGGTCCCGCAGGTCGTGCTCCATGATGCGGATGACGATCGTGCGGTGGTCGGGACAGTACTGCGCGCCGCTCCCGGTGATCGACCCGCAGACCGAGTCGTCGCCCGTGGTGATCGTGACCTCGGGCGGGCTGTAGGGGAGGCCGGCGGCGGCGAACCTGGCGGACCAGAAGCGGTCGGCGCACCCGGCCATCGCCCGGTGGAAGGACCTGAGGGAGGCCACGCTCCCCAGCCGGATCCGGGGGATCGAGCACGACAGCGGGACGACGTCGCCGCCCATCTCGTCCAGCAGCCCGGGCCGCGCGACCCCGGGCGCCGCCCGGGCCGGGGCCGGGGCGAGGAGACCCGCGACCATGCACGTGGCCAGCGCTATGAGGGTTATGCGCACGATCGCGGATCTTAGTGATAAAGGCGTGATTTAGGACACCTGAGACTTCGGCGCCTTCCAGGTGTTGCAGCCGCCGGCCGACTCGGTGTCGAAGCCCCGCTTGAGCCAGAGCCCGGCGTTCTTGGCGCTGCCGTGCGTCTGCTCGCCCCAGCTCTTCTGCTTCACGCCGATGGCGGACAGGTCGAGGCCGCTGCCGCCGTGCTTCACGATGTAGGTGAAGTCGGTCTCCGGGCGGCCGAGCGAGTGCCACACGCTGCCGATGAACGTCCCCGACAGGCACTCGGCCTGGAGCTCGAAGCGGCGGATCACGTCGAGCAGCACGGCCTCGCTCTTGCCGTCGTAGGACTGCAGGGCCTTGAACATGCCGGTGAGCTGCTGGATGTGGTGGCCGTACTCGTGGGCCAGGACCAGCATCAGCATGAGGTCGTTCGGCTCTTCGACCAGGTTCGGGCTGACCAGGAACGTGATCTTGTTGTTCAGCGAGCAGTAGAGCGCCTGGGCGCCGGCTGGGAACCCGCCGCAGCCGGTCTTGGCGCCGAGCTTGGTGATCACCTGCATGCCGGGCTTGCTGAACTTGAAGCCGGCCTGCTTGACCTTGGGCTCCCAGGCCTCGTTGAGACAGTCGAGCACGGCGTCGAGATAGCCCTTCACCTCGTCCAGACTCCCGCCCTGGACGCGCGGCTCCTCGCAGGTCTCGTAGCCGAGCTTGCCCGTCTTGTAGATCGGGCTCTTCACTAAGACCGGCTTGTACGCCGGCGCGGACGCGGTGGCCGCATGGGCGGTGCCGGCGAACAGCATGCTCGCCAGGACGCCCGCCATGAGCGCCAATCGGGGGATACGCATGAGAAGGCACCCTATTAAAGAGGGAGTCCCAGGTAAAGCAGCGTTAAAGGGTGTTCAGGTGGTGTTACGGGGATTTGCCGCCCAGGTGTTGCACGAGCCCGGGGTGCCGCGATTGAAACCGCGGGTCATCCACGCCGCCTGCGTCGGCCCCTTGCCGTGGTCGTTCTGGGGCCAGCCCCTGGCGCCGTTCTTCCTGAACCAGCCCACCGTGTACGCCCAGTCGGCGTCGGTGACCAGTGGCGTGCCCTTCATGGTGCTCATGAAGACCGAGGAGAAACACTCCGCCTGCAACTCGGAATTGCGCGACAACTGCAGCCGCTTGGCCTTGCCGGCGGTCGCCCTGGCGGACCAGTAGTAATTCCAGATGCCGGAGACCTGCTGCACGTGGTGGCCGTATTCGTGGGCGATCAGCCGGGTGATCCCGAGCGGGAACGGGTTGCGCAGCTGGTCCCTGCTGATCATCAGGTACATCGTGCGGTCGGTGGAGCAGTAGACGCCGTCGGCGCCGGTGTTCCACGCGCCGCAGGGCGTCTTGACCTTGCTGGTGATGATGCGCAGCCGCGGTTTGGCGAAGGGCATCTCCGCCTTGCGGAACTGCGCGGCCCACGCCCTGTTCAGGCAGGCCGTCACGCGGGTCAGGAAGCGCCGGTACGCCACCATGCTCCCGGCCGGGAGGGTGCCGGGCGAGCAGTTCACATCCGTGAGCCGCCCGGTCCTGTAGAGGGGGTTCGCGGTCGCCAGCGTCCTGCCGGGGGCCCCGGCCCCTTGCTTCTCGCTGGACACCTTCGCCGGCGGGGACGACAGCTGCTGGCCCTCGTTGACGGGGTCCGTCGACGTGGTGGCCACATCCGCCAGCACGAGCACCAAAGCGGCCGCTGCCAGGGCAAGTGCCAGCGCGGCCGCCACAAGTGTCGCGAGTCTGCTTTTGGGGACGGAGTTCATAGGTACCGAAAGAGTAGGTCAAGATCGGACATATGTGGGTGGATTTGACTCGATGGAGTCAGTGAGGCGTCCGCGAACTAGACTCTGGGGATCGGCGTACAAGAGCAGAGGGGAGTCGCATCCGTGAGCGGGTTGCTGGGCTCGATCAAGGGACCGCAGGACGTCAAACGGCTCGCTGCCGAGGAGTTGCCGCGGCTCGCGGGGGAGATTCGTGACGTTCTCGTCGACTCCTGCGCGAGGTTCGGCGGTCACCTCGGCCCCAACCTCGGTGTGGTGGAGCTCACCATCGCGCTCCACCGTGTCTTCGACTCGCCGAACGACCCCATCGTCTGGGACACCGGTCACCAGGCATACGTGCACAAGGTGCTCACCGGCCGGGCCGCCGGCTTCGAGGCGCTCAAGCAGGAGGGCGGCCTGTCGGGCTATCCCAGCCAGGCCGAGTCCGAGCACGACTTCGTGGAGAACTCCCACGCCTCCACCGCGCTGTCCTACGCCGACGGCCTGGCCAAGGCGTTCAAGCTGCGCCGCCAGGCCGACCGCACGGTCGTCGCGGTGATCGGCGACGGCGCCCTGACCGGCGGCATGGCCTGGGAGGCGCTCAACAACATCGCCGCCGTCAAGGACCTGCCCGTCGTGATCGTGGTCAACGACAACGGGCGCTCCTACTCGCCCACGATCGGCGGCCTGGCCTCACACCTGTCCTCCCTGCGGGTCAACCGCCGCTACGAGGACATGCTCGAATACTTCAAGGACAAGCTGGGGAACGTTCCCGTCCTCTACGACGCCCTGCACGGCTTCAAGAAGGGCGTCAAGGACGTCCTGGCGCCGCAGGTGATGTTCGAGGACCTCGGCCTCAAATACGTCGGCCCCATCGACGGCCACGACGAGCAGGCCATGGAGGCGGCCCTGCGCAAGGCTCGCGACTTCCGCGGCCCCGTCATCGTCCATGCCCTCACCCAGAAGGGCCGCGGCTACACCCCGGCCGAGAACCACGACGAGGACCAGTTCCACTCGCCCGGCGCCTTCGACCGGGCCACCGGCGCGGAGAAGCCCAAGGGCCGCATCTGGACCAACGTCTTCAGCGAGGAGCTCGTCAGGCTCGGCAAGGAGCGCGAGGACCTGGTGGCGATCACCGCCGCCATGCTCCACCCGACGGGCCTCAACGCCTTCGCCGAGGCCTACCCCGACCGCATCTACGACGTCGGCATCGCCGAGCAGCACGCGCTGACCAGCGCCGCCGGGCTCGCGCTGGGCGGCATGCACCCGGTGGTGGCCGTCTACGCCACGTTCCTCAACCGGGCCTTCGACCAGCTCCTCATGGACGTCGCCCTGCACCGGCTGCCGGTCACGGTGGTGCTCGACCGGGCGGGCGTGACCGGCGACGACGGCGCCAGCCACAACGGCATGTGGGACCTGTCGATCCTCCAGGTCGTGCCCGGGCTCCGGATCGCCGTGCCGCGCGACGGCGACCGCCTGACCGAGCTGCTGCGCGAGGCCGTCGAGGTCACCGACGGCCCCACCGTGCTGCGCTTCCCCAAGGGCCCGGTCGCCGAGGCGCTCGATCCGGTGGGCAAGCTGGGCGAGATGGACCTCCTCCGGGCACCGGAAGGAGACGGCGCGGGCGAGCCCGACGTGCTGCTCGTGGGTGTGGGCCCGATGGCCCAGGCCTGCATGGACGCCGCGGTCCTGCTCGACGCCCAGGGCATCTCGGCCACCGTGGTCGACCCGCGCTGGGTCAAGCCGCTGGACGAGGCGCTCGTGCTGGCCGCCGGCGCGCACAAGCTGGTGGCGGTCGTCGAGGACAACGGGCGCGTGGGCGGCGTGGGCGACGCCGTGGCCCGCCTGCTGCGCGACGCCGACGTCGACGTGCCCGTACGCACCTTCGGCATCCCGCAGCGCTTCCTCGACCACGCCAAGCGGGCCGCGATCCTCGGCCAGATCGGCCTGACCGGGCAGGACCTCGCCCGGCAGATCACCGAGGCGGTCGCGAAGCGGACCTCCCACGTGGAGCCGGCCCGCCGCTGAGCATCCTGCGGACCGCGGCGGTGATCCCCAGCACCACGACCACCGCCGCGGCCGCCACCGGCAGCAGCCACTGCGCGTGCTGCCGCACCACGCCGCCGGCCACCGCGCCGAGCGTCACGTACGTGCTCACCCAGGCGGTGCTGCCCAGCATCGCCCACGGCATGAACCTGCGGTACGACATGCCCACCGTGCCCGCCACGGCCGGGGTCAGCGCGTGCAGCACCGGCAGGAAATACGCCAGCGCCAGCGCCCACCCGCTCCGCTCGAACAGCCGCTCCGCGCGGACCCACCGCGGCTCCCCGATGCGCCGCCCCAGCCTGCCGTGCCGCAGCCGGGAGCCGTAGCGCCGGCCGAGGAAGTGGCCCCCGGAGGCGCCCGCGAAGCACGCCAGCACACCCGCCACGATCAGCGCCAGCGCCTCGCCCGCGCTGTCGGCGGTGGCGCCCGCGACCAGCAGCAGCCCGTCGCCAGGAGTGATCAGGCCGACCCCCACCGAGGCGTCCAGGGTCAGGAAGACCAGCAGCAGTGGCAGCACCACGCCGAGGTCCTGCCCGGCCAGGGCATCGAGCAGATCGTTGACCATAGTCACAGCCTGCTACCCGGATCGTGAGATTCCATCGGGATCCTCCCCGATCCGACCCTGACATCGGAATGATCACCGGGGGTATGGGAAGGATGGCTGATCGTGGACATCTTTCGGACGAAGACTGTCGAGCAGTCGATCCGCGACACCGAGGACCCGGAGCATCAGCTGCGCAAGCGCCTGACGGCCACCGACCTCACCGTCTTCGGCATCGGCGTGATCGTCGGCACCGGGATCTTCGTGCTCACCGGGCAGGTCGCCAAGGAGCTGGCGGGTCCCGCGGTGGCGCTGTCGTTCGTCGTCGCCGCGATCGTCTGCGGGCTGGCGGCTCTGTGCTACGCCGAGTTCGCCTCCACGATCCCGGTCGCCGGGTCGGCCTACACCTTCTCCTTCGCCACCCTGGGCGAGTTCCCCGCCTGGGTGATCGGCTGGGACCTGATCCTGGAGCTGGCGCTGGCCGCCGCCGTGGTGGCGGTCGGCTGGTCGGGCTATTTCGCCTCGATGCTGGCCTCCGTCGGCCTCGAGCTGCCCGCCGCCATCGCCGGCGAGGATCCGGTGGTCAACGTGCCGGCCATCCTCATCGTGCTGCTCCTCACCGCGATCCTGGTGGCCGGGATCAAGCTGTCCTCGCGGGTCAACCTGATCCTGGTGATCACCAAGATCGCGGTCGTGCTGCTGGTGATCGTGGCGGGGCTGTTCTTCGTCAAGGCCGCCAACTACACGCCGTTCATCCCCGAGGCGGTGTCCACGGCGCGCGTGGAAGGGCTCCAGGCGCCGCTCATCCAGGTGCTGTTCGGCATCACGCCGGTCGCGTTCGGCGTGATCGGCATCTTCTCCGCCGCGGCGATCGTGTTCTTCGCCTTCATCGGCTTCGACATCGTGGCCACCGCCGCCGAGGAGACCATCAGGCCGCAGCACGACGTGCCACGCGGCATCCTCGGCTCCCTGGCCATCTGCACGGTCCTGTACGTCGCCGTCTCGCTCGTCGTCGTCGGCATGCAGCACTACAGCGAGCTGAGCACGGCCGCGCCGCTGTCGGACGCCTTCACCGCGGTCGGCCATGCCTGGCTGGCCACCATCATCAGCGTGGGCGCGATCGCCGGCCTGACGACCGTGGTGCTCGTGCTGATGCTGGGCCAGACCCGGGTGTTGTTCGCGATGTGCCGCGACGGGCTGCTGCCGCGCTCGCTGGCCACGGTCCACCCGCGCTACGGCACCCCGGCCCGGCTGACGGTGATCATCGGGCTGGTCACGATGGCGCTGGCCGGGTTCGTGTCGTTCGGGGAGCTGGCCGAGCTGGTGAACATCGGCACGCTGTTCGCGTTCGTGGTCGTGTCGATCGGCGTGATCATCCTCAGGAGGACGCGGCCGGACCTGCCCCGGGTGTTCCGGGCGCCGTTCGTGCCGGTGCTGCCGATCTTGTCCGTGCTGGCCTGCCTCTACCTGATGCTCAACCTGCCGGTGCAGACGTGGCTGAGGTTCCTGGTCTGGATGGCCATCGGCGTGGTGCTCTACTTCGGCTACGGCTACTGGCACAGCCGCACCGCGACCCCGTGGCAGAAGAGGGCCGCCGAGCGCGAGGGGGGATGAGCGCGTCGCCCATCCCCCGCCGCGTACGTGTCAGAGTGACGCGACGGCCCCCGTCGCGGCCCGCACCTCGCAGGAGTTCGGGAAGACCTTGGCCCACTTGACCACCTGGCGGTGCCAGCGGCCCACGACCACGACGGCGTGCGGCTCGAACTCCCGGGTGCACGCCGTGTTGGGCGCCACGGCGAGCTGGGCCGGCTTGCCGTTCACCTGCTCCAGCAGGCGGCAGGCGGCCCGCGGGTTGGGATGGGTGCCCCCGACGGGCGCGCAGTGGAGCCAGACGGTCTTCGTCTGCCCGCCCTTGACCGCGTTGACGATCTTGAGCTGCACCCCGGGCTTCGGATCGGGCGCGGCCGTCGCGGGCGACGACCCGCCGATCAGGAAGGTCCCGCAGAGCGCGATGGCGGCGGCTGCTCTCATCATGGTTACTCTCCGTTCGTAGGACGGCACCAAACGCTACGACGGAGGCCGGAGGGAGTTAAGGAGGCCCGCCGTACGGGCCTCCCCAAAATCAGGCGGGCAGCGAGGCCACCCCGGGTTCGAGGAACCGCGGCCGGGCGATGCCGCTCCTGTCCAGGTACGGGGTGATCCCGCCCAGATGGAACGGCCAGCCGGCGCCGAGGATCATGCACAGGTCGATGTCCTGCGCGGCGGCCACGACGCCCTCGTCCAGCATGATGCGGATCTCCTTGGCCAGGGCCCGCAGCACGCGCTCGCGCACCTGCTCGGCCGTGGACGGTGCGGAGCCGCCCGCGAACAGGGCCACCGCCTCCGGGTCGAGCGTGAAGTCCGGCCGGTAGACGCCCGGCTTGCCCGAGGCGACCAGCTTGGCCATGTTCTCCGAGACGCCGAAGCGGTCGGGGAACGCCTCGTGCAGCGTCTCGGCCACGTGCAGGCCGACCGCCGGGCCGACGAGCTGCAGCAGCGCGAACGGCGTCATCGGCAGCCCGAGCCCGTCGAGCGCGTGCTCGGCCGTCTCCAGCGGCGTGCCCTCGTCCACGGCGGCGACGACCTCGCCCATGAAGCAGGTCAGCAACCGGTTGACCACGAACGCCGGGGCGTCCTTGACCAGCACCGACGACTTCCTCAGCGACCTGCCCACCGCGAACGCCGTGGCCAGCGTGGCGTCGTCCGTCGCGGCGCCCCTGATGATCTCCAGCAGCGGCATGACCGCGACCGGGTTGAAGAAGTGGAACCCGACCAGCCGCTCCGGGTGCGCCAGCCCGGCGCCCATCTCGGTGAGCGACAGCGAGGAGGTGTTCGTGGCCAGCACGCACTCCGCCGAGACCACGGCCTCGACCTCGGCGAACACCTGCTTCTTGACCGCCATGTCCTCGAACACGGCCTCGATCACGAAGTCGGCGTCGGCGAAGGCGTCCTTGGTCAGCGAGCCGGTCACCAGGGCCTTGAGCCGGTTGGCCTGGTCCGGCGACACGCGGCCCTTGGACAGCAGCTTGTCCACCTCGGCGTGCACGTACCCGACGCCCTTGTCCAGCCGGGCCTGGTCGAGGTCGGTCAGCACGACGGGCACCTCCAGGCGGCGGGCGAACAGCAGCGCCATCTGCGAGGCCATCAGGCCCGCGCCCACCACGCCGACCTTGGTCACCTTGCGGGCCTGCGACGCGTCCGGCGCGCCCGCCGGCCGCTTGGCGCGGCGCTGCACGAGATCGAAGGAGTAGAGCCCGGCCCGCAGCTCGTCGCTCATGAGCAGGTCGGCCAGCGCGTCGTCCTCGGCGGCGAAGCCCTCGTCCCGGCCCGCGGTCTCGGCCCGCGCGATCAGGTCGAGCGCCCGGTACGGCGCCGGCGAGGCGCCCCGCAGCTTCATGTCCACCAGGAACCGGGCGTCGTTGACGGCCTTCTCCCAGCCCTCCCCGTGAGCCGGCCGCTCCACCGCCACGTCGCCGTTGACCACCTTGGCGGCCCAGCGCAGCGACTCCTCCAGGAAGTCCGCGGGCTCGAACATCGCGTCGGCCACACCCAGCCCGAACGCGTCCGTACCCTTGATCATGCGGTTGTTCGCCAGCGGGTTCTCGATGATCAGCTTGATCGCGTTCGCCGGGCCGACGAGGCGGGGCAGCAGCTGGGTGCCGCCCCAGCCCGGCACCAGGCCGAGGAAGCACTCCGGCAGCGCCACCGCGGGCACGCCCGCCGAGATCGTCCGGTACGTGCAGTGCAGCGCGATCTCCAGGCCGCCGCCCATGGCCGCGCCGTTCACGAACGCGAACGACGGGATCGCCAGCTCGCCCAGCCGGCGGAAGACGTGGTGGCCGAGCGCGCCGATGGCCAGCGCCTCCTCACGAGAGGCCACGGAGGCCGCGCCCTTGAGGTCGGCGCCGACGGCGAAGATGAACGGCTTGCCCGTCACGCCCACCGCGGCCAGGTCGGTGCGCTGGGCGATCTCCGACAGCGCCCCGTTCAGCGCGAACAGGCCGTGCGGGCCGAACGTGTTGGGCTTGGTGTGGTCGAAGCCGTTGTCCAGGGTGATCAGCGCCATCGTGCCGGCGCCGTAGGGCAGCTGCACGTCGCGCACGAGCGCCTTGGTGACGACTTCGTCGGTGTTGCGCTCGCTCAGCAGCGCCCGCCAGGTGTCGATGTTGGTCATGCCAGGTTCTCCCAGATCACGGTGCCGCCCATGCCCATGCCGACGCACATCGTGGTGATGCCGTAACGCACGTCGGGACGCTCGCCGAACTGCCGGGCGAGCTGCGTCATCAGCCGCACGCCCGAGGAGGCGAGCGGGTGGCCGTAGGCGATCGCGCCGCCGTAGGCGTTGACGCGGGGGTCGTCGTCGGCGATCCCGAAGTGGTCGAGGAAGGCCAGCACCTGTACGGCGAACGCCTCGTTGATCTCGAACAGCCCGATATCCGAAATATCGAGATTCGCCAGGCGAAGCGCCCGCTCCGTGGACGGGATCGGCCCCACGCCCATGACCTCGGGATCCACACCCGCGAACGCGTACGACACCAGCCGCATCTTCGGCGTCAGCCCCAGCTCGGCCGCGACGTCCGCGGCGGCCACCACGCAGCCGGTGGCGCCGTCGTTGATGCCGGAGGAGTTGCCCGCCGTGACGTGGCCGTGCGGCCGGAACGGCGTCTTGAGCCCGCCCAGCCCCTCCATCGTCGTGCCCGGCCGCGGCGCCTCGTCCTCGACGGCCAGGCCCCAGCCCTTCTCCGCCGTCCTGATCGCGGTCGGCACCAGGTCGGGCTGGATCTTGCCGTCGGCGTACGCCTTGGCCGCCTTCTCCTGCGACAGCACCGCGTACGCGTCCGCGCGCTCCTTGGTGATCGCCGGGTAGCGGTCGTGCAGGTTCTCCGCCGTCATGCCCATGACCAGCGCGCTGGGGTCGACCAGCTTCTCCGACAGGAAGCGCGGGTTCGGGTCGACGCCCTCGCCCATGGGGTGGCGGCCCATGTGCTCGACGCCGCCGGCGATGGCGACGTCGTACGCGCCGAACGCGATGCCGCCCGCGACCGTGGTGACCGCCGTCATCGCGCCCGCGCACATGCGGTCGATGGCGTAGCCGGGCACGGTCTTCGGCAGGCCGGCCAGCACCGCCGCCGAGCGCCCGATGGTCAGGCCCTGGTCGCCGATCTGCGTGGTCGCGGCGATGGCGACCTCGTCCACACGCTCGGGTGGCAGGTTGGGGTTACGCCTGATGAGCTCGCGGATGACGCGGACGACCAGGTCGTCGGCGCGGGTCTCCGCGTACAGCCCCTTCGGCCCTGACCTGCCGAAGGGCGTGCGCACGCCGTCGACGAACACGACGTCACGAGAGGAAGGCACGGATTCGCTCCTCGCTTGTGGATGGGGTTCCGTGCCTATGCTACTCGTCGGTAACAACCCCGCAGACGAGGGCGGCGGTGAGCAGCGCGTAGATCACGCCGGTGGCCGGCTCCCAGAGGTGGGCGCGGGCCCCGAGCAGGGCCGCGACCGCAACGGCCGCGCCCGTCCAGAGCGCCGCGCCCTCTCGCGGACGCGCGCCGTGGCCGGGGTCCCATGGATCGCCAGGTGATCCGCCCGATCGCAGGGCGCGCGCCAGTATCCCCAACGCGTCCCGTGCCCACCAGAGCAGGAACAACACCCCGGCGGCCACGCTGATCACCGACAGCGCCTCTACGGCCCAGGTCAGCGCGTCGGCGAAGGCGTACATGGCGGCCTCGCGGAAGAAGCGCGGCGCGGTCCAGCCGAGCAGGAGGGTCACCGCCCAGCCGCAGGCGACGGCCAGCCGGGTCAGGGGGCGGGCCCGGCCGGAGCGGGCGGCGGCGTACAGCTCCCGCTCCCTCTGCCGGACCAGGCGGGCCCGCGCGCCCCAGGCGTACTGGGTGATCGCGAGGGCGGGGAGGGCGGCGGCGAAGACGGCCAGGGACAGGACGGCCAGCGGGAGCGCGTGTTCCCTGGTCGCGGCCCGGTCGGCGAGCAACTGCGCGGTGGCCAGCAGCGCGATCGAGGCGGAGAGCGCCACGAGCGCGCCGCGCCGGGCGGTTCTGGCCCTGGCGCGCAGTCCGGCCACCTCCTGCGCGCCGGGGGGTGGGGCCATCTCGGTCAACAGCATGACCGTCATGATGGCGTCACCGTGCGTCGTGACGCCGCGTTTTCGCATGCTTTGGATGGAGCCCTCGATCGCGGTGATTGAGGAGTATCCGCAGGGCCACCGTCTGACCGATGATGGGGAGGCGAACAAGCCGAGATGAACGGACATGTCCTCCTGAGTTCCTGTTTGTGACTAAGCTTCGCGATCATGGCGCAAGGGGTGAACCGCGTGGGAAATCGGCAGGAAGAAGCGGTTCTGGGGCGTCGCGTCGCCCCGCCACCACCTCCGCAGCCGGGCCGGCGGAAGCGCCGTTCCGAGCCGCGGCGCAACCCGCTGACGCCGCTCGGCTGGGTGAGCGTGGCGCTGACGATCCTGCTGGTGGCCGGCTCCCTCGGCGGCTACGCCTACTACCGCTACCTCTTCGGCGGCCTGGTGACCGCGCCCATCGATGTGGGCCCGAGCCGCCCGCCGGACACCGGCGCGCTCAACGTGCTGCTCGTCGGCTCCGACTCCCGCGACGGCGACAACAAGAAGTACGGCGCCAAGTCCCAGGGCACGGGGGAGCGCACGGACACCATCATGCTCCTGCACATCGCCCCGAACCGGGACAACGCCACCATGATCAGCTTTCCGCGCGACTCCATGGTCATGATCCCGCAGTGCAAGGGCAGGAACGGCGCCGTGCTGCCCGCCGGGCTCCGCCAGATCAACTCCGCCTTCAACGACGGCGGCATCAACTGCACGATCAGGACCCTCGAGTCCCTCACCAACATCAAGATCAACCACTTCGTGAAGGTCGACTTCACCGGATTCAAGGCCATCATCGACGCCATCGGCGGCATCGAGATCTGCCTGCCCAAGCCGGTCAACGACCCCCAGGCCAAGCTCGTGCTGGGCGCGGGCAAGCACGTGGTGAACGGCGAGCAGGCGCTCGGCTACGTCCGCACCAGGTACGCCCTGGGCGACGGCAGCGACCTCAGCCGGATCCAGCGCCAGCAGGTCTTCCTCACCGCGGTGCTGGAGAAGGTCACCGACGGCGGCCTGCTCACCGACCCCATCAAGCTGAACGGCTTCCTGCAGGCGGCCGTCCAGGCCGTCACCGTGGACGACAAGCTCTCCCTCGATCGGATGGTGGAGATCGGCAACAGCGTCAGGGGCCTGACCGCCAAGGAGCTCAAGGGCATCACGGTGCCCATCGAGCCGTACCCGGCGGACACGGACCGGGTGCAGTTCGCCGAGCCGGCCGCGCGCGACTTCTTCGAGAGCGTGCGCAACGACGTCGAGGTCACCACCTCTCCCACGCCGGGCAAGTCCGCCGCCCCCAAGATCGAGCACGGCCAGGTGCGCCTGCAGGTGCTCAACGCCAGCGGCCAGGACGGCAAGGCCATCCAGGTGGCCGACGCGCTGGCCGCCCAGGGCTTCGTGGTCACGCAGGTCGGCAACGCCGCCCCGGCGGACACCACGACGATCCGGTACGCCAGGAAGGACGCCCAGGACGGCCCCGCCTACGGTGACGCGCTGGCCGCGCGGCTGTCGAAGGACAAGCGCACGCCCGTGGAAGGCAAGGTCAAGGCTCTGGTCTCCCAGCCGTACGAGTCGAAGAGCGCCGGGAAGCCCGCCAAGGCCCCCGACGGGCCGGTCATCCAGCTCGTCATCGGGAAGGACTGGCCCGGCGTGCGGGTCGCCTCGGCGATCCCGGACTCGCTCAAGGACAAGGTCGTCGACAGCAGCACCGACCCGTGCCTGTAGCTCAGGTCAGGCCGTCACGCCGGCGTCCACGGGGATCGTCGCGCCCGTGACGGCGCGCCCGCCCTCCCCGGCGAGATAGGCCACGGCGGCGGCGATGTCCTCGGGCGAGCAGTAGCGGCCCAGCGCGGTGTGGCGCCGCTCCTCGTCGGCCTCCGGGCTGTCGGCCGGGTTCATCTCGGTGTCGGTGGAGCCGGGGCTGACCAGGTTCGCGGTGATGCCGCGCGGGCCCAGGTCCCTGGCCAGGCCCTTGGTCAGGCCGATCAGCGCGGACTTGCTCATCGCGTACGCCGTCCAGCCCTCGTACGGCACCCGCTCGGCCAGGCTGCTGCCGATGAGCACGATGGCGGCGCCCGCGCTCATGTGCCGCGCCGCCGCCTGCGCCAGCACGAACGACGCCCGCGCGTGCACGGCGAGCAGCTCGTCCACCTGATCGACGGTCACCTCCTCCAGCGCCCCGTACGGCGCGATGCCCGCATTGCTCACCAGCACGTCAAGGCGGCCCAGCTCGCCGGCCGTCCGCTCCACCGCCTCCACCAGCGCCCGCGGGTCGGCGGCCTCGGTGCGCAGGCCGAGCGCGCGCCCGCCGGCCGCCTCGATCTCCTTGACCACGGTGGCGGCCCGCCCGCCCGCGCTCCGGTACGTGATCGCCACGTCGAACCCGTCACCCGCCAGCCGCCGCGCGACGGCCGCTCCGATCCCCCTGCTGCCCCCTGTCACCAGGGCGACTCTCCGTGCCATGAGCGCCTCCTTATCCGGAATTAATTCCGCTTTCGACTGTAAGCGGAACCCATTCCGGATGCAAGCGGTGCGAGGATGGGACTCGTGAGACGCGAGCCCACCGAGCCGGAGACCGCGACGACCAAGGGGGCGGGGCGGCGGGAGCGCACCGACGCCGCCCGCAACCGGGCCAAGATCCTCGCCGCGGCCGAGGGCATCGTCGCCACGCAAGGGGTGCAGGGCCTGTCCATGGCGGACGTGGCCGCGGCGGCGGGGGTCGGCGTCGGCACGCTCTACCGGCGTTTCGGGGACCGCTCGGGGCTGGCGTACGCGCTGATCGACGCGCGGGAGCGGGAGTTCCAGGCGGCGTTCATCGAGGGCCCGCCGCCGCTGGGGCCCGGCGCGCAGCCGGGGGAGCGGGCCAGGGCGTTCCTGCGGGCGCTCACGGACCGGACGGTCGAGCAGCTCGATCTTCTGCTCATGGCGGAGACGGCGGGGCCGCTGGCCCGCTTCGGCGGCGCGTACGAGGCCTATCACGGGCACCTCGCCATGCTGATCGGCCGGTTGCGCCCGGAGGCCGACGCCTTCTGCCTGGCCGACGCCCTCCTGGCGCCGCTCGCCGCGCCACTGCTCGTCCACCGGCTCAGGGACGGCGGGGTGGGGGTCGAGCGGGTGAAGGCGGCGCTCGACGAACTGCTCTCCGGGATCACCGGCGATTGATCTTCAGGACTGTACCCGGGGTGTGACGAGACGATAGCATTGGGGCATATGTTACAGAGAGTAGTTTTAGCGAAACATGTGAAATTTTCCGACAAGAGATGGTAGGAAGGGGCGCGGTCCGAATTCGTACTAGAGAGGTTCCATCGTGGCGCGCGACGAGAACGACAGGCCATACGAGGATGGGCAGGGTAGGTCGTTAAACCCGGAGTTGACGGGTGATGTGCTGTCCCCGCGGTGGAGCACCGAGGACACCGACGAGCAACCCGCCATCCAGGTCGTCGGCAACGAGACCTACATCCTCCCGCTCGACAAGGGCACGCCTGCCGGTGAGCCGCCGCTCGGCGAGGGCGTGCATGACGTGCTGGACCCCGCCCCACGCGGTCTCCTGGCCGCCGATTCGCACGACGTGCTCGGGGGCCCGCACGACGTGCTGGGCGGGGCGGCCGGGTCGCATGACCTGGGCGGTCCCAGCGGACCCCACGACCTGGGCGGTCTGAGCGGGCCGCACGACTTCGGGGGCGCCAGCGGGCCGCACGACTTCGGCGGCGCCAGCGGGCCGCACCCCGTGGAGGACGACAGCCCCTACCTCCCGCTGGACCGCGGCTACGACCCGGCGCGGGACGACGACCGCGACGACGACCCGCCCAGGCGCGGGTTCCTCGGCTCGGGGTGGACCGACGACTCCCATGACGGGGGCTCGGGGGGCTCGGGGGGCGAGGGCGAGGTGCGCCGCCGTACCAGGGTGCTGCTGGTGGCGGCCGTCGCGGTGGTGCTCGTCGGCGTGGGCGCCGGCTGGATGCTCACCGGTACGTCCTCCGACGACCCCTGCGCGGGCGCCCGGTGCGCCAGCGCGGGTGAGGTGACCTCGCCCTCCGACTCCGCCGTGCCAGAGGAGACGCCGGTCGAGGAGGAGGTCAGCCCCGAACCCACCGATTCGGCCACCGGCGAGCCGACCGAGTCCGAGACCGTAATGCCGACGCCCACGCAGCAGCGGGCCCGGCCGACGCGCGAGCCCTCGGCCCGCCCGACGCCCACCCGCGCCGGGGAGCCGACCTCGAAGACCACCAGCAGGCCGACCCGGGCGCCGCAGAACGACACGATGGACGACACCGCGGACACCACGGGGCAGGACAACGACGACGCGCCGGCGACCAAGCAGCCGGAGTCGAACAACCAGAGCCCCACCACGCAGCCGCCGGCCACGACCCAGGCGCCCGCCCCGACGCCGACGCAGGAGCAGCGCAAGGGCCTGCTCGACATCCTGTTCCCCTGGTCCTGACCTCCGGCCCCGGGCCTTGCCCGCCCTGGGCCTGACCCGCTCCCGGGTCTGACCCACCCCTGGGCCTGACCGCCCGGCCCCCGCACCCCGGCTCCCGGCGGGAGGCGTCCCCGTCCAGGGGAGGCTTCCGGCCCGGGCGGGGTGGCGGGGGCGTCGTCCGGCCTTCCCCGGGGCCGGGCCCGGTGAGCGTGCGGCCTGAGGCCGGGCGTGGCAGGATGCGGATCCAGGTGCCGGTCTGGCAGACTGGGAAACCGCTTTCCGGGGAGGTCAACGTGGTCACGCTGGAAGACGTCGCCAAGCAGGCGGGCGTCTCGCTCGCGACCGCCTCGCGGGTGCTCAACGGCAGCACCCGCCAGGTGGGCGCGGCCCTGCGGGCACGCGTCGAGCAGGCCGCGGACGAGCTCGGCTACCGTGCCAACATCGCCGCCCAGACGCTGGCCCGCGGGGCGAGCAACGTCATCGGCATCGTCGTGCACGACCTGACCGACCCCTACTTCGCGGCCCTGGCCGACGGGGCGATGCGGGCGGCGGCGACCGAGGGGCTGCTGGTCATGGTGGGCACCACGCATCGCGACCCCGAGCAGGAGATCGCCTACGTCGCCACCCTGAACGCCCAGCGCGTCCGGGCCGTGCTGCTGGTCGGCTCGCGGGTCGCCGACCCGGCCGTCACCGGCCGCCTGCGCGACGAGCTGGCCCGATACCAGGCGGGCGGCGGCCGGGCGGCCTGCGTGGGGCAGGATCTCCTCGGCGTGGACACCGTCGCGCCGGCCAACAGGGAAGGGGCGGCGGAGCTGGCCCGGGCGCTGGCCGGGCTGGGGCACACGCGCTTCGCGGTGCTGGCCGGGCCGCCGCACCTGGTGACGGCGGCCGACCGGTGCGCCGGTTTCGCCGGCGCGCTCGACGAGCTGGGGCTGCCGGCCCCGCAGGTGATCCACGGGCCGTTCGACCGCGACGGTGGTTATGCCGCGGCCCAGCAGGTCGGGGACGCGACGTGCGTGTTCGCGGTCAACGACGTGATGGCGGTGGGGGCGCTGGCGGCCTGCCGCGAGCGCGGGATCAGGGTGCCCGAGGACGTGTCGGTGGCCGGGTTCGACGACATCGTCACTCTGCGTGATCACGTGCCCGCGCTGACGACCGTGCGGCTGCCGTTGAAGGACATGGGGGCGCGGGCGCTGGAGCTGGCGCTGAACGAGGACGAGCCCGTGGTGGTCGAGCAGGTCGCCGGCGAGGTCGTCCTGCGGGAGAGCGTGCGGAGGATGGCGTGAAGCTGGCGGTCAGCACGCTGGGGATGCCCGGCGAGGGCCTGGACAGGACGATCGAGATCGCGGTGGAGCAGGGCTGCCAGGGGCTGGAGCTGCGCCTGCATCCGGACACCAGCGTGCACGCCGGGCTCGGCGCGGCAGAGCGGCGGGCCGTGCGGGAGCGGGTCGAGAGCGCGGGGCTGGAGATCGCGGCTCTCGCCGGATATGTCGGCATCTGCGAGCCGGGGCCGGACGGGCCGGTCGTCGAGGCGCTCCTCGCCGACCTGCGGCTCGCCGCCGACCTCGGCGCGCCCGGCGTGCGGGTGTTCCCGCGCGGCGACGACGTGACCGTGGGCGCCCGCAGGCTCAAGGCGGTCTCCGGTACGGCCGGCGACCTCGGCCGCCGCGTGCTCGTCGAGACGCACGACAGCATGGCGACCTGCGCCGCCGTGGCCGCGCTGCTCGACGCGGCGGGCTGCCCCGAGACCACCGGCGCGATCTGGGACCTGCTGCACCCGTGGCGCCACGGCGAGCCGCCGGCGCGCTCGCTGGCCGCGCTGGGCCCTCACCTGTCCTACGTGCAGATCAAGGACGCCGTCTCGGCTCAGGACACCACGCCGGTGCCCATGTGGACGGGGTCGGTGCCGCTGGACGAGGCGGGGGAGCTGCTGCGCGGCGCGGGTTACGACGGCTGGGTGTCGCTGGAGTGGGAGCGTACGTGGTATCCGCAGGTGGCACCGGTCGAGGAGATCCTGCCGGGTGCGGGGGAGTGGGTGCGGCGTTTCGCCCCTTAACCGCTTAGATGGGGGGATGTCCGCATTTAGCAGCAAGGTGCTCGTCGTCGGCATGGACGGCCTGCGGTTCGACCGGTTGATCGCCCTGGACGCCCCCGTGCTGGCCGGGTTGATGTCCTCCGGTGCGTACGGCACCAGCAAGCTCCCCTACGGCGAGGCCGGCACCCCGCGCACGGAATCCCCTGGAGAGGTCGTCCCCAAGACCCCCGAGCCCGGCGACGGCGGCCGGGTGATCAGGTCGCGTACCGACTCGGGCCCCGGCTGGTCCTCCATCGCCACCGGCGCCTGGCCCGACAAGCACGGCGTCGTCGACAACGGCTTCGCGAGCGCCCAGTTCGCGAAATTTCCGGACTTCTTGACTCGGGCCAAGACCGCTCGCCCCCACCTGACCACCTCGGCGTTCTTCTCGTGGGCGGCCCTCGCCGAGCACGGCGCCTTCGGCCCGTCGATCGACCGCAGGTTCGTCCTCGACGGGTACGCCGTCGGCTGGGCCGAGGCCGACGCCCAGGTCGCCGACGCCGCCGAGCGCCACCTGTCCGAGGACGACCCGGACGCCGTGTTCGTCTACCTGGGCGACACCGACGAGGTGGCCCACGACCTCGGCCCCCACTGCCCCGAGTACGCCGCCGCCCTCAAGGCCCAGGACGCCTACCTGGGCCGCCTGCTCGACGCGATCCGCGCCCGGCCCGCGTACCCCGGGGAGCGCTGGACCGTGCTGGTCACGACCGACCACGGCCACGTGGACGAGGGCGGGCACGGCGGCACCACGGACGAGGAGCGCACGGTGTTCGTGATCGTGAACCGGCTCGGCGAGGACCTGGGCGGCCGCTCGCTCGGCGCCCCCCGGCTGGTGGACGTGGGACCGACGGCCCTGGCCGTGCTGGGCGTCGCCCTCGACCCCGCGTGGGACCTGGACGGCGTTCCCCTGGAACCTTGATTCATCAAGTGTTGAATTTCTGCCCGGGAAGCGTGAAACTGGTGACAGGACGCTGAACGGCAGGAGAGCATTCGATGAAGACGGCCCTGGACTTCACCGAGATCGACGCGGGCATGCTGGCCGAGGTGGGTGGCAAGGCCGCCAACCTCGGCGAGCTGACCCGGGCCGGGCTGCCCGTGCCGCCCGGCTGGGTGCTCACCACGG
Organism: Nonomuraea sp. MTCD27; assembly: GCF_041950495.1. Classification (NCBI taxonomy): domain Bacteria; kingdom Bacillati; phylum Actinomycetota; class Actinomycetes; order Streptosporangiales; family Streptosporangiaceae; genus Nonomuraea; species Nonomuraea sp. MTCD27. Next base: position 233,920 of record NZ_JBGNUW010000017.1, on the reverse strand, counting down.
AGGCGTACCGCCAGGTCGCGCAGGGCCTGGAGACCGGCGGCGAGGGGCTGGCCGAGCGGGCCAGGCGGCACTTACTGCAGGCTCCGGTGCCGGAGGCCGTCCGGGAGGAGATCGTGAAGTCGTACGCCGCGCTCGGCGACGACGTGCCCGTCGCGGTCAGGTCCTCCGCCACGGCGGAGGACCTGCCGTTCGCCAGCTTCGCCGGCCAGCAGGACACCTTCCTCAACGTGGTGGGCGCGCAGGCGGTGGTGGAGGCCGTACGCCGCTGCTGGGCCTCGCTCTGGACCGACCGGGCCGTGGCCTACCGCGAGTCCAACGGCATCGACCACGCCTCGGTGCGGCTGGCGGTGGTCGTCCAGGAGATGGTGGAGGCGCAGGTGGCGGGCGTGATGTTCACCGCCAACCCGGTGACCGGGCGGCGGCGCGAGGCCGTGATCGACGCCAGCCCCGGGCTCGGCGAGGCCGTCGTCTCCGGCGCCGTGAACCCCGACCGCTTCCGCGTCTTCGACGGGGAGATCCTCGAACGGCACGCCGGCGACAAGCTGCTGGCCATCCGCTCCCTGCCCGGCGGCGGCACCGAACGCGTAGAGACCTCCCACGACGGTCTCTGCCTGACCGACGACGAGGTGCGCCGGCTGGCCGCGCTGGGCGCCCGCGTCGAGGACCATTACGGCGCCCCGCAGGACACCGAGTGGGCCGTCGACCGCGACGGCACCCTCTGGCTCACCCAGTCCAGGCCGATCACCACGCTCTACCCGCTGCCCGAGCGGCCCAGGCCGGGGCTGCGGGTGTACTTCTCGGTCAACGTCGTGCAGGGCGTCATGGGGCCGCTCACACCGATGGGGCAGTCGGTGTTCCGGGTGATCAGCGCGGGCGGGGCGGGCCTGGCCGGGCATGCCCCCGCCGACCCCCTCGACGGCGCGCCCTTCCTCACCGCCTCGGGGGAGCGAATCTGGCTCGACCTCACGACCGTCGTACGCAGCCGTCCCGGCCGCGCCATCCTCCCGCGCATGCTGACGCTCGGCGAGGCGCGTGCCGTGACCATCATGGAGGGGCTGTTCGAGGACCCGCGCCTCACGCTGGCGCACACCTCCCTGCGCCCCTTCCTGCGCGGCCTCGGGCGCTTCGCCCGCCGCGTCCGCGTTCCCGCCCGCGTCCTGACGGCCCTGACCAGGCCGGCCAAGGCGGTCGCGGACACCGTCCGGCTCGGCGAGGAGCTCGACCGGCGGCTGCGGGTGCCCGCCACCGCCACCCCGGCACAGCGCCTCGACCACGCCGAGCGCGTGCTCGCCGGCACCTTCCCGCTGATCATCTCGATCATGCCGACCGCGGTCACCGGCTACGCGCTGTTCGCGCTGGCGTCGAAGCTCTCCGGCGTGCCGGTGAACGAGATGAGCGACGTCCTGCGCAGCGTGCCGCACAACCCGACCACGGAGATGGACCTGGAGCTGTGGGAGCTGGCCACCCGCGTCGAGCCGGCGCCGTTCAAGGAGCGGACGGTGGCCGAGCTGGTGCGCCTCTACCAGGAGGGCGGGCTCCCGCCGGTCGCCCAGCGCGAGATCACCGCGTTCCTGGACAAGTACGGCCACCGTGGCGTCGCCGAGATCGACGTCGGCGTGCCGAGGTGGTCCGAGGAGCCCGCGCACATCCTCGGCGTGCTGGCCAACTACCTGCGCATGGACGGCGCGGCCGACCTCGCGCCCGACGCGCTGTTCGCCAGGGGCGCGCGGGAGGCGCGCACCGCGATCGCCCGCGTGGCGTCGAGGGCGCGGGGGAGGGGACGGTGGCGGGCCGCCGTCGTGCGCTTCGGGCTCGGGCGTACGCGCCGGTACGCCGGGCTGCGCGAGCTGCCCAAGTTCTACCTGGTCAAGACGATCGCGGCGGTCCGGCGCAGCCTGCTCGCGGTCGGCGAGCACCTGGTGGGCCTCGGCGTGCTGGACTCGGCCGGGGACGTGTTCTTCCTGGACCTGCGGGAGACCCGGGCCGCGCTGGGCGGGGGAGACCTGCGGGAGCTGGTGGCCGGGCGGCGGGCGGCGTACGAGCAGGAGCGGCGCCGCAGGCACGTGCCCCGGGTGCTGCTCTCCGACGGCACCGAGCCCGAGGCCCTCGCGCAGCCGGCCGCGGACGGCGCCCTGACGGGCACGGCGGCCTCGGCCGGCACGGTCACGGGCATCGCCCGGGTCGTGCTCGACCCCGTCGGCGCGCACCTGGAACCGGGCGAGATCCTCGTCTGCCCCTCGACCGACCCCGGCTGGACGCCGCTGTTCCTGACCGCCGGCGGGCTGGTGATGGAGATGGGCGGCGCGATGTCGCACGGCGCGGTGGTGGCCAGGGAGTACGGCATCCCGGCAGTCGTCGGCGTGCCCCACGCCGTCGACCGCATCTCCTCGGGCCAGGAGATCACGGTGAACGGCGCGGCCGGAACGGTGACGATCCCGTCATAGCGCAACGCCGCCGGCGCTATGGTGATCAAATGTCCGAGCCCTACTGGAACCACAACGTTCACTACCAGAGCCTGGTCATGAAGCTCGTGCCCCGGGGCTGCGGGCGGGCGCTCGACATCGGCTGCGGCGACGGGCTGCTGGCGAGCAAGCTGGCCGCCCGCGTACCGGACGTGACCGCCGCCGACCGGTCACCGGAGGCGGTCGCCCTGGCCTGCGAGCGCCACGGTCACCTGGACAACGTCTCCTTCGTGACGGCGGACTACCTCGACGACCCGCACGGCCTGCTCCCCGAGGGCAAGTACGACTTCATCAGCGCCGTCGCCGTCACCCACCACGCCGAGTTCCGGCAGTCCGCGCGGGCCCTGGCCCGGCTGCTGGCGCCGGGCGGGCGGCTGGTGGTCGTCGGCCTGGCGTTGAACCGCTCGCCCAGCGACTGGGTCATCAGCGGCACCGCCCAGGTCGTCTCCCGCCTGCTGCAACTGCGGCACGGCCCCAAGAGCGGGCCGGGCCAGGCCGTGCCCGGCACGCCGCCCGTCCTGTCGTGGGCCGAGACCGGGCGGCTGGCCCGCGAGGAGCTGCCCGGCTGCCGCTACCGCCGCCTGCTGCTGCGCCGCTACCTGCTGGTCTGGGACCGGCCGGACCAGTGAGAGTGAGGGAAGGGAGCGGCGGCTCGCGTGCGGGAGGGAGCGGCGGCGCGACCGCACGCCGCTCCGTCCGGGGTCACGCCGGCAGCACCACGTCCTCGTAGCGGGCTTTCATCGTGGCCACGACCTCGTCGGGGTCGGCGGCCCAGACGTCGGCGTTGAAGATCTCCACCTCGACGTCACCGGTGTACCCGGCCGCCTGGACGGCCCGCGTGATCGGCCGGAAGTCGATCACGCCGTCGCCCATCATGCCCCGCCCCAGCAGCACGTCCTCCGGCAGCGGGTGCAGGTAGTCGCACACCTGGTAGCCGGCGATCCGGCTCCCGGCCCGCGCGATGTCCTCGAACAACCGCGGGTCCCACCACACGTGGAACGTGTCGACCACCACGCCGACCTGCTCCTCCGGGTGGGCCAGGCTCAGCTCCAGCGCCTGCGCCAGCGTGGACAGCACCGCGCGGTCCGGGCAGTAGATCGGGTGCAGCGGCTCCAGGGCCAGCTTCACCCCCCGCTCACCGGCATAGGGCGCCAGCTCCGCCAGCGCCTCGGCCACCCGCTCCCGGGCCCCGGCCAGGTCGCGCGTGAAGCCGCCGGCCGGCCCCGCGGCGGGCAGCGCCTCTCCCGGCCGCACGCCGGGCAGGCCGCCCACCACCATCACCAGGCAGGCCGCCGCCAGCTCGGCCGCCTCGTCGATGGCCCGCCGGTTGTCCTCCAGCGCCCTGGCGAAGGCCGTACGGCCCTCCTCGCCGGGCAGCCCGCCCGCCGTCAGGAAGCCGCCCCGGCACAGCGACGACACCCGCAGCCCGGCCGACCGCACCAGCTTGACGCTCTCGGCGAGCCCCTGCTCGGCGACCTTCTCCCGCCACAGCCCGATCGACTCCAGGCCGTGCCGCACGCACCCGTCCACGGCCTCGGCCAGCGACCAGCGCCGGGTCGTCCACTGGTTCAGCGAGAGGCTGCCGCGTCCCGTGGTTCCCTCGCTCACAGCCCGTTCACCGCCAGCAGGGACTTCATGCGGCGCACGGCCAGCTCCTGGTCGGCCAGCAGCCCGGCCCGGTCGGTCAGGCGGAACACCTCCGACAGGTGGAGCAGCGAGCGGGCCGACTGGGCGCCGTTCACCATGGCGAACGCGTCCTGGTGACCGTTCAGCCAGGCCAGGAAGACGATGCCGGTCTTGTAGTTGTACGTGGGCGTCTCGAAGATCTTGCGCGACAGCGGCACGGTCGGGGCGAGGATCTCGTCGTACGAGGCCAGCAGCCGTTCCCGGTCCGCCTCGTCACGTGCCGCCTCGGCCGCGTCCAGCACCTGGAGCGCCGCCGCGGCCGCCGGGGCGATGGCGTCGAAGATGCCCAGCAGCGCGTGCGAGCCCGACCTGATCAGCGACGGGTAGTTGAAGTCGTCGCCCGTGTACAGCCTGACGCCCTCGGGCAGCGCCGCGCGCAGCCCGATCTCGTGCTCCTCGTCCAGCAGCGACACCTTCACGCCGTCCACCATCGCGGCGTGGGCGTGGATCAGCTCCAGGAACGACTCCGTGGCCGCCGCCACGTCGCGCGAGCCCCAGTAGCCGGCCAGGTTCGGGTCGAACATCTCGCCCAGCCAGTGCAGGATGACCGGGCGGTCGGCCAGGCCGAACAGTTTGCCGTACACCTGGTGGTAGTCGGCGGGGCCCGTGGCCACCCGGGCGAGCTGGCGGGAGGCCATGACGATCACGCCGGCGCCGGCGGACTGCACGGTCTCGATCTGCTCGGCGTACGCGGCGGTGATCGTGTTCAGGTCGCCGGCCCCGGGCGCGTGGTCGGTGCCCGCGCCGCAGGCCACCAGCGTCGCCGGGTCGCCGTACGAGCGGGCCTCCGCGGCGCTGCGCCGGATGAGCTCCTTGGTGGCCGCCCAGTCCAGGCCCATGTTGCGCTGGGCGGTGTCCATGGCGTCGGCGACGCGCAGGCCGTGCGACCACAGGTGGCGGCGGAAGCGCAGCGTGGCGTCCCAGTCGACGGCGGCGGGGGAGCCGGGCGTGTTGTCGCCCAGCGGGTCGGCCACGACGTGGGCGGCGGCGTACACGATGCGGCTCGACGCCGGGGTCCCGACGACCGGCCAGGTCGTCGGCTCGCTCAGGGTGTAGGCGCCGATGCCGGGAAGGTCGATCCTCACAGCCCGGGCACCTCGATCCTGCGGCCCTCGGCGTTCGAGCGCAGCCCCAGCTCGGCGAGCTGGACGCCGCGCGCGCCCGAGGCGAAGTCGTTCGGGAAGGGTGCGTCCTCCACCACGTGCCGGATGAACGCCTCCCACTGGATCTTGAACCCGTTGTCGAACTCCGCGTTGTCCGGCACCTCCTGCCAGCCGTCGCGGAAGCGCGCCGTGGCGGGCAGGTCCGGGTTCCAGACGGGCTTGGGGGTGGCCGAGCGGTGCTGGACGCGGCAGTTGCGCAGGCCCGCCACGGCGCTGCCGTGGGTGCCGTCCACCTGGAACTCCACCAGCTCGTCCCGGTTCACGCGGACGGTCCAGGAGGAGTTGATCTGGGCGACGATGCCGCCCTCCAGCTCGAAGATCCCGTACGCGGCGTCGTCGGCGGTGGCCTGGTACGTGTTCCCCTGCTCGTCGACGCGTGCCGGGATGTGCGTCACAGCCTGGGCGTAGACGGACTGGACCCGGCCGAACAGGTTCTCCATCACGTAGTGCCAGTGCGGGAACATGTCGAGCACGATGCCGCCGCCGTCCTCGGCCCGGTAGTTCCAGGACGGGCGCTGCGCCTCCTGCCAGTCGCCCTCGAACACCCAGTAGCCGAACTCGCCGCGCACCGACAGGATTCGGCCGAAGAAGCCGCCGTCGATCAGCCGCTTCAGCTTGAGCAGGCCGGGGAGGAAGAGCTTGTCCTGCACGACGCCGTTCTTGACGCCCTTGGCCGTGGCGGCCTCGGCCAGCGCGATGGCCTCCTGCGTCGACTCGGCCGTCGGCTTCTCGGCGTAGATGTGCTTGCCGGCCTCGATGGCCTTCAGCACGGCCTTCACCCGGGCGCTGGTGACCTGGGCGTCGAAGTAGATCAGGTTGTCGTCGTCGGCGAGGGCCGCGTCGAGGTCCGTGGTGAAATCCGAAATTCCATGCTTAGCGGCGATATCTGCAAGTTTGTCGGCATTGCGTCCGACCAGCACTGGCTTGAGGTTGATCCTGGAGCCGTCCGAGAGCGTCACACCGCCCTGCTCGTTGATGGCCAGGACGGAACGGACCAGATGCTGGCGGTAGCCCATCCGTCCGGTGACGCCGTTCATCACGACGCCGATGGTGCGCACGCTCATGAGGATCCCTTCAGGCAAAACATGGGGAAAGCGCTTTCCCGAACCGTACGGCCGGGCCACCGAGGGCGTCAAGTAGCGCGAACCTCAGGTGGGCCTCGACCGCGGGTGAGTGCACCCGGTGCGAGCCTAGAGCTCGCCGCGCATCTCCAGCCTGGCCAGGGCCTTGGCGATGGGATGGGCGGCCAGGGAGAGCTGCCACTCGCGGGCCCCGAGCTCGCGCAGCCGGGCGGTCACGCTCTCGTCGGTGATCTCCGCGGGCGGCTCCCAGGTGAGCCTGCGTACGGCGTCGGGCTGCAGCAGGTTCTCCGTCGGCATGTGGTGCTCGTCGGCCAGCGCGGCCACCACGGCGCGGGCCGCGGCCAGGCGCTTGGCGGCGGCCGGATCGCGGTCGGCCCAGCGGTTGGGCGGCGGCGGGCCGTCGCCGGGCGTGCTGGGCTGGGGCAGCTGGCCGTCGGGCAGGCCACGGGCCTTGGCCACCGCGGCGAGCCAGTCGCTCATGTGCCTGCGCGCACTTCTGCCAGTGAATGCCGAAATTTCGGTCAATGCCTTCTTGGTGCGGGGTCCCTCCAGCGCGGCGGTGACGATCGCCGCGTCGGGCAGCACCCGGCCGGGCGCGAGGTCGGCCTCGCGGGCGATCCGGTCGCGCATGGTCCACAGCTCGCGCACGATGGCCAGGGCGCGCACGTTGCGTACTTTGTGGATGCCCGAGGTGCGCCGCCAGGGGTCGGACCTGGGCGCGGGCGGCGGCGTGTTGAGCACGGCCGCGAACTCCTCGCGCGCCCACTCCAGCTTCCCGCTGTCGGTCAGCTCCTGGTGGAGCACGTCACGCAGCTCGACCAGGACCTCCACGTCGAGCGCGGCGTAGCGCAGCCAGTCTTCCGGCAGCGGCCTGGTGGACCAGTCGGCCGCCGAGTGGCCCTTCTCCAGCCGCAGCCCGAGCACGGTCTCGACCATCGTGCCGAGCCCCACCCGCTCGTAGCCGAGCAGCCGGCCGGCCAGCTCGGTGTCGAACATCTCGCGCGGCTTGAACCCGACCTCCATCAGGCACGGCAGATCCTGGGAGGCCGCGTGCAGCACGATCTCCGCCCCGGACACGGCCCGGTCGAGCCCGGACAGGTCGGGGCACCCGATCGGGTCGATCAGCGCGGTGCCCGCCCCCGCCCGGCGCAGCTGCACGAGGTAGGCGCGGTTGCCATAGCGGTAGCCGGACGCGCGCTCGGCGTCCACCGCGACGGGGCCGCTGCCCGCGGCGAACCTGTCCACCACCTCGGCCAGACCTGCGGCGTCGGCGACGACCGGAGGGATGCCCTCGCGTGGCTCGAGCAGCGGCTCCACAGTGCGTTCTTCTGTCATGAGTTCACCGACCTCATGACGCTGGTGCTGTCTTGACTGGTGCCCTCACTTCGTTCGGTCACTCTCCGGATCATCACGTCTGCGGGGCAGGGCGGCCACGTCGGGCGGGAGCGGCGGCATGCCCGCCGCCAGGCACATCAGGTCGCACCAGGCGGCGACATGGCCGGAGAGATCCTCCTGCGCGGGTGACCATGAGGCCCGCAGTTCGAGCTCGGTCGTGACCGGGTCGTCGGCCTTGTTGCCGAAGCCCTCGGACACGGCTCTTGTCACCGTACCGCCAGCGGCGGAGTAGTCGGCCTGATGCGCCTCCAGAGCCTCGGTCAGCCAGCTCCAGGCGACGGGCCCGAGCAGCGGGTCGGAGGTGATCTCCGGCTCCATGTCGGCCCGGACGTAGGCCACCAGCCGGAACGGGCCCTCCCAGCCCCGCTGGCCCTCGGGGTCGTAGAGCAGGATCAGCCGGCCGACCGCGAGCTCGTCGTCGTCGCGGTAGACCGACGCGCCGATGGCGGCCGCGTAGGGGGCCAGCCGCTGCGGCGCGGGCAGGTCCTCGAGCTCGATCTCCGGCCTGACCTCGGTCCGCCGCAGGCTCTCCGCCGCGCGGGTGAACGCGGCGGGCGGCGGTGGCTGGTCACCGAGTGTCATAGCCGAAGCGTAGGTCGAAGACGGGCGGAAGGGGACCACGGGGGTGCTCATCCTTCGTGATCAAGCCGCTGCCGTAACCAGCTGGCGAACCGGGCGGGTGGACTCCGCGGCGCCGAGCAGGATCGCGTGGCCGCAGTCGGCGCAGGCCCACTCGGGGCACTCGCCCGGTTCGTGACCGTCGAGGCACGGCGGCTGCTCGAACGGCCGCTCACCGGCGCAGGAAGGGCAGTGCTCACTGCGGCGCTCTGGGGAACTCCACAACGCGGTCATCGCACGAGTCATCGAACCGGGGCCTTTCTTCGGGTCGTGGCTCCGACGTTGGCACGAGCCGCTGACAATTCCCCGCAACGCGCTCGGCGTGTCCCGAAAGTGGTCGCTGAATCGATGCCGCGCGGTGGCTTGGGGAACATTTGGCCCAGTCGAGACCGGCTCTCTGGGCGGGCATGGGGTGTGTTCGACCCGTGTGCGCTGCCGATGCCGAGCAGACCGGTAAACCTTCATCTGGCTATCTGATCATGATTTGGGGTATCCAATGCATCTTTTTCCGACACCTCGCACCGGTGTCATGACCGGCCCCCCTGCATGGCACCCTGGTGTGGTGAACCTCGCCGACTCAGCGTTCCTGCGTGCCTGCCGCCGCCAGCCCGTCCCGCACACCCCTGTCTGGTACATGCGACAGGCCGGGCGGTCACTGCCGGAATACCTGAAGGTCCGCGAGGGTGTGCCGATGCTCACCGCGTGCGCGACGCCCGACCTGATCGTCGAGATCACCATGCAGCCGGTCCGCCGCTACGGCGTCGACGCGGCCGTCTTCTTCAGTGACATCGTGGTCCCGCTCAAGGCCATCGGCATCGACCTCGACATCAAGCCGGGCGTCGGCCCGGTCGTGGCCGACCCCATCCGCGACGCCAAGGGCCTCGACGCGCTGCGCCCGCTGGAGCCCGGCGACGTGCCCTACGTCACCGAGGCCATCAGGGCGCTGACCGGCGAGCTCGGCGGCATCCCGTTGATCGGCTTCGCCGGGGCGCCGTTCACGCTCGGCTCCTATCTGATCGAGGGCGGGCCGTCGAAGAACCACGACCGCACCAAGGCCATGATGTACGGCGCCCCCGAGCTGTGGCACTCGCTGATGGAGCGGCTGTCGGACATCGTCCTTGAGCACCTGCGCATCCAGATCGCGGCCGGGGCCTCGGCGGTGCAGCTCTTCGACTCGTGGGTGGGGGCGGTGGCGCCGGACGACTACCGCGAGTTCATCCTGCCCCACACCCGCCGCATCTTCGAGGCCGTCGCGGGCGTGCCCCGCATCCACTTCGGCGTGGGCACCGGCGAGCTGCTCGGGGTGCTCGGCGAGGCCGGCGCCGACGTGGTGGGCGTGGACTGGCGGGTCCCGCTCGACGAGGCGGCCCGCCGGGTCGGCCCGGGCAGGGCGCTGCAGGGCAACCTGGACCCGGCGATCCTGCTGGCGCCGTGGGAGGTCGTCGAGCGCAAGGCCCGCGAGGTGCTGCGCCGGGGCGAGGCGGCCGAGGGTCACGTGTTCAACCTGGGGCACGGCGTGCTCCCCTCGACGGACCCCGACCAGCTCAAGCGCCTGACCGACCTGGTCCACGAGCACGGCCGCGCGAGCTGAGCGGCCGCGCGACTAGGCGGTCGTGGCCGGTTGCGTGCCGGGCTGCGCCGGAGGCGGACCGTGCGGCGTCGGACCGGGCGGAGGGGGCGGCGTCGGACGGGGCGGGCGCCTGCGGCGGTTCCGCCGTACGAGCCAGACGAACAGCACGATCAGCGGCGAGGAGAAGACCAGCCACGGCAGCAGCGCCCCGATCACGGTGAGCGCCACCTTCGTGAACGTGACCAAAGCCTGCCAGCCGGACTTCAGGCCGCCGAAGAAACCGGCCGGCTCCTCGGCCGGGTCCTCGACCACGGCGACGGGCCCCACCAGCCGCAGCGTCAGCGTGGCCATGGCGACCTGCGTGGCCAGCTCCTTCTGCTGCGCCTGCAACGACTCCAGATCGGACTCCCGGGCCGAGATCTCCCGCTCGACCTCCAGCACCTGCCCGATCGTGTCGGCCTTCTTCAGCAGCGCGCGCAGCGACTCCAGGGACTGCTGCGCCGACCTCAGCCGGCTCTCCACGTCGGCCACCTTCAGGGTGACGTCCTGGGTGCCCTGGTTCATCGACAGCTGCTTGCCCAGATCCTTGCCGAGCCGCCCCAGCATCTCCGAGTATTTCGGGGGCGGGATCTTGAAGACCAGCGTGGCGGTGTCCCGGGTGTCGCTGGCCGAGTTGGTCTCCTCCCGCGACAGGTAGCCGCCGGCCGCGGTGACGATCTGCTTGGCCTGCTGCACGGCCGTGCTCACCTGCTTGGCGCGTACGGTCATGGTCCCGGTGTAGATGACCTGCCGCTCCTGCTGGGTGACCTTGACGTTCGCGACGATGCCGTCCTTGCCCCGCGACAACTGCTCCCTCTGGACGCTCTCCTCACGGGCGGCGCCGCCGGACTCGGCGGCCGGTGCGCCGGCCGAATCGGAGGTGCTGGAGTTGAGGGACCCGCCCCCGCCGCAGCCGGTGAGTAACAAGGCCGCGCAGGCCCCCGAGAGCGCGATGCCGTACCGGAATCTGGTCATGTCCATATGACGGCCTCAGGATCGTGCCGGTTTGATGGGATGAATCACGGTCCGGTCACATGCCCCGAACTGCTGCCCGACCCGCTGAGGCGGTAGCGTCAGGAGGCGTGGAAGGGAAACGGGCGCACGTGGTCGTCGTCGGCGCGGGGATCTCCGGCCTCGCCGCCGCGTGGTATCTCCGCCAGGGCGCGGGCGAGCGGGTCAAGGTGACGGTCCTCGAGGGCTCGCCGCGCATCGGTGGCAAGCTGTACACCTCGGAGGTCGCCGGGGTGAGCGTCGACGCGGGCGCCGAGGCCATGCTGGCCAGGCGGCCCGAGGGCAAAGACCTGGCCAGGGCGGTCGGGCTCGGCGACGACCTGGTCTTCCCCGGCACCGCGCGCTCGGCCGTCTACACCAGGGGCGCGCTGCGCCACCTGCCGAAGGGGCAGGTCATGGGCGTGCCCTCCGACCTGACCGAGCTGGCGAAGTCGGGGATCATCTCGCCCGGCGGCCTGCTGCGCGTGCCGCTCGACCAGATCCTGCCGCCGACGCTCGTGCGCACCGACGTGTCCGTGGCCGCCTACATCCGCGCCAGGATGGGCGCCGAGATCGTGGACCGGCTGGTCGAGCCGCTGCTCGGCGGCGTCTACGCGGGCCGGGCCGACATGCTGTCGCTGGAGGCCACGATGCCGCGCGTGGCGGCGGTGGCACGCTCCGAGCGCTCGCTGCTGAGCGCGGCCAGGCACCTCGTCGAGGAGACCCCGAAGGACGTCGGGCCGCTCTTCACGGCGCCGAAGAACGGCGTCGGCGGCCTGCCCGAGGCGGTCGCCAAGGCGTCGGGAGCGGACGTCAGGACCGGCGTCACCGTACGCGAGCTGCACCGCACCGAGGCCGGCTGGCGGCTGGTCGCCGGGCCCGTGCCGAAGCCCGAGGTCATCGAGGCGGACGCGGTGATCGTGGCCACGCCCGGGGCCGCCTCCGCCAGGCTGCTCAAGGCCGAGGCGCCCAAGGCGGCGAGCGAGCTGGCCCGGATCCAGTACGCGAGCATGGCCGTCGTCACGCTGGCGTACCCGCTCGACGCCTTCCCCGAGCCGCCGGCCACCAGCGGCTACCTGGTGCCGCCGGTGGAGCGGCGGCCGGTCAAGGCGGTCACGTTCAGCTCGGTGAAGTGGCCCCACCTGACCAAGGAGCTGGTGATCCTGCGCTGCTCGATCGGCCGGCTGGGCGAGGAGCACCTGCTCCAGCGCGAGGACGCCGAGCTGGTCTCGCTGGCCATGGCCGAGATGGCCGACGTGATGGGCGCGCGCGGCCTGCCGGTCGACAGCCGGGTCACCCGCTGGGGCGGAGGGTTGCCGCAGTACAACGTGGGCCACCTCGACCGGGTGGCCAGGGTGCGCGCCGCCGTGGCCGTGCAGCCGGGGCTGGCCGTGTGCGGCGCGGCCTACGACGGCATCGGGATCCCCGCGTGCATCGGCACCGCCCGCACGGCCGCCGCCCGGATTCTGGACCACCTGGCTCTGAGAGGAGAATGAGCAGCATGACAGAGGGCGCAGCGCGGCCGAAGGCCCGCGATCTCAACCAGGTGATCCGTTACACGATGTGGTCGGTCTTCCAGGTGACCGAGCCGTGCCCGGGCAACCGCGACGACCTGGCGGCGGAGGTCCAGGAGCTGCTCGACCAGGCGGCCGGGAAGGACGTCGTGACCAGGGGGGTCTACGACGTCGCCGGTTTCCGGGCCGACGCCGACCTGATGTTCTGGTGGCACGCTCCCACGCCGGAGGACCTCCAGGACGTCTATGCCAGGTTCCGGCGCACCGAGCTGGGGCGGCACACCAGGCCCGTCTGGTCGGCGATGGCGCTGCACCGGCCGGCCGAGTTCAACAAGTCGCACGTCCCGGCCTTCCTCGCCGAGGAGGAGCCGCGGGCCTACGTGAGCGTCTACCCGTTCGTCCGCTCCCTTGAGTGGTATCTGCTGGAGGACTCCGAGCGGCGGGCGATGCTGGCCGAGCACGGCCGGATGGCGCGCGACTATCCCGACGTGCGGGCCAACACCGTGGCCTGCTTCTCGCTCAACGACTACGAGTGGATGCTGGCGTTCGAGGCAGACGAGCTGCACCGGATCGTCGACCTCATGCGTACGCTCCGGGGGGCGCAGGCCCGGCGGCACACCCGGGTGGAGATCCCGTTCTACACCGGGGCCCGCAAGCCCGTTCAGGAGCTGGTCGCCGCCCTGCCGTAGCCTTCGTCCGGCCGCGGCCCGGTGGCGACCCTCACGACAGGGCCCCGCCGCGCGCCTGGAGCACCGCGCGGCCGCGCGGTGACTCTGGGAAGCGGGCGAGCATGGCGCGCAGCTCGGCGGCGTCGACGTTCGCGCCGAACGGCTCGGTGCCCGGCTCCATGCGCACGCCCTCGGCGAGCGGCCCGGCGGTCACCGGGTCGAAGCCGAGCGCGTCCACGATCGAGGCGACGGTCGCCACGTCGCCGGGGTCGTCGCCGGCGACGGCGATCGCGCGGCGGCCGGGGGTGCCCGCGGGCCGGGCGCCGTCCTCGAGGTCGTGGTAGCCCATGTGGTTGAAGGCCTTGACGACCCGGGCCCCGGACAGGAACTCCTGGACGATCTCGCTGGAGGACACACGTGGATCGGTGAGGTCGTCGCGCACGCCGTCGACCTCCCACCAGTAGTTCATCGCGTCGATCACGAGCTTGCCCCGCAGCGCCTCCGCCGGGACGTCGCGGTGCTTGCCGAGCGGCAGGGCGAGCACGGCCACGTCCGCCTGGGCCGCGGCCTCCGCCGCGGTCACCGGGATCGCGCCCGGCGTGACGACCTCGACGATGAGGGCGATCCGCGCGGGGTCGCCGGAGCCCGCGACGAGCACGCGGTAGCCGGCCGCGAGAGCCAGGCGGGCCAGGACGGTGCCGACCTTGCCGGCGCCGAGGATGCCGATGGTACGGACGTCGCCGGTGTTCATGACCGCTCCAGGATGGTGGTGAGCCGCATTCTCGTCACCGGCCTTCCGAGGCCCGGTCGGCGAGCATGTCGCGGACCATCGGGATCACCTTGCCGCCGTACAGCTCGACGGCCTTCAGCCGGGCGCCGGTCGACTGCGGGCCGGCGCTGTAGATGAGGTCGAACCGCCCGACGCCGAGGCGGCGGATCGCGCGCGCCATCTTGCGGGCGACGGTCTCGGGCGCGCCGATGTACAGGGAGCCGTGCTCGATCTCGGCCTCGAACTCGGCGCGGCGTACCGGCGGCCAGCCGCGCAACGCGCCGATCCGGTCGCGGATCAGCTTGAACCCCGGCCAGAACCTCTCCTTGGCCTCCTCGTCGGTGTCCGCGACGAAGCCCGGTGAGTGCATCCCGACGGGGTGCGCCGTCGTGCCGAACTGGTCCGCGGCCCGCCGGTAGAGGTCCATGTGCGGGGCGAACCGGTCAGGGGCGCCGCCGATGATCGCCAGCATGAGCGGCAGCCCATAGCGGGCGGTGCGGACGACCGACTGGGGCGAACCGCCGACGCCGACCCACGTGCTCAGGCGCCCCGACTCGGTCTTGGGGAAGACGTCGGCGTTCTCGAGCGGGGCGCGTACGGTGCCGCTCCAGGTGACGGGCCGCTCGTCGAGCAGCTTGACGAAGAGCTCGATCTTCTCCTCGAACAACACGTCGTAGTCCGCGAGATCGTAGCCGAACAGCGGGAACGACTCCGTGAAGGAGCCGCGTCCGAGGATCACCTCGGCGCGGCCGCGCGAGAGCGCGTCGACGGTCGCGAAGCGCTGGAACACCCGGACCGGGTCGTCCGAGCTCAGCACCGTCACGCCGGAGGCGAGGCGGATGCGGGAGGTGCGCGTCGCGATGCCGGCGAGCACGGTCTCCGGGGTGGAGACCGAATATTCGGGGCGGTGGTGCTCGCCCAGGGCGATCACGTCGACGCCGAGCTCGTCGGCGATCAGCGCCTCGTCGAGGACCTGGCGGATCGCCGCGGCGTGGGAAACGGGGACTCCGGCGTCGTCCTCCGGCACGTCGCCGAAGGTGTCCAGCCCGAAGGTGATGTCGGTCATGGGGGTCTCTTTCGAGGGTGCGTGAGTTGTCGGGTGTCAGGCTCGGACCGGCTCGTCGAATCGGCTCAGCCGCAGGTCGGCGAGGAGCACCGGGGTGGCGTGGCCGCCGGGCTCCCGAACGAGTTGAGCCCCACCTCGAAGCGGGTGGGTTCGATCCTGGCGACGGTCACGATTCCTCCTGTTCCGACCGCGGACGTTGCGTCCCGTCACCCGATCGGAGATGATTGACATGTCAATTATGTTGCGGAAGTCGTTGACATGTCAATTACTCGTGAATGGAGGGGACGGCCGTGACGCAGCGCAGGCGACAGTTGCCGACGAGCGAGGAGCTACGGATCTGGCGGGACTTCATCGAGACCACCGAGTCCCTGCGCGCGGAGCTGGCCGCACGTCTCCAGAGCGAGTCGTCCATGTCGCCGGGCGACTACGCCGTCCTGCTCGCGCTGAGCGACGCGGACGGACGCGGGCTGCGCTCCTCCGAACTCGCCGCGACGATCGGCTGGGAGCGCAGCCGCCTGTCCCACCACCTCGGACGCATGGAACGGCGCGGGCTGGTGCGGCGCGAGAACTGCGCCACGGACAGCCGGGGGGCGGAGATCGTCCTCACCACCGAAGGCGCCGACGCCTTCCGCAAGGCCTCCATCCCGCACCTTCGCGCCATCCGCGAGCTCTTCGTCGACGCGCTGTCCCCCGACCAGATCACCGCGGCCGGCGACCTGGCCGCCACGCTGCGGAGCCGCCTCGACAAGGCGCGCGAACAGCCCAGGGCCCGTCCTCCGCGCGTCGAGGTGAATGAGGACTCATGAGCCGCATGCGGCATTCCCGGACGAGAGTGGCGTCCCGCCTCCCGGGCCGCGGTGGCCACAGCGCAGGTGGTCAACGGGCCCGACGCCGGTGGACACCTCGGCAGGCGTCCTATGCGTCCTGGGCGGCCGATCCTTCGGGGCGGCTCGCCGCCTTCCCGTCCGCGGCCTGCGGCATGGCGGCCAGGGGGAGGCACAGGACGAACCGCGCGCCGGTGAAACTGTCCTCGATCTGGAGAGTGCCGCCGTGCGCCTGGGCGATCTGGCGGGCGATCGGCAGCCCCAGGCCGGTCCCGCCGGCACCTCTGTCGCGGGCGGTGTCCAGGCGGGCGAAGCGCTGGAAGACCAGTTCACGCTTGTCCACGTCGATGCCGGCCCCGTCGTCGAGCACCTCCAGCCGGGCGACGCCATGGGGGAACCGCAAGGTGTTCGGCTTGGCTCCGTGCTCGCGGCACACGCGGACGGTGACGGTGGAGGCGGCGTGCCGCTCGGCGTTGTCGAGGAGGTTGGCGAGCAGGCGGGAGAGCTGCGCCCTGTCGCCGGCCACCACCACGCCGGGCTCCAGGGCGTGGACGTACTCCTTGTGCGTGTCGTGCCGGCTCCTGAACTCTGCGCTCACGAACGCGGCCAGGTCGATCGGCTCGGAGTCCAGGGCCTGCCTCGCCTCCATCTGGGCCATGGTCAACAGGTCGCCCACGATCGCCTCGATCCGGTCCACGCTGCCCAGCACGGTGGTGCCCAGCCTGGACACGGTGGTCTCCTCGGGCGCGTACAGGGCGTCCTCGACCTCGGCGCGGATCGCCGCGATGGGGGTGCGCAGCTCGTGCGAGGCGTTCGAGGTGAAATGGCGCTGCTGGCTCATCGCGGCGTGCAGGCGCGCCAGGGTACGGTTCACGCTGTCGGCCAGGTCGTGGATCTCGTCGCGGCTCGGCGGATGGGGGACCCGCCGGTCCGGGCAGATCTCGCTGATCAGGTCGAGCTCGTTGCGGATGGCGGCCACCGGTTTGAGGGCGGCGGTGACGATCCGGTGGCCAAGGGCGGTGATCGCCGCGGCCATCAGCGCCGCGGCGCCGAGCACGGTCGCGGCCAGCCACGGGGTGACGTAGGGCGGGATCGTGGGACCCGAGCTGTAGACGGTCCAGTCCTGTCCCGCCCGGTAGGCCGACTGCGCGACCACGATGTTGCAGTCGTGGCCGGGCAAGCCCCCGCCGCAGACGATGCGGCTGGACATGGTCCTGCCGTCGGCGGTGAAACCGGCCATCACCGGTTTGCCGCGCAGCCGCGGTGACGCGGCGACGACCGTGCCCGCGGGGTCGACAACCTGGATGTTCCGGTCGGAATGCTCGACCAGGGGGACACTGACGTCGTTGTGCTCCACCTCGTGAGCCACTCGGCCACCGTCCGCGGCGATCTCGCTCATGCGGTCCGCCGTCACGTACCGGTGGATCGCCAGCATCACCGCCGCGCCCAGCATCGCCGACAGCAACACCGCCACCGCGCCGGCGAAAACCGTGATGCGGGTGGTGATCGACCAATCTTGCCGAGCCTTCATGCGCCCAGTCGAGCACACGCGCCGTAGCGGAAGGCCAAACGCACGACTCGATTGACGGCATGATTGACGCCGATACCTCACCTGGACCTTTGATTCACGTCATTTCACCGCAAAGGTGTCGGCCGGGCCTGCCGGGTGTGCTGTCAGTCGCCGGACCGGTCCCCGGCCTCCTGGCCGGCGGGCAGGTCCCGCGCCGGTAGCCGTAGCACGAACCGTGCTCCGACCGGGGAGTCCTCCACGGTGAGGGACCCGCCGTGGGCCAGGGCCGTCTCCCGGCTGATGGCCAGCCCGAGCCCGCTGCCCCCCGGATCCAGGCGCTGCCCCTCCCGCAGCCGGACGAAGGCGTCGAAGACGCGCTCGCGATCCTCGGGCGCGATGCCGGCCCCGTCGTCCTGCACGCTCACCACGGCCTGCCCGGCCACCTCTTCGACGGTGACCTCGATGTGGGACCGGGCGTGCCGTCGCGCGTTGGCCAGCAGATTGGTCAGCACCCGGCCCAGTTGCACCCGCGAGCACAGCACGGTCGGGCGGGCGGTCACCTGCAGCCGGATCCGGGTGCCGCCGGAGGGCAGACCGGCCACCTCTTCCTCCACCAGGTCGGCGAGGTCGAGCGGCTGGTACGCCGTGGGGCAGGCGTTCTTGACCCGCGTGTAGGCCAGCAGATCGTCGATGATCGCCTCAAGGCGTTCCGTGCTGCGCAGTGTACGCTGCAGGGCCGCGCGCGTGTCCACCTCGTCCGGATACAGCAGCGCCTCCTCCAGCTGGATGTGCTGCGCGGCGACCGGGGACCTCAGCTCGTGGGAGGCCAGGGAGGCGAACCGGCGCTGCGCCTTCACCGCCTTCTCCAGCCGATCGAGGTAGATGTTCGAGGTATGGGCGAACTCGGCGATCTCGTCGTTGCCCGGCGGCGTCGGCACCCGCAGGCTCAGGTCCGTCTCCGCGGCCTCGCGCATCTTCGTGCTGATCGCCCGCACCGGCTGCAGGGTCCGGCCCACCACCACCCAGGTGCTCCAGGCTGCCGTCGCGGAGGCGAACAGGATCGCGGTCGTGATGCCGGCCTCCAGATAGTGCATGGCCAGGGCGGGAGGCTCTTCCGCACCGGCGTAGATGTAGTGCGGCTGGCTGTTGAAGAGCAGGCGGGCGGCGCCGGCGTCGAACCGCAGGGCCGTGACCAGAATGCAACCGCCCCTGGCCCACGAGGGGCACATCGTGACGTCCTGCAGCCGGTCACCGGGGGGAGGGTGGACCATGGTCAGCGGCGGCTTGTCCGCCGCGGCCGGGTTGGCCGCCACCACCCGCCCCCGGGAGTCGACGAGCTGGAGGTATCTGGCGCGGATGCTCGGCCTGGGCGGCGGGATGTAGCCGGGCCGCATCTCGCTGGTCCAGTCGACGATGGCCAGGCGCAGGTCCTCGGCGATCTCCTCCGCCACGCTGGTGCGGATCTTGAGGGAGATGAGAGCACCGACCGCCGTGAGGACCATCAGGAACAGCGCTCCCACGGCGAGGGCGTAGCGCACCCGGATGGAGCGCGGGTACGACCGGCGCTGCCTGATGGCCTTCGGCCACATGCTGCCCTCCTTCTCCGCGACCCGCAGCACGTCGAGATCTGCCTGCATGGCCTGTCGGAAGAGCGATGCCCCGGGGTGAGAATCAGAGAGTGGTTCTGGAGCCGATGGTCTGCCGCCTGCTGCGAGCTCAAGCTGCGGATCGGTGACCGCCAAGGGGTGGCGGTCGATCATGTGGTCAAGGTGGTCGTGGCCGGCGTTGTGCACCCCCACGAAGGCCATACGGTCACGGTATCCGCCGGTTTCCAGTTACATGCGAATATTTGTCCTAATATGACCGGTTTTGCAGGTGGCCATGGCAGTCACCAGGCCATTCACGGGAGCTTCCGTGGTGAGGTCGTGGGCCGGGTACAACGCCTAGCGGGTCAGGGCGGCGCGCAGGCGCCAGGTGCCCAGGGCGAAGAAGGCCGCGGCGAAGCAGGCCAGGACGCCGAGCTGCGGCAGGATGTCGGTGATCGTGCCGTTCCTGCGCAGCAGCTCGGCGAAGCCGTCCAGAGCCCACGCGTGCGGGGTGACGTGCGCGACCTGCCGCATCGTGTCGGGGAAGAAGTCGATGGGCACCATGGCGCCGCCGATCGCGCCCAGGCCCAGGCCGAGCAGCAGGCCGAGGGAGACCGCCTGCTGCTCTGTACGCAGCGCGGCGCCGAGGAACATCGCCGCCCCGCCGCCCACCAGCGAGAACGCCAGCAGCAATGCGCCCGCGCCGAGCGGGTCGCCCCATCGCACGCCGAACAGCAGCCCCGATCCGAGCATGATGATCAGCCCCTGCGTCAGCGCCACCGCCACCCGTCCGGCCGCCTCGCCCAGCAGGATCGTGCCGCTCGACACCGGCGTGGCGTACATCCTGCGCGACAGCCCGAACCGCCGGGTCTCGATCAGCGCCGCCGCGCCGGTCAGCGAGGTGAGGAACGTGAACAGCAGGAGCTGCGAGGTCGCGGCGATGTCGAAGCTGGAGACGTTCTGCGGTACGGCGGCGTTGCCGGTCGTGGTGAACGAGACGGTGATGCCGGGCACGCTGACGAGCTCCGCCCGGCGCGCGAGCTCCTCGTAGGAGCCCTCGCGTACGTACGCCGCGGCCCTGGCGGGCATCGTGGCCTCGGACACCACGGACCTGACGGCGGTGCCGAGCTGCAGCGCGTCGGGGTCGTCGCGGCTCACGAAGCGCAGTTTGACCGGGGTGTAGGAGGCCAGGGCGCGGTCGTAGCCCGCGGGGATGAGCAGCGCCGCGGCGAGCCGCCCGCGCTCCACCCCGTCGCGGGCCTCGGCCTCGCTGCCGACCCGGACCACCTCCATCCGCCCCGTCGCCTCCAGGGCCGCCACCAGCCTGGCGGCCTCCAGGGTCGGCACGTCGGTGACGCCCAGCCGCGGGGTGAAGCCGGAGCCGAACGACAGGCCGAACACCATGATCAGCACGATCGGGAAGATGATCACGAAGAAGAAGTTGCTCCGGTCGCGGAAGAGCCGGATCAGGTTGACCCAGGCGATCGCCGTCATGGCCGCAACATCCTTCCCGCCCGCAGCAGCGCGATCCCGGTCGTGACGGCGGCGAAGCCCAGCAGCGCCAGCGTCGGCACGGCGGCCAGGACCGGTGGGTTCGCCCCGTGCAGGTCGGCCAGCCCCTCCAGGAACCAGCGGTGCGGGGTGATCATGCTCAGCACCGCGAACGCGCCGCCCATCTGCTGGACCGGGATGAACACGCCGCCCAGCACGCCGAGCAGCACCGCGACCACCGCCTGGACGTTCCCGGCCTGCTCGGCGGTGGTGGCCACGGTCGCCACCAGGGCCATCACCCCGGTGGCCGCCAGCACGCCCGCCACCACGAGCACCCCCACGCCGAGAGGCTCGCCCCACTGCGCGCCCAGCAGCAGGGTGGAGGCTACGACGAGCACCGCCATGCTCACCACGCCGACCACGATCCCGCCCAGCAGCTTGCCGAGGACGATCGTGTAGCGGGAGACGGGCGCGGCCAGCAGCCTGGCCAGCGTGCCGTCACGGCGCTCGTCCAGGATCGAGCTGAAGCCGAACTGCACGGTGAAGAACAGGAAGAACACCGCCATCCCGGCCGAGAAGCTCTCGGCCAGCGACAGCTGCCGCCGCTCCGCCGCGAGGTCCTCGACGGTGACCGGTACGGGCACCCGCAGGGCCTCCTCGGGCGTGCCGCCGCCCTTGGTCGCCAGCGCCACCCGCACATATCGGACGTCGGCCACGAACGACTCGGCCACCGAGCGGGCCACGAAGGAGCTGATCGCCGCGTCCGCGTCCCCGATCAGCCGCATGGAGGTGGCGTGCCCGCCCAGAACGGCCTGGCTGAAGCCGCCGGGGATGACGTACGCGGCGTCCGCCTCGCCCCGTTCGAGCAGGGCCAGCGCCTCCTGCTCGGTGCCGACCGTCCTGAGCCGGATGACGCCCTCCCGCTCCAGCGTGCCGAGCACCTGCCCGGTGAAGGCCGTCGCGATCTGTCCCCGGTCCTGGTCGGCCACCGCGAACGTGGGCGCCTCCTGGGTGTCGATGCCCTTGAAGACCAGGCTGAAGATGGCCGCCAGCCCGAACGGCACCACGATCGCCAGCAGGAACACCGACTTGTCCCGGACCCGCTGGCGCAGGTCCTTGGCGGTGATGAGCCACATCGCGCGCATGTCAGTCCCGTAGCGCCTTGCCGGTGAGGTGCAGGAAGACCGACTCGAGGTTCGGCTCGTGCACCTCCACCGTGCGTACGACCACGCCCGCCTCGGTGGCCGTCGCCAGGATCCGGGGCAGCGCCGCGCGCGCGTCCTCCACCATCACCTCGACGTGCCCCTCATGGCTGCTGGTCTTGCGCACCTCGGGCAGCGCCTCGAGCTCCGGTACGGCCTGACCGCCGTCGGTCGTCAGCGAGACGCGGTCCAGCTCGCCCACCAGGCCGACCAGCTCCCTCCGGGTGCCCTCGGCCCTGATCAGACCCAGGTCGATGATGCCGATGCGGTCGCAGAGGCGTTCGGCCTCCTCCATGTAGTGCGTGGTGTAGAGGATGGCGACGCCCTCGCCGGCCAGGGCGGAGACGCTCTCCAGGATCGCGTTGCGGCTCTGCGGGTCGACGCCGACGGTGGGCTCGTCGAGGATCAGCAGGGGAGGGCGGTGCAGGAGGCCCACGCCGATGTTGAGCCGGCGTTTCATGCCGCCCGAATACTCCTTGACCGGATCCTTGGCCCGGTCGGTCAGGCCGATGACGTCGAGTACCGCGTCGATCCGGGTGCGGGCCTCGGCGCGGCCCAGGCCGTACAGGCGGGCGAAGAAGCGCAGGTTCTCGCGGGCGCTGAGGTCGGGGTAGAGGGCCAGGTCCTGGGGGACGTAGCCGATCTGCTTCTTGCCCCACGTGCTGGTGGTGCCGTGGGGGCGGCCCGAGATGAGCACGTCGCCGCCGTCGCGGTCGAGGATGCCGGCGATCATCGAGATCGTCGTGGTCTTTCCCGCGCCGTTGGGGCCGAGGAGGCCGTAGGTTTCGCCGGCTTCGATGGTGAAGCTGACGTCGTCGACCGCCACGAGGTCGCCGAACGTCTTTCGTAAATTCTGACATTTCAGGATCTCGTCCTGGGCCACCCTCGCAGTGTGCTGGTCCGGATCAAGGAAGAGCAAGACCTAAGTGGGCGATCCACTGAATTGATCTATCCCCTTTGTCACAATCAGGGGAAATCTCTTGTTCGTTGGGCGTTCGCGGGGTGGCACGTTCCAAGGGCGACGGGAGGACGGGGTGGGAGAGACCGGAAGGCGACGGCGTCCGGCCGGCCGCCATGCGGCGGGCCGGTCCCGGCGCGCGCGGCGCCGTGGGGCGCGGGGCCGGCTGGTGGCGGGGGTGCTGGCGCTGACGGGCGGGGCCGTCGTGCTGCTCGGCGTGAACGGCTGGCCCTTCGGGGCGTCGGCGGGCTCCGGCGCCGCCCGCCAGCCCGGCACCGTGCAGGAGCGCGGGCCGGCCGAGCCGGACGCCGGTTCGCGCGGGTCGGGCGCGCAGCCCGGGAAGGGTACGGGGAAGCCTGGGGCGGCCACCGGGGCCGGCGCCGAGGTGACCACCGGGGTCGAGACCAGGGAACTGCAGAGGTCCGAGTCACCGAGACCGGCGGCCGCTCCGGAGGAAGCGGGCGCCGCGGAGCCGGGGATGGTGGCGGGCACCACGGCCCCGTCCACGGCCCTGTCCACGGCGCCGTCCACGGCGGCGGAGGACGTGCTGGCGGACGGCCCCGCCCCCGGGGACGGCGACGACTACCGGGCCGACGGCCCCTCCCGGCATACGGATCAGCAGGCGGCGGAGTATTTCCGTACGCAATGGGGCCCGGACGACAAGGCGCTGAAGCGCCTCAAAGACATCCGCACAGTCGGCGGATATTTGCGCATTTATACGGATTTGCCGGACAGTGCGGATAATTCGCTCACCGCCGTCACGCTCTGCGAGCGCGGCCTGGCCTACCTCCACAGCAGGGGAGTGCCGAATCCGGTGGTGTTCGTGCACTCCAAGTTCGGGGGGAACGGGAACCCGGTGCTGGCCAACATCCTCGGCCCCGGTGATCGCAGCTGCCGCGTCACCCATCCCGCCCCGAACTGATCCGGCCATCGAGGCAGACTCCGGGTCACCGGACCCGGACCCGCGTCCTCGAGCACACTTCGCACCGTTGGGTTACGACGCGCCCGATGGTCTCGATTGTCACCCATCGATGGCGAAGGTGTACAAAGCGCACGCGGCACTCGTACCCGTAGGACACGATCGATACGCCGCGTCGCCGCGTGATCACCCCATGGGTTCGAGCCGCAGTGACACCGAGTTGATGCAGTAACGATCGTCGGTCGGCGTCGCGTACCCCTCGCCGTGGAACACGTGCCCGAGGTGCGAGTCGCACCGGGCGCAGCGCACCTCGGTGCGCACCATCCCGTGGCTGTGATCCTCGATCAGCTTCACCGCGTCTGAATCTGACGGTTCGAAGAAGCTCGGCCAGCCGCAGTGCGACTCGAACTTCGTGTCCGATCGGAACAACTCGGCCCCGCAGGCGCGGCACGAGTAGACCCCCTCGGCCTTGGTGTCGACGTACTCCCCCGTGAACGGGCGCTCGGTCCCGGCCTCCCTGAGGACGTGGAACTCCTCGGGCGACAGCTGGGCCCGCCATTCGGCCTCGCTCTTGACCACCTTGTCCATGCGTTCAGAATACGAGATCAGGCAAAAAGAGATCTTCGCAGGGGGAAGCATCCGTTCTGGGGCGAATTCGCGTCTTTGTAGGCATGGGGGTGTCATCGCCTCCTGCCAAGGGGTGAGATCATCCGCAGATCCCGCCGAGCGGCACAGCCCACGCCCGTGCTGGCGCCGCTGGGGATCGCGACGGCCGGCCGGGTGGCGCGCCAGCGCCCGGAACGGCGACGGATGGTCTGGCGGCCCGTCCCGTCGAGCCCCCGGTCCCGCCACCGAGGCGGCTCCGGGACGGGCCCACCCCGCTTGGAGTAGGTTCGAGTGCATGGCATCGCCGTACATAGAGCTCGAGGTGGGGGAGAGGACCGTCAAGGTCACCAATCCCGACAAGGTCTACTTTCCTGGGATCGGGGCTACCAAGCGGGAACTGGTCGAATACTACGTGAGCGTCGGCGAGGGGGCCCTGCGGGCGCTCAAGGACCGGCCGACCAACATCAAGCGCCACCCCGACGGCGTGCAGACCGAGGCGATCTACCAGAAGCGGATGCCGCCCCGGCACCCCGACTGGCTCGAGTCCGTCACCGTCACCTTCCCCAGCGGCCGTACGGCGCAGTCCCTGCGCGTCACCGAGGTGGCGGCCATCGCCTACTGCGCCAACCTCGGCACCATCGACTTCCACCCCTGGCAGGTGCGGGCGGCCGACGTCGAGCACCCCGACGAGCTGCGCGTCGACCTCGACCCGCAGCCCGGCCTGGAGTTCGACACCGCGCGCCGGGCCGCGTTCCTGACCAGGGACGTGCTCGGCGAGCTGGGCATGACCGGCTTCGTGAAGACCTCGGGCAACCGCGGCGTGCACATCGCCGTGCGCATCGAGCCGCGCTGGGACTTCATCCAAGTACGCCACGCCGGCATCGCCCTGGCCAGGGCCGTCGAGGAGCGCGATCCCGGCCTGGTCACCACGGCCTGGTGGAAGGAGGAGCGCGGGGACCGGGTGTTCATCGACTTCAACCAGAACGCCAGGGACCGCACGGTCGCCAGCGCGTACTCGATCAGGGCCCGGCCCGAGGCGCCCGTCTCGACCCCGCTGACCTGGGACGAGCTGGAGGACGCCGACCCGCGCGACTTCGACATCCGCACGGTGCCCGCCCGCTTCGCGAAGGTGGGCGACGTGCACGCCGCCATCGACGACCGGGCCTACTCGATCGAGCCGCTCCTGGAGCTGTACGCCGAGGACGGCCGGGGCGACATGCCCTATCCGCCCAACTACCCGAAGATGCCCGGCGAGCCCAAGCGGGTCCAGCCGAGTAAGGCCAGGGCCGTGACGACGGAAGACGGGTCAAGCTGAGCCGGCGATGCGCACGGTCCTGACCCGGTTCCGGGGTCGCGCCGATTCGCCCGCATCCGACGCGGGCGGGAGGCGTCTGGCGGATCGGTCGGACCGCTGGAGTGTCATGCGGGGAAGGCTCCGACGATGGCCGCGATCTTGACGGCCAGGGTGATCGGCATCCAGATCAGCCAGGGCAGCAGCCAGCGGGCCGCGGCGGGTGAGTAGCGCGAGAACACCACCACCGTGGCAACGGCGAGCAGCAGGCCGGTGGCATCGGTGACGGCGATGGAGCGCAGGCCGTCGGCCAGCCAGAAGAGGTTGGTCTGCAGGTAGCCGGCGATCAGCACGGTCAGGGGTACGGTGACGTCGCTTCCGCGGGGTGCCCGGCGCCAGAGCTGCCATGCCGCGAGCCCCATGCCGGTCTTGATCACGAGCCAGACCACGATGAAGACCCACACGGGTATGGGGATCCTGGTCATCCCCAGATCGGTGGCGACGCCGGGGTTGAGCGTGAAGGCGAGTGCGCCCGGGATCTGCCCGACCAGCACGGGCACGAGGACGAAGAGGAGCCCGACCGGCCAGAAACGCGAGCGGGCTGAGGCGATCTCGGGGTGGTGGGCGTTGGTCGAGGCGTTCATCAGGGTTCCCTCCGGCTGCCGGCCGGCGCGCCGCCGGCGAGCTTGGCGAGCAGAGCGTGCAGGGTCTGCCGCTCCTGGGGCGTCAGCGGGCCGAAGAACTCGCCCGAGATGCGTTCGCTGACCTGCTCGGCATGCCGGATCTTCCGCACGCCGGCCGGCAGGAGGTGCACCTCCACCGCACGCCGGTCGCGCGGGTGGGGGCGCCGCTCCGCCAGGCCCATGGCCTCCAGCTCGTTGACCAGGGTGACCATCACGGGCTTGAACACGCTCAGCCGTTCGCTGAGCCGTGACTGGACCAGCGGGCCGCTCTGGAGTTGCGTCAGGACGCCGAGGTGGAGCGCCTTGAGCCCCATCTCGGACAGCGCCTCCTCATACTGCTCACCGGCTCTGGCCGCCACCCACGACAGCAGGAAGCCGGTTGAGCGCGCCAGTTCGCTGGGAGGCCCTTCGGTCTCGTCGACCTCAGACGCAATATCGTTATTTTTCATAACGTTATTGAGTTTAACTATATTCGAGGCGCAGCGTCAACGTCGGGGCCTGCGGCGGTCTCAGCGGCGGACGAGGTGGTGCGGGGCGAGCTCGCGCGTCTCGCCCTTCTCCAGGTAGACGACCCGGTCGGCCAGCCCCGCCTGCTCGATGTGGTGGCGGAAGTCGTCCAGGGGTGAGCTGAAGACGGTGTAGTCGTCGAAGTGCACCGGTACGACCGCGTGCGGGTTGATCAGGTCCACCCACGCGGCGCCCTGCTCGCCGTCCATGGTCACCAGGAGGGTGCCGAGCAGCCTGGTGCCGCCCAGGTGCACGATGGCCAGGTCGATGTCGGGGAAGCGGCGCGGGATCGAGTCCAGGCGGCGGTCGAGCAGCGTGTCACCGCTGATGTGCATGCACAGCTCGACCCGCTCGTCCTGGTTGCAGAACTCCAGCATCGTGCCGATCACGGGCGGCAGCAGCGCCTCCGCCGGGCCGGGGGCGTGCTTGGCGGGCAGGGCGGTGATTCGGACGGTGCCGCCCGGGCCGTGCAGCTCGTGCTGGTGCCACTCCTCCAGGCCCACGCTCTGGCGGAAACCGCGGCGGCGCAGCCGGCGGGCCGCCGTCGTGGTCGTGATGACCGGCGTGTCCCTGTCCAGGCCCCTGCGCGTCACCCGGTCCCAGTGGTCACCGTGCATGTGGGACAGCACCACCGCGTCCAGCGGCGGCAGGTCCTCCATCTCCACGGCCGGGTCGGTGAGGCGGCGCGAGGTCAGGCCGTACCCCAGGTACGCCCGCTGCCCGCGGTGCAGGAAGTTGGGATCCGTCAGCAGCGTGAAGCCGTTGTAGCGGATCAGCGTGGTCGCGTTCCCGATGAACTGCAGGCTTCCCTTCACTTCGGCTCACCTCGGATGCGCCGACCGCGGCAATTTGGGTCGTTGCGAATTAATCATGGCTTTTGTCCCCCTTTGCGGGGAATCCTCTACCACGGCAGGCCGTCGCCAAACCCTCCGTGTCCGGCCGGTTTCACTTCGGTCACATTACTTGACTGTCGGTCTAATAATTCGCAAGGCTCTCTTGTGTATCGGGGGGCGTCAACCGATCCTGGAGCCTTCTCATGGCAAGAGCGCGACGTCACGCAGCGGCTGGAGCGGTGACCGCCTTCGCGGTCGCGGGCGTGAGCCTGGCGACGGGCCTGGGCACCGCCTCCGCCGCCGCTTCCGCCGGTCCGCAGGTGCCCGGCGCGGTGTCCACCTGCCTCCTCCCGCTACCGATCCTGTGCGAGGAACAGCCCGACGATTCCTGGTCGGGCGGCCACGAACCCGGCGAATCCCGGCCGGGTGCTCCCGGGCACGACGACTCCTGGTCGGACAAGCCCGTACCGGAGGATTCCTGGTCGAGCGGCCCCGCACCGCAGGATTCCTGGTCGGGTCCGCCCGGGTCCGAGCCTCCGTGGCGGCCGGCGGGCGAGGAGGAGCACAAGGTGCCCAGGGGTCATCCGGAGACGGGCGGGGGCGGGCTGACGGCGGACGGGCCGGTGTGGCCGTTCGCGGTGGGCGGGGCGGCGCTGCTGACCGGGGCCGGCCTGACCGGGTTCGCGGTACGCCGCCGCAAGGGCGTCGTCTAGCTTGCCCGAAACCCCGAACCCCAGCCCGACCCCGACCCCGAACCCGGCGGGCGGGCATCGGCTGATCGTGGCCGGGGCGGCGGTCGTGTCGCTGGCCGGGGTGCTGCTGATCGGGCTCGGGATCGGCGGCGTGCTCGGCGGCGGCCCCGCTGCCTCGCCGGAGCCGGCGCCGTCACCCCTGCCCGTGTCCGCCGCCCCGATCACCGGCGTGCCGCTGTCCGGGGTGGCCGCCCCCATGCGGCCCGCCCGGCCCGCCGCCGTCTACATCCCCTCCATCGGCGTCGCCGCGCCCCTGATGGAGCTGGGCCTGGACGCGAACGGCGCCATCCAGAACCCGCCGTTCGACCCCCCGAACCTGGCCGGCTGGTACCGCTACGGCCCCGTGCCCGGCCAGCGCGGCGCCGCCGTGATCACCGGCCACCTGGACACCAGGACCGGCCCCGCCGTCTTCGCCCGGCTCAAGGACGTCAAGCGCGGCGACCAGGTGCAGGTGCTGCGCGCCGACCGCTCGGTGGCCGTCTTCGTCGTCGACAAGGTCGAGCACACCCCGAAACGCCGCTTCCCCGCCAAGAAGGTCTACGCCAAGCTCGCCTATCCGGGGCTGCGGCTGGTGACCTGCGGCGGGACGTTCGACCGGCGGGCGCACAGCTACGAGGACAACACGATCGTCTACGCCCATCTCGCGGCCCCGTACTACCCCGGACGCTGATCACGGATCCTTGGGCAGGCCGAGCGCGCGTTCGGCGACGATGTTGAGCTGCACCTCCGTCGTCCCGCCGCCGATCGTGAACGCGCGGGTGGTCAGGATCATGCGGTTCCAGTAGCGGTCGGCCGGGGCGAGCGACCAGCAGAACTCCGAGATCGCCTGCGCGTGCCGCATGCCGAGCAGCTTGCGCACGCTGGAGTCGGTGCCCGCTCCGGACCCGGAGAGCTGGGAGAGGGTCGCGCGCAGCCCGAGCGCCGAGCCGGCCTGGCCCTCCGCCCACAGGCGGCCCGCCTGCTCGAGCTGCGCCTCCCGGAGCGGCGGCAGCCGGGCGATGAGCTTCACCATGTCGGTGTGCCGCGACCCCGGCCCCCAGGAGTCGCCGAGCGCGACGCGTTCGTGGGAGAGCGTGTCGCGGGCCACCCGCCAGCCCCCGTCCACCGCGCCGACGACCAGGTCGTCCGGTACGAACACGTCGTCCAGGAAGACCTCGTTGAAGATCTCGTCCCCGTTGATCTCCTTGAGCGGCCTCACGGTGACGCCAGGGGACGACATGTCCACCAGGAAGTACGAGATGCCGTCATGCTTGGGCTTCTCCGGGGAGGTCCGGGCCAGGCAGATGCCCCAATGGGCGTACTGCGCGAGGGACGTCCAGATCTTCTGCCCGGTGAGCGACCAGCCGCCCTCCACCCGTACGGCCTTCGTCGAGAGCCCGGCCAGGTCCGAGCCCGCGCCCGGCTCGCTGAACAGCTGGCACCACACGATCTCGCCGGTCAGCGTCCCGGGCAGGAAACGTTCCTGCTGCTCGCGGGTGCCGTAGCGGACGATGGACGGCACCGCCCAGGCCGCGATGCCCAGGTTCGGGCGGCCGAGGTCGCGGAACTCCTGGTGGATGATCACCTGCTCGAGCGGCGAGGCGCCCCGTCCCCAGGGCCGGGGGAGGTGCGGCATCATCCAGCCCTCCCGCGCCAGCCTGCCCAGCCGGGCCGCCGGCTCCTCGGCACGCAGCGACGCGGCCTCCGCCCTGACGGCGTCCCGGACGGCGGCGGCCTCCTCCGGCAGGTCCGGCTCCATCCGCCGCCGCACGCCCGCCACCGCCAGCCGGGTCACCTCCCCGGCCCACGGCCCCGGATCCCCGGTCAGCATCCGGTCGGACAGGGCGCGGCGGTAGTAGCGGTGGGCGTCGTGCTCGAAGGTGTAGCCGATGCCGCCGAGCACCTGGACGGCGTCCGCCGCGCACCGCACGGCCGCGTCCGCCGCCAGCACCGCCGCCACGGCCACCGCCAGCCGGCTCTCGTCGGGCAGCCCCGCGCCACCCTCCCGGGGGTGGCTGGTCTCGTCGAGGGATCTGGCGGCGTCCCAGACGGCGGCCCGGGCCTGCTCCAGCGCCACCAGCGCCCCGGCCACCCGGTGCTTGACCCCCTGGAACTGCCCGATCGGCCGCCCGAACTGCTCGCGCACCTTGGCATGGGCGGCCGCCGTGGCCACGGCCCACGCCGCCACCCCGCACGCGTCCGCGCCCAGCAGCACGGCGGCGAGCTCACGTACCGGGACCTCCCTGAGCATCCGTCCGGCGGGCACCGTCCGCACGGTCACGGAGCAGAGCGCCCGGTCCAGGTCGACCCCCGGGACGGGCTCGGCGGCGACGTCCCCGCGATCGAGCACGGCCCACGCACCACCGACCGGGGCCACGAAGACGTCCGCCTCCGCCGATCCGAGCGCGAGGGCGGACGGCCCGCTGTCCGGGAGGAGCGCGACGGCGGCGGTGAGCGAGCCGCCGGCGAGCCCGGCGATCAGCTCCGGCGCGCAGCCGGACCAGGAGAGCACCGCCGACGCCAGGACCGACGGCAGGTACGGCCCCAGGACACGCCGCTCGCCCAGCGCCTCCAGCGCCACGCACAGCTCCAGCAGCCCGTACCCCTGCCCGCCGCACTCCTCGGCCAGATGCAACCCCAGCAGCCCCTGCTCCGCCAGAGCGGCGTGATCGGCGTTCCGCCCGGCCAGCCCGTGTACGGAGGCCGCCAGCTCCAGGTGTTCCCCCGTCAGCCCGATTCCCATGCCTCGAATCTAGAACGATATTCGGTCGCCCACCACCCACCGGAAAATGGTTGGCGATGGCCGGAGCTGTCCGGTTACGCTCGCTGTCGTCCGTTCAGTGGAACAGTCGGGCCGTCATGCCCGGAGGGGGAGGGGATTTATGCCCGGCACCGCGCCCAGCGCGCCTCGCTGTGCCACCGGCGGATCCTGCCTCTGAATCGGCTTCATTCCTGACAGGCCGGACCGACCGCCTGCCCCATCAGCGTGCCCGCGAGGCCCGCTCGGCGCTTCCTTGCTGCTTTCAGTGACCCATTCCGGCAAGGAGTACCCAGGTTGTCCACCAACGGCAAACCCAGTCCCATCCTGAGCACGTTCGAGTGCATCCGCTGCGGCCTCACGGTCACCGCGACCGCGCCGGACGGAACCCGCCGCAACCACTGCCCGAGCTGCCTGCACTCGCAGCACCTGCTCGACGGTTGCGGGTCGCGGATGATCCCCATCTCGATCGCCGTCCTGCGCACCGGCGAATGGATGATCATCCACCGCTGCACCCGGTGCGGCGAGCTGACGTCGAACCCCATCTGCGGGGACGACAACCAGCTCATCCTCATGCGCATGGCCGTACGGCCGCTGGCGCAGCCGCCGTTCCCCCTAGAGGCGTTCGGCGACCTGTGACATGCCCAGGAGGAACCCTGGCCGGGAACGGCCGCAACGCCGCAAGAGAACACATCACGGGGAGCCCGGCGACGCGTTCCGCTGCGTCGGGTGCCGGCTGGACGTGCCGATGATCGCGCCGGGCACCGCCCACCGCAACCACTGCCCGCACTGCCTGACGAGCCTGCACGTCGATCACCGGCTCCCGGGCGATCGGCGGGCGGCCTGCCGGGGCCGGATGGCGGCCCTGAGCGTCACCGTCCGGGGGGACGGGGAGTGGCTGATCATCCATAGCTGCCAGTCGTGCGGCGGGCTGAGCGCCAACCGCATCGCGGGCGACGACAACGCGCTGGCGCTGCTGCGCATCGCCATCCGCCCGCTGTCGGACACCCGCCTCCCGGTCAGCGCCCTGCTGTCCCTGTGACCCGGCCGGGGCCGCACCCGCGGCCCCGGCCGGGATCACGCGCCTGCCGGGACCGCTGGTCCCGGCAGGGATCAGGCGCCGCTCAGGGCCGCGCGGCTCCGGCAGGGATCAGGAGAACACCGGTCAGGGTCGCGCGGCCTCTGGAAGGGGCTAAGCTCCCGCTATGGGGAAGGAATTCGAACTCCCGCTCGGCAACGACCGCACCCTCCACGTCTACGACACGGCCCCCGGCGCGGACGACCTCCTGCCGGTCATCTGGCACCACGGCACCCCCAACATCGGCGCGCCCCCTGCACCCCTCTTCGAGGCCGCCGGCCGCCTCGGCGTGCGCTGGCTGTCCTACGACCGCCCCGGCTACGGCGGCTCCACCCCGTCGCCCGGCCGGGACATCGCCTCCGCGGCCGGCCTCACCCGGCGGGTCGCCGACGAGCTGGGAATCGCCCGGTTCGCCGTGATGGGCCACTCGGGCGGCGGCTCGCACGCCCTGGCCTGCGCCGCCCTGCTGCCCGACCGGGTCCTGGCCGCGGTGAGCGTGGCGGGCCTGGCACCGTACGGTGCGCGCGGCCTCGACTGGTACGCGGGCATGTCACCCTCGGGCGTGGCCTCCCTGCGCGCCGCCGCCGGTGGACGCGAGGCCAAGGAACGCCACGAGGCGTCGGCCGAATACGACCCCGAGATGTTCACCCCGGAGGACCACGCGGCGCTGGCCGGCGACTGGTCGTGGTTCGGCGACGTGGTGGGCCCGGCGACGGCGGCCGGGCCGGGCGGCCTGATCGACGACGACCTCGCCTACGTCACCCCGTGGGGCTGCGACCCCGCCCGGGCGACCGCCCCGGTCCTGCTCCTGCACGGCGGCCGCGACCGCGTCGTGCCGGCCGCGCACGGCGCCTGGCTGGCCGGCCGCTGCCGCACGGCCGAGCTGCGCCTTTTCCCGGACGACGGCCACATCTCCGTGCTGCGCGAGGGCGCGGCCGCCCTGGAGTGGCTCACTCGCCGAACAGGTGCAGCACCCGGGTGAAGTCGGCGACCGCGGCCTCGTGCCGGTCCAGCTCCTGGAGGATCTCGCCGCGCACCTGGTAGGCCCAGGTGTACTCGGGGTCCAGCTCGATGGCGGCGTCCAGGTCCCGCAGCGCCGCCTCGTTGTCGCCCAGCTCGCTCAGCACCGCGCCCCGGCTGCCGAGCGCGCGGTCGTTGCCGGGGTCCAGCTCCAGGGCCCGGTTCAGGTCGGTGAGGGCCTCCTCGTAGCGGTCGGCCATGCGCAGCGCCTCGCCTCTCCTGCTCAGCGCCCGTACGTGGTCCGGCTCGGCCTCCAGGGCCTTGGTGTAGTCGTCGATCGCCTCGGCGTAGAGCTCCATCCGCTGGTAGAGGTCGCCGCGGGCCACCCAGGAGTACGCCAGCTCGTCGTTCAGTTTGATGATCTTGGTGTGCTCGGCCAGGGCCTCGTCCAGCCGGTCCAGGTCCACCAGGGCGTCCGCCTTCGCCTCCAGGATCCAGAGCGAGTCGGGGGAGAGGGTGAGCGCGTGCTCGAAGTCGTCCATGGCCTCCTCCAGGCGGCCCATCGAGGCGTAGGTCTGGCCGCGCGAGCCGAGGGCGTACGCGCTGTCCGGCTCCAGCTTCAGCGCCTCGCCGAAGTCGTCGAGGGCGGTCTCGTACCGCTCGATCACGCGATGGCACTCGCCGCGCAGCCGCCAGGCGCGGGCGTTGTCCGGCACCAGCGCGATCGACTCCGTCAGGTCCGCGATCGCGGCGTCGTGCCGCGACAGGGCGATGTACGATTCGGCGCGGCTGCGCAGCACCGAGGCCCGGGACTGGGTGGCCGCATCGGACAGCCCGGGATGGTCCTTGATCCCCTCGCTCATGAGGGGTAAATCTATCCGACTAGATCTGGATGATTGCCGCCTTTTCCCGCGTGTATTCGAGCACCGCGTCGTGCCCGTACCCGCTGTCCTTGACCCCGCCGAACGGCAGCCCCGGCGGCATCTGGCGGAACGTGTTCACCCAGACCGTGCCGCTGCGCAGATCCCGGACGAACCGGTGGGCCCGCCCCAGGTCACGCGTCCACACGCCGGCCGCCAGGCCGTACGGGGAGTCGTTCGCGATCGCCAGCGCCTCCTCCTCCGTCGAGAACGGGATGGCCACCGCCACCGGCCCGAAGATCTCCTCCTGGCACACGCGCAGCGAGTTGTCCTCGGTCGTGTAGAGCGTGGGCGCCACCCAGTAGCCGCCGGGCAGGGCGGGCACCACGTCCGCGCCGGTCCGGCCGCCGAAGAGCAGCCGCGCGCCCTCCTTCTCGGCCAGCTCCAGGTACGACGTCACGCGCTCGTACTGCCCGGCGGACACGATCGGCCCCATCGTCGTCGCCAGGTCCAGCGGATCGCCCAGGACCAGCCCGGCGCAGGCCCGCTCGATGCGGCCGAGCATCTCGTCCCAGATCGAGCGGTGGACGAGGATGCGCGAGCCCGCCACGCACACCTGCCCGGCGTTGCCGGTGTAGACGGAGTTCACGGTGACGCCCTGGGTGGCGGCGTCCAGGTCGGCGTCGGGGAAGACGATGTTGGGGGACTTGCCGCCCAGCTCGAACGTCATCGGCTTCAGCGCGTCGGCCGAGGCCCGCGTGATGGCCTGGCCGGTGGCGGTCGAGCCGGTGAGGCTGATCTTGGCGACCCCGCGGTGGCGGACCAGGGCGTCGCCGACCTCCTCGCCCATGCCGCTGACGATGTTCAGCACGCCGGGCGGGAACACCTCCGCCAGCAGCTCGCCCAGCCGCAGCACCGACGCGCTCGCCTGCTCGGCCGGTTTGACGATCACCGTGTTCCCGGCGGCCAGCGCGTACGCGGCCTTGGCCGAGAACGTCGAGATGGGCGAGTTCCACGGGATGATGCACACCGCCACCCCGTACGGCTCCCGCCGCGTCAGCCCCAGCGTGTCCGGCCCGAGCACGACCGTGTCGCCCTTGACCGCGTCGAGGCACTGCCCGGCGGCCAGCTGCCACAGGTACGCCATGCCCGGCAGGTCCCTCTTGAGCGTGTCGCGCAGGATCCTGCCGTTGTCGCGCGTCTCCAGCCTGGCCAGCTCCTCGGCGTGCCGGCCGAACAACTCCGACACCTTGCGCAGGAAGTGCGCCCTGGCGACCGCGGGCAGCGCCGACCAGGCGGGGAAGGCGCGGCCGGCCGCCTCGACGGCCGCTTCGGCCTCGGCGGCGCCGCTCGCGGGGATCCGGGCCCACACCTCTCCGGTGGCCGGGTTGACCGTGTCCATCATGCGCGCGGCGGGCACCAGCTCGCCGCCGATGAGATTGCGATAGTCAGGCACGTTACCAAGCATATGCTTGCTCAAGTAGCCCGGCCAGTGCCCAAAGATCACGTAAAGCGCCCGAAGACGGACGCATAGTCGGCAACTGGTAGGGCACAACGGCTCGCAGGGTGGTGGCGATGGCATACAGATTGCTAGGAAAACTGGCTTATGGCTCCCGTTACAACCGGGTCCCGTGGGGACAGCGGGTCTACGTACGGCCGGGGGAGCGACTGATCCGTGAGGCGCAGTGGCGGCTGCTCACCAGGCGAGCGCCCGTCATGACGCTGGCCGACTACGAACGGCTCAGGCCGCTGGGCGAGATCGAGGAGTTCCTGAGCTGCATGATGTGCGGGGAGTCCCGCCAGCAGCCGCTGTTCGAGCCGACCGGCGGCAATGGGTGGCGTTACCACGTCGTACGCTGCCCGTCCTGCGGCTTTCTCTACCGCAATCCCAACGTCCGGCCCGAGCGGCTGGGCGACCTGTACGCGACCGGCTACAGCAACTTCCTGACCGGCAAGTACGCGGCCAACCGGCAGCGCCGCTACGACCTGACCATGCAGGCGTTCTCGCCGGTGTTCGACGAGGGCAAGGAGCGGCGGCTGCTCGACTTCGGCTCTGGGGTCGGGCTGTTCCTGGAGCTGGCCGAGCAGCGCGGGTTCGACGCCTACGGGGTGGACCTGTCGCCGGAGTCCGTCGCCCAGGCCAACGAGCGGCTGAGCCGGGCGCGCACCTACTTCGGGGCGCCCGAGGACGTGCCGGAGATCGCCGCGGGCGGCTTCGACGTGATCACGCTCTGGTCGGTGCTCGCGCACCTGCCCAGGCCGCTGGAGGACTTCGCGCGGTTCAGGAGCCTGCTGGCGCCCGGCGGGGTGCTGCTCATCCTGACCGTGAACGCCCGGTCGCTGCTGCTCAAGGCGTACGGGTCCAAGTGGAGCGGCTTCACCAAGAACCACCTGATGTTCTACTCCTCGGAGACCGTGCGCACGCTGCTGGGCCGTACCGGGTTCGCGGGGGTCGCCTTCGCCCCCCACTACGGGGACACGATCGAGGCCGGCACCACGAACCTGCCCGCCGACCTGGCCGCCCGGCTGCGCCGCAACGTGGATCTGAGCGACGGGGGCAACATGATGCGCGTGCTGGCCTTCGCCGACGAGGAGGCCATCGGCCGCTGGGGCGGCGGCCCCCTCACCGTCCACCGCCTCCACGCCTGACCGCTGGAGTGGCGCGGCCCGCCCCTGGGCGGCCGCGCCCGGCGGGCCGCCCGCCCGCCCGACGCCCAGGCGTGAGTCCCGCGCGCTCGCGCGGCCGCTCGCCCCGGGCGCCGACGCTCCAGCCGCCCGCACGCTCGAGTCCCGCCGACCGAGTCCCGCGCGCCCTGCTGGGCGACGACCGCCGTGCCCCCGACCCTTCCCCAAGGGACCCCCACCGAAGTGCGGTGGGGCAGGGACGGGGTTACGGTTGCGGGACGCCGAGGTCGGAGGTCTGGGACGGCTTGGCGAGCGCAGGGTCGAGTTGCTCGATCAGCCGCTGCACCAGCGCCGCCCGCCGCACCCGCTCCCGCCCCAGCTCCTTCGGCACCACCCCGAGGTGCCCCCCGGACGGGTAGATGTTGGGCGCGTTGCGCAGCCCCATCTTCAGGTAGACGGGCGCCGCGGCCCGTACGATCTCGACCGCCTCGTAGAAGCGTACGAACCCACCCTGATCATCCGGCACCTCCAGATAGAGGTCGATCGGCAACCCGGTGGCCGCGCGGATCTCGGCCAGGTGCTGCACGGTCAGGTCCGTCCCGACGTTCACGGTCGTGGCCCCGAGCCGCTCGTAGATCGCGGCGGTCGGCCCGTTCGTGAGCGGCATCAGCACGGACGTCTTCAGCACCAGGTCGGAGGGCAACGTGCCGTCCGCCTTCAGCTCGCGCAGCGCCTCCAGCGTCCCGAGGTCGCCGACCAGCAGGCTGCGGATGCCGAGCGAGCAGGCCCGCAGCGCGTCCGCCAGGCACGCCGCCACCATCGCGTTGCCGCGCGCGGCGGCCCCCACGGCCTGGGTCAGCTTGGCCTGGCCGCCGGTGTCCCACGCGGCCCGCGGCCCGAGGAACAGGTTGATCTCGATGCCCCGCTCGGCCCCGATCCGCGCCATCCGCGTGATCTCGTCGTCGCTCAGCATCATCACGCCGCTGCCCTGCGAGGTCCTGGTGACCGGCACGCCGAGCCGGTCGGCCTCCGCGACCACCGCCTCCAGCACGGCGGGCCCCTCGACGCTGGGGATCTCGAACCGGTACGGCGCCCCGTCCGCGAACCCGGAGCCCGACGGGGTGGCGGTCTGCACCACCGGGTGCCCGAGGCGGGCCATCAGGGCGTGGAGGTCGGCAAGGCTGGTCATCAGGGGATCTCCTCGTCATAGATCACTTCGGCGCGGCCGAGTGTGGTGCGCCGGCCGGTGTCGTCCTCGCCCCACAGCTCCAGCTCTGCCCGGTTCCCCGTGGTGGACACCACCCGCCCCCGGCACGTGTGGGCGCGGTCGCGGAAGTCCATGCCGCGGTAGCTGACCTCGAGCACGGCCAGCCGGCCGCGCCCGCCCAGCCATCCGGTGACGAGCCGGCCCAGGTAGGCCGCCTTGAGCAGCCCGTGCACGGCCAGGTCGGGGTGGCCGAGCAAGCGGGCGAAGTCAAGGTCGTAGTGCATCTCGTAGAAGTCGCCCGAGGCGCCGGCGTACTCGACCAGCCGCCGCAGGGAGGTGATCTCGGTGAGCGGAGGAATCATATTATTTCCGGATCCGGGTGCCGACATGCCTCACCACCAGCTCACCATCCGGCCGGCGGAACTCCGTCTCGAACGTCAGCAGCGCCATCGGCCCCGCCCGCCCGCTCTTCTCCACCACCCCGGTGAAGCGCGGCCGCGACACGAGCACGTCCCCCACCCGCAGCGGGGCGTGGTGCTCGAACCGGTCACCGCCGTTCAGCCACCCCGACCCGTACGACTCCGCGGCCGGCAGCGACGGCGGCTCGTCGAGGAAGCAGGCGGTGTACGTGGGCGGCACCCCGGGGCCCGGGTCCCCGATGGCGTGCCGGTAGAAGTCCAGATGACGCCGCTCGACGACGTCCTCGCGCGCGGGGCCGGTCCAGCCGACCGCCTCCTGGAGCTTCTCGATCATGAATCTCCTTCCCTGACCCGCTTCAACCAGGCCAGCGACTCGGGGGAGTGGCCGCCGACCCGCTCCTCGATGCCGTCGAGGAACGCCATGTCCCCGTGCCCGGCCAGCTCCCGGTGCACGGCGTCGGGCGAGCCCGACTCGATCACCTCCAGCAGCCGGCGATGCCGCTCCCAGTCGTCGACGAGCGACTCGTCCGACGCCCTGGCCTGCCGGTTCATGCCCATGCAGAGCAACATCTGGAGCTGGATCGAGCGGTAGGCCTCCTCCAGCCGCCGGTGCCCGGACAGCCCGATGACCGAGCTGTGGAACTCGACGGCCTCCTCCAGCACCCCCAGCCAGTCGCCGGCGCGGGCGCGGGCGCCGTGCCGGTCGAGCGCGGCGTGGCAGCGCTGGAGGCGGGCCGGCTCGCGTACCGGGACGCCGAGGTCCACCGCCATCCGCTCCAGCTCGCGCCGGAGCGTGACGATCTCGTAGATGTCGTGCAGCGTGAGCTGCGTGACGAACGCGCCCCGGCGCGGGAGCTGGGTGATCAGGCCCTGCTGCTCCAGCACCCGCATCGCCTCGCGCAGCGGCGGCCGGCTGACGCCGAGCTCCTGGGTGAGCTGGTTCTCCACCACCCGGTCGCCGGGCTGCAGCTTGCCGCTGAGCAGCATGCGCATCAGGGCCTCGGTGGCGAGCTGGACCATGCTGGGGGGTGCCTCGATGCGCATCGTGGTCTCTCTTGTCGTCGGCGATCAGGGGCGATCAGGGGGCGATCAACGTCTGTCGCCATAGTGCCGAAGAACTTCCGGCCGAACCCTTGTCTAGCTCACTTGTCTTCTGTAGACAATAGACCAACCCCGGCTGAAGTGAGGTTTTCGTAACATATGACCACTCCATTGTCCGGTGTCCGAGTCGTCGAGGTCGGCGCCTTCATGGCCGCCCCCTTCGCGACGATGCAGCTCGCCGACCTGGGCGCCACCGTCATCAAGGTCGAGAATCCCGCCGGCGGCGACCAGGTGCGCGCGATCGGCCCGTTCACGGCCGGGCACAGCTCCCCGTTCGCCAGGCTCAACCGGAACAAACGATCGGTCGCGCTCGACCTGAAGTCCGAGTCCGGCGCCGCCGCCTTCCGCAGCCTGATCAAGGACGCCGACGTCCTGGTGGAGAACCTGCGCCCCGGCGCCATGCGCAAGCTCGGCCTCGGCTTCGACGACCTCAAGGAGCTCAACCCCGGCCTCGTGTACGTCTCCGCCTCCGGCTGGGGCCAGGACGGCCCCCTCGCGGACCGGCCGGGCCTGGACATCATGGCCCAGGCCCGCGGCGGCCTGATGAGCGTCACCGGCATGCCCGACGGCGACCCGGTCAAGGTCGGCGTGCCCATCGCGGACCTGGTCTGCGGCCTGTACGGAGCCCTCGGCGCCGTCTCCGCCCTGCACGCCCGCACGCTGACCGGCCGGGGCCAGCACGTGGACGTGTCTCTGCTGGAGTCGGCCGTGTCGTTCGCCATCTGGGAGGCGGGCAAGTATTTCGCCACCGGCGAGGTCGGCAGGCCGCTCGGCTCGGCCCACCAGAGCACGGCTCCGTACCAGGCGATCCGTACCTCCGACGGCTGGTGCACGGTCGGCGCCGTCACCCCCAAGACCTGGCACGGCCTGTGCGCCGCGCTCGGCCTGCCCGAGCTGCTCGACGACGAGCGCTACGCCGACGCCCACGACCGGCACGGCCTGCGGGACGAGCTGATCCCCGCCATCGAGCGGGTCACCACCGGGCGCACCACGGCCGACGTCGTGGCCGCCCTCGACGCCCACGGGGTGCCCTGTGCCCCCATTTCCGACTACTCCCAGGTGTTCAACGACGACCACCTGAACCAGCGGCGGTTCTTCTGGGATGCCGAGCATCCCGAGATGGGCCCCGTACGCCAGCTCGGTTCGGCCATGCGCTTCTCGGCCACGCCCACCAGGCGCGGCCCCGCCGGGCCGCTGCTCGGCGCGGACACCGTCGAGGTGCTGCGCGAATGCGGCCTGACCGAGCAGGAGATCGACCGGCTGCTCGCCGAAGGCGCCGCGGCCCAATCCCCCACCCCCTTGGAGAGCTCATGAGCGACCAGCTGACCCCGGGTGTGAGCGGCAGCCTCACCTGGGTCGTGGCGGAGCGCCACTGCACCCGCCGCGGCGACCACGACATCTTCTCCACCCCCGACCTGGTCCACCTGATCGAGGACGCCGCGATCGAGGCGCTGGCCCCCTACCTGGCCGAGGGCCAGGGCAGCGTCGGCAGCAAGGTGGAGATCGCGCACGTGGCGCCCACGCTCAAGGGCGGCACGGTGACCGCGACCGCCACGGTGACCGAGGTGGACCGGCGTCGTGTCGCCTTCGCCGTGGTCGCCGAGGACGGGAACGGGACGGTCGGCGAGGGCACGCACGAGCGCTTCGTCATCGATCTGGACAAGTTCGCCGCCAAGCTCGAGGGGCTGGCGTCATGAGGGCGCTCCCGGCTCTGGGCATGGCCGCAGTCCTGCTGCTCGGGGCGGCGGCCTGCGGCGCGACCGCCGACGCGGGCGGGGGAGGGGGCGGCGCGTGGAAGCCGCGCGGCGATGTGCGCATGATCGTGCCGTTCGCCGCCGGCGGCGGCAGCGACCTGGCCGGCCGCGCCATCGCCACCGCGCTGGAGAAGGCCCAGCCCGGCCTGACCGTCACCGTGGAGAACCGCGACGGCGGCTCCGGCGCGGTCGGCTACTCGACGCTGCTCGGCAAGAAGGGCAACGGCAACTACCTGATCGCCACCGAGAACGCGATCCTGTCCCTGCCGCTCAGCGGCCAGGTGTCGTTCACCCGCAAGGACTTCACGCCCGTCGCCAAGCTGGCCGAGGACGGCGGCATCCTCGTGGTCAAGCCGGACTCCCCGTACAAGACCTGCACCGACGTGGTGAACGCCGCGAAGTCCGGCCGCGTCAGCGTGGGCATGTCCGGCGCGTTCGGCGTGGACAACGTGATCTTCACCATGATCGAGCAGAAGACCGGCGTGAAGTTCCAGCGGGTGCCGTTCGAGTCGGGCGGCGAGCTGGTGCCGGCGGTGCTCGGCGGCCAGATCCAGGTCGCGCTGCTGAACCCGGGCGAGGTGATCGGCCAGCTCAGGTCCGGCGACCTCAAGGGCCTGTGCGTCACCACCGGCAAGCGCTACACCTACCCGGAGTTCGCCGAGCTGCCCACGGCCGGGGAACAGGGCATCGACGTCTCGTACGTCCAGTTCAGGGGCTTCCTGGCGCCCGGCGGGCTGGACGAGCGCGAGCGGGCGTACTGGGAGGACGCCGCGAAGGGCGTCACCAGGACGGCCGAGTTCCAGAAGTGGCTCAAGGACAACTACCTGCAGCAGGCCGAGCTGTACGGCGACGACTTCGGCAAGTACCTCGAGCAGCTCGACACCGCCCTCGCGCCGGTGCTGAAGAAGCCGTCATGAGGCCGCTGCTGCGCGGCGAGCCCGCCGTCTGGGCGCTGCTGGTCTGCCTGTCCGTCGCCATGGCGGGCGCCTCGTTCGGCTACGGCATCACCAAGGACGGCGGCCAGGTGGGGCCCGGCTTCCTGCCCCTGGTCAGCGGCCTGGCCCTGACCCTGCTCTCGGCAGCCTGCCTCCTGCAGTCCGTACGCCGCGCCGCCCCGGACGAGGACGTCGACCCCCGGCGCATCAGGACCCTCTGGACCGTCTTCGGCCTGCTGCTGGTCGCGCTGCTGCTGGTGCCGCTGATCGGTTTCCTGGTGGCGTTCGGGCTGCTGGTGTTCGCCGTCTCCGCCTTCGTGGAGCGCCGGCGGATCGTCTCGGCCGCGGTCGTCGCGGTCGCCGCCACCCTGGTGATCTACGCGGTGTTCGTGCTGTTCCTGGCCGTGCCCCTGCCCGGCGGGCTGTTGGGTGGGCTGCTCGGCGTCGGGGGTGACGGCTGATGCTGGACAACCTGGTCATGGGCTTCGGGGCCGCGCTCACGCCCGCGAACCTGCTCTGGTGCTTCGTCGGCGTGCTCGCCGGCACCGTCATCGGCCTGCTGCCAGGCCTCGGCTCGACCACCGGCGTGGCCGTGCTGCTGCCGCTGACGCTCTCGTTCGAGCCGCTGACCGCCCTCATCATGCTGGCCGGCATCTACTACGGCGCCCAGTACGGCGGCACGATCACCTCCGTGCTGATCTCCACGCCGGGCGAGGCGGCCAGCGTCGTCACCGCCATCGACGGCTACCAGATGGCCCGCAAGGGCCGGGCCGGGGCGGCGCTGTCGATCGCGGCCATCGGCTCGTTCGCCGCCGCCATCGTCTCGCTGGTGCTGCTGGTGGCCATGGCCCCGCCGTTCGCCAAGCTGGCGATCGGCTTCGGGCCGCCCGAGAACCTGGCCGTCATGGTGCTCGGCCTCACCACCATCGTCAGCTTCTCCACCGGGGCGAAGCTGCGCGGCCTGGCCATGGCGGTGCTGGGCATCCTGCTGGCCACCGTCGGCGTGGACGCGGCCACCGGCCTGCCCCGCTACACCTTCGGCGACGTGGACCTGCTGTCCGGGCTGCCGTTCGTCCAGGTGATGATCGGGCTGTTCGCGGTGGGGGAGGTGCTCTACCAGATCCGGCAGGGCGCGGCCCAGCCGATCCGGGCCCGCTTCAAGGACCTGGTGATCACCAGGGAGGAGCTGTCCCGCTCCAAGGGGGCGATCGCCCGGGGCAGCGTGATCGGCTACCTGCTCGGCTGCCTGCCGGGGGCCGGCTCCACGCTGGCGTCCTTCCTGGCGTACGGGGTGGAGAAGCGGGTCTCGCGCAACAAGCACGAGTTCGGCCACGGTGCCATCGAGGGCGTCGCCTCGCCGGAGAGCGCCAACAACGCCGCCGCCAACGCGAACTTCGTGCCCACCCTGGCCCTGGGCATCCCCGGCGGCGCCACCACGGCCGTGCTGCTGGGGGCGTTCATGATGTACGGCATCCAGCCGGGGCCGCTGCTCTTCGAGGAGCAGCCGGAGCTGGTGTGGGGGCTGCTGGCCTCGTTCTTCATCGGCAACGTCC
Source organism: Nonomuraea sp. MTCD27 (assembly GCF_041950495.1). Taxonomy (NCBI): domain Bacteria; kingdom Bacillati; phylum Actinomycetota; class Actinomycetes; order Streptosporangiales; family Streptosporangiaceae; genus Nonomuraea; species Nonomuraea sp. MTCD27. The sequence goes on along the minus strand of NZ_JBGNUW010000017.1, from coordinate 190,507 downwards.
TGCTGCTGGTGCTGAACCTGCCGCTGGCGCCGCTGTTCGCGCAGCTGCTGCGGATCCCGTACGGGTACATGTATCCGCTGATCCTGGTCACCAGCTTCGTGGGGGCGTACTCGATCGACAACAACATGTTCAGCGTGTGGATCGTCTTCGTTTTCGGCCTGGTCGGATATTTCATGAAGAAGTTCGACCTGCCGATGGCGCCGCTGGTGCTCGGGCTCGTGATCGGGGCGCTGTTCGAGAAGGCGCTCGTGCAGACGTCCGCCATGGGTGACGGCGACCTGACGATCATCTTCACCCGGCCGATCGCGCTGGTGGTGTTCCTGCTGGCGGCGCTGCTGCTGGCCGGGCCGTCGCTGCTCAAACTCGTGCCCAAGAGGGAGCCGAAGAGAGAGAAGGAGAAGGTGTGAGCGAGCTACTCGTCACCGCCGACGGGCCCGTGCTGCGGGTGGTCTTCAACCGGCCCGCCCAGCACAACGCGCTGACCTGGGCCATGTGGGACGGCCTGTACGACGCCTGCGAGCGCGCCGACACCGACCCGGAGATCAAGCTCCTGGCGCTCTCGGGGGCCGGCGGCCGGGCGTTCGTGGCCGGGACCGACATCTCCCAGTTCGGCGAGTTCACCGGCGGCGAGGACGGCATCGCCTACGAGCGCAAGGTCCAGCGCATCATCGACCGCCTCGAACGCGTCAGGGTGCCCACCCTGGCCGTCGTCGAGGGTTACTGCGTGGGCGGGGGGCTGGTCGTGGCCGCCGCCTGCGACCTGCGCCTGGCCGTACCGGGAGCGAGGTTCGGCGCGCCGATCGCCAGGACGCTCGGCAACTGCCTGTCCATGAACACCTACTCCCTCCTCGTCCACCACCTCGGCCCCGCCAGGACTCTCGACATGCTGCTGCGGGCCCGCATGTTCACCGCCGAGGAGGCGCACGCGGCCGGGTTCGTGGCCGAGCTGTGCGAGCCGGACGACCTGGCCGCCCGCCGGGCCGAGATGGAGGAGCGGCTGCTGTCGCACGCGCCGCTGTCGATGTGGGCGGCCAAGGAGGCAGTCAGGCGGCTGCGCGTGGCGAACCTGCCGGACGGCGACGACATCGTGGCGACGGTCTTCGGCAGCGACGACTTCCACGCCGCCGTCCCCGCCTTCCTGGCCAAGGAGCAGGTCACCTGGCAGGGCCACTGAATCGGGCAGGTCGCCGGTCAGTCAGCGGCCCCCCGGGCCGCTGACCGGCTCCCGTCCCTGCGCTGCCGTCCCTGCGCTCCCATCCCTGCGCTCCCGGGCCGGGGCGCACCCTCCACCCGGCCCGGGCTCGCCCTAAGATCGGAGGCATGCAGCTCGCCCCCGGTGTCCACGTGGCCGTCACCGATCGGAACGGAGGGGTCAGCGCGGGCCCCTACGCCTCGCGCAACCTCGGCGGCATGGTCGGCGACGATCCCGCGGCGGTGCGGGCGAACCGCGCGGGCGTGGCGGCCGAGCTGGGCGTGCGGGCCGTGGTGTTCATGCGCCAGGTCCACAGCGCCGACGTCGCCTACGTGAGCGAGCCGTTCGGCGACGACCCGCCCATGCTCGACGGCGTGTTCACCACCGAGCCGCGCCTGGCGCTGGCGTCGCTGGGCGCCGACTGCCCGGCCGTGCTGGTGGCCGACCCGGTGGCCCGGATGGTCGGCGCCGCCCACTCCGGCCGCCCCGGCACCGAGGCCGGCATCGCCACCGCCCTGGTGGAGGCCATGGCGGCCAAGGGCGCGGAGCCCGGCAGGATGGTCGCGCTGATCGGGCCGGGCGCGTGCGGCCGCTGCTACGAGGTGCCCGCGGAGCTGCGCGGGCAGGTGGCCGCGAAGGTGCCGGAGACCTGGTCCACGACGTCGTGGGAGACCCCGGCGCTCGACCTGCGCGCCGGGATCGAGGCCCAGCTCAGGGCGGCGGGGCTGACCGACGTGCGCCACGACGCGCGCTGCACGATCGAGTCGGCCGAGCTCTATTCCCACCGCCGCGAGCAGCCCGGCGGCCGGTTCGCCGGGCTCATCTGGCTGGACTAACCCTTCCGGGAGCCGTTGAAGATCGCGTTCACGATGATGATCCCCGCCCAGACCGGGATCAGCCCGGCCATGCGATCTTCACCGAGCAGGACGAAGAGCACGGTGGCGACCGTCCCCAGGGCCACCGAGACGATGGCCAGCGCCAGCCGCTGCGCCTCGGCCGTGCCGCTCCGGGCCACCTGAGCCTTCGGAGCGGCCTCGGCCAGCCGCTCGTCCACCCGCCGGTCGATCTCCTTGCCCATCTTGTCGAGGAACGATTCCACGACGGCATCCTCGAAATCGGGCCCGAGATCGCGACGTGCGGACACGGCGGCCCGTAACTCATCCCCTGTAGTCATGTGTCGAGATATAACGGGTTTGAGGGCTAGCGGGCAAGGATGTCATCAAGGTTGTAACTAACCGGACGTTCCAACTGCTCATAAGTACACGATTCGGGCGTGCGGTCGGGCCGCCACCGCCGGAACTGCGCGGTGTGCCGGAACCGGTCGCCCTCCATCTGGTCGTAGGCCACCTCGATCACCAGCTCGGGCCGGAGCGGGATGAACGAAAGGTCCTTCTTGGCGTTCCACCGCGACACCGCTCCGGGCACCCGCTGCCCGCCCGTCGCCGGCCCGGCGGCCGGTTGGCCGATGTTGGCCGCCGCCTGCTCGGCCCAGTGACCCCACGGGTGCTCGCTCAGCTCCGCGAGGTACGGCCGGATCTCCTCGACCAGCTCGGCCCTGCGCTTCATCGGGAACGAGGCCGCCACGCCCACGTGGTGCAGCCGCCCGTCGTCGCCGTAGAGGCCGAGCAGCAGCGAGCCCACGATCGGCCCCGTCTTGTGCTCGCGGTAGCCGCAGATCACCACGTCGGCGGTGCGCTCGTGCTTGACCTTGAACATCGTGCGCTTGTCGGGCACGTAGGGCTGGTCGCCCGGCTTGACGATGATGCCGTCGAGCCCGGCCCCCTCGAACATCTCGAACCACTCGCCGGCCTGCTCCTCGCTGGTCGTGACCGGCGTCAGCCGGATCGACCCGCCCTTCTCCGGGAAGAGCCGCTCCAGCCGGGCCCGCCGCTCCGCGAAGGGCGCCTCCATCAGCGACTCGTCGCCCACCGCCAGCAGGTCGAACGCGACGAACTGGGCCGGCGTGCGCTCCGACAACATCGTCACCCGCGACTTGGCCGGATGGATGCGCTGCTGCAACGCGTCGAAGTCGAGCTGCGTGCCCATCGGCAGCACGATCTCGCCGTCCACCACGACCTTGTCGGGCAGCTCGGCCCTGACCGCCTCGACCAGCTCGGGGAAGTAGCGCGTGAACGGCCGCTCGTTGCGGCTGCCCAGATAGACCTCGTCGCCGTCGCGGAACACGATGCAGCGGAAGCCGTCCCACTTCGGCTCGTAGAACAGCGTGCCGTCCTGCTTCGGCATGGCCTTGACCGGCTTGGCCAGCATCGGCGGCACCGGAGGGCGCACCGGCAGGTTGGGCACCGGCTGCGGCTCTTCTTCGGCGACCTCAGGAGGCGGCGTCGTCGTCGGATCCGTCATCGCTCTGCTCCCTCGTGTATTTGCAGAAGAGGACACCCTCCTCTTCCAGGACCTGGGTGAGGTCCAGTGCGACCTGCGCGGGCTCGCCGTTCTGGATGCGCGCCGCGCCGCCCCCGACCAGCATCGGGCTGATCGACAGGCACAGCTCGTCGACCAGGTCGCAGGCCGAGAGCTGGGCGTTGACCCGGGGGCCGCCCTCGCACAGGACCCTGGTCAGGCCCCGGTCGTGCAGCTCCGCCACGGCCCGCCGCAGGTCCACGCCCTCGTCGCCGGCCACGATCAGGTCGGCCCGCCTGGCCGCCTCCTTGCGCCGCTCGTGGGGCGCGGCCTCGCAGGTGATCACGATCGTCCTGCTGGGTGCGTCGGTGAACAGCTCGCCGTCGAGGTCGAGGGCGAGGCTGCGGGTGATGACGGCGATGGGCGGCACCTCGGGGCGGCCCTCGCGGATCTCCGCCCACGCCTCGCGCGGCGGGACCGGGCCGTACCCCTCCTTGCGCACGGTCGCGGCGCCGGCGACGACCACGTCGGCCAGCCCGCGCAGGGTCTGGAAGATCCGCTTGTCACCCTTGCTCGACAGCCCGCCCGAGCGGCCCTTCAGCCAGGCCGCGCCGTCGGCGCTGGCGACCATGTTGAGCCGCAGCCACGGCCGGGCCTCGGGGTAGGCGTACGCCTGAACGATGTCCGGGTTGTCCTGTATGTCGGGATAGATGCGCCGCACCCCTCTACCTTGGCACACGCCGCCGACATTCGTTCCCCAGGGGTTTTGGGGCGCCCGTCAGGCCTCGAAGCGGCGGCGGGCGGACTCGATGTCACCGAGGTACCGGCTGGGACGCCGGGGGCGTCACGATCGGCGTGGGCGACCTCGCCGCGCAGGTCGAGCAGTGCTACCTCAACATCGGCACCGCCCTGGCCGGGGCCGGCGGCTCCTTCGGCGACGTGGCGAAGCTGACCGTCTACGTCGTCGACTGGACGCCGGACAAGATGCCCCAGCTCCTGGCGGGGATCTCGCGGGCGGCCGAGAGGCTGGGGGTCACCCCGGTCCCGCCGGCCACGCTGATCGGGGTCGCGGCGCTGGACGTACCCGAGCACCTGGTCGAGATCGAGGCCACCGCGGTCATCGACTGAGCACATGCCCAATAAGTCATCCGCTTTTGTGCATCAGCGGATTTCTCGCCATATATCTGCTTAACGTGACGACAGGGATGGGACTGACAGGGAGGCGCGATGGGCCTGGCCACCGCCGTGGCGTGGACGATCGCCGCGCTCGCCGGGGTGTACCTGCTCTGCCTCTGGCTGGCGGGCGGGGGCCTGCGCCGCGCCAAGGTCACCCGCTTCCCGGTGGCGGTGGTCTTCTCCCACCCGGCGCTCGCGGTGTCGTCACTGGTCTGCTGGGCGGCCGGGCTGGCCACGGGCAGCCGGGCGCTGGTGTGGGCGGCGTTCGCGGGGCTGGCGGGGGCGGTGCTGCTGGGGTTCGCGATGTTCACCCGCTGGCTCGGGTCGGGCCGGCACGGCACGCCCGCGCGCCGGTTCCCGGTGCTCGCGGTGGCGCTGCACGGGCTGGCCGGGGTGACGGCGTTCACGCTGGTCTTCCTCACGGCCAGCGCGGCCCACGTCTTCTGACCCCCGCGGCCGGCGCGGCCCACGTCTTCTGGCCGTCTCAGGGCCGGCGCGGCCCACGCCGTCTATTCGCCCCACGGTCAGGAGCTCAGGACTTGGCCTTCCGGGGCTGCCGCAGCACCTGCAGCGAGCGCGCCGTGACGGCGACCAGGTCGCCCGCCAGCCACCGCTCGTCGCCGAACGCGTCCTCCACCGAGTCGTGGTTGGTGTCGAGCACCGGGTGCCACCCCGTGCCGAACTCCTCGCCCGGCAGCGTGAACGTCATGTTCTCGTGGTGGGCGTTGATCAGCAGCAGGAAGGAGTCGTCCACGATCCGCTCGCCGCGCGGCCCCGGCTCGGTGATCGCCTCGCCGTTCAGGTAGACCATCAGCGACTTGGCGTAGCTGATGTGCCAGTCGCCCGCCGTCATCTCCTGGCCGCCGGGGGTGAGCCAGACCAGGTCGCGCTTGCCGTTGTCGGGGTGGCGGCCGTGGAAGAAGCGGCGGCGCTGGAAGACCGGGTGCTCGCGGCGCAGCTTCGACAGCGCGCGGACGAACCCCAGCAGGTCGGGCTCGGTGTGCAGCAGCGACCAGTCCACCCAGGCCAGCTCGTTGTCCTGGCAGTAGGCGTTGTTGTTGCCGCGCTGGGTGCGGCCGATCTCGTCGCCGTGGGAGAGCATGGGCACGCCCTGCGACAGGAACAGGGTGGCCAGGAAGTTGCGGCGCTGGCGGCGGCGGAGCGTGACGATCTGCGGGTCCTCGACCGGGCCCTCCGCGCCGCAGTTCCACGAGCGGTTGTCGTTGGTGCCGTCGCGGTTGTCCTCGCCGTTGTCCTCGTTGTGCTTGTGGTCGTACGAGACCAGGTCGGTCAGCGTGAACCCGTCGTGGCAGGTGACGAAGTTGATCGAGGCGACCGGGCGGCGGCCGGAGGACTCGTAGAGGTCGGCGGAGCCGGTCAGGCGGGAGGCGAACTCGGGCAGGGCGGAGTGGGTGCCCCTCCAGAAATCTCGCACGATGTCCCGATATTTGCCGTTCCACTCCGTCCACAAAGGCGGGAAATTCCCGACCTGGTATCCGCCGGGCCCGACGTCCCACGGCTCGGCGATGAGCTTGACCTGCGAGATCACCGGATCCTGCTGGATCAGGTCGAAGAACGCGCTCAGCCGGTCGACGTCGTGCAGCTCCCTGGCCAGCGCCGAGGCCAGGTCGAACCGGAACCCGTCGACGTGCATCTCCAGCACCCAGTAGCGCAGCGAGTCCATGATCAGCTGCAGGGCGTGCGGCGAGCGCACGTTGAGCGAGTTGCCGCACCCGGTGTAGTCGAGGTAGTAGCGCCGGTCGCCGTCGTGCAGCCGGTAGTAGGCGCTGTTGTCGATCCCCCTGAACCCCAGCGTGGGACCCATGTGGTCGCCCTCGGCCGTGTGGTTGTAGACCACGTCGAGGATGACCTCGATGCCCGCCTCGTGCAGCGCCCGCACCATGGCCTTGAACTCCAGCACCTGCTGCCCCCGCGTCCCGGCGCTGGAGTAGCCGCCGTGGGGCGCCAGGTAGGCCATGGTGTTGTAGCCCCAGTAGTTCGTCAGCCCCCGGGCCACCAGGAAGTGCTCGGGCACGTAGTGGTGCACCGGCATCAGCTCGACCGCCGTCACCCCGATCGACAGCAGGTGCTCGATGATCGCCGGATGGCCCACGGCGGCGTAGGTGCCGCGCAGGTCGGGCGGCACGTCGGGGTGCCGCATGGTGAGCCCGCGCACGTGCGCCTCGTAGATCACCGTCTCGTGGTACGGGATGCGCGGCGGCCGGTCGTTGCCCCACTCGAAGAACGGGTTGACCACCACGTTCTTCGGCATGTACGGCGCGCTGTCCTCGGTGTTGCGCCGGGTGGGATCGGTGAAGTAGTAGGGGAACAGCGCCTGGTTCCACGTCAGGTCGCCGTCGATGGCCTTGGCGTAGGGGTCGAGCAGCAGCTTGGCCGGGTTGCACCGGTGGCCCTGGGACGGCTCGTAGGGCCCGTGCACGCGATAGCCGTAACGCTGCCCCGGCTGGATCCCCGGAAGATAGCCATGCCAGACGAACCCGTCGACCTCGGGGAGATCGACCCGCTCCTCGGAGCCGTCGTCGTGAAAAAGGCACAGCTCGATTCGGTCGGCGACCTCGGAGAACACCGAAAAGCTGGTGCCAACGCCATCCCAGGTGCCGCCGAGTGGATAGGGCTCGCCCGGCCAGACCTCACGCATGTGGCCCAATTGTCGCACGCGAACGCGCTCTTGGTCTCTCAATAGCCTGATCGCTCTCCGTACGGGTGCGCCCACGTGCGCGAACACACGCCGGGCACGCGGCGCCCCACGCCGCTGACGGCCCCGTACGAGGCGTCACATGACTGGGCGGGAGGGCGCCACGCCCCCGGACGGGGCTCCGGAAATCGGAGAGAGCCTAGAGGAGCTCGGCCTTGAGCGAGATCGTCGTGCCGGTCAGGGCCTTGCTCACCGGGCAGTTGGCCTTGGCCGTCTCCGCGGCCTCCTGGAACTGCTCGGCCGTGATGCCCGGGACGTGGCCCTTCACCGTGAGCACGATGCCCGTGATGCCCTCACCCGGCTGGAACGTCACATCTGCGCTGGTCTGCAGCGACTCCGGCGGCGTGCCGGCGCCGGCCAGGCCGTGGGAGAGCGCCATCGAGAAGCAGGACGAGTGGGCGGCGGCGATGAGCTCCTCAGGGGAGGTCTTGCCGTTGGCCGCCTCGGCCCTCGACGGCCAGGAAACCTCGAATGTGCCGACGCCCGAGGTGTCGAGCGATACGGTGCCGGAACCGTCGAGCAGGGCGCCCTTCCACTGAGTGGTGGCGGTGCGAGTGGTGGCCATGACGTGTGCTCCCTCCGTGGTTATCGTTACGACCTTATCGCGGCCCCAAAGAGTCTTGCCTGCGGGTCATCCGGCTCTACATTTGGTGCGAATAATGACATGCTCGGGTCGCGGCGCACCCTGCCGCCTTGGTCCGGATTAAACGGGAGCGTGGTGCCAGTGGAGGCACCGTACGACGACCGCCTGCTGCACCAGCGGGTGGTCGGCGGCGATGAGTCCGCGCTGGGGGAGGTCTACGATCGGCTCTCCTCGCTGATCTTCGGTCTCTCCCTGCGGGTCACCAGGGACCGGGTGATCGCCGAGGACATCACTCAGGAGGTGTTCCTCATCTTCTGGGAACGGCCGCTGGCCTACGACCCGGAGCGCGGCACGCTGCGCGCCTGGCTGGCCACGATCGCGCACCGCCGCGCGGTCGACCACGTGCGGGCCGAGGAGCGCAGGCGGGTGTCGGCGCTGGGGCCCAGGCTGTTCGAGCGCGAGCCCATGAGGCTGGAGGACACCGTGCTCGCCGCCGACGAGGCCGCGCGGGTGCGGCAGGCGGTGACGTCGTTACCCGACGGCTTGCGGCAGGCGGTGGAGCTGGCCTATTTCGGTGGCAGGACCTACCGGCAGGTCGGCGAGGAACTCGGCGTGCCCGAGGGCACGGCCAAATCGCGCATCCGGCTGGCGTTACGGCGCCTCGCGGACGCGCTGGCGGAGGAAGAAGTGTGATGGACGCCGGGCTGCCGCACGCTGGTCGGGCGGACGTACATGCGCAGGAAGGGGTGTGATGGACCCCGTCGAGCGTCTCTACCTGGACGCGATGATGGAGGACCCGGCGGTGCCGGCCCGCTCGTTGCGGCCCCAGCTCCTGGCCGGGGCCCGGGCGAGGCGCAGGCCGGCGGCCCCGACCGCCGCCTGGGTGGAGCCGTACGCCGGCCGCGTGGCCGCCATGGACGCGCTGCTGGCCTCGGCGGTGGACGACGACTGGTCGCGCGTCATCGTCGAGGGCTGGACGCTCCAGGAGCTCGTGGCCCACCTGGCCGCCAAGGACGGCCTGCTGGCCGCCTCCGTCGGCGCCCCCGTGCTGGGCCCCCCGATCGGGGCGGTCGACTCGATGGGCCGGACGAACGACGTGCAGGCGTACGAGCGGGCCCGCAGCCCCGAGCAGACCAGAAGGGACTGGCGGGCCCAGGCGGACGCGCTCTGCCGCCACCTGGCCGGGCTGCCGCCCACGACCATGGCCACGCTGGACGGCCTGGAGACGGTGGTCAGCGACCACATCCTGGCCAGGGGCCTGGAGACCTGGGTGCACACGAACGACGCCGCCGAGACGGCGCGGGTCCGCCTCCCGAACCCCGTCCCCCAGCACATCCACCCCACGGCCGACCTGTGCGCCCGCCTGCTGCCCTGGACGATGCTGTTCTCCGGCCTGGACGGCGCCGGCCGCACGCTGCGGCTCACGCTGACGGGCGAGGGCGGCGGCGAGTGGCGGGTCCCGCTGGGCGTGGAGGACACCGAGCCGGGCGAGCCGGATGCCGGCATCACGGCGGACGTGGTGGAATTCTGCTTCCTGCTCGGCGGCAGGGGAGACCCCACGGAATTCCCCGCCGACCTGGCGGGCGACCTGTCGCTGGCCCGGGACGTCCTGACCGCGGCCCCCGCGTTTTCAGGCCCATAACCCCGACAAAAGGGACGAATTTCGCGCGGCCATTTGCCTATATACGGCGAATGGCCGCCTTCGTTGCATCAACGCCACCTCAGGCTTAAACGATTTGACGGGTTGTTTGGGTTCGTGGAGGTAAAGGGGATTCTGTGCTGGGGTACGTCTGCCTATGTCCGGGTGCTCCAAGAAATGAAGCATCGGACTCCGGGTCGATCTACCCAGGACGGAAATAATGCACGTTAAGCCGAATAACCAACAAGCGCGAACGTCGCGCCACAGGCGTATCGCGACGATGGCCCTGGCGGGCGCCGCCGCCGGCCTCATGTTCCTTCCCGTAGGCCAGGGTGTCGCCGGCGCGAGTGCGGGCGTGGCCGGCCTCCAGGCCGGCGTCGGGTACGTCTCGGGTGAGAAGCCGACGCTCGGCTGCGGGCACCGGGGCTGCGGCCGCAACTGGTGGGGCCGGCACTGGTGCGGCGGCTGGTGCCACGGCGGCCATCACCGCCGCCACCACCACCACGAGTTCGACCACCACCACCACGAGTCCAACCGCCACCACCACGACCGCGACCACGAGGACCGGCGCGTGGCGCCCGCCCCCGAGCGCGAGGAACCCGTCGAGCCGCCGGTGAAGGAGAAGCCGGAAAGGCCGGAAAAGCAGGACAAGTGGGATATCGACGAGAGCAAATGGCCGGCTTTCGATGAGTTGCCGTCTTTCGGGGACTGGGCCGGGGAAGAGCGGTAACCCGGAACCGGGCGCCGATCACTTCCGCGTCTCCGGAACAGCGGCCGTCTCCGGAACGGCCGGAGTCTCCGGAACGGCGGGAGACGAATGCCGTGGCCACCTCGACCGGCCACGGCATTCGCCGCCCCGGGCCGGGGAAGGACGCCGGTACCGCGCCGGTACCGGGGTCGTCGTTTAGGCTCTGCGCATGACGAGAGGGGGTCCCCGTGGCGGACGACGTAACGGGTCTCGCGGGGTTGCTGTACGAGTTCGGGCTGCTCAAGCGCTACAAGCGGACCGGTTGGCTGGTCGCGGGGGTGCGCGATCCCGAGAGCATCGCCGAGCATTCGTTCCGGGCGGCGGTCATCGCCGCCGTGATCGCCAGGCTGGAGGGCGCCGACCCCGAACGGGCCGCGTTCATGAGCCTGTTCCACGACACGCAGGAAACCCGCATCACCGACATCCCGTACATCGGCAAGCGCTACCTCAAGGCGGCCTCCAACGAGGACGTCACCGCCGACCAGGTGCGGGGCCTGCCGGCGGAGGTGGCCGGGATGGTGAGCGGCGCGGTGGGCGAATACGAGGAGAAGGCGACCCTCGAAGCCGTCTGCGCGCGTGACGCCGACAAGCTGGAGTGCCTCATCCAGGCCGTGGAATATCGCGAGCAGGGGCAGCACAACGTCCAGGGCTGGATCGACAGCTCCCTCGCCGCGATCACCACCCCGACCGGTAAGCGCCTGGCCGAGGAGGCCTTGAGCACGGGGACCCTGGACTGGGTGACCCGCGTGCTCAACGGCGACTGAGCCTTCCGCCGGATCAGCTGTCGGAGGGCTCGCTGACGAGGTCCCTGGCGTACTCGTCGTCGCTCTCCGCCAGCACCCGCCGGCGCCCCTCGTCGGCCCGCTCGTCCCCGCGCAGCGCCAGCCCGCGCGTGGCCTCGGCCACCGTGCGCAGGTCGGAGTCGGACAGCCGGGCCGCCAGGGCCTCCCTGATGCGGGGCGTGTCGGCGGCCAGCCCGGCGAGCCCGGAGGTGGCCCAGTCGCGGATCTCCGAGTCCTCCTCCTCGGTCATCGCGATGAGGAGGGCCAGCCCCTCCTCGTGGTCCGGCGGCAGCACGTCGGCCAGCGCGATCGGGTCCGTCATCGTGCGCTTGTGCCCGGGGCGGCTGATGACGTCCAGCACGTACGGCAGCGCCCGCGGGTCGCCCTGATGGCCGAGCCCCGCCAGGACCGAGCGCAGCACCTGCGGGTTGCTCTCCGTGGTGACCATCTTCTGCAGGAGCGGCAGCGTCCTTTCGAGGTACGGCTTCTCCCCCTCGGCGAACCCGAACTGGGCGATCGCGTCCACGCCGAACTCCCGCTCCCTGGCGTCCTCGCTCACGCACAGCCTGGCCAGCGCCTCGTACGTCTCCTCGTCGGCCCGCCTGCCCAGCGTGTCGGCCACGATCCACCAGGTCTCGGCGTCCTCGTCGATGTCGCGATGCGCCAGCGCCCGCCCCACGAGCCGGTCCACCGGCGTGTGGATGCCCGCCGCGTCCTCCAGCAGGGTCGCGACGGCGGCGTGGCCGCGCTGCGCCTGCACCTGCTCGCTCTCGGAGCCGTCGGCCGAGCGCCCGGCCACGGTGACGAGTTCGGTGCCGTCCTTGGCGTACTGGCGGGCCACGACGTATTCCCAGCCGTCCTGCTCGATCTGGTCGAGCAGCGCGGTCTCCAGGTGCACGCCCACCCAGTCGACGGCGATGTCGAGCGGCGAGTCGCCGTCGCCGTCGTACTTCTGGTGGTCGGCCCCCGCCTCCAGCAGCGTCTGGACCATGCCCAGCGCGCCGCGCCTGGCGGCCAGCGAGAGCGGGGTGTCGCCGTCGTCGTTGGTCGCGTCGACCTCGGCGCCCGCCTCGATCAGCACCCGGGCCACGGCGGCGTGGCCGTTGGCGGCGGCCCAGAGCAGCGCCGTCCAGCCGCCGGCCTCCCTGCCGTTGACGTCGGCGCCGGCCGCCAGCAGGGCCTCGGCCACCTCCGTGCGGTCCCAGGCGGCCGCCGCGCACAGCGGCAGCCCCTCTTCCTCGCCCTTGCTCGGCTTGTTGGGGTCGGCGCCACTGGCGAGCAGCTTGCCCACGGTCTCGGACTCACCGTTCAACGCCGCGCGGTAGAGCTGTTCCTCATGCATGACAGGGACCCTAGCCTGGTCCGGCCGCGCCCCGGACCAAGCCAGGGCCCCGTGTCATGCCGTTGTACGCGCCCCGTCCCCGTACGGGTTCAAAGCCCATGCCCAACGTGCATGTTTCGATGGATCACGCGTTTCCTACCAAAGGAGGAGCTTCACGGCGGCCAAGACGCGATATGTTGCGAGTATGACTGATCCCGGTGAGGTCCGCGCGTCGGACGCCGAGCGCGAGGCCGTCGTCGAGCAGCTCCGTGTCGCCTCGGTCGAAGGCAGGCTCACGCTCGCCGAGCTGACCGACCGCACGGAGGCCGCGTATACCGCGACCACCCATGCCGAGCTGGCCCTGCTCACGCAGGACCTGCCCGCGGGCGCCACGCCCGCCCACATGCCCGCCCCCGCGCGCGAGGGGAAGAAACGACGGTGGTTCGTCGGTGTCATGGGCGAGTCCAAGCGCCGCGGCACCTGGCGGATCGACAAGGAGCTCGGCGCGGTGGCCGTCATGGGTGAGGTGCTGCTCGACCTGCGCGAGGCCGAGGTGCGCACCGACATGGTGGACATCCTGGCCGTCTCCGTCATGGGCGACATCAAGATCATCGTGCCCGACGGCGTGAACGTGGACCTCGAGGGCGTCGCGATCATGGGCGAGAAGAAGGTGAAGGTCCAGGAGGCGCCCTCCGGCATGAACGTGCCCGTGGTGCGGATCAAGGCGTACGCGGTGATGGGCGAGATCAAGGTGATCGGCGACTCGCAGGTCAAGCCGCTGCAGCGCGGGTTCGCCGCCTGGCGGGAGCACTGGGAGCGGCTGCACGGCGAGGACTGGCGGGAGATCGGCCGCCAGGTCCGCGTGGACGGCCGCGAGCTGCGCAAGCAGCTCCGCGACCAGCACCGCAACCTGCGCCGGGGCTTCTGACCCGCAAATCCTTGCCCGGCTCGTGCAACGTCCCGGCCCTCCTGGCGCGTAGTGCTCGGTGTACATCACCGAGCAGTGAGGACCCTCGATGCGGGATCGAGCCGACTTCGAGCGCTACGTCGAGCAACGCTCGGCCCGCCTGCTCAGGACGGCGTACCTGCTGTGCCGCGACTGGGCCACGGCGGAGGACCTCGTCCAGACGGCGCTGGCCCGCGCCTGGCTGGCCTGGCGCCGCGTCGGCGCGAACCCCGACCCCTACGTCTACCGCATCCTCACCAACACCCACGCCTCCTGGTGGCGGCGGCGGTGGCGGGGCGAGGTGGCCACGGGCGAACTGCCCGACGGCGCCGGCCCCGGGGACGCGGAGGCGGGCCTCGGCACCCGCGAGGCGCTGCGGGCGGCGCTGACCGCGCTGCCCGCCAAGCAGCGGGCCGTGATCGTGCTGCGCTACTTCGAGGACCTCCCCGACGAGGAGATCGCCGCCATCGTCGGCTGCTCGGTGACCACCGTCCGCAGCCAGGCCAGCCGCGCGCTGGCCAAGCTGCGGCTCGACCCTGAGGCCAGGGCCGCGATGGAGACGGGAAGCTGACCGTGACGACGAGACAAGAGCAGGACCTGCGCGAGCTGCTCGACAGCGACAGCGCCGAAGGCATCGCCGAGCGTACGGGCGGGCACAGGGGCGTGACCGTCGCGGACGTGGACGCGCGGGCCCGCGCCATCCGCCGCCGGCGCGGGCGGACGGCCGGCTCGATCGCGATGGCCGCGCTGGCGGTCGTGGCGGTGGCGAGCCTGCCCCGCACCGAGGCCGCGCCCATGCCCGAGGACGTCTGGACCGGCGTGCTGGCACAACCCGGCGCGGCGCCCGCACCCGAACGCTCCGTCCCGGCCCTGCCGCTCTACCACCGGTACGAGCGGGGCGGGGAGCGGGAGACGTTCCGGTTCCGGGCCTCGGCCACGGGCGTGACGTTCGGGCTGAGCTGCCCGGCGGACGGCCACGCCCTGATCTGGCTCAACGGCCGGTTCGTGGCGAGCGGCCCCTGCGGCCCCACCGTCGCCGAGCCGCCCGGCTGGCTGGGCGATCCGGCAAAGGCCCGGGAGGGCGTGAACGAGCTCACCGCGGCCCTGGTCCCCGCCTCGTCGGCCGGCTCGGGCCGCATGACGGAGGAGCGCGCCGAGCGGCTGCTGGCCGCGACGCCCGCCTACCCCGCGGCGTGGCGGCTGACGGTGCTGGACACCCGCACGCTGAACTGCCGGGCCGATGTGATCCGCATCGACCCGGGAAGCGGCGAGATCATCCCGAGCTGTTCACCCCGCAAGTGACGCCGAGCTGCTCACCCCGCGAGTGACGCCGAGCTGCTCATCCCGCCAGTGACACCGGCTGCCGCTGGGCCGCGCGGTAACGCTCCAGCACCACGTCCACCAGCTCCGGAGCCGGTCCGAGCACGTCCGCCACGATGTCGGCGCCCGCCGCCAGCGTGTCGCGGCGCACCTTGTCGGCGAAGTAGCCCGGCGCCAGCAGGTACGGCGCCACGACGACCCTCGGCGCCCCGGCCCGCCTGAGCGCGGCGACGGCCGCGGCGGGAGCCGGATCGGCGGCCGAGGCGTACGCGGGCGACACGGTCCACCAGCCGGACCGCCGCCACCCCCGCGCCAGCTCCGCGATCACCGCGTTGGCCCTGGCGTCACTCGAACCGGCGGACACCAGCACCACCGCCGTGTCCGGGTCGCCCGCCGGCACGCCCGCCTCCGCCAGCCGCCGCTCCAGCGCGGACCGCAACAGCGGGTGCGGCCCCAGCGTGTGGCCGTAGTGGACGCGCAGGCGCGGCTCGCGGGCGCGTGCCTCGTTCAGGGCCGCCGGCAGGTCCACCCGGCTGTGGTAGGCCTCGGTGAGCAGCAGCGGCAGCACCACGGCCTCCTCCAGACCGCGCAGCGCCTGCCCGAGCGTGGGGGCGCAGTGGTCGAGGTAGGCCACCCGGACGTCCAGCGGCACCTGGTCGAGCAACGCGGCCACGGTGGCGGCGGCACGCGGGTCGCGAGACCCGTGCGCCACCGCCACCAGTGGCACGCGGCCGGGGGCCGTCCCGCCTGCCAACGGGACGCGTCCCCCGCTGGGGATCACAGGTGAATGCCGCATTCGACCTTCCCCAGGCCCGCCCAGCGTCCGCTGCGCGGATCCTCACCCTCCGCGACCTGCCGCGTGCAGGGCGCGCAGCCGATCGAGGGGTAGTTGTCGTAGTGCAACGGGTTGATCAGCACCCCGTTGTCGGCGATGTAGTTGTCGACGTCCTCCTGCGTCCAGGCGGCGATCGGGTTGACCTTCACCATCTGCCGCTTGGCGTCCCACTCCACGACCTTGGTGTCCGTCCGGCTGGCCGACTCGTCGCGGCGGATGCCGGAGATCCACGCAAGGTACGGCTCCAGCGCCCGGTTCAGCGGCTCCACCTTGCGCAGGTAGCAGCACAGGTCCGGGTTGCGGCCGAACAGGCGGGGGCCGAGGTCGCGGTCCTGCTCCTCGACCGTCCGCGACGGCTTGATGTCGATCACGTTGACGTCATAGACCTGCCGGACGGCGTCCCGCGTGCCGATCGTCTCGGCGAAGTGGTAACCGGTGTCGATGAACAACACGTCCACGCCGGGCTTGACCCTGCTCACCAGGTCGATGAGGAGGGCGTCGCTCATCGAGGAGGTCAGGCACAGCCGGTCGCCGAACGTCGCCGCCGCCCAGCGGATGATCTCGCGCGCGGGGGCGCCCTCCAGGAACGTGGCGGCGGACTCGACGATGTCCTGCAGGTCGAGGGCCCCGCGTTGCTCTCTCAAACCGACCTCGATGTCGACCAGCGTCATATCTTCACTCCGATTCCAAGGAATTTCAGCTTGAAGGCACGAGCGCAGGCGCGGCAGTACCAGCCGCCATCACCCTCGTAAGGCTCCAGGTCCTCGTCGCCGCAATAGGGGCAGTGGAAGGGAACCGCTCGTGTGGTCATTTCAGGTCGGCCTCGTCCGCTCGCTGGACCCAGTCGGCGAACGACTCGCCTTCCTTCTTCTGGCTGTCGTAGTTGGACACGACGCGCGCCACGTAGTCGGGCAGCGCCTTGGCGGTGGTCTTGAGCCCGCGTACTTTCCTGCCGAAGCCGGCGTTGACGCCGAGCGAGCCGCCCAGGTGGATCTGGAAGCCCTCGACCTGGTCGCCGTTCTCGTCCACGACGAGCTGGCCCTTCAGGCCGATGTCGGCGACCTGGATGCGGGCGCAGGAGTTGGGGCAGCCGTTGACGTTGATGGTCAGCGGCTCCTCGAAGTCCGGCAGCCGCCGCTCCAGCTCGTCGATCAGGTCCATGGCGGCGGCCTTGGTCTCGACGATGGCCAGCTTGCAGTATTCGATGCCGGTGCACGCCATCGTCTGGCGGCGGAACGTGGAGGGCCTGACCTGCAGGTCGTTGGCCTCCAGCTCGGCCACCACGGAGTCCACCCGGTCGGGGGCGACGTCGAGGACGACCATCTTCTGCTCGACCGTCGTGCGGACCCGGTTCGACCCGTGCCGCTCGGCGATGTCGGCGATCACGTGCAGCTTGTCGCCGTCGAGCCGGCCCACCTTGGGCGCGAACCCGACGTAGAAGTTGCCGTCCTTCTGCGGGAAGACGCCGACGTGGTCGCGGCGGCTGCCGCGCGGCAGCTCCGGCGCGGGCCCGTCGGGCAGCCGCTCCTTGAGGTATTCGGTCTCGAGGATCTCCCGGAACTTCTCCGGCCCCCAGTCGTTGACCAGGAACTTGATCCGGGCCCGGTGCCGCAGCCGCCGGTAGCCGTAGTCGCGGAAGATCCCGACCACGCCCTCGTAGACGTCCACGGCCTGCTCCGGCCGCACGAACACGCCCAGCCGCTTGCCCAGCATCGGGTTGGTCGACAGGCCGCCGCCCACCCACAGGTCGTAGCCGGTCTCGCCGTGCTCGTTCACCACGCCCACGAACGCCACGTCGTTGATCTCGTGCACCGTGCAGTGCGCCGGGCAGCCGCTCAGCGCCGACTTGAACTTGCGGGGCAGGTTCGAGTACGCCGGGTTGCCCACGATCCGGTCCTGGATCTCGTGGATCTGCTCCGTGGAGTCCAGCACCTCGTCGGAGTCGATCCCGGCCAGCGGACAGCCCAGGATCACGCGCGGGGTGTCGCCGCACGCCTCCGTCGTGGACAGGCCCACGGCCTCCAGGCGCTCCCAGATGTCCGGCACCGACTCGATCTCGATCCAGTGCAGCTGGATGTTCTGGCGGTCGGTCAGGTCGGCGGTGCCGCGGCCGTACTCGTTGGAGATGTCGGCGATCGTACGGAGCTGGGCCAGGTCGAGCTGGCCGCCGTCGATGCGCACCCGCAGCATGAAGTAGCTGTCGTCGAGCTCCTCCGGCTCGAGGATCGCCGTCTTGCCGCCGTCGATGCCGGGCTTGCGCTGGGTGTAGAGGCCGTACCAGCGCATGCGGCCACGCAGGTCGGCCGGGTCGATCGAGTCGAAGCCCCGCTTGGAGTAGATGTCGATGATGCGCTGGCGGACGTTGAGGCCGTCGTCGTTCTTCTTGTTCTCTTCGTTCTTGTTGAGCGGCTCACGGTAACCGAGGGCCCACTGGCCTTCGCCGCGCGGGCGCTTGTGGTGCCGGCTGGCAGGAGTGCGGCTGGCAGGGGTGCTCATTGCGCGTCCTTCGGATCATGGGCGCGCGCGGTGTTCCACCTGCCATCTTCATCGATGGGCAGGGCTGGAGAGGAAGAGTGCGACGCGCTCAGCGGTAGAAAAGAATGTGGGTTAGCGGGCGTCGCAACAGATGGCACTGCGGACACGCTGAAGGTCGACGTGTCGTCGACCGACGAGCATGGGGTCCGCTGGCATACTCCGAGATTACTCTGGCTGTCCGGGATGTCCAAGACGGGGTCCAGAGTGTGGGATAGTTCATCCTTGGCGCGGCCAGTCCAGATCCGACTCCTTGGGCTGCTCCTCCTCCTGGTGCTGGCAGTCGCACCACGAGCCGCCGCGGCAGTCCTCGTGGCGCCTCTCCTTGCAGCTATCGCAGATCACGCTTGCATTATTCTCCCAGAACCTTGTTCCGGTTAGGCTGGCGCGCGTGGACCTCATGGCCGAATTACTCGGCGACCTGCGTGCCGAGACCGCGTCCTTGGAAGCGCTGCTCCAGCCCTTGAACGACGAGGACTGGGAGCGGCCCACGCCCGCCGAGGGGTGGGCGATCCGTGACCAGGTGAGCCATCTGGCCTGGTTCGACGACGCGGCCGTGCGGGCCGCCACCGATCCGGACGCCTACCGCGCCTCGGTGCTGTCGGACTCCCGCTCGGTCGACGATCTCGCGCTGGAGGCGCGCGGCATGCCGCCGGGCGAGCTGCACGACTGGTTCCGTACGTCCCGCGCCCGCAGCCTGGAGGTGTTCGCCACGCTCGGCGCCCGCGACCGGCTGCCGTGGTTCGGGCCGGAGATGTCGGCCGCCTCGTTCGTCACCGCGCGGCTGATGGAGACGTGGGCGCACGGCCAGGACGTGGCCGACGCGCTCGGCGTCACCAGGGAGCCGACGGCCCGGCTGCGGCACGTGGCCATGCTGGGATACCGGGCCCGCCCGTACGGCTTCGCGGTGCGCGGCCTGCCCGTGCCCGGCGAGCCGGTACGCGTGGAGCTGGCCATGCCCGACGGGACCATGTGGACGGCCGGCCCCGACGACGCGGACGCCGTCGTACGCGGGACGGCGCTCGACTTCTGCCTGGTCGTGACCCAGCGCATCCACCTCTCCGACACCGGCCTGGAGACGGCGGGCGCGCCCGCGCGGGCCTGGATGGAGATCGCCCAGGCGTTCGCCGGGGCACCCGGAAAGGGGCGGCCGCCCAAGTCAGGGTGAGTTCAGGGTCTTGCCGGATGACGCCGAGGGCACGATCAGTGACATCCTGTGAGCATGCGCACAATTCTGAACGTCATCTGGCTGGTGTTCGCGGGGATCTGGCTGGCCATCGGATACGCGCTGGCCGGAATCATCTGCTGCATCCTGATCATCACGATCCCGTTCGGCATCGCCTCGTTCAGGATCGCCGCCTACGCGCTGTGGCCGTTCGGCCGGACCGTGGTGCGCGACCCCGGCGCGGGCGTGTTCTCGTTGCTGGGCAACATCATCTGGTGCGTGGTCGCCGGCATCTGGCTGGCCATCGGGCACGTCGTGACCTCGATCCCGCTGTTCATCTCCGTCATCGGCATCCCGATGGGCGTCGCGAACATCAAGATGATCCCCGTCTCCCTCCTCCCGCTGGGCGCGCGCATCGTGGACAACGACTAGGTCAGTCGCGGGACGTAAGCTGTCCCGAAGAGTCACTGCGAATAGCGTTGGGTGCCATGACGTCCACCGATGCGCCTCCCCGGCCCAAGCGCGGGCCCGTCTCGAATGCCCGGGCGAGGCTGAACTGGGTGCTCGACACCAAGTCGTGGGCGATCGTGCGCGCGGCCACGAACGCCGGCGTCACCTACCGGGTCACCGGCCTGGCCGGCGAGGCGGCGTTCTTCGCGCTGCTGTCGTTGCCGCCCTTCGTGCTGGGCCTGATCGGCGTGCTGGGCAAGCTCGGCACCTGGCTCGGGCCCACCGTGGTCACCCAGGTGAAGACCTGGGTGATCGAGCAGGCGGGGCTGCTGTTCACCGACGACGCGGTCAACAAGGTGATCAACCCGCTCCTCACCGACGTGCTCAGCGACGACGCCGGCAAGGTGTCGATCATCTCGCTGGGCTTCCTGCTGTCGCTCTGGTCCGGCTCCAGGGCGCTCTACGTCTACGTGGACCTCATCTCGGTCGCCTACGGGCTGGGGGAGGAGCGCGGCATCATCCGCACCCGGCTGATGTCGTTCGGCCTCTACATCGTCGGCCTGATCATCGGCATCATCGTCATGCCGATCCTGGTCGTCGGCCCAACGCTGATCAAGGACGCGCTGCCCGCCGACTACGGCATCCTGATCGACCTGCTCTACTGGCCGGTCGTGATCATCGGCTCGGTGCTGTTCCTCACCGTGCTCTACCACGTCAGCGTGCCGGTGCGGACGAAGTGGTACCGCGAGCTGCCGGGCGCCATCCTGGCGCTGTTCCTGTGGATCGTCTGCGCGGCGGTGCTGCGCGCGGTGCTGGCGGCGTGGTTCTCGCCCGTCTCGGTGTACGGCTCGCTGGCCGCGCCCATCGCGCTGCTGCTGTGGCTCTACATCACCGCGCTGGCGGTGCTCATCGGGGCGATCCTGAACGCCGAGGTGGATCGGCTCTGGCCGGGCGTGAGCCGCACGAAATAGCGCGATCCAGCGTTCTGCCACCAAATGTCAGGCCATGAGGTCAGAATGCATCCCGTGATCGATCAGACCCGGCGAATCGGCCCCTACACCCTCGTACGCAAGCTGGGCGAGGGCGGCATGGGCATCGTCTACCTCGCGCAGGACGCCGCGTTCGCCCCGGTCGCGCTCAAGGTGCTCAGGCCGGAGCTGGCCGGCCGCGAGGACTTCAGGCGCCGCTTCACCAGGGAGGCCGAGGCGGCCCGGCACGTGGCCAGGTTCTGCACGGCGCCCGTGCTCGACGCCGGGATCGAGGGCGCCACCGCCTACCTCGTCACCGAATACGTCGAAGGCCCCGACCTGTCGTCCATGATCGAGACGCAGGGGCCCATGGGAGGCGCCAACCTGGAGGCCCTGGCCGTCGGGGTGGCCACCGCGCTGGCCGCGATCCACGAGGCGGGGGTCGTGCACCTGGACCTCAAGCCGTCGAACATCCTGCTCAGCGCCGTCGGCCCGCGCGTCATCGACTTCGGCATCGCCCGCATCGCCCAGCCGGACGCCACCCAGTCCGCCGTCGTCGCGGGCACGCCCGCGTACATGGCTCCGGAGCAGGCCAGCGGCGCGCCCATCACGGCCGCCAGCGACGTGTTCGCGTGGGGCGGCGTGGTGACGTACGCGGGGACGGGGCGGCCGCCGTTCGGGACCGGGCAGGTGCCGGAGGTGCTGTACCGGGTGGCGCACCACGTACCGGTGCTCGACGGGCTGGACGAGCGGCTGCGGGTGCTGGTGGAACTGGCGCTGCAGAAGGATCCGGCCCGGCGGCCGACCGCGCAGCAGCTCCTCGACCGCCTGATGGGCCGCGAGCGGGCGACGGTGGCCTCCGCGACCCGCGCGGTCAGCGACGCCTGGACGCCGCTGCTGTCTCCCCAGGCGTCCCCCGCTCCAGGTCCCCGGCCCGCGGGGGGCGGGCGCTGGGCGCCGCCCGTGATCGCCGCCGTGCTCGCGTCCGCGCTGACCGCCGGCGGCACGCTGGCGCTGTGGCGCCCCTGGGAGCAGCCGGGCACGCACCAGGCCACCACGAACGCGCCCGACCCCGCCGCGACCGTCACGCCCGGCACGAAGCAGGCGTCGAGGTCCTTCCAGTACAACGACGGCTACCGGACCGTGCCCATCGTCCTGCGGATCGAGGCGCTCCGGTGGCAGGGCGACGACGTCAAGCTCGAGTTCTCCGTCAGCAACGACCACTCGCAGAGCTCGCTCAGCGTGTGGGGCCTGACCGAGACCAACGCCTACAGCCTGAAGGACGTCGAGCTGGCCCTCCGCGACGAGGCGCTGCCCGTCAAGCCCATGTTCCAGGGCGACCAGTGCGCCTGCTCGGAGCTGACCCCCGGCGACCAGATCCCGGCCGGGCAGACCCGGCGTTTCTTCGCCGTCTTCCGCAAGGTGCCCAAGGCCGCCGGCCCGGTCGACCTGGACCTCAAGAACCTCGGACACTACGCGAATCTGCTGATCACCACGAAATAAGCCCCTGTCACATCCGCTATCGTCTAGGACGAGACGCGACTGGCGCATTGGGTGGGATCGACCACCGGGGAGCGAAAGGAGCGGAGGCCGTGCGCCTGGGTCTTCGCAATCGTCAATGATGACAGGAGAGTCATGGGTTCTCTCGCTAGCGTCGACCCGCAGATCGCCGAGCTCATCAAGGCGGAAGAGCGTCGCCAGTCCGACACCGTCAAGCTCATCGCGTCGGAGAACTACGTGTCGAAGGCCGTGCTCGAGGCCACCGGCACCGTGCTGACCAACAAATACTCCGAGGGCTACGCGGGCAAGCGCTACTACGAGGGCCAGCAGGTCATCGACCAGATCGAGACCGTGGCCATCGAGCGCGCCAAGGCCCTGTTCGGCGTCAACCACGCCAACGTCCAGCCCTACTCCGGCTCGCCCGCCAACCTCGCCGTCTACATGGCGTTCCTGCAGCCCGGCGACACCGTGATGGGCATGGGCCTGCCGTTCGGCGGCCACCTCACCCACGGCTGGTCGGTCTCGGCCACCGGCAAGTGGTTCAACCCGGTCCGCTACGGCGTACGCAAGGACACCGGCCGCATCGACCTCGACGAGGTCCGGCAGCTCGCGCTCGAGCACCGGCCGAAGCTGATCTTCTGCGGCGGCACCGCGATCCCGCGCACCATCGACTTCGAGGGCTTCGCCTCGATCGCCCGCGAGGTCGGGGCCGTGCTGGCCGCCGACATCGCCCACATCGCGGGCCTGGTCGCGGGCGGCGCGCACCCGTCCCCGGTGGGCCACGCCGACGTGATCTCCACGACCACGCACAAGACGCTGCGCGGCCCGCGCGGCGCCATGCTCATGGCCACCGCCGACGAGCACGCCACGGCGCTCAACAAGGCCGTCTTCCCCGGCCTGCAGGGCGGCCCGCACAACCACACCACCGCCGCCATCGCGGTCGCGCTGCACGAGGCCGCCCAGCCGTCGTTCCGCGACTACGCCCACCAGGTCGTCGCCAACGCCAAGACCCTGGCCGACGAGCTGGCCTCGCGCGGGTTCGACCTGGTCTCCGGCGGCACCGACAACCACCTGATCCTGCTCGACCTCACGCCCAAGGGCATCGGCGGCAAGCCGGCCGCCCAGGCGCTCGACCGCGCGGGGCTGGAGACCAACTACAACACGGTGCCGTTCGACACGCGCAAGCCGTTCGACCCGTCGGGCATCCGCATCGGCACGCCGTCGGTCACCTCGCGCGGCATGGGCGAGGCGGAGATGCGGCAGATCGGCGCCTGGATGGACGAGGTCGTCACCGCCCTGGCCAAGGGGGACGCCGAGGACGTCATCACCCGCGTCCACCACGAGGTCAGCGAACTCACCGCCCAGTTCCCGGCCCCGGGCCTCTAAAGACCCTCTCCGCGCGGGCTCTTCTCGGCGGGTCGGTCGCACCCGCCGCACGGGGTCGCCGAGGTCCATCCGTTACGGCGGAGCCAAGTGGGCGCCACCCGCCGCACGGGGCTGAGGGCCTCCAGGGTGACGCCCGCTGACCGGCACGTGGCCGGCCGCCGTCACGGCGCACGCTTGACCGTGACGGTGGTTCCACCCCGCCCCGGCGACGATCCCCGCCCGGCGGCGGCCACCGTCTTCCGTACCCGCCCGCCGCCAGAGGGCGCATGATGGAGCGCCCCGCCGCACGGGCTCCCGTGTGCGGCGGGGCGCTTGTCGCGACCGGGCCGGAGCACCCCGTCGCGGCCGGTCGGTGGCCCGGGGGGACCGGGCCGGATCGACCGGGAAGGGCCTGGCAGGGGACGGGACCGAATCGTCCCCCGCCCGGCCTCAGCCGAGGAACACGTAGTCCGCGCCGTACGGGACCCTGGTCTCGGAGCCCGGCTCGCAGGAGCCGGCCGGGGCGAGGCCGCCCGTGGTGTTGAGGCGCAGGATCTGCGTGGCGTGCGCGAGCAGCCCGGTGGGCGTGCCCGACTGGGTGGCGTCGAGGACCAGCTCGGGGATGTTGTCGCCGTTCGGCGTGCGGCTGACGACCGCGCCGCGCACCGCGCTGCCGTCCGGGGCGATCCACTGCGGCGGCCCCGACGCGGGCGTCACGAACGAGTGGTCGATGCCCCGCCGCAGCGTGGCCGTCACGCCGAGCTGGGTGAAGCCGTAGCCGCCGGCGGGAAGCTGCGTGCAGGAGTAGATCTGCGAGCCGCGCAGCACGTCGGCGGTGAGCGCGCGCGGGTGGGTGAACGCCTCGCCGGAGAGCTGCCCGCGCACCGCGCCGCCGTCGAACTCGGTGGTGCGCAGGTTCGAGTGGTACGCGCCCGGGTTCTCGGTGACGCGCTTGACGACCTTGGCGGCGACCGGCGTCACCCCCGCGACGCCGGTCACGTTCTCGGGCAGCCCGTCCCGGGCCGCGAACAGCTCCGCCGCCACCGGCCCGCTCCTGCCCGGAGGCCCCTTGCGCAGGTGCCCGGCCGTCACCCGGCCCAGCCCCGACCAGGTGGCGGTGTAGGCGATGGACGAGCCTGACGGGCGCAGCCACCACACGGCCCGGCCGTCCGCGTCGCCGCGCCGCCTGCCGTCGTCCTGGGGGACCTCCTGGCGGCCGTCCGCCTGGGACGAGAGCGTGGCCTGGTCGCTGCCGTGCAGCACGCCGTTGAGGTCGACGGGCCTGCTCAGCCGGTGGAACTGGCCGCGTACCGCGCCCTTGGGGTGGGCGGCGTCGTGCAGGTTGGCGTAGAAGCCGCCGGGGTTGTCGACGAGCGCCTTGACGAGGTCGTCGCCGGCCTTGACGGTGCCGGTGACGCCGAGCACCGACCCGGGCAGGGACTCGGTGAAGAAGTCGAGCCCGACGTCGCCGTTCGCACCCTTGGCGCCCGCGTGCACGTGGCCGGCGGTGGGTGTGCCGATCCCGTGCCACCGGGCCGCGAACGTCACCTCGGTCCCGCTGATTTTGAGCACCACGGTCGAGCGGCCGTCCGCGTCGCCCGGGGCGCCCACCTCGTTCGCGCCGCGCAGGCCCGCCGCGAGATAGACGTCGTCGCCGGACGCGTGCGCGGGCACCGCCGGGACGACAAGCACGCTTGCCGCTAAAGCACTAGAAAATACGAATTTCCGGATAGACATAATGAAACCCCTTAAAGGGCTTGATATTCCGGTTGATACGGCAAGCAGTACGCGCCGGAGCCCGGTGCGGTTCAACCCGCGAACGCGTAAATTTCCACACAAGGGCGAGGGCATGAAGAAAGCCCTCCCACCAGCGGTGAGAGGGCTTCCCCAGGACCGGTCAGGCCTTGATGGTGAGTATCTTCTTACCCGCCGAGGTGACCACCTCGAAACGGTCGATGTCCTTCAGTTGCGTGGCACTGCCGCCGTGCATGTAGAGCGGATCGGGCGACCCCGGCACTCCGTACCCGGCTGGAGGTACGGACCACCCGGTCATCACCCGGCGCTCACCCGACTTGGCCACCGAGATGAGCTCGCACTCCAGCGGACCCTTCACCCCCGCCAGCTTGAGCGCCGCGTGCGTGCCCCACCCCTTCGTCTCCACGACCAGGCCACCGGTCACCCCGTCCACGCCCTTGCCCTCGATGGGCTTGCCGTCGGCGTAGAACTGCTCGGCCGGGCCCATGTGCGTGCCCATGTGACCGCCGTGCCCCTGCGCCAGCGGGGCCGGCTCGCCCCCGCTGAGCTGCGTGCCGATCGTCAAACCCCCCGCCACCAGCGTGACCGCCGCCGCCATCCCGATCACGAACGTGCCCCTGCGCGTCCGCCTGTCGGCCGCCTTCTTGCGCCGGAGCAGGTCGACCACGTCGTCCTGGCCCCCGATGGGGCGGTCATAGGAAGGGGGGTCGGGGTCCTCGACGGGCCCGATCCCGTTCAGCACGCTTGCCACGCCGGCCAGATCGGACAGTTCATACCGGCAGGAGGGGCAGCCGAGGAGGTGGGCCTCGAAGGCGAGCCTGTCGTCCTCGTCCAGCAGTCCGAGCGCGTAAGCGCCCACGTCCGTGTGCTCGACTCTCGAAGTCACGCCGTCACCCCCCTCTCCTCCAGTGCGATCCGCAACGCGCGTACGGCGTAGTAAACCCGGGACTTCACGGTGCCCACCGGGATCCCGAGCGCCTCGGCGGCATCGTTGACCGACCGGTCCCGCAGGATCGTCTCGTTGAGGATCTCGCGGTGGGCCGGCGACAACGCCTTCAGCGCCTCAGACACGACCACCTGGTGCAGCAGTCCCTCCATCTCGTCCGGCACGGGCATGCTCTCCAGCGGTCCGTCGCCCGACTCCTGGGGGCGGGCGTCCCTTCGCCGCCGGTCATCGATCACGATACGTCTGGCGACCGTGGCGAGCCAGGGCATCAGCGAGACCGAATCGGGGTCGAGCCGTTCCGCACTCCGCCACGCCCGGATCATGGTCTCCTGCACCACGTCTTCCGCCCACTGCCGATCGCCCGCGGTCAGCCGGATCACGAAGGCCAGCAGCGGCCTGTGGTATTCCCGGTAGAGCGCGGACACGACCACCTCGTCATCCGGGCGTACGCGCCGGATCCAGTGACGTAAGCGCGGCTTGCCCATCGGGGCGGCTCCCTCGGCCGAGGGCGGGGGATACGTGCTGATTCGCATCATTCCCCTTTCTCAGTCCGTCGGGAGGTGGTACGGCCAGGCGCCCTGGCACGGTTCAACAGATCGCGGAAGATAATCCGATTGCATCGCCGGGGACAGGCTGCGTAGAGTCACTCCGACGACTGATCGAGGAGGTGAGGACTTATGCGGGTCGCCCTGTTCAGCGCGCCGTCAGTCCACCTCCGGGGGCTCAGCTGAGCCACCCGTTCCACCCTTCTCGATCAAAGGTCTCACTCCGTTGTTCAACGATCTTGCTCTGCTCGGCTGGACCGATCTCCGCGCCGCCGAGCTGCCCGCCGAAACCGTCCCCGCCCGGGTGGCCCGCGTCGACCGCGGCGCCGCCGAGGTGATCGCGGCGGACGGCCAGCATCACGTCAAATACTCCGCCCGCGTACGCCGCGCCTCGGCCGCCGACCCGGTGTCGCTGCCGTGCGTCGGCGACTGGGTCGCGCTCAGGTGGCTTCCTGAGGGCCGCTACGAGCTCGACGAGGTCCTTCCGCGCACGTCCGCGTTCGTCCGGGGCGGCGTGAGCCGCGACTCGGTCGGGGGCCTGTCGGGCGACGGCCAGGGCCAGGTGCTCGCGGCCAACGTGGACGTCGTCTTCGTGGCCGAGCCGTCCATGCACTCGACCGACTTCGCCGACCTCGGCCGCATCGAACGCCTCGTGGCCCTCGCCTGGGAGTCCGGCGGCACGCCCGTCGTGCTCGTCACCAAGTCCGACCTGTTCGAGAACGGCCTGGACGACCTGATCGCCGACGTCCGCGTCGCCGCTCCCGGCGTGGACGTGCACGCCGTCTCCTCGCTGCACGGGGACGGGGTGGAGCTGGTCGGCGGCTACCTCGGGGGATCCCGTACGGCCGTCATCCTCGGCCCGTCGGGGGCCGGCAAGTCCACCCTGGTCAACGCGCTGGCCGGGGAGGAGGTCATGGAGACCCAGCACGTACGCGCGGCGGACGGCCGCGGCCGCCACACCACCGTCCACAGGGAGCTGATCCTGCTGCCCGGGGGCGGGCTGGTCATCGACACGCCCGGCATCCGGCGGGTGGGCCTCTACGACATCGGGGAGGGCGTCGACCTCGTCTTCTCCGACATCGAGGCGCTGGCCGAGCACTGCCGGTTCGGCGACTGCGGGCACACCAGCGAGCCGGGATGCGCGGTGCTGGCGGCCCTGGAGAGCGGCGAGCTGCCGGAGCGGCGGCTGGAGAGCTGGCGCAAGCTGCAGCGGGAGGCCGCCTGGATGGCGTCCCGGACGGACGCGCGGCTGCGCAAGGAGCAGCAGAACAAGTGGAAGATCATCCACAAGGAGATGCGCCGCTCCGGCCGCAACCGCCCCTGATCCGCGGCTCCTGCCCTGGAGACGGGGCTTGAGCGGCAACCGAACGGTCAGTGGCCTCGGCGAGCGCCCTGCGGACCGGCGCAGGGTGCCGAGGGAATGGCTGGGGGAGGAGGGCGAGGAGCCGGCGTCAGCGGGTAGGCACAGGTCATGGAGCTCTTCGCAGACCGGGCCGCGGCCGGGGCGCTGCTCGCCGAGCGGTTGCAGGACGTGCGCGACCCCGTGATCCTCGCCCTGCCCCGCGGCGGCGTGGCGGTGGCCGTGCCCATCGCGCGCCGCCTCGGCACCGTGCCCGACGTGCTCGTGACCCGGAAGATCGGCTATCCGCCGACGCCCGAGCTGGGGGTCGGCGCGATAGCCGAGGGCGGCGAGCCGGTGTTCGACCTGACGCTGCTGCATCGCCTGGGCATGACGCCCGAGTCCGTGGCGGACGTGGTGGAGGAGGAGCGGCGCGAGCTGGCCCGCCGCGTACGCGCCTATCGCGGCGACCGCCCGCTGCCCGCGCTCGAAGGGCGGGAGGTGATCGTGGTCGACGACGGGCTGGCCACCGGCGGCACCGCGCGGGCCGCGCTCAGAGCCGTCGCCACGCACAAGCCCGCGAAGGTGACGCTGGCCGTTCCGGTCGGCGCCCGCGAGACCGTCGAGTCGCTCCGGGAGGAGGCCGACGAGGTGGTCGTGCTGCTGACGCCCATCGATTTCCGGGCGGTCGGTCAGTGGTACGAGCACTTCGACCAGCTCAGTGACGCCGACGTTCTCGACCTGCTCGACAGGGGGGACTGACCCGGCGGGAGACGATGGGGCGGTCAGGTCGCGATGATGGCCCAGACGAGCTTGCGGGCGCCTCCCGGCGAGAGCCACCCCCACGCTGTGCAGAGGGCGTCGACCAGCCGAAGCCCCCGCCCGTACTCGGAGAACACGTCCGGCGAGGCCGCCACCGGCACGGTGTGGCTGTGGTCGGTGACCACGCACGCCAGCTCGGCCCCGTGCGACAGCAGGCGTAACTGCGCGGCCCCGCCGCCGTGCCGCATCGCGTTGGTCACCAGCTCCGAGACCACCAGCTGGGTGTCGAAGGCCAGCTCCACCGCCCCCCAGGCGCCGAGCGTCTGATCGACGAACCGCCGGGCCGTCGCCACACAGGCGGGCTCCAGCGCGGTACGTTGATGGAACGGAAAGACGGCATCACACTCCCCGGTGCGTCCTTCCACCAGAATGGACGAAAGCCATCCTGGTGGCCGGGCACCGATGGCGGCTTGCGGCCGAGCGTCGAAAGTCGTCATTCTGGCCCCCGAAGCGCGGTCTGGTGATCCAATGCCCATCTTTACGGGGAGTGCTTACCGATGCAAGACTTTTCGTAGTTTACGGATGCGAATCGCATCTGCACGTGCAGATGACCTAGGAGCGATGCAGTGAGCGCAGAGAGCGCGGAAGCGAAGCTTCTCAGCTATTCGCCGGGGAGCCCGACGGTGCTGCGGATCCTGCTCGGGACTCAGCTGCGCAGGCTCCGTACGGAGCAGGGTATCTCGCGAGAGGACGCCGGATACTCGATTCGCGCATCTCATGCCAAGATCAGTCGGCTGGAGCTCGGCCAGGTCAGCTTCAAGCAGCGCGACGTGGCCGATCTGCTGACGCTCTACGGCGTCACCGACCCGGCCGAGCGCGAGCCCCTCCTGGCCCTCGCCAAGCAGGCCAACGCCCCAGGCTGGTGGCACAAATACGGCGACCTGCTGCCCGCCTGGTTCGAGGTGTACATCGGCCTGGAGGGCGCCGCGTCCAGCATCCGTACCTACGAGAACCAGTTCGTCCCCGGGCTCCTCCAGACCCCCGCCTACGCCAGGGCGGTGATCGAGCTGGCCCACGAGAAGGCCTCCAGGTCCGAGCTCGACCGGCGGGTGGACCTGCGCACCACCCGGCAGAAGCGGCTGGAGAGCGGCCTGACGCTCTGGGCCGTGATCGACGAGGCCGTCGTGCGCCGCACGCTGGGCGGCCCGGAGACGATGCGCGAGCAGATCGCCCATCTCCTGGACATCACGGCCGAGCGCAACGTCACCGTGCAGATCATGCCGTTCGACCGCGGCGGCCACGCGGCGGCCGGCGGCCCCTTCAGCATCCTGCGCTTCCCCGAGCGCGATCTGCCCGACGTCGTCTACATGGAGCAGCTCACCAGCGCCCTCTACCTGGACAAACCCGCCGACTCCGACCACTACATGGAGGTCATGGATCGGCTCAGCATCCAGGCGGAGGAGCCCAAGGCGACCCGGCGCTTCCTGGAACGCCTCATTTCCGCATAAGCCGCTGATATCCCTGTGATCCACTCCATACCGGGATTTTTGGACGTCCGGTATATGGAGCAGTTCGTGCTGCCGTATTGTCAGCTCGCAAACGCGGATGCACGTGCATCCGTAAGATCGCGAGGAGCTGCCCCCATGCATGAGTTCCGGAACGGAACGCCCGCCGGCCGCCTTCCCGTCGTCTGGCGCAAGAGCAGGCGGAGCAACCCCAACGGCAACTGCGTCGAGGTCGCGAACCTGCCCACGGGGGAGATCGCCATGCGTAACTCCCGGTTTCCCGAAGGCCCGGCCCTGGTCTACACGCAGGCCGAGATCACCGCGTTCGTCCTCGGGGCGAAGGACGGCGAGTTCGACGATCTCATCGTCTGATCCGGCGGCCCGCCACCCGCCGCCGGGTTAAGGTCTGCCCGGCGACGGGTTTCGGTCACGAGGGCTGTGACACCGGCTCGTTGTGCCAGCGCCATGTCGTCAGGCGCGGGCGGCCGGGGAGCTCGGCCCGCCCGGTGGCCCACAGCAGGGTCGTCCAGGGATCCGTGTCGCGCGGGGCGCCGGGGAAGAGCCGGGCCAGCACCCGCGCGCACGTGTCCGCGGGCGGCGCCCAGGCGAGACCGAGGCCCTGGGCCATGTCGTACGTGTGGACGAGGGTCTCCACGAGACCCATCGCGGCGGAGGCGGCCGGGTCCGCGGCCCCGAAGACGTGGTGCGCGCGGGCGTCCGGCGGCGCCGTGCGTACCATCGCCACGAGCAGCGCGCCGCTCGTCTGCAGCACCTGCAGCAGCCCCGTGACCCCCGCCTCGCGGTCGGCGTGCACCGAGTTCCGCGGCCCGCCCGGCCGGCGGCTCTCCAGGGCGAAGGGGACGCTGACGTCCAGCGGGGGAGTCGTGAGGCCGAGCTGCACGGCATAGGCGAACAGGTCGTCGGACAGGTGCTCGGCGGTCTCCCAGCAGGTCCAGTCGAGGCTCCCGGCCTTGCTCTCCCAGGCGTCGGTCCCGGGCGCGTCCCGGAGGGTCTCGACCGCGAGCCGCACGGTCCGCTCGAGGTCGTCCGCGGGCGACGGTTCATGTTCTGACATGGCAAGGGACCCTATCGCCGGGGCCGCTGCGCTCCTCCGGGTGCGAGCAAAGATGATCTTCGTGCTGCTCGTCCTGTACGGGACGTCCGCGGGCCTCGAGTACGACCCGGCCGGGTGGCGGGTGATCCTGCAGCCCGCGACCCGCGGCGCGGCGGAGGTCTACTGGCAGCCCGTGGATCCCGATCTCGCACCGCCCTACCTGCTCTATGACACCCGCACGCTCGTCGTCCCCTACGTCACCGGGCGCGGGCGCGAGCTGGCCGGTCGGCGGGTCGCGAGGGACGTGCCCCAGGTGCGGCGGCAGGTGCGCAACAGCCAGGCCGTGCTGGACAGGGTGCCGGCGTGGCCGGTGGACGACGAGCATGTCATGAGCGGGGGGGCCCGATCCCCGGCTGAACCGGATCGTGGTGGTGACCGACACCGTCGACCAGGGTCTGCGCCGCAGGGCCGCCGAGAGCTGGGGCGAGCTCGTGGTCATCGAGTGGGACCCGTTCGCGGCGCCGCTGAAGAACCTGTGAACGCGGGCGAGGCGGCCTCGCCCGCGTTCCGTGGTCGTTACCGGTAGACGCGGGGGTCGGCCTGGAGGCCGTGCGTCAGCCGTACCGTGATGAACTCGTTGTCGTCCAGCTTGCCGGGGGTCCGGCCGTTGGAGAAGGGGAAGTTGTTGTCGTCGAGCACGCCGAGCGTGCGGTCGTCCAGGATGACGACGTCCTCGATCGTCTGGAACGGGAACCTGAACGTGCCCGCCGCGCCGCCCAGCCCGCGCGGGTCGGCGATGTCGAGCAGGTCGGCGACCAGGGTCTTGTCGAGCTTGCCGTCGCGGTCCCTGTCGCGCATGTCGGCGAGGTAGATGCGCTTGACCTTCGCGGCGTCGCCCTGGAGGTTGTCCCGCTCGATGATCAGGAAGCGGTTGGCGTCGACGGCGATCGCGTCGCCGATGGCGTGCGAGGGGTCTTCGAGCTGGTACGTCCAGCGCCGGTCGGTGTAGGCCTTCTTGCGCAGATCGAACTCGTACATCCGGAGCGTGCCCGCCGGGTCGCCGCTCACCGTGCCCTCCAGCAGCGGGTAGAGGCGGCGGCCGTCGACCGACCTGGCCATGCCCTCGAAGCCCTTGCTGCCGCCGAGGTTCGGCTGGCCGCCGTCGAGATACGGGTTCTCGGGGGCCTTGACGCCGGGCAGCTGGACCGGGGCGTCCATCAGGCGGCCCTTGCGGTCGAAGTGCAGCAGGAACGGGCCGAACTCGTCGCCGATCCAGTACGTGCCGTCCACCAGGCGCACGATCGACTCGACGTCGAAGTCGGAGCCGGTCAGCGTCCGGTCCTGCCGGGTGAGCGGGAACGGCACCAGCTTGCGCGGGTCGGTCAGGTTGAAGCCGCCGAGCACCTCGACGGTCTTGGTCTTGAAGTCCGGCTTGACGCTGTGGACGCGGAGCAGGAAGTCCGAGCTGTTGGCCTTGTTGCCGTAGCCGTTGTCGGACAGCACGTCGAACGTGCCGTCGTGGCGGCGGGCGATGCCGCTGAAGCCCTGGACGGGCTGGCCGGTGAAGGGCGGGGTGACGCCGTTGACCGGAGCCGTGCCCAGCAGCGACCCGGACGCCTCGCTGCCGGGGACG
The DNA here is from genome assembly GCF_041950495.1 of Nonomuraea sp. MTCD27. NCBI lineage: Bacteria > Bacillati > Actinomycetota > Actinomycetes > Streptosporangiales > Streptosporangiaceae > Nonomuraea > Nonomuraea sp. MTCD27. The sequence continues at coordinate 157,372 of NZ_JBGNUW010000017.1, read as the reverse complement.
AACGTCAGGGCGGGCAGGGAGGCGAAGCCGGTCAGGGTGGCCCGGCCGAAAGCGGCCCGATCGGGATCCGCGGAGGCGGGGGCGGCCAGGCCGACAGCCAGCGCGCCCGCGCACATCAGGATGGCGATGCGTTTCATGGCGGGCACCCTAGGGCGGCCACATGACGGCATTCCGAACGGACGGCAACGGGCGATGTCGGCTGGATGTCTGACGGGTCGGGAGTTCTGGGGGAATCTCCGCGACCACGATGCTTGCGGGCTTGGGTGAGGTTTGTGCCTGATCAGGCAGTTGCCCCGACCGGGTTCGCCGGGGCCTGGACATGGAGGGCCAGGCTCCGGTTCATCGGGACAACTGCGTGATCACGCGATGCTGGTGACGCTGCCGGGTGTGTCAGGCGGCGGAGATGCCGGCGCTGGCCGCGCGGCGCATACGACGGCGACGCTCGCTGGCGCGCTCGTCCTCGTTGAGACCGCCCCACGTGCCGTACTTCTCGGGCCGGGACAGCGCGTAGTCAAGGCACTCGTTGCGGACAGGGCACTGGGCGCAGATCGCCTTGGCCTTCCGCTCACGTACGTCACGCTCGGGCTGCCGCTCCCCATCGGGGCCGAAGAAGAGCACGAGGTCCTCACCCCGGCACGCGGCATCATCCTGCCAACCCCAGCTGGGGCGCGGGCGGGCGAGCTGCCGACGTACCTGAGACATGAGAAAACCACCTTCGTGAGAGGTATTTCGGTAATTGAGCCGCATTGGACGCTTTTGGCGTCACTGTTCCAACGCAACGTAGGGCCGTGATGTTCCCTCTTCAGGCAAGGGCAGGCGTGGCGTACCGCACAGGCGTGAGCCTGTCCAGCGAAACCAGCCGGTAGGTGGTGATCGTCTCGGCGCAAGCCGTACCACACGGCGCTGTGAACGCCGATGGCTCAATCACAACCTGGAGCCGGACATCTCCGCAGCTCCGCGCGTTGACCCGCACGATGGCTACGGTGACGTCGCCGTCCGTCCTGGAGGATTCCACGGCCACCGCGCCGACGGAGCGCTCTCCCGTATGGGCTCGGGCGAAGTGCTCGACGGCCTGCAATGGCTCAGGGATGCCTGCGCGTCCCCGGTAGCGGTCGAGGATGACCTCGCCCGACCGGTACGCGTTAGCCGCTGCCAGTGCAGCAGCCTGAGACATGCTGCCGTAGAAAATTCCGTGTGGCAAGCACACGAGGTTGGCGGCGTAACGATCGCCGCCAACGTGTGACGTTTCCCACACTCTGTCCGGCAAGTTTTCGGCCAGGGACCGAGCGAGGGGTAGTCCAATGCGGGCGCAGCACACATTGCGCTTGGCGTGCGTGCAGACCAGAAATACCGGCTCGTCTTCAAGTATGCAGGACTCCGGGACCACTCCGGCCACCAGCGCGTCCAGGTCAAGATCGTCAGGACCTGCGATGACGCCCTGCGCCAGCCAGGGGTGCTCGCCCACCGCGTAGGCCACTAGCACACGGATTCCCTGCTCCCGTGGGCGGGTCCGCTTTCCCGGGCGGCGGATCAGCTGGGGCCTGATACCGCGTTCGAGCGCGCGCCGCACGAGTTCCGAGATTTCTGCGGGAAGTTCGAAGTTTTCCAGGTGCGAGGGCCAGGCTCCGGTGTATTCGATGAGGAGCCACATCCTGGCTCCCACGGTGGCGCTGGCCAGCGTGGGCACCTTTCCGGTGTGGCACCCGACCGGATGCTCGCAGACCCTTGCCAACGCACGTATCCCTTCCCCGATCCGACTTAGGTAAGACTAACCTAACGGATCGGCGGGTTTAGGCGCGGGAGTATCGGTCCAATACGTCCCGTGTCGCCGGAAGGGCGCGGTCCCTGTCCCGCGTGACCAGGCCGATCCTGGTCCGCCGGTCCAGCAGGTCGCCCTCGTCGAGCGCCCCCTCGTGCAGGACCGACCAGATCAGCTCGCCCTTCGTGAGGCCGAGCCCGATCTCCTCCGGGTGCGCCTTGACGAGCTCGTGCACCGCTTCCGCCTCGGAGCCGTACCGCTCCGCCAGGCGCGCCGGCACCCCGGAGGGCTGCGGACCCGCGCCGGTGAGGGGGATCCGCCGCGTACGGCAACGGGCTGCCCGGAGGTTCGCGTACGAAACCGCTCGATCCACCGCGTCCTCGGCCATGCGGCGATATGTCGTCAGCTTGCCCCCCACCACGGTCACGACGCCGCCCTCGGTGAGCACCGCGTGCCTCCGGGAGAGGTCGGCCGTCCGGCCGTCTGCCGCCAGGAGCGGCCTGAGGCCCGCGTAGGCGCCCGCGACCGCCTCTCTGGTCACCTGAACCTCAAGCACCCCGTTCAGCACCTCCAGGAGCGTTCTGACGTCCTCCTCGGGCGCCTCGGGCACGTCCGGCACCGGACCGTCCACCGGCTCGTCCGTGAGGCCCACGTAGACGCGGCCGTCGCGCTGGGGGAGCACGAGCGCGAACCGGTTGGACTCGCCGGGGATGGGCACGTGCATGCCCGCGATCAGCCCGGGGAGCGTCCCCGGCGGCAGGACGAGGTGGGTCCCCCGTGACGGGCGCAGCTTCACGGCGGGGTCCAGCGTGCCCGCCCACACCCCGGTGGCGTTGATCACCACCCGGGCCCGGAGCGTGAACTCCTCGCCCGTCAGCTCGTCGCGGACCGCCGCGCCCTGATCCGTGAGCCGCAGCGCGCGGCAGCGGGTCAGCACGCGGGCCCCGTGCGCGGCCGCCGTCCTGGCGATCGCCACCACCAGGCGGGCGTCGTCGAGCAGCCGGCCGTCCCACGACAGCAGCGCGCCGCGCAGGCCGTCGGGCCGCAGCACGGGCGCCAGCGTGCGGGCGCGGGCCCCGGCCAGACGCGTCGGGCCGGGCAGCAGGCGACGCGGCGTGCGGGCGGCGGCCCGCAGCCCGTCGCCGAGCCGGTAGCCGGTCATCACCAGCGCCGCCTGCCGCCGCGAGACGGCCGCGGTCAGCGGCAGCAGGTACGGGTGCGCCTTCACCAGGTGCGGAGCCGTCCTCCTGAGCAGGATCCCGCGCTCGACCGCGCTCTCGTAGGCGACGTCCACCTGCCCCTTGGCCAGGTAGCGCAGGCCGCCGTGCACCATCTTGGAGCTCCACCTCGACGTCCCGAAAGCCAGGTCGTGGGCGTCGATCGCCGCTACGCTCAGCCCCCGGGCGGCGGCGTCGAGCGCGGCGCCCGCGCCCGTCGCGCCCAGCCCCACCACCAGCACGTCCACCCGTTCCTCGGCGACCCGGCGCAGCTCGCGGGATCGTCTGGCGGCGTTGAGAGAGCTATCCAAGGTAGGCCTCCAGCAGGGCGGCGAGCTCGGCGTCGAGCTCGTCCAGCGTCACGGGGTCGAGCATGGTCGGAGCGGACAGGAGGAACGACTGGGCGACCAGCAGCACCGCCCGGGCCTTGCGCGGATCGCCGACCACCCGTTCGAGCACCTCGAGGATGGCCTCGTGGCTGGCGCCGCGCCGGTCCAGCAGGTACGGCACGAGCAGCTCGGGATCCGCCTCCACGATCTTGCGCCACAACGGGTGCGCGCGCAGCCCCCGGACGCCGGCCACCACCGCGCGCACCGGGTCCGACAGGTCCAGCTCGCCCACCACGCGCACCCACTCCCTGGTCATCAGGTCGGCCACCAGCGTGCGCACGTCGGGCCAGCGGCGGTAGAGCGTCATCCGCGACACCCCCGCCCGGCGCGCCACGTCCGTGAGCGTGGTCCTGCGCACCCCGTAGGCCAGCACGCAGTCGCGGGCCGCGTCCAGCACGACCTCGTTGTGACGGATCGACGTCATGTGTCACAGTGTAAGCGTGACTGGAGAACCCATGCTGTGGTCGGGCTGGGGCGACCCCGCCAAGGCCCGCGAGCTGCCCGAGCAGATCCGCGATCTGCTGCGCGACCTGCTCGGCGTCCGCGCGCCCGGCACCCCCGCCGCCTCGCTGGAGTCCGTGAGCCTCCCGCCCGTCGCCCTGTCCGGGCCCCGGCTCGACGCGCTCGCCGAGGTCGTCGGCGCGGAGCACGTGCTGACGGGCCACGAGGCGCGCGTCCGCCACACGCGCGGCAAGTCCACCCCCGACCTGCTGCGCATGCGCGCGGGGGACGGCTCCGACGCGCCGGACGCCGTGGTGCTGCCCGGCTCGCACGACGAGGTGGCCGAGCTGCTGCGGCTGTGCTCGCGGGAGCGGATCGCGGTCGTGCCCTTCGGCGGCGGCACCTCGGTGGTGGGCGGGCTCGCCGCGGCCCGCGCGGGGTTCGCCGGGGTGATCGCGCTTGACCTGGCCCGGCTCGACCGGCTCCGGTCGGTGGACGCCGAGTCGATGGTGGCCGAGTTCGAGCCGGGAGTGCGGGCTCCGGACGCCGAGCGGCTGCTCGCCGCGCACGGGCTGACGCTGGGCCACTTCCCCCAGTCCTTCGAGTACGCCACGCTGGGCGGCTTCGCCGCGGCCCGCTCCAGCGGCCAGGCCTCGGCCGGCTACGGCCGCTTCGACGACATGGTCGTGGGCCTCACCCTGGTCACCCCGTCGGGCACCCTGGCGCTCGGCCGCGCCCCCAAGTCGGCGGCCGGGCCCGACCTGCGACAGCTCGTGCTCGGCTCGGAGGGCGCCTTCGGCGTCATCACCTCGCTGCGGCTGCGGGTCCGCCGGGCCCCCGCCGAGCGACGGTACGAAGGGTGGCGGTTCGCGTCGTTCGCGGCGGGTTCCGCCGCCATGCGGGCGCTCGCCCAGGAAGGGCCGCTGCCGACCGTGCTCAGGCTGTCGGACGAGACCGAGACGATGATCGGCCTGGCCAAGCCGGACGCGATCGGCTCGGGCGGCTCGGGCGGCTCGGGCGGCTCCGGCTGCCTGCTGATCGCCGGCTACGAGGGGGCCAGGGTGGGCGACCGGCACGCGGCCGCCTCCGCCGTGCTGGCCCGGACGGGCGGCGAGCCGCTCGGGCCGGAGCCGGGCCAGGCGTGGGAGCACGGCCGCTTCTCCGCCCCCTACCTGCGCGACTCCCTGCTCGCGGCCGGGGCCACCGTCGAGACGCTGGAGACGGCCGGGTTCTGGGCGAACCTGCCCCGGCTCTACGACGCCGTGCGGCTGGCGCTGCTCGGCGCGCTCGGCTCCCCGCTCGTCATGTGCCACGTCTCGCACGTCTACGAGACCGGCGCCTCGCTCTACTTCACCGTCGTGACCCCGCAGGACGCCGACCCCGTGGCCCAGTGGGAGCGGGCCAAGGAGGCCGTGAACGCGGCCATCGTCGAGGCGGGCGGCACGATCAGCCACCACCACGGCGTGGGCCGCGACCACCGCGACGCCTACGCGGCCGAGATCGGGCCCGTGGGCGCGGCCGTCCTGCGGGCGGTCAAGGCGGAGCTCGACCCCGCCGGGATACTCAACCCTGGGGTGCTCGTCCCGGAGGGGTGAAAGGTCAGTCCGTGGGCGGGATCCGGTCGGCCTCGGCCATCGTCGCGGCGGCCTCGCTGTAGCGGTGCAGGGCCTCGAAAACGCCGGCCAGGCACATCAGCGAGACGACCAGCGGTCCCCCGCCGACCGAGCGGTCCAGCGCCACCGCCTCCTGCGCCAGAGGCAGCGCCTCGGTGGCCTTGCCCCGCTTGAGCAGCAGCTTCGCGGTCGTGCGCAGGCACCGCGACAGCAGCTCCGTGTGCTCCTCCGGCGACTTCCCGGCCAGCACCCTGCTGCGTGCGATCGCCTCGCTCGCACTGCTGAGCGCCGCCCCGCCGCTCCAGCGCGGCCGGGTCTGGGCGAACGCGAGCAGTCCCTCTATGGCCGCCACGTCGGCGGACCCCTTGCGTGTCGCGTCGTCCGGGTCGTTACGGTGCATGGGAGCCTCCCCTTGGCGGTCCCAACCGCTTGCTTGGGGGGTGAGGTTACACCATTGCGCACCTTCTGTGTTCCCAGCGGTACGGAGCGTTCGGGATGCACAAATGGTAGATCGCGGTAAAGATGTGGTCATGGTGGATGTCGCGGCTGAGCGGGGAAAGCAGCTTTCGTCCCGGGTCTCGGAGGAGGGGGCGGGGTGGGCCTGCTCGCAGACGGGTACATTCGCGCAGCTCAGACCTAATGGGCATGGCTTCAGCTGGTTGAATTTGCGCACACTCTGGCTCTCTCGCAACGAGATCCTGGCGGGGTTGTTCGGCGATCCCTCGGGGGAGGTCCGGGCGCGGTGGCTGAAGGCGCAGGAAGCGCGCGGGATTGATCCGGAATTTCGTATCACGCCCCCTGTTGGGGGGAATTTCAGTTTCCTTCTGCTCGGCGATACGGGAGAGGGAGATGCCTCCCAGTACGCCGTTGTTCCGGGCCTGTTGAAAATAGGGGAGCAGACGTCCTTTGCCATCATCGCGAGCGATGTGATCTATCCGACGGGATCGGGCAACGAGTACGGGGACAAGTTCTTCCGTCCGTACAAGGACTACGACGCCCCGATCTACGCCATCCCCGGCAACCATGACTGGTACGACGGGCTCGGCGGGTTCATGCGGGTCTTCTGCGACGCTCCGCCGCTCAAGCCGAAGCCGGACCGGGGGCTGCGCGGGCTGCTGTGGCGCAAGCCGGAGACGATCGACGAGGCTCGGCTGGCGACGGCGCGGGAGCTCAGGGGCAAGCCGTCCCAGCAGGCGACGCAGCCGGGGCCGTACTGGGTGATCGAGAGCGACAGCCTGCTCGTCGTGGGCGTGGACACCGGCATCAGGAACGTGATCGACCGGGCCCAGACCGCGTGGCTGCGCCGGGTCTCGCTCGATCCCCGGCCGAAGATCCTGGTGACCGGCAAGCCGATCTACACCGGCAACACGTACAAGCCGTCGCCGCTGGAGGGCGGCGGGACGATCGACGACATCGTGCGCGACCCGGCACACCGGTACGTCGCGGCCATCGGCGGCGACGTGCACAACTACCAGCGTTATCCGGTCGAGCTGGACGACGGCCGGGTGATCCAGTACATCGTGTCGGGCGGCGGCGGGGCGTTCATGCACGCGACGCACACCATCCAGCGGGTGGACGTGGCGGGGGTGCACGAGGACGCCTTCAAGTGCTACCCGCTGCGCGGTGACTCGCTGTCGTTCTACAGCCAGCTCTACTCCAGGCGGCTGCGGATGAAGTGGCTCTACCTGACGCCCTCCGAGGCGCTGTGCATCATGTCGGAGCACATCAGGAACGAGCCGGTCAGGACACCGACGGGGCCGGTGACGATCACCCGGCGGATGCGGTGGGCGGCCCGACTGCTGGGGGCCTGGCCGTGGCCGCTGCGGCTGCCGGTGGACAGGGTGTTCCACCGCTACCTGTCGGAGCTGTCCGACTGGGACACGCCGCCGTTCTTCAAGCAGTTCCTGCACGCCACGGTGACCCCCGGCGAGCTGGTCCTGCGGTGTTTCGCGGCCACCGGGTGCCTGGGGCAGGAGCTGGAACCTCCGATGGAGGACGAGGTGCGCATCAGCCTGGCACCCTGACGGGCGATTCTGTCGGGAGCGTTTGGCACCCTTGGCCATGTGTACGTCGTGGTCGCAGGGGAGACGGTGCTGCCGGTCGGGGGCTCCGCGCGCCGTCCCGCCGATCTCGCCGGCGCGGTGCGCGAGCTGGAGGCGGCCGAGCGGCCCCGGTGGGTGTGGGCCGACACGCGCGAGGCGTACGCTCCGCTGCTGGAGCAGGGGGTGCGGGTCGCGCGCTGCCACGACCTCGCGCTGACCGAGGGGCTGCTGCTGGCCCACGCGGGCCGCTACGGCGAGCCGCGCTCGGTCAGGGCCGCGCACGCCAGGCTGCGCGGCCTGCCGGTGCCGGAGGAGCAGCCCAGCGCGCCCGGCACGCTGTTCGAGCCCGAGCCGCTCGGCGCGGAGGCCGTCGCCGAGGTGCTGGACGACCAGCTCCGGCGCATCGCCGCGCTGCCCGAGCCGGGCAGGTTCCGGCTGCTGGTGGCCGCCGAGTCGGCCGGGGCGCTCGTGGCGGTCGAGATGTCCCACGAGGGCATGCCGTGGCGCAGGGACGTGCACGACGCGCTGCTGACCGAGCTGCTCGGGCCGCGGCCCGTGCACGGCATGCGCCCGGCCAAGCTGCAGGCGCTGGCCGACGAGGTGGCGGCGGCGTTCGGGCACGCGGTCAACCCCGACTCGGTGCAGCAGCTGGTCAAGGCGTTCAAGGGCGCGGGGGTGGCGCTGAAGACGACCAGGCAGTGGGAGCTGAAGCAGATCGACCATCCGGCGGTGGCGCCGCTGCTGGCCTACAAGGAGCTGGCCCGGCTGTTCAGCGCCCACGGGTGGACGTGGGCCGACCAGTGGGTGCGCGGCGGGCGGTTCCGGCCGGAATACGTGGTGGGCGGCGTCGTGTCGGGGCGGTGGGCCACCAACGGGGGCGGCGCGCTGCAGATCCCCAAGGTGATGCGGCGGGTGGTGATGGCCGACGACGGGTGGGTGCTGGTCGTCGCCGACGCGGCGCAGCTGGAGCCGCGGGTGCTGGCGGCGATGGCCGGTGACGTGGGGCTGGCCAGGGCCGCGGGGGAGATCGACCTCTACTCGGCGCTGGCGCAGTCGTTCGGCGGCGAGCGCGGCAACGCCAAGATCGCGATGCTGTCCGCCATGTACGGCGGCACCAGCGGCGACGCCTCCAAGCTGCTGGCCGTGATGCGGCAGCGCTTCCCGAAGGCGTACCAGTTCGTCGAGGACGCGGCCAAGGCGGGGGAGGAGGGCCGCATCGTGCGGTCCTGGCTCGGGCGCACCAGCCCGCCCCCGTCGGCGCGGTGGAAGGAGCTGGTGTCGGGGCCGGAGGGCACGCGGGCGGCCAGGGACCGGGGGCGGTTCACCCGGAACTTCGTGGTGCAGGGCACGGCGGCGGAGTGGGCGCTGGCGCTGCTGGCCGTGCTGCGGGGGCGGCTGCCGGAGCCGGCCCGGCTGGTGTTCTTCCAGCACGACGAGGTGATGGTGCACTGCCCGGTGGCGCAGGCCCAGGAGGTGATCGAGGCCGTGACGGAGTCGGCGGCGGAGGCGAGCCGGCTGCTGTTCGGGCAGACTCCGGTGCGCTTCCCGATGGAGGCGGTGGCGGTCGGCTCCTACGCCGACGCCAAGTGAGGCGGCTCCCCGGTCAGGGGCCCGCGGTGACGGGAGCGGGGTCGGCGGTCCCGTAGCCGGGGGCGGCGCGGCGCCAGACGGCGGCGAGCCAGAGGCCGGCCACGGCCACCATGACCCCCACGACCAGGCCGAGCACGCCATAGCCCAGCAGGCCCACGATGGCGCCCGCGACGATCGTGCCCGTGGCGCCGCAGACGTTCATCAGCAGGTCCGACAGCCCCTGGACGGCCGGGCGGCGCTCGATCGGCACCGACTCCGTGACCAGCGCCGAGCCGGCCACCAGGCCGCAGGACCAGCCCAGCCCGAGCAGCACCAGCGCCGCCGTCACCTGCCACACCCGGTGCCCCGCCGTGCCGGCCAGCGCGGAGGCGCTGAGCAGCAGCGCCATGCCGAGCACCAGCACCGGCACCTTGCCCGCCTTGTCGGCCAGCCAGCCGACGACCGGCGACAGCACGTACATGCCGGCGATGTGCAGGCTGATCACCAGGCCGATGACGTCCAGGTTCGAGCCGTCGTGGTGCAGCTTGACCGGGGTCATCGACATGACGGAGACCATCGCCGTGTGACTGATCGCGATCATGACCAGGGCCCGGCGGGCCATCGGGGTCGTGCGCAGGGTCTGCCAGGCGGTGCGGATCGTACGGTTGCGGCCGCCGGCCTCCTCCCGCGCGCCGTTGAGCTCGCGGGCCAGCTTGAGCGGGTCGGGGCGGAGGAAGCCGATGACGACCACCAGCGCCAGGGCGAACGCCAGCGCCGCGAACGCGAACGGCCCCGCCTTCTCCACCAGCCCGAGCCGCATGCCGATCTGGTCGGCGGGCTTGGCCAGGTTCGGCCCGGCCACGGAGCCGATCGTGGAGGCCCAGACGACCAGCGACAGATGCCTGGCCGAGCGGTCCTTGGGCGACAGGTCGGTCGCCGAGTAGCGGGCCGCCAGGCCGCCGGCGCTGCCGCCGCCCACCAGCACCAGGCCGGCCAGGAGCAGCGGCCACGTACGCAGGCTGATCGCCAGCACCGAGATCGCGCAGCCCGCCAGCGCCGCCGCGTACGCCAGGGACAGGCCCGCCCGCCGCCCGCCGCTGCCCGACGCCTTGGCGGTGGGCAGGGCCAGCAGCGCCGCGCCGAGCACGGTGGCCGTGCCGGCGAAGCCGCTGATCACCGTGGACCCCGACAGCTCGTCCACGAGGACCGAGCTGAGCGCCAGCCCGACGGCGACCCCCACGCCTCCCACGATCTGCGCCGCGGAGAGGACCGCCAAGGTGCGGCGCTGGACGGTCCGAATCCGGTCAGAGGATGAGACAGCGGGCTTTGTGGGGGCACTGGTCACCCCCGAAGTCTCCCATATCCCCTAACATCGCCCCAAAGGGGACGGTGAGCGTTCTTTACCGGGCAAGTTGCCTTATTGGCATCATTTTCAGAGCACGATGACGGGATCGCCCTGCGCGATGCGGCCGGGCGCGTCCGGGATCAGGTTGACGCCGAACCACACCTTGCCGTCGCGCCTGCGATGGCGGGCCAGCGTCCTGATCGGCTCCTTGCCCTTGGCGTAGGTCGCCGGGTCGACCGTGGTCAGCACGCAGCGGTCGCAACCTTTGGCGACGCGGAACTCCACCTCGCCGATGCGCAGGCGCTTCCACTCGTCCTCGGCGAACGGCTCCGCCACCCCGTCGACCACCACGTTGGGCCGGAACCTGCTCATGGGCAGCGGCTCGGGCCGCTCCTCGCCGTGTTCGAGGGCGGTCTCGACGATCCAGTCGTCGAGCCGGGCGAGCGAGGCGGTCGTGGTGAGCAGCAGCGGGTAGCCGTCGGCCAGGGTCACCCGGTCGGCCGGCCGCCCGTACGCGGGATCGACCGGGCGGCGGGCCGGGTCGTCGAGCCACTTGAGCCTGACCGGCCGCCCCACCAGCCCGGTCAGCCACGCCGCCGCGGCGTCGCCGCAGTCGGTGACGTCCACGGGGGCGCTGCTCCCGATGGTCACAGCGGACATCGAGGAGCCGGGTACGACCGGCAACGGGTCGGCGTGCGGGCCGGTCAAGGTCAGCGTGCCGCCGTCGAGCCGGGCGACGCAGGCCAGCAGGCGCGGCTCCGCGCGGGCGGTGAGGACGTCGCCGTCCTCGTCGGTGACGAGGTAGCGCCGGTCGCCGGCGAGGCCCCACGGTCGCACTTCGGCCTCGGCGACCTCATGTCCCGCGGTGGACTTGACGGGGTAGAAGGAGATGCCCGCCAGCTTCATACGGCCGACCGTATCTCACCCCTTCCGGCCGGTTCCCTGATGGCGGAATCCGTGCGGTGCAGGGCGGCGGCGAGCGCCACCGAGGCCAGGGCGGCCACGCCGATGGCGGCGCCGATCCAGGCGACGGACGCGTAGCCGAGCCCGGCGGCGATGGCCAGGCCGCCCAGCCAGGGGCCCGTGGTGATGCCGGCGTTGAAGGCGGCGACGTTCACCGCGGCGGCCAGCGTGGGGGCGCCCTTGGCGAGGGCGAACGGGCGGGCGTTCAGCGCGGGGTTGGTGCCGAAGCCGAACGCGCCGAGCAGGAAGATCAGCGGGATGGCGAGCAGGGCGACGGTCGCGGACATGGCCAGGGCCGCCGAGGTCAGGACGAGGCCGGTGACGCCGGCGTACAGGAGGGGGAACGGGCGCGCGTCGGCGATCCTGCCCCCGAGGGTGATGCCGATCAGCGAGCCCACGCCGTACAGGGCGAGGACGGCGGGCACCCAGGCCGAGTCCAGGCCGGTGGTGCCGACCAGCAGGGCGCTCAGGTAGCTGAAGGAGGCCAGCAGGGCGCCCGTGGTCAGGGCGGTGGTGCCGTAGGCGAGCCAGAGCCGGGGCCGGGCCATCGCGCGCAGCTCGGCGGCCAGGCTCGGCGCGGACGCGGTGTCCGGGCGGCCGCCGGGGATGGTGGCGAGCACGCCGAGGCCGGCCAGGGCGGACAGCGCGGCCACCGCCCAGAACGCGGCCCGCCAGCCGAGGTGCTGGCCGATCACCGTGCCGGCGGACAGGCCGATGATCGTGGCCACGGTGAGCCCGCCGGCCAGCACGCTCATCGCCCTGGCCCGGGCGTTGGCGGGCACCAGGCCGATCGCGGTGCCGGCCGCCACGGCCCAGAAGCCCGCGTACACGAAGGCGCCCACGACGCGGGTCGCGAACAGCACGCCGTAGCTGGACGTGAGCGCGCCCGCGACGTGCGACAGGACGAAGATCGCGGTGAACGCCAGCAGCACCGTACGGCGTGGCAGGCGCAACGTGGCCACGGCCAGCACCGGCGCGCCCACCAGCATCCCGATCGCGAACGCCGAGATCAGCAGCCCCGCGTCCGGCACGGAGACGCCCAGGTCGGCGGCCATCTCGGGCAGCAGCCCGGCGAGCATGAGCTCGGAGGTGCCTTGAGCGAAGATCGAAAGTCCCAGTATGTAGATCGCCAACGGCATGGCGACTCTCCTCAACAGTTTTAGATTGATCAGTTCAAAACGCGGGCACGAAAAAGTCAGAACGCGCCCAGCGCGACATTCGCGATCGATTCGAGCGTGGCCCGGCCGGCCCCGCCGCGGGCCGCCACGCGCAGGCCGCTGACCGTGGCCGAGACGAAGTTGGCCAGGGCGAGCGGGTCGCGGTCCACCTCGATCTCGCCGCGGGCGCGGGCGGCCTCGATCGCGGCCCGTACGGTCTCGACCCGCTTCGCGGTGTCGCGCCGCAGCAGCTCGGCGATGTCGGGGTCGCGCGGGCCCAGCTCGACCAGCGTGTTGACCACCAGGCAGCCCTTCGGGTCGCCGGGGTCGGGCTCGACCGCCCACCACAGCACCGTCCGGATCTTCTCCTTGATCGGCAGCTCGCCGTCCATCAGCCGGGCGAGCGTGGCGTTGCGCTCGTCCATGTAGTGCCGCAGCGACTTCTCGAACAGGTCGTGCTTGCTCGCGAAGGTGTTGTAGATGCTGCTGCGGCCGAGCCCGGTGGCGGCGCACAGGTCCTGTGTCGAGGTGGCCTCGTAGCCCGCGGTCCAGAACGCGCGCATGGCCGCCTCGACCGCCCGCTCCTCCTCGAACATCCTCGGTCGCGCCATGACAGGCACGCTACACGTTTTGGAATGATTAGTGCAATACGTCAGGTGGTCTGCCGGAACGTGTCCAGGAACACCTTGCGGGTGTCCGCCTGGTCGTCCCACTTCAGCTCGGGCAGGTCGAACGTGATCTTGAAGGCCGCGGTGTCGCCGATGGAGACGTACCTCGCCAGGGCATGCATCGGGACGCCGTTGGGGGTGGTGTAGGTGTACTCCCAGTCGGCCGCCTGCCAGCTCCGGTAGTCCACGGCCTGCAACTGCACCTGGATGTAGCTCTCCAGGCCGCCGTCGGCCTCCTGGCGGCCCAGCTCCGACAGCCCGCCGTCGGCCTGCGGGGTCGCCCGCTCGACCAGGATCCGCATGCCGGAGTCCTTCGGCCCGCTGAACGTGGCCACGCCGCCGGAGGTCGCGAACTTCCAGTCCTCGGGCACGGCGGCGACGAACCCGGAGCCGGTGTGCTCCTGGTAGCCGTCGGGCGCGGCGGACGGCTTGGTGTCCTGCCGGCCGGTCGTGGCCTCCTCGCCGGCCCCCTCGCTGGCCCCCTCGCTGGCCGCTGTCGTGGCGGTGGGCGCGACCTCGGGAGACCCGCCGGTCATGATGATCATCACGGCGCCCACCACGACGGCCACCGTCAGCAGCGCGCTGATGATCGTCAGTGGCGTGGGCCGCCCGTCGCGCATCCAGGGGCCGTCGTCGTCCTCCGGCCGGCGCCGGCTCTTGCCCGTGCGCGGGCCGGCGCTGGGCAGGGTGGCCAGGCGGTTGCGGCCGATGTCCCGCGACAGGTCGCGCGACTGCTCGCGCAGGTCGTCGGCCGAGGCCAGCGGCCAGGGGGTGGCGCCGGAGGAGGTGCGGCTGTCCGTGGTGAGCGGCAGGATCGGCTGGGGGTGCGGGCCCGACGCGAGGTCGAGGTCGTCGTCGGCGTCGCGCCCGACCCTGGGGCCGGGGGGCGCGCCGAAGGGCTGCTGGGGGCCTGACGGGCCGGCCAGGGAGTCGTACCCCCGGGGTTGCGGGCCCGACTGGCTCGCCAGGGAGTCGTACCCGCGGGGTTGCGGGCCCGACGGGCTGGCCAGGGAGTCGTACGCGCCGGCCATGGAGTCGTACGCGCGGGGCAGCGGCGGCAGCTGGTCGGTGCGGTGGCTGCCGGACGGGCTCGTCAGCCCGTCGTAGGGCATCGAATAGCCGCCCGACGGGCTGTTCAGCGGGTCGTACGGCACGCGCACCGGGCCGGAGGGCGTCTCGACGATCCGCGACGGCATCGGCCCCGACGGGGTCTCCAGCGGCGGCAGCAGCCCGGCGGGAGTGGGGTCGGCCTGGCTGGGCAGCGTCTCCGGCGTGCGCGGCCTGGGCGCGCCGTGCGCGCGCAGCACCGTCTCCAGCATGTCGATGACCTGGGTCGAGGTCAGCCGCTCGGCCGGGTTCTTGCGCAGCAGGCCCTCGATCACCGGCATCAGCGAGCCGGCCCGCTGCGGCCTGATCGGGTCCTGGGTGAGCACCGCGCCGAGCACCGCGACCGGGTCCGGCCCCTCGTAGGGCGGGCGGCCCTCGACCGCGGCGTACAGGGTGGCGCCGAACGACCACAGGTCGGCCGCCTGGGTGATCGGCTGCCCGGACAGGCGCTCCGGCGGGATGTACGCGGGCGACCCCATGAGCAGCCCGGTCTGCGTGATCGTGACGTCGCCCTCGATGGCCGCTATCCCGAAGTCGGTCAGCACCACCCGGTCGGAGGTCAGCAGCACGTTGCCCGGCTTGATGTCGCGGTGCAGGATCCCCGCGGCGTGGGCGTGCCGGACCGCGTCGAGCACGCGGATGCCGATCTCGGCGGCCTGGATCACCGGGAGGGGCCCGCTCTGGCGGACGGCCTGCTCCAGGGACCAAGCCCGGACCAGCTCCATCACGATCCAGGGCCGGCCGTCCTCCTCGACCACGTCGTGCACGGTCACGATGCCGGGGTGCGTCAGCCGCGCGGCCGACCTGGCCTCGCGCAACATGCGCCGGTGCGCCACCTGTTTGCCCGCGTGGTCCAGCCCGTACGGAAGGATCAGCTCCTTGACCGCCACGTCGCGGTCGAGCAGCACGTCGTGAGCGTGCCACACCATACCCATGCCGCCCCTGCCGACAGGCGACATCAGTCGGTATCGCCTGCCGATCAGGCGACCCTGGCCCTGCGGAGCGCCCCCTGCGGCTCCTCCCTCCGAGCCGGGCCCGCTGAGCAAGCGGTCGGCTGCCATGTTCCCGCCCCCATCTCGCCTCATCCGTCACGTGCGTCTTCAACGCTACTTGCAGATTGTGAGGATCGTTACGATATCGGCGGGGAATGCCCAAGGGAAGCTGATGTTGCCTTACATCGGCAATGACGTGGGGATATGCCACCATTCAAATGGATCACTTAATCGAATCGGCCAAGGCGAGCAATGCCGTGGTGAACGCCTCGACAGGTGGCTTGACCAGGCCCGCACCGACTTGTCCCGTTCCTGGGACGCGCCCTGCGATGCCGGTGTTGACCACGGGCAGCAGGCCCGTTCGGGCCACGAGCGTGACGTCGATGCCCACTGGAGTGCCGCGGAAGCCGAGCCCGGGAATCTGGTAGGCGGGGTGCTCGGCGAGCGTGATCTCGTACATGGAGCGCGTGGCCCGCACCGCGTCGGCCACCTCGCCGCCCACGAAGCGCACGATGGCCGGTGACGCCGCCATCGCGAACCCGCCCAGCCCCGACGTCTCGGTGATCGTGGAGTCGCCGATGTCCGGGTTGGCGTCGGCGGGGCCGTACGTGCCGAGGTAGAGCCCGTCGGGCACCCCGGCGGGGCCGGTGAACCAGCGCCCGCCCAGCCCCGACACCTGGACGCCGAAGTCGGTGCCGTTCCTGGCCATGGCCACGACCAGGGAGGAGCCGGGGACGTCGCGGGCCGCGTCCGTGCTGACCTTGGCCGCGGCCATGCCGGCGTTGAGGAAGAAGTGGTCGTTGCCGTTGATGAAGCGCAGCACCGCGGCCGCGTCGCCGGGGGCCGCCTCGACCACGGCCGGGGCCAGCTCGCGCAGCAGGAGCGAGGTGGCGGCGCGGTTGCGGTTGTGCAGCTCGTCGCCCATCTGCAGGGCCTGCGCCATCATCGAGCGCAGGTCGATCGGGCCCGTGCGCTCCAGCGCTCCCGCCAGGGCCGGGCCGAGCACCCCGTCCATCCAGCGCAGCCGGTCGAGGACCTCGGGGCCGTACGCGCCGTAGCGCAGGACCTTGCCCAGTCCCTCGTTCAGCGAGCAGTAGGCGGTGCCGCCGTGCTCGTCGTCACGTACCTCGAACAACCACATGGACGGGCTCACCACGCCCGCCATCGGGCCCACGGTGGCGTGCTCGTGGCAGGGCCGCAGCGCGACGGCGCCCGCCGCGAGCCGGTCGGCGGCGTCGCGCTCGTCGGCCGCGCGCTCCTCCAGCAACATCGCGCCGATCAGCGCGCCGCGCATGGGGCCGGACGCGCGCTCCCACGAGATGGGCGGCCCCGCGTGCAGGAACGTCCCCTCGTCGAGGACCTCCGACGCCCGGCGCACGCCCACCAGGTACGGGCGGGCGGAGGTCAGCCGGCCCACGGCCAGCTCGTTGGCCTCCTGCCGGCGCGGATCGGCCAGCACCCTGGCCAGGGCCTCGGCGGTGCCCGGCAGCGGCGGCCGCCAGGACACCGGGGTCGTCGGCACCGCCTGCGCCCGCAGCGCCTCGTCCAGCAGCCCGGCGCCGACGGTGATCACCCGCGGCGGGGCGTCGATCAGGGTGGTCACAGCAGGCTCCTGGCGTGGCGGGCGGCCTGGGCGTTGGAGGTGAACACGGCCGCGCCCGCCTCGCGGAAGGCGGCGGCCTGGCGGTGCAGGTCCTGCGGGTCGCCCTCGGTGCCGATCAGCGCGATCACGACGGTGGCCGGGGTGCGGGCGACCGGGTGGGCCAGCGAGGCGGCCGGGTCGGGGTCGGCGCCGTGGCCCAGGACGACGTCCATGAGCACCACGTCCGTCTCCCGCGCGCCGGCCAGGGCCTCCACGCGCAGGGTGGGGTCGATCATCGGGTGTGCCCTTCCCCTGGTGTAGGCGTCGTCGCCGTAGTCCACGAAGTCGCCCTGCCCGGCCACCAGGGCGGCCTCCGCGCCGAGCGTGCCGCCCGCGTACAGGCCCCTGATCCGCTTGCCCGCCGGGCGGGTGCCGCGCCAGGCCGGCCAGGCGGGCCACTCGGGCACGGGCCTGCCGAGGGCGCGCAGCGCGCGCTCGGTCGCCTCCGTGAGGTCCGGGGCCCCCTCCGCCAGCAGGGCGCGCACCACCGGCGTGCGCAGCGGCTCCGCCTCCAGGGCCCGCGCCACCTCGGGGGACGGCGGCTTGGAGACGAGCACGATCAGCTCGGTGGCCGGGTCGTCGTCCAGCATGCGCAGGGCGCGCCGCGTGGACAGGCCGCCCACCTCGGCCGACAGGTCCCGGCCGCCGACGCCCAGCACGTGGCTCACGCCGGTGCCGGCCCAGTCGAGCAGGCACGTCACCTGCTGCGCGCCGGTGCCCGAGGCGGCCACGACGCCGACCGGGCCGGGCGTCAGGACGTTCGCGAAGCCGAGGCCGGTGCCGCCGATCACGGCGGTGCCGCAGTCGGGGCCCATGACCAGGACGTCCTTGGCCTCCGCCAGCTCCTTGAGCCGGCGCTCGTGCTCCACGGTGACGCCGTCGCTGAAGATCATGACCGGCAGGCCGGCCTCGATGGCGTCCAGGGCCTCGAAGAAGGCGTACTCGCCGGGCGTCGAGACCAGGACCAGGTCCGCGTGGGCCCGGGCGGCCGCCGAGCGGGTGGTCAGCGGCGGCTGGTCCTCGGGCGCGGCCTGCGTCCGGTGCGACTCGGTGAGCCGGCGGTCGGCCTCCGCGACGGCCGCGTCGGTGTCGTGGGCGCGTACGGCGATCAGCAGGTCGCCCGGGTCGGCCTCCGGGACGCCGAAGCCCAGGTCCCGCAGGATCGAGACGTTGAGCTCCGTCGCCATGGCGACCATGGCCGCCTCCACGCCGGGCAGCTCCGACAGGGCGCGGCTGACCCGCATGAGGGTGACGGAGTCGTGGTAAGCACCCCTCCGTACCAGCACCGCCTGCGGGAGGCCGCTCATCGCGACCCGCTCAGGGCGTGCACCGCGCGCACGCCGATGGCGATGCCCTGGGCCAGGTCCGCGCCCGAGGTGTGGCCGAGGCGGTGCAGGCGGCGCAGCGCCGGGTCGAGCGCCTGGCGGCCGGCGACGCCGCGCAGCACCGCGATCACCTCCGGGCTGGCCTCGCCCCTGGCCGCGCAGTGCAGGAGGGTGGCCGAGATGGGCGTCGTACGCGTGCGCGCGTCGAACGTGACGGTCGCCGCCAGCCAGTCCGCCAGCCAGACCGCGCGGTCCACCCCCGCCGCCGCGCCCAGGTGCCGCAGCGCCACGAGCAGCCCCGCCAGCACGTCGTCGCCGCTGGGCGTCAGCCCCGGCCCCAGCCCCACGAGCTGCTCCGCCGCCGTCACCGCGCCCAGCAGCCAGCCCTTCGCGCAGCTGCTCGCGAGCATGTCCACGGCGCCGTTGCCGGCCAGCCCGGCGCCCGGCGGCTCGCCCAGGTGGGCCGCCGCCCGCGCCAGCCGGGCCGGATCGAGCCGGCCCAGCGGCGGGGACGGATCCCACCAGCGGCGCACGCTCAGGCTCAGCGGGCCCAGGTCGATCACGCGGTCGCCCACCGAGGCGTCGTCACCCACCGTGACGTTCGGCAGCGGGGTCGCCAGCAGCACCGAGTTGGGCAGCCGGGTGGCCTCGCCCGTGATGACGGCGATCACCGAAGGCTCCAGCTCGGTCCTGACCTCCAGGTACACGCCCTCGGGGAACGCGGCGAGCACGCGCGCCGGGCGTCGCTGGGACTCCAGCACGGGCCGCACCGCCGTGCTGGCCGCGCCCGTCACGTGGGTGCGAGAGCGCCGTGCATGAGTACTGACCGTCACCGGACCTCCCAACCGACCTTGGACCTGACCGTAGAACGGCCGGTGAACCCTCCGTACGGGTAAATTTGCCAACAGTCAGCGGGAAGGTTGGCTCTTCCTGACAGACGGCTTCCGGGGTCACAATTCCCACATGGAGCCCCCCGTCCGTCTTGCCAGCACCGGCACGATCATCCACGGCGTGTCCGTCGGAGAGGTGCTGGGCGTGTCCACCCTCGCGGAGGCCAGGCTGATCGCGGGTGAGAGCGGGCTCGGCCGCATCGTCCAGCGGCTCAACGTCATGGAAGTGCCCGACATCCTGGCCTGGGTCAAGCCGCACGAGCTGCTGCTCACCACCGGCTACCCGCTGCGCAACACGCCGCAGTCGCTCGGGCGGCTGGTGGCCGACCTGGACGAGCGCGGGCTGGCCGCGCTGGCGATCAAGCTCGGCCGCTACGTGGACGAGCTGCCCGACGAGATGGTCGAGCAGGCCGACCGGCTCGGCTTCCCGCTCATCCTGCTGCCGAACGACGTCGGCTTCGACGACATCCTCAACCAGGTGCTGACGGACATCCTCAACCGCCAGGCCGCCGTGCTCGCCCGCGCCGAGGAGGCGCACCGGGCGCTGGTGCAGGTGGTGCTGGCCGGGGGCGGGCTCAACGAGGTCGCCGCCGAGGTGGCGCAGCTCCTCGACGTGTCGGTGGCGGCCGTGGACGGCTCGGGCCGCGTGCTGGCCACCGCCGGTCCCGACGACCACGTGACGGTCCTGCGCGAGTCCATCTCCCGCGAGGGGCCGCCCACCTCGCCCGCCGGCCGGGCCCGGTCGTTCGCCTCGGTTCCCGTGCTGGCCGGCGGGCACCACCACGGCCGGATCGTGGCCTACAGCCCGTCGGGGGCGATCAGGGACAGCGACGTCGGCATCCTGGAGCGCGCCGCCACCGTGGCGGCGCTCGTCGTCACCCGGCAGGAGGCGGTCAACGCCGTCGAGAGCAAATACCGCGCCGACTTCCTGCGCGACGTGCTCACCGGCCGGGCCGGCACGGCGGAGCGGATCACCGCACGGGCCAGGGCGTTCGGATGGGACCTGGCGCGTGCCGTGACGGTGCTGGTGGCCGAGCTCGACCCGGACGGCGACGAGCGCAGCGCGCAGGACCGGCTGGTGTCGTGCTGGACCGCGGCGATCAGGCGGCACGACCCGCGCGGGGCGGTGGCGGGGTTCTCGCACGAGGTGGTGGCCGTGGTGGACGCCTCGATCGACGCCGCCCGGGTGGCCAAGGACGCCGCCTCGGCCTTCGCCGACGTGCCGCCCGCCACGTTCTCGACCGGCACCTCGCGGCCCAGCCCGGGGGCCGAGGCGCTGCCGGAGGCGTACTCGCAGGCGCTGAAGGCGGCGCGGGTGGGGCGGCAGCTGCACGGGCCCGGGGCGGTGGCCCACTTCGACCAGCTCGGGGTCTACCGGCTGCTGTCGCTGGTCAACGACACGGAGGAGCTGCACGCGTTCGTACGGGAGACGCTCGGGCCGCTGGCCACCGACGACGACGCCGAGAACGCCGACCTGCGGCGCACGCTGCAGGCGCTGCTGGAGACCAACCTGAACGTGGCCGAGACGGCGCGGCGGCTGCACTTCCACTACAACACGCTGCGCTACCGGATCGGGAAGCTGGAGCGGCTGCTCGGCAACTTCACCGACGACCCCCACCTGAGGCTCAACCTGACGCTGGCCCTGCACGTGCTGCGGATGCGGGGCATCTAAGGTGTGGGGTCGTGGACTTCGAACTGCGCTCTGAATTCATCCCGCTGTGTGACCTGCTGAAATATTGCGGGATCACGGAGACGGGAGGCATGGCCAAACACCTCATCGCCGAGGGCATGGTGCTGGTGGACGGTGAGGTGGAGCTGAGGAAGCGGGCCAAGATCCGGGCCGGGCAGGTGGTCAGCGGCGAGGGGTTCTCGATCAACGTGGCGTAGGCCGTTGATCGGCGCCCGGCGGCACCGGCACCCATCGGCACCCTCTATTGTGCTCTCCGACACAGGTAGGAGACATACCCGCTGGTCAGGCGGGAGATAGAGGGTACGGGCGTGGCATTCGGGTGGAAGGTGCACGGCGATGGGAAGCGCCTGACGCCAGGTGAGGTGGTCAAGCCGGACGAGCGGCTGAGCTGGCCCAGGATGGTGGGGATCGGGGCGCAGCACGTCATCGCGATGTTCGGCGCCACGTTCGTGTTCCCGCTCGTCATGGGGCTGGACGCCAACCTGGCCGTGATGATGTCCGGGGTCGCGACGATCCTCTTCCTGCTGATCGTGAAGGGGAGGATCCCGAGCTACGTGGGGTCGAGCGCCTCCTTCGTCGGGGCCGTGGTGGCGATCAGGGCGGCCGGGGGAGGTGACGCGACCGTCACCGGGGCGCTGCTCGTGGTCGGGGTCGTGCTGGCCCTGTGCGGGTACGCCATCCACCGGCTGGGCGTCGGCGTCATCCACCGGGTGTTCCCGCCCATCGTGACCGGTGGGGTGGTGATGCTCATCGGGTTCGGGATGGCGTACGTGGCGGCGGACGTCTACTGGCCGAAGGATCCGTGGGTGGCGCTGCTGACGATGGCGGCGACGTTCGTCTTCATCGGGCTGTTCCGCGGGTTCCTCGGGCGGATCGGGGTGCTGCTGGGGCTGGTGTTCGGGTTCCTGCTGTCGTGGGTGTGGGACCTCGTCGGGGGGAAGATCCTGGCGCCGGACGACAGCGGGAAGGTGACCGAGCACTTCCGGGTGAACCTGGACGCGGTCGCGCAGGCCGACTGGGTGGGGCTGCCCTCCTTCCACGGGCCCGTGTTCGAGGTGTCGGCGATCGTGCTGGTGCTGCCCGTGGTGATCGCGCTGATCGCCGAGAACGTGGGGCACGTGAAGGCCGTGGGCGAGATGACGGGGACCGACGTCGACGCCTACATGGGCCGGGCCGTGCTCGCCGACGGGGTCGGGACCGTGGTCGCCACGTCCGTGGGCGGCTCCGCCACCACCACGTACGCCGAGAACATCGGGGTCATGGCGGCCACCAAGGTCTACTCCACCGCCGCCTACTACATCGCCGCGGCCATCGCGATCCTGTTCGGGCTCTGCCCCAAGTTCGGCGCGCTCATCGCGGCCACGCCCGGCGGGGTGCTGGGCGGGGTGACGACCATCCTGTACGGCATGATCGGCCTGCTCGGCGCCAAGATCTGGATCGAGAACCGGGTGAACCTGTCCGACCCGGTCAACCTCGTCCCCACCGGCGCGGGGATCATCTGCGCCATCGGGCCCGTCGCGTTCCCGATCACCGGCACCTTCGCGCTCAGCGGCATCGCGCTCGGCACCATCGTGCTGCTGCTCGGCTATCACCTGCTGCGCGTCACCCGCAGGTCGCCCGCACAAGTGAGCTGACCCCCGTGTGCGCGAGCTTCTCTCTGGTCGGCGGGGCAGATTTGGCAGATCATGCCCGTGTAGGAGCGTCCCATCGGGCCTAATGTGCCCGCAACGGAACGTGTCGCCGGCACAGCGCCCAGTGCAAGAGGGGCTCGCATGGTTATGGGATGGACCAAACACGGTGACGGGAAGCACCTGGCACCCGGTGAGGTGGTCAGGCCCGACGAGAGGCTGACCTGGCCCCGCATGGTGGGGTTCGGGGCGCAGCACGTGGTCGCGATGTTCGGGGCGACGTTCGTGTTCCCCCTGGTGATGGGGCTGGACCCGAACGTCGCCATCATGATGTCGGGCGTCGCGACGATCCTGTTCCTGCTGATCGTGAAGGGGAAGGTGCCCAGCTACCTGGGCACCAGCGCGTCCTTCGTGGGCGGCGTGTTCGCCATCAGGGCGGCCGTCGGCGGCGACACCGCCGGCGCGGACGCCGTCGTGACCGGCGCCATCCTGGTCGCCGGGTTCGTGCTGGCGCTGGCCGGGCTCGCCATCCACTTCCTCGGCGTGGGCATCATCCACCGCGTCTTCCCGCCCGTGGTCACCGGCGCGGTCGTGATGCTGATCGGGTTCGGGCTGGCGTTCGTGGTGGCGGACGTCTACTGGCCGCAGGACCACTGGGTGGCGCTCGTCACGATGCTGATCACGTTCGTGGTGATCGTGGCGTTCAAGGGGTTCATCGGGCGGATCGGGGTGCTGATCGGGCTCGTCGCCGGGTTCCTGCTGTCGTGGGTGCTGGACCGGACGGCCGGGCAGATCACGTCCGTGCTGCCGAGCGCCAACCTGCGGGACGCGGCGGGGGCGAGCTGCCCGGTCGAGGGCACGTACTGCGTGGCGACGGCCTTCCCGCACGACCGGGTGAACTTCGAGTCGGTGGCCTCCGCGCCCTGGTTCGGGCTGCCCAGCTTCCACGCGCCCGACTTCAGGACCTCGGCCGTGCTGCTGGTGCTGCCCGCGGTGATCGCGCTGATCGCGGAGAACATCGGGCACGTCAAGGCCGTGGGCGAGATGACCGGGACGGACGTGGACCCGTACGTGGGCCGGGCCGTGCTCGCCGACGGCGTCGGCACCGTGGTCACCAGCGCCGTCGGCGGGTCGCCCACGACGACCTACGCCGAGAACATCGGGGTGATGGCGGCCACCAAGGTCTACTCGACGGCCGCCTACTACATCGCGGGCGTCATCGCGATCGCGTTCGGGCTCTGCCCGAAGTTCGGGGCGCTGGTCGCGGCCACGCCGGGCGGCGTGCTCGGCGGCGTGACGGTGATCCTCTACGGCATGATCGGGCTACTGGGCGCGAAGATCTGGATCGAGAACCGGGTGAACTTCGCCGATCCCGTGAACATGGTTCCGATCGGCGCGGGCATCATCCTGGCCATCGGACCTGTGCAGCACTTCATCGGCGGCGACTTCACCCTTGAGGGCATCGCGCTCGGCACGCTCGTGGTGCTGGGCGGATACCACCTGCTGCGCGCCATCGCCGGGCGCAGCCCCGAACAGGTCAGGAGCCAGACCGGGTGAAGCCACCGCCGTTCGAGTACCACGCTCCCCGCGACCTCGGCGCGGCGCTGCGGACGCTCGCCGAGGTACGCGGGAAGGTGCTGGCCGGCGGGCAGAGCCTCATCCCGATGCTCAACATGCGGCTGGCCGCGCCCGAGCACCTCGTCGACATCAACCGGATCCGCGAGCTGGCCGGGATCGAGGTGACGCCGGCGGGCGTCCGGGTCGGCGCGCTGGTCCGGCACTCCGAGGCCGAGCGGGCCGGGGCGCACCCGCTGCTCACCAGGGCGCTCAAGCTGGTCGCCCATCCCGTGATCCGCAACCGGGGGACCGTGGTGGGCAGCCTCGTGCACGCCGATCCGGCCGCCGAGCTGCCCGCCGTGCTCGCGGTGCTGGGCGGGCACGTGCGGGTGGCGCGCTGGGACGGCGCCGGACCGGGTGGCGGCGTCCGCACGCGGGACGTGCCGGCCGCCGAGTTCTTCGTCGGGCCCATGGAGTCGGCGGTCGGGCCGGGCGAGCTGGCCGTGTCAGCATTTTTCCCGGCATTGGGGGAAGGGGACGGGATCGCGTTCGAGGAAGTCGCGCGCCGGCACGGGGACTACGCGCTGGCCGGGGTCTGCGCCGTCGTCACGCCCGGCGGGCCGGCGAGGCTCGCGTGCATCGGGGTGGGGCCCGTTCCCGTCGTCGTGGAGCTGGGAGAGGCCGACTGGGGTGCGGCGGCCCAGGCCGTGCGGGAGGCGACCGAACCGGACGGCGACATCCACGCCTCAGCCGCCTACCGCAGGCATCTGGTGGGCGTGCTGGCCGAGCGGGCGCTGCGGAACGCGGCGCGGGAAGGGGTGGCGGCCCGTGGAGCATGAGATCACGCTCGTCGTGAACGGCACGGCCAGACGGGTGCGCGTCCCGGCGCGGCGGCTGCTGTCCGACTGCCTGCGCCACGACCTGGGCCTGACCGGCACCCACGTGGGTTGCGAGCACGGCGTCTGCGGCTGCTGCACGGTGCTGCTCGACGGGCAGCCGGTACGGTCCTGCCTGACGTTCGCCGTGACCGTGGACGGCGCCGAGATCACCACCGTGGAGGGGCTCGCCCCCGGAGCCGGCCTGCTGTCGCCGGTGCAGCGGGCGTTCGCCGAGTGCCACGGGCTGCAGTGCGGGTTCTGCACGCCGGGCTTCCTGTGCACGGTGACCGCCCTGCTGCGGGAGAACCCGGCCCCCACGGAGGAGGAGGTCCTGGAGGGCATCTCCGGCAACCTGTGCCGCTGCACCGGCTACCAGAACATCGTCAAGGCCGTCCACCGGGCCGCCGAGCTGCTGGCGGAGGAGACATGACGACGAGGCTGTTCGGCGAGCCCGTACAACGGCGGGAGGACCCCCGGCTGCTCACCGGTCAGGGCCGCTACCTCGACGACCTGGGCAGCGACGCGCTCGCGGCGGCGTTCGTGCGCTCGCCGCACGCCCACGCCCGCATCCGGGACATCGACGTCGCGGCGGCGCTCGACGTGGAGGGCCTGGTCGCCGTCTACACCTGGGAGGACCTGCCCGAGCGGGTCGGCCGGGCGCTGCCGCTGCTCATCCCGCACCCGGCACTCACGCACGGCCGCACCGCCTACCCGCTGGCCAGGGAGGTGGTCAGGCACGTCGGCGAGCCGGTGGTCATGGTCGTGGCCGCCGACCGGTACGCCGCCGAGGACGCCTGCGCGCTCATCGAGGTCGACTACGAGGTGCTCAAGCCCGTCGTCGGCCTGGAGGAGGCCGTCCAGGGGGCCCAGCTGGTGCACGAGGACGTGCCGGGCAACATCGGCGCCCACCTCGTCCAGGAGGTCCCCGCGGCCGACGGGCGCGGCGCCAGGGAGGCGATCGAGGCCTCCCCCCACACGCTCGCCTTCCGGCTCGACATCGAGCGCAGCGCCAGCATGCCGCTGGAGGGCCGGGGCGTGTACGCCCGCTGGGACGGCCGCGACCTGCGCGTCTACTCCAGCACCCAGACCTCCACGAGCGTCCGCATGGCCGTGGCCGCGGCGCTCGGGCTGCCTCTGCCGCAGGTCGAGGTGATCGCGCCCGACGTGGGCGGCGGCTTCGGGGTGAAGATCGTGCACCCGTGGCCCGAGGAGGTGCTCGTCCCGTGGGCGGCCATGACGCTCGGCCGCGAGATCAAGTGGGCCGAGGACCGCCGCGAGCACTTCATCTCCTCCGCGCACGAGCGGGGGCAGGTGCAGCACGTGCGGGTGGGGTTCGACGACGACGGGCGCGTGCTGGGGATGGACGTCACGATCCTGCACGACCACGGCGCCTACACCCCTTACGGGATCATCGTCCCGATCGTCACCTCCACGCAGCTCCTGGGGCCGTACAAGCCGGGCTCCTACCGGGTCGAGTTCACCGCCGTCTACACCAACACCGTGCAGGTCACCCCCTATCGCGGGGCCGGGCGGCCGCAGGGCGTGTTCTGCATGGAACGCACGATGGACAAGATCGCCCGTTACCTGGGCAAGGACCGGACGGAGGTACGGGAGGTCAACTTCATCCGGCCCGACGAGTTCCCGTACGACCAGGGCATGACGTTCCAGGACGGGCGGCCGCTCATCTACGACAGCGGGGACTACCCGGAGATGCTCCGCATGATCAAGGAGCTCATCGGCTGGGACTCCTTCGAGCGGCGCCCCGGGCGGGGCATCGGGATCGGGTGCTACGTCGAGGGCACCGGCGTGGGGCCGTACGAGGGCGGGCACGTGCAGATCACCTCCGACGGCCGGGTGCACGTCTCGACCGGCCTGACCTCGCAGGGGCAGGGCCACGAGACCGCGTTCGCGCAGATCGCGGCCACCGAGCTGGGCGTGCCCATCGAGCGGGTCAGCGTGGTCACCGGCGACACCCGCAGGTTCGGCTACGCGGTGGGCACCTTCGCCTCCAGGGCGGCCGTCGTCAGCGGCAACGCCATCGCCCTGGCCTGCCGCAAGGTGCGCGCGAAGGCCCTGCGCATCGCCGCCGAGGCCCTGGAGGCGAACCCGGCGGACCTGGACATCGCCGACGGCCTGGTGCACGTGGCCGGCTCGCCGTCCGCCTCCATCCCGCTGTCCACGGTGGCGGTGCTGGCCAACCCGCTGCGCTACGCCTTCGACGAGGAGACGGCCAAGGCCACCCAGTTCTCCGGTGCGGCCTCCCCTGACCGGCCGCCGATCGCCGAGGGCGAGGAGCCCGGGCTGGAGGGGCGGGACTACTACTCGCCGATCAGGTCCACGTTCGCGGCGGGCATGCACGCGGCGATCGTCGAGACCGACCCGGACACCGCCGAGATCAGGGTCGTCAGGTACGCGGTCGTGCACGACTGCGGCCGGCTGATCAATCCCATGATCGTCGAGGGCCAGATCCACGGCGGCGTGGCCCAGGGCATCGGCGGCGCCCTCTACGAGCGCATGGTCTACGAC
The DNA here is from genome assembly GCF_041950495.1 of Nonomuraea sp. MTCD27. Lineage (NCBI taxonomy): Bacteria > Bacillati > Actinomycetota > Actinomycetes > Streptosporangiales > Streptosporangiaceae > Nonomuraea > Nonomuraea sp. MTCD27. The sequence continues at coordinate 129,974 of NZ_JBGNUW010000017.1, read as the reverse complement.
CAGCACGGCCAGCTCGTGAACGCCTCCTTCATGGACTTCCTCATGCCGTACGCCACCGAGATCCCCCACATCGAGACCGGCCACCTGGAGACCCCGTCGCCGCTCAACCCGCTCGGCATCAAGGGCGCGGGCGAGGCCGGCGTGATCCCCGTCTCCGCCGTCATCGCCTCCGCCATCGAGGACGCCGAGGGCTTCGAGATCGACCGCATGCCCATCTCCCCGTCCGAGCTCTTCGACCTCCGGATAGCCCGTACGCGGTGATCGCGACCGGCCGCGTGGGATCATGGGGCCATGCGCGCGCCCGACTCCGGCCTGACCACCTTCCCCGCCGTCCCCGACAACGTCCGGCTGATCGACCTGGCCTGGAACGCGATCGCCGAGGTGCCCGGCCGGGTGGCCGGGCTCGCCGCGCTGGAGGAGCTGCGGCTCGACGGCAACGGCCTGCGCGCGCTGCCCGACCTGTCCGGGCTCACCGCGCTGCGCGCGCTGCACCTCGACGGCAACGCGCTGACGTCCTTCCCCGGCTGCCCGCCGAACCTGGAGACCCTCTACCTGTACGGCAACCGCCTCGCGGAGCTCCCCGACCGCCTCCCCGGCACGCTCCGGCACCTCGCGGCGGGCGCGAACGGGCTGACCGCGCTGCCCGCCTCGCTGTGGAAGCTGACCGGGCTCGAATCGCTCAACGTGGCCCAGAACGCGCTCACCGAGATCCCCGCCGCCATCGGCGGGCTGACCCGGCTGCGCATGCTCGACCTCGGCCACAACCGGCTCACCGAGATCCCGCCGGAGCTCGGCGACCTGCCGCTCACCGACTACCTCTACCTCAGCGACAACCTGTTCACCGAGGTGCCCGAGTCGATCGGGCGGCTGGACCGGCTGGCCTACCTCAACCTGACCGACAACCGCATCGCCCGCCTGCCCGACTCCATCGGTTCCATGGCCGCGCTGGTGGAGCTGCGGCTCTACAACAACCGGCTGGAGGCGCTGCCGGGGACGATCGGCGGCCTGACCCGGCTGCGCGAGCTGCACCTGCAGGGCAACCGGCTGCGCGAGCTGCCGGAGACGCTGCCCGCCGGGCTGCGGCACCTGGACCTGCGCGCCAACCGGCTGCGCCGGCTGCCCGAGACGTTGCCCGCCGGCCTCAGGCAGCTCGACCTGCGCGAAAACCGGCTGCGGGAGCTGCCGGAGAGCCTGGCCGAGACCCTGCCCGGCCTGGAGAAGCTGGATCTGCGGTGGAACAAGCTCGACGGCGAGCCCGAGGCGCTGCGCCGGCTGGCGGCGCGGGGCTGCGTCGTCCTGAGGTGAACCCGGTCTCGCGGTGAACCGGGGCGGGTGGGGCTGCGTACCCTCGCACATGACGACATTTCCACGTCTGGCCGCTTTCGCGCTGCTGGCCGGACTGGTCGCCGGCTGCTCCTCCGGGGGCGGCTGGAGCGACTACGTCGCAGCAGGCAAGTCCCAGCCCGCCAACGCCGCCCCCCTCACCGTCGAGCAGCTCTCCGCCAAGGTCGGTTGCCAGCCGAAGATGCAGGTCGACGCCGAGGAGGTGCGCACGGCGTACTGCAAGACCCAGGACGGCGAGTTCTTCGTCAACACGTTCGCGACCGAGAAGCTCAAGGACGAGTGGATGGACCGGGCGCCGGAGTACAACCCGCACCTCGTGGGCCCGCGCTGGACCGTGCTGGGGCCGCTGAAGGTGCTGGAGGCGATCAGGGGGCCGCTCAACGGCGACCTGCACCTGACCGACCACCGGGTCTCCCAGACGCCGACACCTAAGTAGCCGGTCTGGGTCTGAACCGCCGCCCGGGGTGCTGCGTACCTCCGCACATGACGACAATTCCACGTCTGGCCGCTTTCGCGCTGCTGGCCGGACTGGTCGCCGGCTGCACCTCCGGGAGCGGCCACGACCACGTCGCAGCAGGCGGACAGGCCGGGCCCACCCCCCTCACCGTCGAGCAGCTCTCCGCCAAGGTCGGCTGCTCGCCACGCATGCAGGTCAACGCCGCCGAACTCCGTACCGGGTACTGCAAGACCCCGGACGGCGAGTTCTTCGTCACGACGTTCCAGAGCCAGGCCGGTAAGGACGCCTGGATGGACGCCGCCCCCGAGTACAACCCGCACCTGGTCGGCAGCCTCTGGACGGTCCTGTCCAGCCGCAAGGTGCTCGATCTGCTCAAGGAGCGGCTCGGCGGCGACCTGCACCTCACCGACCACCGGACCAAGAAGATGCGGGTCGTCGGCTGACGCCCGCAGGCCCGGCTATCGGCTGCGGACGAGCTCGTACTGGGCCCTGATCTCGCCGGCGGTGGCCACCCGGTCCAGGAACATCAGGCCGTCCATGCGGCAGTCGCACGGGTTCTGCTCCCTGGTGTTCTGCGGGTAACTGCCGCCGATCTTGATGCCTCTGGGGTCGGTCGCCGAGGTGACGTCGGGCTCCGGATCGCCTTCCAGCCCCCACGGGTCGCCGGCCACCGTGCGGAAGCCGTCGAGCGGGCGGCCGTCGCGGTAGAGGCGCATCGTCCCGGTGTCGAAGTCGAACGTCGCGGCGAGGAACACCCACCGGTCGCGCGGCAGGATCTCCTGCCACGGCCGGTTCGCGGCGAACGTCTGGGAGGGGGCCCCGTCCACCCTCCTGGCCAGCGCCACCACCCGGAGTTCGCCCTCGACCGTGATGAGCTCCAGCAGCGCCCGCACGTCGTGGCCCTGTGAGTTGCCGCTGAGCACCCCCGCCAGGCCGATCGCGTTGTAGCGGTCGGCGGGGTCCGGGGTGTTGGAGTTGGGCGCGGGGCCCGCGCCCAGCATCTTGAACCAGCCCATGACGGTGGCGCCCCGGACCGCGTTGAAGGCGCGCAGGGTGGGCACGCCGGGCTCGGTGTGGACGCCGGCCTTCCAGTCGTCGTTGCCCGCCGTGGCCGGATCGACCTGCCGGGTCTCCAGGGCGTTCGTGCTGCCCCGGTACGCGCCGTCCGGGACGCGCATCGCGGCGCCGCCGTTGACCAGGGCGATGGCGGTGCCGGACAGGCCCTGGTCCTGCTCGCGGGCGGGGTCGCCGGGCAGCGGGTGCTCGAAGTCGTACGCGGCCACCAGGTTCGGGCGGAACGAGGGCAGCACCCCGGAGGGTGCGTAGGCGGCCCCGGTGACCTTCCAGATCCTGCCGTCGGCCTTGGACAGCACGTACAGCTCGCCCGCGCGGTCCTGGCCGAAACGCAGGTCCACCCGGGCGCTGCCGGCCAGGTCGGGCATGGTCACGGGCTGGCCGGCGGCGTCCACCAGGCGCGGCTGGTAGATCGTGGCCCGGCCGGCGTCCTCGCGCATGTGGGCGGCGACGGTGTAGAAGATCCGGCCGTCCACGATGTCGCCGAACAGGTATTTGCCGTACAGGAGCGGCAGCCGCCCGCCCCGGTAGACGAACCCGCCGACGACGGCGTGGCCGCTGTCGGCGTTGCAGGGGTGGCCGGGCGGCGGGTCGTGGTCGTAGGCGGCCACCGGGTACGTGTAGCCGTACCGGGCGTCGTCCTCCGGCAGCGGGTAGAGGTGGCAGCGGTCGGCCCTGTCGAAGACAAAGGCGCCCTCGCGCTCGCTCCACCCCAGGTTGTCCCCGGGGCCCACGTCGTAGACGGCCTCGATGGCGTGCTCGCCGATGTGGCCGAGGAGCAGCCGGCCACGGTCCCAGCTGAAGCGGTGCGGGTCGCGCATGCCGTAGGCGTAGATCTCGCCCAGCTTGCCCTCCTGCCCGGCGAACGGGTTCGAGGCGGGGACGCCGTACCTGCCGGTGGGGCTGACGGGGTCGATCCTGAGGATCTTGCCCTGCGGGATGGCCAGGTTCTGCGGGTCGTCGCTGGAGGCGCCCCGCCCGCCGTCGCCCGCCGCGACGTAGAGCAGGCCGTAGTCCGGGTCGCCCGGGCGGGCCGCCGGGTTGAAGTCGATCTGCTGGATGCCGTGGATCTGGCCGGAGAAGCCGAGCCTGAGCACCTCCCTGCGGGCGCCGGAGAAGACGCCGGCGCCCGGGTCGGCGGCCGTCCACTCGGTGATCACGCCGTGGAACCTGGTGCCCGGCTGGGGCGGCAGGTCGGGGGTCTTCGTGGTGAGCGCGGCGCCCCACTCGGTGTGGACGGTGTAGAACCGCCCGTTCGACCCGAACTCGGGATGGAAGGCGGCGAAGCCGAACCCGCTGCCCAGGCCCCGGCCGGAGACGAAGTCGGGCGCGAACGCGGCGGCCACGTCCAGGTACTCCTTCGGCCGCCGGTCCTGGCCGAGCAGGTAGAGCTTGCCGTTGAGGTCGTTGACGTACCGGCGGTGGGAGCCGTCGGGCAGCTCGCCCAGGTAGTTGATCCTGGCCCAGCGCACCAGCCGGGGGTCGGTCGGCTCCGGGATCGTCCCGGTCTTGGGGAAGGAGGCGAACTCCTCCAGGGTCAGCGTGAGCGCCGACGGGGTGGGCTGCTCGGGGATGGGGTCGTCGATCGGGACCGGCTCCGCGGCGGCGGCCGGGGGCGCGCACAACGCGATCGTCAGGAGGGCGGCGGCGAGGATGCGAAAGGCGGGCATCGGGGGGTCCTCTCGCGGGCGCCCCGGAGGGCGAAAGCGCTTTCGGGACTTTCGGATCGTAACCCGGCGCGGAGGACTGTCAAGAGCGCCGTCAGAGGCCCGCGTCCGCAACCGGTGCGCGCGTCAGGAGGCCCGGGTCAGGGGCGTGGCGCGGCGGTGGAGGCCCTGACCACCAGCTCGTGCCCGGTACGCCGGCGGCGCGGGCGCGCGGCGGGCGGTTTGAGCACCAGCTCCAGCGCCTGCCTGCCCATGCCCACCATGGGCAGCCGGACCGTGGTGAGCGCCGGATAGACGTCCCGCGCCACCGGCACGTCGTCGAAGCCGGCCACCGAGATCTCCCCGGGCACCCGGTGCCCGTGGTTGAGCAGCCACGACAGCGCGCCCACCGCCATCGGGTCGTTCAGCGCCACCACCGCGGTCAGCTCCGGGTGCGCCCGCACCAGCCGGGCGGCCGCCGCCGCGCCGCCCTCCCTGGTGAAGTCCCCGTGCACCACCGGGACCGACCCCCAGTCGAGCCCGGCCGCGCCGAACGCCGTGCGCAGCCCGGCCAGCCGGTCCTCCACCGTGGTCAGGTTGGGCGGGCCGCCGAGCACGCCCAGGCGGCGGTGGCCCAGGTCGAGCAGGTGGCGCATGAGCGTGGCCCCGCCGGCGGCGTTGTCGGGCAGCACCGCGTCCACCGGCAGGTGGTGCCGGCCGATCACCGCGACCCGGCCGCCGGCCGTGGTGAACGAGCGCACCTCGGCCGCGATGTCGGCCTCGGTGGCCGCCTCGACGTAACCCGAGCCGGCCAGCACGATCGAGGTCACCCGGTGGGCCCGCAGGGCGCGGATCCTGGCCAGCTCGGCCCGCGGGTCGCGCTCGGTCTGGCTGATCAGCGCCAGGTAGCCGCGGCTCTCGGTCTCGCGCAGCACGCCCCTGGCGATCTCCCCGAAATAGGGGTCGCCGACGTCGTGCACGATCAGCCCGACCATGGACGCCTGCCCGCCGGCCAGCGCCCGCGCGTGGCTGTTGGGCACGTAGCCCACCTCGGACGCGATCGCCTGCACGTGCGCCGCGACCTGGGCGCTCACCCCCGTGCTGCCCGTCATGGCGCGCGAGGCCGTGGCCAGCGAGACGCCGGCGGCCCTGGCCACGTCGACCAGGCGGGGCGGAGAGTGCGGGGAAGGTCGCTCTGCCATGCGGTGCGCACCCCCTTGTACGGGGCTGAATCCCGTGTAATCGTAACCGAAAGCGCTTACGAAAGCGCTTTCGTTCCACCTCTTCTGACGGGGGTCTCCTCGATGGCAAGAGTCCGCAAGAGCCTGGCGATCATCTCCGTCTGCGCCTTAGGGCTGACCGCGTGTGCGAAGACCGACGAACCCGGCGCGGCGCAGTCGCCGGGCCAGCAGCAGGGGCCGGTGAAGATCGGCATCTCGCTCCCCCTCACGGGCGACTTCTCCGAGCCCGGCAAGGGCATCCAGGAGGGATACCAGGTCTGGGCCGACCGGGTGAACGCCAAGGGCGGCCTGCTCGGCAGGAAGGTCGAGCTGATCTTCCGTGACGACGCCTCCGACCCCAACCGGGTCAGCTCCGACTACGAGTCCCTCATCACCCAGGACAAGGTCAACCTGGTCTTCGGGCCGTTCTCCTCGCGCCTGGTGATCCCCGCGGCGAAGGTCGCCGAGTCGTACGGCATGTTGTTCGTGGAGCCCGCGGGGGCCGCCGCCGAGGTCTTCGAGCAGGGCTTCAAGCGGCTGTTCTACGCGGCCCCGGCCATCGCCGGCGACCACTACAACTACCTGGCCGACTACCTCATCAAGCTGCCGGCCGACCAGCGGCCCAAGACGGCGGCGTACGCGAGCCTGGACGACCCGTTCGCCCAGGGCACCGCGTACGGGCTGCGGGACAAGCTGGCCGCGGCCGGGATCAAGACGGTCGTGGACGAGGTGTACCCACCCGAGACGACCGACTTCGCCCCCATCGCCGCCAAGATCGCCGCCGCCGAGCCGGACCTGGTCGTGGGCGGCACGCAGTTCGAGGACTCGGTCGGCCTGGTGCGCGCGCTGCAGGAGCTGAAGGTGCAGCCCAAGCTGGCGGCGTTCTCGACGGGGCCGACGCTGGCGGAGTTCCCCGCCGCGGTGAAGGGGGCGGTCGAGCACATCGTCTCGCCCGTGGGCTGGTCGGCCACCGCCTCGTTCACCGGCAACCAGGACATGGTCAAGCGCTACAAGGAGATGTTCGGCGGCGAGGCCAACGAGGACGCGGCCAACGGCTACACCGTCGGCCAGATCGTCGAGGCCGCCGTGACCGCGGTCAAGTGCGTGGATCCCACCAAGGAGTGCCAGGACAAGCTGGCCGCGCACATCAGCCAGGGCACGTTCGACACCGTCGTGGGGCCGCTGTCCTTCGACGACCAGGGGCGCCCCGAGCAGGCGCACATGATCCAGCAGTACGTCAAGGGCAAGATCGAGATCGTCCTGCCGGAGCAGGCCAAGACCGCCTCCATCGTCTATCCCAAGCAGGAATGGTGAACCTGCTCCTGCAGGGGCTGGCCCTGGGCGTGCTGACCGGCGGGCTCTACGCGCTGCTGGCCTCGGGCCTGTCGCTGTACTTCGGCGTCATGCGGGTGGTCATGGTGGCGCACCCGGCGTTCCTGTTCCTGGCCGCCTATCTCACCTACACCGTGCACGCCACGCTCGGCGTGGACCCGTTCCTGGCGCTGCCGCTGACCGTGCCGCTGTTCTTCGCGCTGGGCGTGGCGGTGCAGCGGCTGCTCATCGCCCGGCTCGCGCCGGAGAACCTGGCGATGATGTCGGTGCTGCTGACGTTCGGGATCGCGCTCACCATCGAGGGCGTGCTCGGGACGTTCTACACGGGCTCCTACAAGTCGGTCAGCATGGAGTACGCCACCAGGTCGCTGACCGTCGGCGGCGTGCACCTCCCGTACGACAAGATCATCGCTTTCGGGGTGGCGGCGCTCACCCTCGCGGTGCTGTTCGCGGTGCTGATCAGGAGCAGGTTCGGGCAGGCGCTGCGGGCCACGATCCAGCACCGCGAGGCGGCCCGGCTGGTCGGCATCCAGACCGAGCGCGTGGCCGGGTACGGCTTCGGCGTGGGCCTGGCCACGGCCGCCGTGGGCGGGACGGTGCTGGCGCTGATCACGCCGTTCTTCCCCGCCTCCCACTGGGTGTGGATCGGCAAGCTCATGGCCATCATCGTGGTCGGCGGCCTCGGCAGCGTGGTGGGCGCGGCCCTGGCGGCCGTCCTGCTCGGCGTGGTCGAGGGCGTCGTGCTGGTCACCGTGGACGCCACCTGGGCCACGATGATGTTCTACGTCTTCCTCTTCCTGGCCCTGCTCGTCCGCCCCCAGGGGCTTTTCGGAGGCCGGCTTGCGCACCGTTTCTAGGGGGCTCCCGCTGCTGGTCGCCGCGCTGGCGATCGCCTACCCGTGGCTGGTGCCCAACTACTACCTGGTGTACGCGGGCGCGCTGACCGTCATGTACGCCGCCATGTCCACGTCCTGGAACCTCCTGGGCGGTTTCACCGGCTACGTCTCCCTCGGCCACTCGGCGTTCTTCGGCCTGGGCGCGTACGGCACCGGCCTGCTCGTCGTGCGCCTGGGCGTCCCGTGGGTGGTGGCCCTGCTCGTCTCGGCGCTGCTCGTCACGCTGTTCGCGGTCGGCGTCGGCATCGCCGCGGTACGGGTGCGCGGCGCCTCGTTCGTGATCGTCTCCATCGCGCTCGTGTCCATGATGAACCTCGTCGTGCAGGGCTGGCGCTCGCTGACCGGCGGCTCCACCGGGCTGCAGGTGCCCTCGCCCTTCCCCGACCTGCACCGGGGTCAGACGCACGTGGTGTTCTTCTACCTGTTCCTGGCGCTGCTCGGAGTCGCGCTGCTGTCCTGGTGGTACGTCTCCCGCTCCCGCTTCGGCGCGGGCCTGCGGGCCATCAGGGAGGACGAGGACAAGGCCGAGTCGCTGGGCGTGCCCACGGGGGCGTACAAGGTGGCGGCGTTCGCCCTGTCCGCGCTGTTCGTGGCGCTGGCCGGCGGGCTCTACGCGGTCTGGTTCGGCAGCCTGGACCCGATCTTCGTCTTCTCGATCCTGATCGGCTCGTACATGGTGCTCATGAGCCTGCTCGGCGGCGTCAGGCACCTGTTCGGGCCGCTGCTGGGGGCGCTCATCGTGGCGCCGGCGGGGGAGTACTTCCTGATCGCGCTGGGCGAGACGCAGATCCACCTGACCGCGACCGGCCTGGTGCTCGTGCTGGTCGTGCTGTTCATGCCGGACGGCATCCTCGCTCGTCTCGTCAGGAAACGGACGGGCCCCTCCATCCCGGACGAGAGCGCCGACCAGCGACTGCAGGGGGTGGCCCGGTGACGGTCACAGGGAGCTCGCTGCGGACCGAGGGGCTGACGAAGTCGTTCGGCGGCGTGCTGGCCGTGAGCGGCGCCACCGTCGAGCTGCGCGACGGGAAGATCAACGGGCTGATCGGGCCGAACGGCTCGGGCAAGACCACGTTCTTCAACATCGTCACCGGCATGATCAGGCCCGACTCGGGGCGGGTGCTCTACCGCGACCGCGAGATCACCCGGCACTCGCCGCACCGGATCGCGCACGCGGGCATCGGCCGCACCTTCCAGCTCTGCCGGATCTTCCCCCGGCTGACCGTGCTGGAGAACATGCTGGTCGCGGTGCGCCGTACCCGGCTGCGCGAGCTGCTGGCCGGGCTGCGCGACGCGGGCGAGGTCGAGCGGGCCCGCCACTGGCTGCGCCGCATGGGCATCGAGCACCTGGAGGAGGCCGAGGCCCGCGACCTGTCCTACGGCCAGCAGAAGCTGCTCGAACTGGCCGCGGTCCTGATGGCCGAGCCGGACCTGGTGCTGCTCGACGAGCCGGCCGGCGGGGTCAACCCGGCGCTGATCGACCGGATCGTGGGCCTCGTCCGCGATCTCAACGCCGAGGGCCGCACGTTCCTCGTCGTCGAGCACAACATGGACATGGTGATGGGCATGTGCGACCACGTGATCGTCTTCGACCGCGGCGCGCCCATCGCCGAAGGTCCGCCGTCGCTGGTGCGGGAGGATCCGCGGGTGCTGGAGGCGTATCTCGGTGTCTGAGGTCGTACTGTCTCTGGAAGACGTCGTCGCCGGGTACGGCAGGGCCGCGCCGGTGCTGCGCGGGCTGAGCGTCACCGTCCGCGCCGGCGAGGTCGTCTGCCTCGTCGGCCCGAACGGGGCCGGCAAGTCCACCGCGCTCAAGGTCGCCAGCGGCCTGCTCGCGCCCAGGTCGGGCCGGGTGGTGCTGGCCGGGCGGGACGTGGCGGGCCTGTCGCCGCAGCGGCTGCTCGGCCTGGGGCTGGCCCACGTGCTGCAGGGGCACAGCGTGTTCCGCGAGATGACGGTGGCGGAGAACGTGCGGCTCGGCGGGTACACCGTCCGCGACCAGGCCACGCTGAACGCCCGGATCGAGGCGGTCAAGGAGCTGTTCCCGGTCGTGGCCGAGCGGTGGGGGAGCATGGCCGGGCTGCTGTCGGGCGGGCAGCAGAAGCAGGTCGAGTTCGCCCGCGCGCTCATGCTGGAGCCGTCCGTGGTGCTGCTCGACGAGCCCTCGATGGGGCTCGACCCGCGCAACACGCAGGTCGTGTTCGACCGGATCGACCTCATGCGCAGGACGGGGGTCGCGGTGCTGCTGGTGGAGCAGAACGCGCGCCGAGCCCTGGAGATGGCCGACATCGGCTGCGTGCTCGACCTCGGCCGGGTGCACATCTCCGGACCCGCCCGCGACCTGGCCGCGGACCCCCGCCTGGGCCGCCTCTACCTGGGCGGGGCGCCCGCTAGCTGACGGCCCCCACCCTGACCCGCTTCCTGAACACCCAGTACGTCCACCCCTGGTAGACCAGGACGAACGGCAGCGCGATGAGCCCGATCCAGCTCAGCACGGTCAGCGTGTACGGGCCGGAGGCCGCCTCCGCCAGGGTGAGCCCGGGCAGCGGCCGCACCCGCAGCTCCATGAAGAGCGCCAGCGTGGCCAGCACGATGGCGCCCGCCGTGGCCGCGAACGCCCAGCCCTCCCTGCGCCGCCAGATCAGCGCCGTGGCCGCGGCCAGCGCCGCCATGGAGGCCAGCGCGGGGGCCGTGCCGAGGCTCGACAGGGCGAACACGGCCACCGGGATGGTCACGGCGCCGGCCGCCACGGCCACGGTCCTGGCGCGGCGGCGGACCGGGCCGGTGGTCTTCAGCGACAGGAAGACCGCGCCGTGCAGGATGCACACCGCCAGCGTGAACCCGCCGCCGAGCAGGGCCGCGGGCACGCTGTCGTGGAGCAGGTCGGCGAAGACCGCGCCCCACAGGAACGCCGGGAGCGCGCTGCCCACCACGATGCCGAGGTCGCACCAGACGGGGTTGGTCACCTTGCCCCGCCACTCCAGGCCGACCCCGCGCACGATCAGGCCCACCAGGATCAGCGTCACGGGCAGGTAGAAGGCGCTGAACACGCCCGCGTACCAGGCCGGGAACGCGGCGAACATGGCCCCGACGGCGGTGATCAGCCACACCTCGTTGCCGTCCCACACCGGGCCGATGGTCTCCAGACCGGCGCGCTGCTCGGCGGCGTTCCTGCTCACCAGCGGCGCCAGCAGGCCGACGCCGAAGTCGAAGCCCTCGAGGACGAAGTAGCCGGTCCAGAGGAAGGCGATGATGGCGAACCACAACTCGATCATTGTCTGCTCCTCAGTACATCAGCGACGGCTCGAGCCGCTCGGCCGCGGGGGCCGGCGCCGGCTCCTCGACGCCCTTGCGGACGTGCCGGGCCAGCAGCACGACCTCGGCCACGGCGAGCACGCCGTACAGCAGCGTGAAGATCGTCAGCGAGGTGGCCACCTCGGCCAGGCTCACGCCCGGCGACACGCTGGAGGCCGTCAGCAGCTCGCCCGCGACCGTCCACGGCTGGCGGCCGATCTCGCTCAGCAGCCACCCGGCGATCACCGCCATCAGGGGCAGGGGCAGCGCGAGCAGCAGCGCCCGCGACAGCCAGGCGGGGAAGGGCCGCCTGCGCCGGGTCAGCCACAGGCCGAGCACCGACAGGCCCACCGTGGCCAGCCCGAACACGATCATCACCCGGAACGACCAGAAGACGATCGTCTGGTCGGGGCGGTAGTCGCCGGGGCCGAACTGCTCCTCGAAGCGCCGCTGCAGGTCCTCGGTGCCCTGGACGGTGGCGTTGAGGTCGTTGGTGGACAGGAAGCTCAGGACGTTCGGGATCTCGATGCCGGGGACGACGCTGAACGGGGCGCCCGCCGTGTCGCGCTCCAGGCCCTCGGCCGAGGCCAGCTTCATGGGCTGCTGCTCGTACATGAGCTTGGCGGACATGTCGCCGGTGCCCGCGACGACCGCCCCCGCGATCGCCGTCATCACCAGCGCGGCGCGGGCCGCGCCGCGCCACATCGCCCGGTCCCGCTCGACGCGGGTCCGCAGCAGCCAGTAGCCGCACACCGCGAGCACGAACCCGCCCGCAACGATGAACGCGGCCCCGATCACGTGCGGGACCTGCGCCAGCGCGGTGGAGTTGGTCAGCACCGCCCACAGGTCGGTCATCCTGGCCTTGCCGTCCACGACCTCGTAGCCGACCGGGTGCTTCATCCAGGCGTTCGCAGCAAGGATGAAATAGGCCGACAAATTGGACCCGATGGCCGCCGCCCAGATGCACGCCAGGTGCGCCTTCTTCGGCAACCGGTCCCAGCCGAAGATCCACAAGCCCAGGAACGTGGACTCCATGAAGAAGGCCAGCAGCGCCTCCATGGCCAGCGGCGCCCCGAAGACGTCGCCCACGAAGACGGAGTACTCGCTCCAGTTCATCCCGAACTGGAACTCCTGCACGATGCCGGTGACCACGCCCATGGCGAAGTTGATCAGGAACAGCTTCCCGAAGAACTTCGTCAGCTTCAGGTACTGCTCCTTGCCCGTGCGGTGCCAGGCCGTCTGCAGGCCGGCCACGAAGATCCCGAGACCGATGGTCAAGGGCACGAACAGAAAGTGGTACACGGTGGTCACCCCGAACTGCCACCGCGCAAGGTCAAGTGCGTCCATCTTCCCCGTCGACTCCTCAGCTCTACACGCTGTAGTACATCTACCTGTAGTAGTACTACAGCCTGTAGAGCAATGGGGTGCGAGCTTGGTCACATCCCCGTGCTGCTGGTTGCTGGATGTCGAGAATGCCCCGGGAACGCGGCCCGGCGCGTCACCCGCCGGGCTGATGGGTCCGTACGCCGTTGGGCGGACCCGATCCGCGAACCGCGCCCGCCTCTGGCAGGTGTTGCCCTTATCCGGCCGGTCCCGTCTGCCTAGAGTGTCGGCATGAACGTGGCGGGCAGTGCGGTGATCGGCGTGGACAGGGATCGGGTGTGGGCGGCGCTCCGGGATCCGGAGGTGCTGGTGCGCACCATCCCCGGGTGCGAGCGGCTGGAGGAGACGGGGCCGGACACGTACCGCATGACGGTGAATGCGGGGGTGGCCTCCGTCAAGGGCGTCTACCAGGGGGAGGTGGCGCTGACGGACCCGCTGGCGCCGGAGAGCTTCACGCTCAAGGCGCGCGGACAGGGCGCGCCGGGGACCGTGGACGCCACCGTGCTCGTGCGGCTGAGCGAGGTCGAGGGCGGCACGCGGGTGGACTACGACGCCGAGGCGGTCATCGGGGGCATGATCGGCGGGGTCGGGCAGCGGATGCTGGGCTCGGTGGCCAAGCGGACGGCGGGGGAGTTCTTCTCGGCCGTCGACGAGCACCTCCGGGCGCCCGCCGAGGTGACCCCCGTGTCCTCCGGCGCGGCGGTGGCCCGCCCGGAGCAGGGCCAGGCGGTGTTCGAGCGGCCCGCCAAGCGGCCCACGGAGACGCGCCCGTGGGTCATGCTGGCCTCGTTCGGCATGGGCGCGGGGGTCGCGCTGGCCGGGGCGGCGGTGGGCTGGCTGCTCGGGCGGGGGTCGCGCCGCCGGAGCGCCTGAGGTTGATGGCGGCACGGACTCTCGCGGAAAAGGATCTCCGGGCGTAGCGTGGCGGTATGCGGCAGGCACATGCTGAAGACGCACGAACCGAGGCCAGACGAGTCGTACGCAACCTCCTGGGTGAGGAGCGCCCGACCGCCGAGATGCTGATCGGCGACGTGCGCCCCGTGCTCGGGGACGACCGCACCGACCGCACGCTCGAGCTGGCCCTGGGGGCCTCGCTCACCAGGCGGTCGGCGGAGCTGGCCGCCATCGCCGCGCTCCTGGTCGGCACCCGCGAGCTGGGCGAGGGCTGGTGGACCACGTCCAGGGGCGGCAAGCTGCCCCCGCCCGACGAGGTGGTGCGCACGGCCGTCGCGATCGAGCCGTGGACCGACCTGACCGCGCTGGAGATGCTGGCCGCCTGGATCTCCGACGACGCCGCCGACCAGCTGTGGGGCGCGGCCGTCGCGCAGGTCGACCTCAACTCCTGGCAGGCCGAGGACCGCTTCGAGCTGCCGCCGGGCGTCAAGCCCGGGCAGCGGCTCGTCGTGCACTTCGACGCCGGAGGGCGGCTCGACGCGGTCGTCACCCGGCGGCCCGACGAGGATCTCGGCTCCAACCTGGACTTCCAGTCCCTGCGCTACTCGCGGCCCGCCGAGGCGCAGTGGAGCTGGGGGGTGGCGGCCGGGCTCGGCCCCCACCGCCTGCCGGGGGAGAACCCCGACCCCTACGCGCGCCAGGTCCCGTCCGCCGCCGTCGGCATCCTGCGGGCGTGGGCGATGCGCCACGGCGCCTCCCGCGAGCAGCTCGGCGAGCGGTGGGAGACGGTGGGCGACGTGGTGGCCGCCATCGAGCGGGTGGACTGGATGTGGCGCAGCGGCGAGTGGTTCGGGTGGTGGCGGGGAGCGTCCGCGTTGGTGGACGACTCGGCCTACCTGCCGTACCGGCTGGAGGAACTGGCGGCCGGCTAGGAATCTCCGCCGGCCGGGATGGGTTGTCCCCGGACATGAAGGTGGAAATTTTCTCCGACGTCGTATGCCCCTGGTGCTACATCGGGCATGCCAGGTTCGCCAGGGCCGCCGACCGGTTCCGGGCCAAGGGCGGCACGATCGAGGTGACGATGCGGCCGTTCCAGCTCAACCCCGACGCGCCCGCCGAGGGCGGCGGGTCGCTGATCCCGGAGCTGGAGCGCAAGTTCGGGCCCAACGCGCGGCAGATGGTCGAGCGGGTCGTCTCCGCCGCCGCCGGTGAGGGGCTGAAGCTGGACTACGACAAGGCCGTGAACGCGGGCACGTTCGAGGCGCACCGCCTCATCGAGGTGGCCTCGGGGCAGGGGCTCGGGCTGGAGATGGCCGAGCGGCTGTTCCGCGCGTACTTCACCGAGGGCCGCAACGTGGCCGACGCCGGGGTGCTGGCCGAGCTGGCCGCCGAGGTGGGCGTGCGGGACTCCGGAGAGGGCGCCGAGGAGGTGCGCGAGCAGCTCGCCAGGGCGCGGTCGCTCGGGGTCAGCGGGGTGCCGCTGTTCCTGTTCGAGGGGAAATACGCCGTGTCGGGGGCGCAGCCGGAGGACGCCTTCGCCGCCGCCATCGACGAGGTGGCCGAGCGGACCGGGCAGACGCCGATCACCCAGCTCGCCGCCCCGGCGGACGGGTGTGACGACGACGGATACTGCGCGGTCTGATCCCCGTCCGGTGGGAGAATCGCAGGGTGTCGAAACGCCGCCTTGGATACCTGCTCAAGCACGCCAACCTGCGCCTGGCAGACCTGACGGGCCCGGCGCTGGAGCCGTACGGGATCGACGGGCGCGAGTTCGCGGTGCTGTCGGTGCTGGGCGCGCCCGAGCCGCTGTCCCAGCTCGAGGCGGCCCAGCGCCTGGGGATCGACCGGACGACGATGGTCGCCCTGGTGGACGCGCTGGAGCGGAAGGGGCTCGTGGGGCGCCGGCCGCACCCCGGCGACCGGCGCAAGAACATGGTGGAGCCGACCGGGCGCGGCCGCGAGACGCTGGCGGAGGCCACGCGCGCCGTGGACGCGGCCGAGGCGGCGTTCCTGGCCGTGCTGCCGGACAAGGACGCGCGGCTGCTCAAGGACGTCCTGGAGCGCCTGGTGCGGGCCCCCGCCGGCTAGAGCTGGAGGCCGCCCGCCGCCGGCCACAGGGCTGGTCGCAGGGCTGGTCGCAGGTTCGGCTGCAGGTTCGGCTACGGGTTCGGCCGCAGGGCGACGGCCGTGCCTTCGCCGAGGCTGCCCGAGCGGTGGTGGCGGCGGCAGAGCACCTGATAGCGCACGTGCGCGGCGTCGGTGTCGCCGATCACCACCTGCTCGCCCGTACGCGCCATCGTCCCGCCCACGACCCGGGCGTTGAGCTGCCCCGGCCGCCCGCACCAGCACAGCACCTCGACCTGCAGCCGGCACACCTCGTCGGCCAGCTCGAACAGCCGCTGCGCCGCCGGGAACATGACCGACCTGAAGTCCGAGGCCAGCCCGAACGCGTAGACGTCCACGCCGTGCTCGTCCACCAGGTCGGCGAGCTGCTCGATCTGCTCGACGGTGTAGAAGCAGGCCTCGTCGCAGATCAGGTAGTCGATGCGGTCGTGCGCCGTGACCAGCCGGACGAGGTCGAGGGAGTCCACCACCTCGATCGCCTCCAGCCCGAGCCCTATCCGGCTGGTGATCTTCGGCCCGCCGGAGCGGTCGTGCTTGGTGAGCACCAGGCCCCGCCGGCCCTGCCGTCCGTGGTTGTAGTTCATCTGGAGCGCCAGCGTGGACTTCCCGCAATCCATGGGGCCGAAATAGAACTTCAGTACGGCATCCCTGGCACCGGACGGCACGGCAGACAAGGCAGACAGTTCGGTCACGGGGGGCCAGCTTAGTGGCTTGGCTTGTTCCATGACCTCGTGGGACATTTCTCCCCTGGAGTTACAGGAGGAATCTGTGGTCACCGACAAACCGACGTCCCCGCCGCCGGCGCTGGACGCGATGATGAAGCAGGACGACCTCACGGCGGCCCAGGCCGATGCCACCCAGTGGCGCTACGGCTTTCTCGTCGTGGTGGCGGGCATCGTCGCGGTGCTGGTCGCGTTCGGGGCCGCTGTGTTCGCCACTGGGGAGTTCGCCCCACTGTTCGCCGGTGTGGCGGGGGTGATCGGTACCATTATCGGGGCTTACTTCGGGGTGCAGGCGGGGCAGTCGGGTAAGGCCAGGGTCGAGGCCGAGCTGGCCAGATCGCAGGAGATGGTGGTGCGGCTGGCCGCTTACGTCGGCACGACCAACGCGCCCCGAGTCATCGACGAAGTGCTCGGCCGTCGCCGAAGTTGAGGAGCCATGCGTAGCGTCCGTATCGGAGTGGATACCGGAGGAACGTTCACCGACGTCGTGGCGGTGGACGAGGAGACCGGTGAGATCCTCACCACGAAGACCCCCTCGACCCCCGCGAACCCGGCGGACGGGTTCCTCGCGGGCATCGAGAAGCTGGGCCGGCTCGACGTCGGCTCCATCGTGCACGGCACCACGGTGGACACGAACCAGCTGCTGGAAGACCGGATCCAGAACCTCGGGTTCATCACGACCGAGGGGTTCGAGTTCATTCTGGAGATCGCCAGGCAGAGCGTGCCCGACGGCTACGGCAACTCCTACTTCTGGGTCAAGCCGCCCAGGATCGTGCCCGTGCACCAGGTGAAGACCGTCGGAGGGCGGCTCGACCACCTGGGCGCGGAGGTGCGGCCGTTCTCGGAGGAGCAGGCGGTGGAGGTGGCCCGCTGGTTCCGGGCCAAGGGGATCACCGCGATCGGGGTCTGCTTCCTGCACTCCTACGCCAACCCGGAGCACGAGCGCCGCATGCGCGAGGTGCTGTGGCGCGAGCACCCGGAGGCGGTGATCTCGCTGTCGAGCGACGTGCTGCGCGAATACCGCGAGTACGAGCGCTCGGTCACCACCCTGGTCGACGCCGCCGTCAAGCCCGCCATGCGCAGCTACATCGCCAACCTGACCAACCGGCTCGGCATGCCGTTCTCCGTCATGAAGTCCAACGGCGGCGTCCTGTCGGCCCGCGAGGTGGTCAACCAGCCCATCACCACCGTCCTGTCCGGCCCGGCGGCGGGGGCGCTCGGCGCGGCGCTCATCGCCTCGACGGCCGGCCACCGGTCGGTGATCACCCTGGACGGCGGCGGCACCTCGACCGACGTGGCGGTGGTGATGGAGGGCGAGCCCTCCATCACCACCGAGGGCGAGATCGGCCGCTACCCCTGCAAGATCCCGATGATCGACATCATCACGGTCGGCGCGGGCGGCGGCTCCGTCGCGTGGATCTCGCCGGAGGGCACGCTCAAGGTCGGGCCCAGGTCCGCCGGAGCCGACCCCGGCCCCCTCTGCTACGGCAAGGGCGGCACCGAGGTGACGGTGACGGACGCGCACGTGTTCCTCGGCCGGATCCCGCCGCACCTGCTCGGCGGGGAGATCCCGCTGGACGCCGACGCGGCCCGCACCGGCATCCAGGCGCTGGCCGACAAGCTCGGCCTCACCCCGGAGCGCACGGCGACCGGGATCCTGGAGATCAGCGCGTTCAACCAGAGCAACGCGATCCGGCAGCTCACCGTCAAGCGAGGGCTCGACGTGCGGGACTTCCCGCTGGTGACGTTCGGCGGGTCGGGGCCGCTGCTGGCGTGCCGGCTGATCGACATCCTCGGCCTGCCGGCCGTCGTCGTCCCGCGCGACCCGGGCAACGTCTCGGCGTTCGGGCTGCTCACGGTGGACGTCAAGAACGACTACGTGCGTACGTACGTCACCCGCGACCTCTCGCTGGGCAAGGCCGTCGAGATCTTCCACGACCTGGAGCATCAGGCGGGCGAGGCCCTCGACCGGGAGGGCTTCGACGACCCGGTCTACCAGCGCAGCGCCGACCTGCGTTACTACGGCCAGGCGTACGAGGTCCGCGTCTCCGCCCCCGCCGGCGAGATCGACGAGGACTGGCAGGCGGAGGTGGTCTCGCGCTTCCACGACGCCCACGAGAAGCTGTACGGCTACGCCTACCGCGACGACCCCCGCCACGGCGTCGAATGGGTGAACCTGCGCGTCTCCGGCATCGGACCCATCAAGCGCCCCACCATCCGGCGGCTGGAGAAGGCGGGGGAGGGCGCCACCTCGGTCCGTCCCGTGCACTTCGACGAGACCCGCGACACGCCGGTCCACCAGCGGGCCGCGCTCGGCCCCGGAGCCACGGTGAAGGGCCCGGCGGTGATCGAGGAGTACGGCTCGACGATCCCCATCCACCCCGGCTTCACCGCCAAGGTCGACGAATACGGAAATGTGGAGATAAGTCGTGACTGATCCCATCCTGGTGGAGATCGTCGAAGGGACGCTGGCCTCCGTCGAGAAGGAGGTCGAGACGGCCATCGCCCGCACGGCCCGCTCGCCGATGATCCGCGACGCGCACGACTTCCGCGCGGGCATCCACGACGTACGCCTGCGCAAGCTCACCGGCCGCTCCTACAGCGCGCTCGTCCAGCCGGTCGTGCGCGACTTCCCGGTCGAGACGATGAAGCCCGGCGACGTCTACTTCCACAACGACGTCTACCTGTCGGAGGGCGGCATCGGCCACCTGCCCGACCTGTGCGTCACCGTGCCCGTCTTCCACGAGGGCTCCGTGGTGGCCTTCGTCCAGGCGTTCGGCCACCACGACGACATCGGCGGGGCCGTTCCCGGCTCCATGCCCTCGCACGCCCGCTCGGTGTTCGAGGAGGGCCTGATGGTGCCGCCGATCAAGCTGTGGGACGAGGGCGTGCCCAACGAGGCCGCGCTGCGCATCATGACCCGCAACTCCCGCATGCCCGACTCGCTGGCCGGCGACCTCGACGCCGAGTGCTCGGCCTGCCTGATGGGGGCGCGGCGGCTGGGCGAGCTGTTCGAGCGGTACGGCAAGCAGGCCGTCGAGGAGTGCTTCGACGCGATCATCGACAAGACGACCGAGACGTTCCGCAGGGAGCTGCTGGCGAAGATCCCCGAGGGGACGTACGTGTGGGAGGACTACGCCGAGCACGACGGCGTGGACGAGCCCCGGTTGCACGCCCAGCGCATCACGCTCACCGTGGACCACGCCCTGGACATGCCGCTGACGATCGACTTCACCGGCACGTCGCCGCAGGCCAAGGGGCCGATCAACCACGCGGGCGACTACTCCGACGGGGTGTTCCTGAAGAAGTGGCTGGCCCCGGTGCTGCGCAACCTGGCCGACACGCCGGAGCGCATGGCGGAGCTGGACGTCAACGAGGGCGTCGTGCCGCTGATCAAGATGATCTTCCCGGAGAAGGGCACCCTGCTCACCCCGGTCTTCCCCGCGCCCACCAACGCCCGCACGTTCGTCATCCTGCGCCTGCTCGGCGTCCTGGCGGGCGTCCTGGCCAAGGCCACCGGCGGCCGCATGCCCGCCGACCAGGAGACCATCCGCTACACCGGGGTCCACGGCACCGACGCCGACGGGATGCCGTACCTGATGCGCGAGGTCCTGGGCGGCGGCTCCGGCGGGCGCTGGTACGCCGACGGCGAGGACACCATCCACGTGGTGCCCGACTCGCGCAACATCCCGGTGGAGTTCGCCGAGGCGCGCTGGCCGTTCCGGGTGGAGCGGCTGGCGCTGGCCTGCGACTCGGGCGGGCCGGGGATGTACCGGGGCGGGCTCGGCTACGACAAGCACATCCGGATGTTGCGCGACGCGTCGTACATGTCGATCGCCGACCGCTCGATCCTGTCCTGCTGGGGCGTCAACGGCGGCCTGGCCGGGCGGCCCTTCCGCGTCGAGATCGCGGGCAAGGAGATGGAAGGGCTGGTGGACGACCACCCGGTGCAGGCCGGCGAGGTGATCAGGATTCGCACGACCGGGGGCGGCGGCTGGGGCTCCCCGTACGACCGCGACCCCCGGGCGGTGGCGGCCGACGTACGCGACGGGAAGGTGTCGATCGCCGGCGCGCTGGGCGACTATGGCGTGGTCCTCGACGGGGACCGCATCGACGAGCGGGGCACGGCCGAGCTGCGCGCCCGCCTGCGGCCCCCGGCCGACCGCTTCTTCGACCGGGGGCCCGGCTACGCCAAGCTGTCGGGCGGGCGCTCCTTCGCGGAGGTCGACCAGCTCTAGAAGCTCGCGAAATAGGTGGCCGCCATGTCCTCGTCGCCGTGGCCCTTGGCCTCGGCGCGGCGGAAGCGCTCACCCGCGGCGGCCACCAGGTCCAGGCTGACCCCGGCCGACTCGGCCGCCGCCGTGATCAGCCGGGTGTCCTTCTCGGCGTTGCGCACGGTGAAGCTGGGCGTGAAGTCGCCCTCCAGGATGGCCTTCGACTTGGCCTGGAAGTAGGCGTTGTCCATCGGCCCGCCGGTGACCACCTGCCGCACCAGGTCGGGGTCCAGCCCGAGGCCCCGGGCCAGGGAGAGCGCCTCGGCCACGACGGCGGTCAGCGAGATGCCGAGGCTCACCGTGGCCATCTTGAGCTTGGTGCTGGCGCCGTCCGCGCCGTCCTCGCCGAGCCAGAGCGTACGCTGGCCGAGCGCGCCGAAGACCGGCTCCAGCGCTTGCCTGGCCGCCTGCGGGCCGGCCGCGAGGATGACCAGCTTGCCCTGCTCGGCGGGCTGGCGAGTGCCCTGCACCGGGGCGTCCACGAACGTCAGCCCGTGATCGTCCGCCAGCGCGGCCAGCCGCCCGACCGCCTCGATGCCGACCGTGCTCATCTGCGCCCACACCTGGCCGGGCCGTAGCCCGGCGGCGGCGCCGGAGACCGCGTCGTGCACGGCGTCGCCGTCGCTGAGCATCGTGACGATCACGTCCGCGCCCTCGACCGCCTCGGCCGGGGAGCCCGCGACCACCGCGCCGTCCGCCTCCAGGGGCTGGGCCTTGTCCCTGCTGCGGTTCCACACCTTGACCTGCATGCCGGACCTGACGAGGTTGCGCGCCATCGGCGCGCCCATGAGCCCGGTTCCGAGAACTGCGACAGCACTCATGAGACGACCCTACGTGCGCCGGACCGGGGCGCGGCGGCCGGGGTAAGCGGACTGGAACAGGCTGTTAACCCCGGGGAAACACCGCGGGAGTCCACTGAGGGGGACTCACCGAGAGCGTGAGGCGCACCTAGGGTTCCGCCGGTCACGGGTCTGGTCCGAGAGGTGCAGGCGGCCCCACCGCACCCACCCCGGGGCCGCTCCACGGCGGGACAAAAGCCCGGGAGGTCAGCCACAGCCTGGCTGCCTTCCGGCCGGGCCTGGATCATTCGGAGCTCGAATGCACTGGCACCCCCGCAAGCCGCACGACGACTACGGACCCGAGGCCCGCTTCGCCGTCGAACGCGAGGCCGAGCTGCCCACCGCCGGCTGGGACCGGGAAGTGGCCCGGGGTCTGGAGCTGGGCCTGCCCGGCGCCGACTCCATCGTGGACCGGCGCATCCCCACCTTCTCGCGCGGGGAGCTGCCGCACTTCGCCGGGATCAACACCTTCCTCAAGGCCCCGTACGTCGAGGACGTCCGCACGTGCGGCGACTACGACGTGGCCGTGCTGGGGGCGCCGTTCGACGGCGGCACCACCTACCGCCCGGGCACCCGGTTCGGGCCGCAGGGCATCCGCCGCATCTCCGCCCTGTACGGCCCCTACAGCTTCGAGCTCGGCGTGGACCTGCGCGAGTCGATCACCATCGCCGACCTCGGCGACGTCTTCACCATCCCGGCCAACATCGAGAAGACCTTCGACCAGATCTCCAAGGCCGTCTCCCACGTGTACGCCAGCGGCGCCTTCCCCGTCGTGCTCGGCGGCGACCACTCGATCGGCTACCCGACCGTACGCGGGGTCGCCGAGCACCTGTCGGGCAACCTGGGGATCATCCACTTCGACCGGCACGTGGACACCCAGGAGACCGACCTGGACGAGCGCATGCACACCACGCCCTGGTTCCACGCCACCGACCTGCCGAACGTGCCGCCGGCCAACCTCGTGCAGATCGGCATCGGCGGCTGGCAGGCCCCCAGGCCGGGCGTGAAGGTAGGGCGCGAGCGCGGCACCACGATCATGACCGTCACCGACTGCGTCGAGATGGGCATCGAGGCCGCCGCCGAGCGGGCCCTGGAGGTGGCCTGGCGCGGTGCGGAGGCGGTGTGGCTGTCGTTCGACGTGGACTGCCTGGACGCCGCGTTCGTGCCGGGCACGGGGTGGCCGGAGCCGGGCGGGTTCCTGCCGCGGGAGGTGCTCAAGTTCATCCAGCTCATCGCCGACGCCGCGCCGCTGGCCGGGATCGAGGTGGTCGAGTGCAGCCCGCCGTACGACAACGCCGAGATCACCTCGCTCATCGCCACCCGCGTCATCTGCGACACGCTCGGCTGCCTGGTCCGCTCCGGGCACCTGCCGAAGAAGGGAAAGGAGGCCACCTCATGACCCGCCGGCCCCTGCTCGCCGCCGTGCTCGCCGCCCTGCTGCTGACCTGTTCGGCAGCGTGCGGCGGAGCGCCGTCCACGCCTTCCGCCGCCCCCTCGGACAAGGCCGTCACCCTGGGCTTCTCCGCCTGGCCCGGCTGGTTCCCGTGGCAGGTGGCCCAGGAGAAGGGGCTGTTCGCCCGGAACGGGGTGCAGGTCGAGCTGAAATACTTCGACAGCTACACCGACAGCCTCACCGCCCTGGCCACCGGCAACATCGACGCCAACAGCCAGACCCTGAACGACACGCTGGCCTCCGTCTCCGGTGGCGCGCGGCAGACCGTGGTGCTGGTGAACGACAACTCCACCGGAAACGACCAGATCATCGCCCGGCCCGGCATCACGTCGGTGGCCCAGCTGAAGGGCCGGACGGTCGCGGCCGAGCAGGGCACCGTGGACCACTATCTGCTGCTGCTCGCCCTGCGCGAGGCGGGGCTCACGCCGGCCGACGTCACGTTCAAGCCGCTGCCCACGGACGCGGCGGCGGCCGCCTTCAAGGCGGGGCAGGTGGACGCGGTCGGGGTGTTCGCGCCGTTCACGACCACCGCGCTGGAGCTGCCGGGGTCCGCGGCGATCGCCACCTCCAAGGACTTCCCCGGGGCCATCCCCGACCACCTCGTGGTGTCGCGCGCGCTCGCCTCCTCGCGACCCGAGGTGGTGCAGGGGCTGGTGAAGACCTGGTTCGACACGGTGGCCTGGATCGGCGCGAACAAGGCCGAGGCTCGTACGATCATGGCCAGGCGGGCGGGGGTGAGCGAGCAGGACTACGCCGAGTACGACGCCGGGACCACGATCTTCTCGCTGGCGGACAACCGGGAGGCGTTCGGCTCGGGCAGCCTGGAACGGCAGGCCAAGGAGATCGCCGCCTTCCTCACGGAGTCGGGCCTGGCGGACACGGCGCCGTCCCTGGACGGGCTCCTCGACCCGCGCTTCGTCCAGGGAGTGTCCTCGTGACGGGCCCACCCCCGCGCACCACCCCGGCACCGGCGACCGGCCTGCCGGAGGGCACGCCCTGGCCCGCGGCTGCGGCCGGGGTTCCCGGCGGTGCGTCCGGGGAGCGCGCGGCGTGGCCGCCGCTGCCCAAGCGCGCTCCTCGCGGCGGAAGCGCCGGCGGCGGCTCCGGGGGCGGCTCCGGGGGCGGCTCCAGGGGCGGCTCCGGCGGCGGGCTGCTGCCGGGACGTCTGGAGGCGGCCGTCCAGGTGGCCCGCCTGCTGCGCCGCCGCTCGGCGGGCGCCGCGCCGGGGCGGTGGCGGGGGAAGGACTTGCCGGGGAGGGCTCGGTGGGCGTTGCGGGCGGTGGCGGTCGTCGTGCCCCTGGCCGTCTGGGCGGTGGTCAGCTCCCTGGGCGTCGTCGATCCGACGTTCCTGCCGTCCCCGGCGGCCGTCGCCGGGGCGTTCGCCGAGATGGCCGCGAGCGGGCAGCTCCTGTCCGACGCCGCCGCCAGCCTGGGCCGGGTGGCTGCCGGGTTCGGCCTGGCGGTGGCGATCTCGGTGCCGCTGGGGATGGCCATGGGCACGTCCCAGGTCGCCCTGGCGCTGCTCGAACCCGTGATCGGGATGCTGAGATACCTTCCGGCGTCCGCGTTCATCCCGTTGCTCATCATCTGGCTGGGCCTCGGCGAGCCGTCCAAGATCGCGATTCTGGTCATCGGGGTCGTGTTCTTCAACACGCTCATGACCGCCGACGCCGTCCGCGCGGTGCCGGGCGAGCTGCGCAAGGCCGCCGCCACGCTCGGGGCGACGGGCGGGGAGGTGCTGCGGAAGGTCGTGTGGCCGTACGCGCTGCCCGGCATGCTGGACGCGATGCGCGTCAACGCCGCCGCCGCGTGGAACTTCGTGGTCGTCGCCGAGCTCATCGCCGCCGAGTCCGGGCTCGGCTACCGGATCGTCCGCGCCCAGCGCTTCCTCCAGACCGACCGCATCTTCGCCGTGCTCGTCCTGATCGGCCTCATCGGCCTGGCCATCGACGTCGGGCTGCGCCTGGCCAGGGCCAGGGTCGGGAGGTGGGCGGCGTGACGCTCGTGCTGCGTGACGTGGTCAAGGAGTACGCGGGCCGCCGGGTCCTCGACGGCATCGGCCTGGAGGTCGGCCGCGGCGACTTCCTGTGCATCGTCGGGGCCAGCGGCTCGGGCAAGTCGACGCTGCTCAACCTGATCGCCGGCCTGGAGCCGGGCACCGGCGGGGCGATCGAGCTCGACGGCGACCCGGTGACGGGGCCGGGCCCGGAGCGGGGGCTGGTGTTCCAGTCGGGGGCGCTGTTCCCGTTCCTCTCCGTCGCCGAGAACGTCGGGTTCGGGCTGCGCCTGCTGCCCCTGCCCGCCGCCGAGCGGCGCCGCCGCGTCGAGTGGTACCTGTCGGAGGTGGGCCTGCTGCCGCTCGCGAACGCCCTGCCCAAGGAGCTGTCGGGCGGGCAGCGGCAGCGGGTGGCGATCGCCCGCGCCCTGGCCTGCGAGCCGTCCGTACTGCTGCTCGACGAGCCGTTCGGCGCCCTCGACGTGCAGACCAAGGAGGACATGCAGGTGTTCCTGCACCAGGTCTGGCAGGACACCGGAGCCACCGTGCTCATGGTCACCCACGACGTGGAGGAGGCGGTCCTGCTCGGCCGCCGCGTGATCGTGCTGGCCTCGCACCCGGGCCGGGTGGCGGCCGAGCTGCCGGTGCCGCTGCCCGGCCGCCGGGAGCTCGCGCTCAAGCGGACCCCGGAGTTCCTCGCCCTGCGCGCCCGCGTCGAGGATCTCGTCAGGGGGCACGCGGCCGGGCGCGTGTGAGGATGGGCGCATGGGACCTGCGTGGATCATGGCGGTACGGCACGGGGAGAGCGAGTCCAACCTCGCCTACCGGGAGGCCGGCGCGACCCCGCTCGTCTACGAGCGCGGCGACGACGAGGTGACGCTGACGGAGCTGGGCAGGACACAGGCGGCGGCGCTCGGCCGGCTGCTGGCCGCCCTGCCCCGGGACGAGGCGCCGGAGCTGGTGTGGTGCTCGCCCTACCTGCGCGCGCTCGACACGTGGAAGCTCGCCCACGAGACGTGGGGCGTGGACCCGCTGCCCGTCACCGTGGACGAGCGCCTGCGGGACCAGGAGGCGGGCGAGTTCGCCCGCCACAACCTGGCGGCGATCGCGGAGCGCTTCCCCGAGGAGCTGGCCCGCCGGGAGGCCGAGGGTGCCTACGCCTACCGGCCGCCGCGCGGCGAGTCGCTCGCGGACGTCGTGGCCCGCCTGCGCGACTTCCTGCGCGACCTGGACGGGCGGGCGGACGGGCGGCGGGTGCTGATCGTCGCCCACGACTCGGTGGTGCTCGGGCTGCGCCACGTCATCGCCGGCGGCCCGGACGCGGAGCTGGCCGCCGTGCTGGACTTCGCGCCCGTGCTCAACGCCTCGGTGTCCGTCTGGCGCACCGGCGGCGCGGGGTTCGAGCTCGTACGGTTCAACGACGTCGCGCACCTCACGTCGTGATGACCAGGTCGGCCCGGTCGCGCGTGCGGTCCGCCGCGAACCACGCCCGCTCCGCCGCGAACCACTCCCGCCACCGGGGCGCCAGCTCGGGCCCGTCGCGCTCCAGCACGCGCCGCAGGCGCACCGGCTCGGCGGCCTCCACCCACACGGTGTACGCCAGCAGCCCCGCCGCCGAGGCCCGCGCCGTGCCGACGCCCTCGATGACCAGGACCGGCGCCGGCGGCACGGCCACCTGCTCGGCGTACGTCCCGCGCACCCAGTCGTACCTGCGGAAACCTCCGGGCCGCCCCGCCTGGAGAGGCCGCAGCACCTGCGACTCCAGCGCGTGGAACCAGCCGCCCGGGCCCTCCTCCCACGGCACGGGGAAGTCGTCGCTGTGGATCACCTGGCAGCCCAGCTCGGCCGCCAGCCGCCGCGCGAACGTCGTCTTGCCCGACCCGGCGGGCCCGTCCACGGCCACCAGCCGCACCGGGCCGCACGACGGCGGCAGATCCCGGATGCGGACGGGCAGGTCATTCACCGGACCCAGGGTAGATGACGGAGGGTGGACGCCTGAGAGAATGTCCTTTCGCCCCGAACGCAAGCAGGAGGTTGGATCTTGCTCGGACCCCTCGGTGACATCGTCGTGCTCGATCTGTCCAGGGCCCTGGCGGGGCCGCACGCCGCTCAGATGCTCGGTGACCTGGGTGCTCGGGTGATCAAGGTCGAGCATCCGGACGGGGGTGACGAGTCGCGCGGCTGGGGACCGCCGTTCGTCGGGCCGGATCACGATATTTCGACTTACTTCCTGGCGGCCAACCGCAACAAGCAGTCCATCGCCGTCGACCTGAAGTCCGGCGAGGGCAAGCAGCTCATCGAGCGTCTCGTACGCCAGAGCGACGTCCTCATCGAGAACTTCCGCACCGGCGTGCTCGACCGCCTGGGCTTCTCCGTCGAGCGCCTGCACGAGCTCAACCCCCGCCTGGTCATCCTGTCGATCACCGGCTTCGGCCACGACGGGCCCGAAGGCGGCCGCCCGGGCTACGACCAGATCGCCCAGGGCGAGGGCGGCCTGATGTCGCTGACCGGCCCATCCTCCGACGAGCCCTACCGCGTCGGCGCCTCCATCGCCGACCTGCTGGCCGGCATCCACGGCGCCTACGGCGTGGCCGGCGCCCTCTACGAGCGCGAGCGCACGGGCCGCGGCCGGGTCGTGCGCACCTCGCTGCTGGCCGCGATCACCGGCGTGCACTCCTACCACGGCACCGCCTGGACGGTCGGTGGCAAGGTGCCCGCCGCGGGCGGCAACCACCACGCCTCCATCGCCCCCTACGGCGCCTTCCACTGCGCCGACGGCATGCTGCAGATCGCCGCCGCGAACGAGGGCCAGTGGCGCAAGGTCGCCGCGCTCCTCGACATCGACCCCGGCCAGCCGCGCTACGCCACGAACCGGGACAGGTTCGCCCACCGCGACGAGCTGATCGCCGACATGGAGAAGGCCCTGGGCGCCCACGACCGCGCCCACTGGCTGGCCCGGCTGGGCGAGGCCGGCGTGCCCGCGGGCGCGATCAGATCGCTCGACGAGGTCTACGCCTGGGACCAGACCCGCTCGCAGGGCCTGGTCGTCGAGGTGGAGCACCCGGTGCTCGGGAAGATCGAGCTGCCCGGGCCGCCGCTGCGGTTCGACGGCCTCACCGAGGTCGAGCACACCGCGCCGCCCGCACTCGGCCAGGACGGCGACGATGTGCTCGCCTGGCTGGAGGAGCGCGAACGATGATCGCTCACAGGTGGCACCGGCCGGGGCGCTCGTGCGTCAACATTGCATCGTCGGCAGACATCTAGGGAGCGATAGTGAGCCGTCCGGACGCGCGCACACTGATCGAAACGGTCCTCGACCGGGGGTCGTGGAAATCGTGGGACGCGCCGCCCGCGGATCCGGCCGAGCCCGGCTCCTCCTACGCCGACGAGCTGGCCGCGGCCCGCGTCAAGTCCGGCTACGACGAGGCCGTGATCACCGGTGAGGGGCTGCTCGACGGCCGCAGGGTGGCCATCGCGGCGTGCGAGTTCTCGTTCATGGCGGGCTCGATCGGGGTCGCGGCGGCCGAGCGGTTCGTGGCCGCGGTCGAGCGGGCCACCCGCGAGCGGCTGCCGCTGCTGGCCGCGCCGGCGTCGGGCGGGACGCGGATGCAGGAGGGGGCGCTGGCGTTCGTCCAGATGGTGAAGATCACCGCCGCGATCCAGGCGCACCGGGCGGTCGGCCTGCCCTACCTGGTCTACCTGCGGCATCCGACGACGGGCGGGGTGTTCGCGTCGTGGGGGTCGCTCGGCCACGTCACGGCGGCCGAGCCCGAGGCGCTCATCGGGTTCCTGGGGCCGCGGGTGTTCGAGTCGCTGCACGGCTACGCCTTCCCCGAAGGCGTGCAGGTCTCGGAGAACCTGCACCGCAAGGGCCTGCTCGACGCGGTGGTCTCGGCCGAGCAGGCGCGGGAGGTCGCGATCAGGGCGCTGTCCGTGCTGGCCGCCGACCGGTCCGGCATCGTGGCCGGGGAGCCGCCCGTGGAGGACCTGCGGCCCGTGGAGGCGTGGGAGGCGATCACCCGCTCGCGCCGTGACGACCGGCCCGGCGTACGCACGCTGCTCAAGCTCGCCGCCTCCGACGTGACCCCGCTGAGCGGCACCGGCGAGGGCGAGAACGAGCCGGGGCTGCTGCTCGCGCTGGCCAGGTTCGGCACCGCGCCGGCCGTGGTGCTGGGCCAGGACCGGCGGCTCCAGCGCACCAACTCCCCGCTCGGCCCGGCCGGGCTGCGGGTGGCCAGGCGCGGCATGCGGCTGGCCGCCGAGCTCGGCCTGCCCCTGATCACCGTGGTCGACACGGCCGGGGCGGACCTGTCGAAGGCGGCCGAGGAGGGCGGGCTGGCCGCCGAGATCGCCCGCTGCCTGGCCGAGCTGGTCATGCTCGACGCGCCGACCGTCTGCCTGCTGCTCGGCGAGGGCGCGGGCGGCGCGGCGCTGGCGCTGCTGCCCGCCGACCGGGTGTTGTGCGCGCAGCACGCCTGGTTGTCGCCCCTGCCGCCGGAGGGCGCCTCCGCGATCCTCTACCGGTCGGTCGACTTCGCGCCCGAGATCGCCCAGGCGCAGCGCATCCGCGCCACCGACCTGCGGCGCGACGGCATCGTCGACCGCGTCATCCCCGAGCTGCCCGACGCCGCCTACGAGCCGAGGCAGTTCTGCGAGCGGGTGGGGCGCGCGCTGGAGCACGAGATCGCCAACCTGCTGGAGGTGAGCCCGGCGGACCGTTTCGCGGCCCGCCAGGCCCGCTACCGCAACCTCGGGTCTATTTCCTCCTCGTGACGGGGCCGTCCTGCCACAGCTCCTCGCCGTCGGCGCCGTACCCCGTGGTGACCATTCCGGCCGAGAAGTCGCCGCCCTTGGGCGCCGGGGCCGCGAACAGCACCACGCCCTGTCCCCACTGGTCGGGCACGGCCTCGGCGGTCGTGGTGAGGCCGTTCGCCGTGACCAGCTTGATCGTGGCCGTGCCGGCCCTGGCGTAGCCGTACCAGGTGCCGGCGCCGTGGGCCCAGTACAACGGCCGGTCGGGGCCGAGCAGGTCGCTCAGCCGCTCGCCGGGCAGCGGCCCGGGGAGCGACGCGGACGGCTCGCCGTTCTCGAAGAAGGCCATGCAGCTCGGCTCGACCACGAGGGCGGTCACGCCCGCGGGCAGGGCCTGGCGGCCGGTCTCGGTCGTCACGGCCTTGCGCCCGCAGCCCTTGTCCGTCTCCGGGAACCGCTCGATCCGCCCGTCCTCCTTCCGCACGGAGAAGCCCCCGAGCACCACGTCGCCGGTCTGGATCGTGACGTGCCAGATCGGGGCCGGGGTGCCCGTCCCGCGCAGGATCTCGGCCCGGATCCGGCGCCGGTCCGACAGGACGGCCTCGACCGACTCCCAGCTCTCGTGGACCGCCCCGACGTAGGTGACGGAGCCGGGCTCCGGCAGGTATCTGATCGCCTTGAGGGGGAAGAGCGAGCCTCCCGAGGTGCCCTGGCAGCTCGTGCCGCCCCAGGGCGTCACGCCCCCGCTCTGGCAGAGCGTGAGCATGTCCTCGCCGAAGCTGGTGAACCAGACCCGCACCGGGCCGCCGGGGCCCTCGGTGCCCGGCAGCGTCATCGTCTCCCCGATCGGCGGGGTGTCCTCCAGCCGGTCCCGGTTCGCGTCGTCCTGGCGCCAGACCTGCGTGCCCGCGGCGTCGTAGGCGACGATGTCGTGGCGGGCCTGCCGGTCGCCGGTCGGGTGCTCGGCCGCGAACAGCGCGACGCCCAGGCCCCACGGATCGGGCCGCGTCTCGATGCCGGCCGTGACCCCGCCGTCGAAGGCCACCTCGATCCTGGCGACGTCCGCCCGGGCGAGCCCCATGATCACGTTCTCCTCCATGCGCAGATCCACCGGCTCTCGCAGCGCGCCCGCCGGCGTCGAGCTGAGCTCCGCGCCGTGCCGGGTCCAGGACACCTCCATGCCCTCCTTCGTCGCGTGCGGTCGCGCGGTGACCCCCGCAGGCAGGTCCAGGGCCGCGCCGGCGGCCTTGCTGCGCTCCGGCGGCATCAGCGGGTCGCGCGACCGCCGGCCGAGGGACCTGCCCCGGTCGTCCGCGATCTCGATCCTGGACATGGCGTGCCGGGCCGGATAGGTCACGGTCCAGATCCGGTACGGGGCCCCGGACGGCCGCAGCACCGTGCCGGAGAACGTCCGCCCGTCGGCCGCGACGCCGGTGACCCCGCCGATGCCCTGCACCGCCACGCCCCAGTCCATCGCGGTCTCCGCCCCGTCCCGCAGCGTGCTGCCGGTGAACCAGGCATCGGTGTTCGGCTCGTTCGGGACGGGAGTGCACCCCCCGTACGACTCCGCGTCCGCCCGCTCCATCACGAAGCACAGCTCGGGATAGCCCAGCCGCGCCCTGGCGAACCAGAGGCGCAGCGGCCTGCCCTCGGTCGGGTTGTCCACGGTCAGCTGCTCGCCGGCGGCGGTCCTGTCCCGCATGAGCCCCTGGTAGATCGTGTCGGGGTCGTTCGCGGTGTTCCGGCCCAGGCCCCCGTCGAGCAGGACGGGAACGAACACGGCCAGCAGCGCCACCGGCAGCGCGGCCAGCACCAGGCGGGCGGCCGTCCGGCCACGCGGCCTGCGGTCGCGTACGCGGGCCCAGGCGTGCGGGCTCGCCTCGAACGTGCTCGCGCGGGCGTCGAACGCGGCCCGCAGGCGCTCTTCCAGGTCGTTCACCGGTCCTCCTCCTGCAGCGCCTTGCCCAGGGCCGCCAGGGCCCGGCTGGCGTGGGTCTTCACCGAGCCGGGCGAGACGCCCATGGCCTCGGCTATCTCGCGTTCCGACAGGTCCAGCCAGTAGCGCAGGACGAGGGCCTCGCGCTGGCGGCGCGGCAGGCGGTCCACGGCCGCCAGCAGCTCGCGGTGCTCCTCGGAGACGAGGACGGCGTGCTCGCTGCTGCGGGCGGGCTCAGGGGGGTCGGGGCGGCGCAGTCGTACGAGCCTGAGGTGGCGCAGGCGGTTGCGGGTGAGGTTGCAGACGGTCGCGCGCAGGTAGGCCAGCGCCGACCCGTCGTCGCGCAACCGTCTGGTGTGCAGCCGGGCGAACGCCTCCTGGGCGATGTCCTCGGGGTCGTCCGCGCCGAGCAGTCCGGCCAGGCGTACCAGGGAGTGGTACTGGGCCGCGAACAGCTCGGCGAACGACGGCTGCGCCATGGTCGCTGTTTCGGTCACGTCCCTAGAGACACGCGGAGGCGCCCGCGGTTGACTAGGGAACCGGAATCCGTTCGACGCGGATCGAGAAGACCTCCTCGCGGGGCACCACGACCTCGTAGGCGCCGTGGTCGACCATCCAGTAGCCCAGCGCCTCGGCCTTCATCCCGCTGTGGCCGGTGTAGGCGATGTGCAGCCCGTCGTCGTCCTCGTCGAGCACGATGCACGGCTCGCCGCCGAACGCGCCCACCGTGCGGACCAGCACCAGCCACTCCACCTGCGACCTGGGCACGATCCGCCGCCAGTAGCCGGCGGCGGCCTCGAACCCCTCCAGCTCCGTCTCGCTGAACAGCACCACCTGGTCGTTGTCCGGGCCGAGGGCGGCGGGCAGGGTGTGCTCGCCGAAGCGGGCGACGAAGCCGGAGGCGACCGGCGCGATCTCGTCGTTCATGCGGCGGGCCGCCAGGTCAGCCCGTCGTAGTCGGCGAAGGACCGCTCGCCGTCGGCCGTGACGTGGATGATCTCCGCCCCCGCCGGGATGGGCATCGGGACGGTGTGGAACTGCGGCACGACGTGCTCCGACGACGTGGTGAACCCGTTGCCGGCGAACGGTGGCGCGTCGCTCCAGTCGCCCCCCATGTGGGGTCCGTACGGCACCGCGTAGGTGTCGACGTCACGGGCATACCAGCGCATCATGTAGACCTCGGGCACCTCGGCGAACAGCTCCGACCCGTCGAAGGACAGGTCGAGCCCGTAGTAGAGCGCCTCCGGCGTGGTCAACCGGACGCAGTCCTGCACCCGGTAGACGTAGCCCGAGATGACCGTGCGCTTGCCCGACAGGTATGGCACGAGCAGACGCGGCGGGACCACCTTCTGCATCTGCGTTCCGCTCACGGTTCTACTTTACGATCGCTTGACCCCGGCATGGACCGTGCGAGACTACAGGACGCGATGTTCGAGGCACGGCAGGGTGGCCCTGGCCGTGGCGGTCCACTCGTCGTCGACCTCCACGACCCGCACGCCGGGGCCGGTGCCCAGGTCGCTGCGGACCACGCCCAGCGGATCGACCAGCATGCTGCGGCCCACCCCGAACCCGTCCGACGACTCGGCCGGGTTGGGCGCCTGGCCCACGGCGGCGGTCCACATCGTGTTCTCCAGCGCCCGCGCCCTGACCAGGGTCACCCAGTGGTCCTCCTTGAGCGGCCCCGAGCCCCAGGCGGCGATCACCGCGAACAGCTCCGCCCCCTTGTCGACCAGCGCCCTCGTCAGCTCGGGGAAGCGGATGTCGTAGCAGGTGACCAGCCCGACCCGGACGCCGGCCAGCTCCACCACCGTGGGCTCCGCGCCGGGCGCGACCAGGTCGGACTCCTTCGCGCCGAACGAGTCGAACAGGTGGATCTTCCGGTACGCCGCCTTCAGCGCGCCCTCACCGTCGATGGCCACGGCGGTGTTGTGCACCCGATCCTCGCCGGGCTCGAACACCCCGGCGATCACCGCCGTCCCGTGCTCGCGGGCGGCCTCGGCCAGCCCGGACACGAACGGCCCGTCCAGCGGCTCGGCCAGGCCCGTGATGCGCCTGCCGTAGCGGGTGAGCGTGGCCTCCGGGAAGATCGCCAGATCGGCTCCCGAGGAGGCGGCGAGCGCCTCCCTGACCCTCTTGAGGTTCACCGAGGGGTCAGGGGACACCGGGATCTGGCAGAGGGCGATTCTGGTCACGGACCGACTCTAGCCGGTTGGGCACCGCTCGAAACCGGGTCAGGCACCGCCAGATCCACTCAAGGGGACCGTAGCGGTATCTCGTCAGCCACCACCGGCTGAACAGGTACTGCACGAGCAGGGTGAGCGCCGCCACCGCGACCACGGACCACCGGGTCGGGTCGGCGTTCAGCAGCGGCGTGACCAGGACGATCACCGCGGTGCCGGAGACGTAGTTGGTCAGCGCCGTCTTGCCCAGCGGCTCCAGCACCGCCGACAGGCCCGGCCGCAGGAGGAGCACCAGGCCCAGCGAGTACGCCGCCGCGCCCGCCAGGGCGGCCACACTGTAGACGGTCCAGTTGCCCGTGCTGGCCGAGGCGGCGCTCAGCAGCGCGGTGGCCAGCGCGGCGACCGCGAACCCGGGCAGCAGCAGCGACCTGGGCGGCCGCAACCGCCACACCCCCATGCCGATGAGGAGCAGCCCGGGGATCAGCATCACCCCGCCGCCCACCTGCGGCAGCAGCGCCCAGGCCGTCGCCACCAGGCCCAGCAGCAGCACCGGCAGGCCCCCGGGCAGGAACGAGGCGGGCAGCAGCGCCACCGCCCCCCAGAAGGCGTAGTCGGTCAGCACCTCGCCCTCGTAGAACGAGTGCTGGACCTTCCCGATGCAGAACAGCCAGAACAGCCTGCTCAGCAGCGCCCAGCGGCTGTTGCCGCGCAGGAACAGCAGGAAGCTGATGCCGAACAGCATCGAGAAGATCGGATAGAACCGGCTCTGGAACAGCGTCTCGATCGGCAGGTCCAGCGCGACCGGCGGCTCCTTGTCGGTGTGCTGCCAGGTGTTGACCAGCATGATGCCGCCCACCGCGAAGCCGCGTAGGGCGTCGAGCTCACGGATGCGTGTCAAAGGAGCCAGGTGAACCACCATACGAGGAATCCGCCGCTGATGATGGCCGCCGCGATGTGCGGCCATCTGCGTTCGTGGAAGAGCGCCGCGGCGGTCAGTACGGCCGAGGCCACCGCGAGCCAGGTGTAGAGCCCGGTCGTGCCCGGGAGGCCGACGGCCAGGGCGGTCTCGTTCCGGCTCGCCATCGTGTTGACGGACTCGGCGATCAGGCCGGCGAACGCCACGCCGGCCAGCCCGCCGTACGCGGCCAGGGCGCGGCCCCTCAGCGCGGCCGTGACGAGCTGGGCCAGGGAGGCGAGCGCGAACAGGGCGAAGGGCGCGGCCAGCCACGGGGACCGGGAGATCGCGTACGGCGCCGCCGTCACGTGCAGGTCGGCCGCGCGGAAGGGGGAGGGGAGGGTGCTCGTCGAGCAGGGGGTGATGAACGTGGCGGCGGGATCGGCGACGAACGCGGCGATCTTCTGCCGGGCGCAGTCACTGGCCAGGAAGACGGCGTGGGAGGTGCGGAACTGGTCGAAGCGGGCACTCGGGAGGGCCTTGGCGGCCGGTTCGGCGGTTCTGAGGGGGGTGGTGGGGTCGTACCGGCCGCCGAGCACGTAGACGGGGGCCTTGGTGGTGGCGTTCACGGGCTTCGCCTTGGGGAGCTGCCAGGCGTCACACACCTCCTTATCCCCATTTATGGTGAAAAGTCGGGATTTGGTGGTGAAGGTGTTGAACGGGACCTCGTCCTGGCACTGCACCGCGTGATACAGCCCGAACTCGTGCGACGCCAGCCCCTCGCCCGCGGCGTCCGCCAGCGGCCGCAGCAGCTCGTCGTTCCCCCTGGCCAGCGCGCTCACCAGCGCGGGCGCCACCGCGGTCACCTCCGCGTCCTGCAGCGCCTCCGCCAGGATCGTGGCCACGTCGTCACCGCTCATCCGGGCCGTGAACTCCCGGCCGAGCAGCGGATCCAGCACGGCGACACGCGCGGGCGTCCGGTTCAGCCGCGCGACCATGACCTCGAAAGGCTCGCGCACGCCCAGCCGAGCCATGGCGTCGGCCAGGTTCCGGTCGAAGTCGTCGTACCAGCTCACGCTCTCGGGCAGGTAGGAGTCCAGCACCACCGACCGGACCCCCTCCGGGTCGGCCGCGGCCACGTCCACCATGACCCTGGTGGAGTAGCTGACGCCGAACAGGTTCCACTTCGCGTACCCGAGCTTCTCGCGTAAGGCGACCACGTCGGCCGCGATCTCCTTCGTGTTGTACCCCCGCAGGTCGATGCCCTGTTCCCGGAGCCGGTCGCGGCACCGGTTGGCGGCGGCGGCCAGGCCGTCGGCCGGGGCCGCGGGCCGCGGCCGCAACCGGCCCAGCATGGCCTGGGCGGTCTCGGGGCAGGCCAGCGCCGGCTGGGAGTACCTGCTCCCGCGCTGCTCGACGGTCACCACGTCCCGG
The DNA here is from genome assembly GCF_041950495.1 of Nonomuraea sp. MTCD27. Taxonomy (NCBI): domain Bacteria; kingdom Bacillati; phylum Actinomycetota; class Actinomycetes; order Streptosporangiales; family Streptosporangiaceae; genus Nonomuraea; species Nonomuraea sp. MTCD27. The sequence goes on along the minus strand of NZ_JBGNUW010000017.1, from coordinate 93,829 downwards.
TCGGGGAACATCCGGCTCAGGAACGCGGTGAGCTGCATCGAGGCGGAGGCGGGGCCGCCGCTCATGTACACGACCGGGTCCGGCTTGCGGTTGGCGGCGGTCGAGAGGCGCACGGCGTACCCGACCCTGATCTTCCGCTCCGGGGCGTCCCTGCGCTCGGGAACCTCGAGGAAACCGCAGCTCGTACGGGCGGGCATGGGGACCGGGCAGGGCCCGGGAGCGGCCTGGCTCGGGGTCATGACGGGGGGCGCGGACAGGGCGAGGGCGAGCACGACCCGAATGATCACGGGGACGAGACTAATAGTGTGGAGCCGTGACCGAACCACTTGTTACCAGGATGCGCGCCTTCGGCACGACGATTTTCGCGGAGATGAGCGCGCTCGCCGTGCAGACCGGATCGATCAACCTCGGCCAGGGCTTCCCTGACACGGACGGGCCGGCGGCCATGCTCGACCGCGCCGTCCAGGCCATCGGCACCGGCGCTAACCAGTACCCGCCGGGGCCGGGGGTGCTGGAGCTGCGGCAGGCGGTGTCGGAGCACCGGGCCGCGCGCTACGGGCTCTCGTACGATCCGGTGGGCGAGATCCTGGTCACGGTGGGCGCCACCGAGGCCGTGACGGCCGCCGTGCTCGCGCTGTGCGAACCGGGCGACGAGGTGATCGCGTTCGAGCCCTACTACGACTCCTACGCCGCCTCCATCGCTCTGGCCCAGGCCAGGCTGGTGGCCGTGACGATGCGGCCGGTCGAGGGCCGCTTCACGTTCGACCCCGACGAGCTGCGCGCCGCCGTCACCCCGCGCACCCGGGCCATCCTGGTCAACTCGCCGCACAACCCGACCGGCACCGTGTTCACCCGCGACGAGCTGACCGTCATCGCGGAGCTCTGCCAGGAGCGCGGGCTGACCGCCGTCACGGACGAGGTGTACGAGCACCTGACGTTCGACGGGGTCGAGCACATCCCGCTGGCCACGCTGCCCGGGATGCGGGAGCGGACCGTGATGATCTCGTCCGCGGGCAAGACCTTCTCGGTCACCGGGTGGAAGACCGGCTGGGTGTGCGCCCCTCCGGCGCTGGTCACGGCGGTGCAGACGGTCAAGCAGTTCCTCACGTTCACGGCGAGCGCGCCGTGGCAGCTCGCGGTGGCCTACGGGCTGCGGCACGAGCTGGAGTGGGTGGCGGCGCTCGGGGCCGGGCTGCAGGACAAGCGGGACCGGCTGATGGAGGGGCTGGCGGCGGCCGGCTTCTCGGTGCTGCGGCCTTCGGGGACGTACTTCGTGCAGACGGACATCCGGCCGCTGGGGTTCTCCGACGGGCTCGAGCTCACGCGCCGCCTCCCGGAGCTGGCCGGGGTGGTGGCCATCCCGACCCAGGTCTTCTACGACCACGCCGAGCGGGGGCGGCATTTCGTGCGGTTCGCCTTCTGCAAGAAGGAAGAGGTCATCGACGAGGCCGTCACGCGCCTGAAGCGCCTGTCCTCCTGACGGGGCCGCTGGGGCGGAGGCCGTCGAAGACGACCCCCAGGGTCCGCGTACGCAGTCCTTCGTCCCAGTTGTTCTGCTGTGCCGCCAGGCAGGTGCCACTGAGCAGCGCCAGCAGCTCCTCCATGCCCACGTCCGCCCGGACCGCCCCCGCCTCCTGGGCCCGCACCAGCAGCGCCTCGATCGCGCCCCTGATGTCGGGAGTGCCCGCCTTGGCATCGATGCCGGCCGTCGCCGGCGCGTCCACCAGCACCTTCTTGACCGTCGAGTCCTCCACGATCGTGGTGAAGTACGCGAAGAAGGCGGCCCCCGGGTCGGCGGCCGAGGCCAGCTCGCCGGCCCTGTCCGCCAGGCGCCTGGGCACCATGAACTTCGGCACCCTCGGCGGCGGCATCCTGACCGGTCGCTACCGGCCCGGCGCGGCCCCCGACCCGGACAGCCGGATGGGGAGGCTGCTCGGCCACGCGATGCCCCGCGCGAACCGGTGGGCCGAGTCGCTGCTCAACGAGCACAACCTGGGCATCGCCGAGGAGCTCGTCAAGGTCGCCGCCGAACTCGGCGCCACGCCGTCGGAGGTGGCGCTGGCGTGGGTGGCGCGGCGGACGGGGTGACGTCGATCCTGCTCGGGCCGCGTACGGTGGCGCGGTTTCGGGAGAACCTGGTGGCCTTCGAGCTGGACCTGCCGGAGCGGGCCATGGCCCGGCTGGACGAGATCTCCCGCGTCGACCTCGGCCCCATGGACGGCTCCTTCTTCCACCTCGTCCCCCGCCGCCAGGCGGGAGCCGATCCGGCCGGTCACCGTCAAGTGGGCAGGGAGGCGCCCCGCTGCCGGCGGTCGCGAGGGCTGCGCACGGTCGCTGCCGTGACGGTGCGCGACGATCAGGAGCTTCGCCGCCGGGCGGTGACCGTCGACAGGATCATCTCGACCAGGTGCCGTGCCTGCTTGGCGGGGCCGTCCGGGCCGAGTGACTGGCCGGAGGCGAACAGGCCCTCCATGACCAGCATGAGCTGGTCGGCCAGGCCGGCCGGATCGTCGACGCCGAGCCGGCCGGTGAGCTCGCCGACGAGCTCGCGGAACCCGGACTTGCCCTCGACGGCCATCCGGTGCGCGGGCAGGTCCGGGTCGGGGAACTCGGCCAGCGTCATCATCATCGGGCAGCCGCGGAACTGCTCGGAGTCGACGTAGGCGAAGCCCGCGTCGAACAGGGCCAGGATCTGGTCGCGCGGGTCGGGGCCGGCGGCGTCGATCGCGGTGGCCCACCGCTCCCGGCCTTCCTGGTCGGCGTGCTCGACGTAGGCGGCCACCAGATCGTCCTTGGAGCCGAACAGGCGGTAGAGGGTGGTCGGGGCGACGCCGGCCTGGGCCGCCACCAGGTCGACCCCGGTGGCCCGGACGCCCTTCCAGTAGAACAGCTCGCCGGCCACCTGCAGCAGCTGGGCCCGGGTCTCCGCAGCGGTTCGTGCCATCTCTGTCCTCGCCATTGCCATGTTAGGGGTCGTTCCCTACGATAGCCGGAGTGAGTGTTAGGGATCGTTCCCTAACGGGACGGGCCGCACTTGCGACGACAAGGAGGGTTCCACCCGTGAGCATCCACCGAGCCGTGCTGAGCCAGGGCAGGGCCAATCTCGCCCTGGCCGCGTTGTTCCTCGGGGCGTTCGTGACGGGCACCGCCGAGCTGATGGTGGTCGGCGTGCTGAACCTGATCGCCGCCGACCTGGACGTCCCGGTCCCGGCAGCCGGCGCGCTGGTGACCGCGAACGCGCTGGGCCTGGCCATCGGCGGCCCGATCCTGACCGCGCTGACGATCAGGCTGAACAAGCGGGCCGTCCTGATCGCCACACTCGTCCTGTTCGTCCTCGCCAACCTGGTCCTGGTGCTGGCCGCCGACTACGGCCTGTTCGTCGCGGCGCGTGCGCTCGCCGGCGCGGCGCAGGGGCTGTTCATCGCCGCCGGATTCACGGCCGGCATCTCGCTCGTCCCGCCGGAGCGCATGGGGCGGGCGATCTCGGTGGTCATCTCCGGCGTCACGGTTTCGGCCGCGCTGGGTGTGCCGGTGGGCACGCTGGCCGGCCAGGCGGTGAGCTGGCGGGGGTCGTTCACCGCGGTCGTGGTGCTCACCGTGATCGCGCTCGTCGCCGTCCTGGTGCTGATCCCCTCCGTGCCCGCCGGCGGCGGCGGCTTCGGCGACCAGGCCCGGCACGCGTTCGCTCCCCGGGTGCTCGCCGTGCTCGCCCTGAACTTCCTGGTGTTCGCCTCGCTGTTCGCCGTGGTGACGTACATCGTGCCGTTCCTGGAGAGCGTCACGGGCGTCTCGGGGGCGCTGATCAGCGTGTTCCTCCTGGCGTACGGCGTGGCCACGGCGGTGGGCTCGTTCGGTGGCGGCCGGTTCGCCGACCGGAACGCCACGCGCACCCTGATCGTCGCGACCAGCGGCGTGGTGGTCTCCCTGCTGGTGCTGTACCTGGTCGGCGCGGTGCCGTTCCTCGTGGCATCGGTCCTGCTCGCGCTGGGCATGTTCGGCATGGGGATGGTGCCGTCGCTGCAGTACCGCGTGGTCAGCCTGGCCGGGCCGGGCGGCCAGCTGGCGCAGTCACTGCCCGTCTCGGCGGCCAACCTCGGCATCGCGTTCGGCTCGGCCGCCGGCGGCATGGCGATCGGCGCCTTCACCGCCTCCGCCACGGTGGTCACCGGCCTGGCCATCGCCGTCGTCGCGGCCGTGGTCGCCTGGGCCACCGGCTTCCTCAGGCCGCCGGCGGCCGGATCGGCCGTCACGCGGACGGGCGGGCAGGAGGGGGACCGGGTCCTCGGGTCCGTCTGACGCGACCACGACGAGAAGAGCCGCCGCAACAGGGAAGAGGAGACAGCCATGACCGATGAACCAGCGAACCTCGGCGGGCCGGCGGGCGGGGCCGCCGGCGCGACCGGCCTGCCCGAGGCCGTGGACCGGAGCACCTTCCAGGCCGAGCTGGACCGGCTGCGGGTACGGGAGAAGGCGCACACCCGCGAGGGCGACGCCATCGCCACGGCCCGGCGGCGCCTGCCGATGGTCGAGATGGACGCCGGCCTCACCCTGATCGGGCCCGGCGGACCGCTCACCCTGCTCGACGCGTTCGAAGGGCGCCGGCAGCTCATCGCGTACTACTTCATGTGGTATCCCGGGCAGCCCGCGGCCGAGCAGTGCGAAGGGTGCACGTGGTGCGCCACCTCGGTGGCGGAGCTGTCCTACCTCCATTCCCGCGACATCACCTACGCGGTCTTCTGCCAGGGGCCCTACGACGAGAGCCGCCGCTACCACGACTTCATGGGCTGGGACATGCCGTGGTACTCGGCGGCCGCCTCGCTCGGCGAGCTCCTCGTCGGGCGGCACATCGGCATGATGCACCTGGTGTGCTACCTGCGCGACGGCGACCGCGTCTTCGAGACGTACTGGACGACGCGCCGCGGTGTGGAGGCCATGGACTACAGCTACGCGCTCATGGACCTCACCGTGTACGGACGCCAGGAGCCGTGGCAGGAAGCGCCCCCGGGCCGGCCCCAAGGGTGGACAGGCTCCGCCGAACGGCTCCGCACCGACGGACGTCCCATCCCTCAGTGGTCGCGACTGGAGGCCGGACGCTCTGACGACCTCACCGCCGAGCCCTGAGCGCGCCGTGAGGGTGGGGCGGGGCGGCGGTCATCGCTCCCGATACAGCACGAGGTGCTCGTGGTAGAGGACGCCGTCACGGACGTCGCCGGTGGCGGTGAACCCGGCGTCGTCGAAGTAGTCGAGGTGGTTGCCCGTCACGGTGTACCGGCCGGTGTAGGCGCGGGGGCGGCCGTCGCGCTCCTCCTCGTACCGGCCGTCGGCCCGCAGCTCCTGCCGGATACGCCCGTCCGCGGTCACCCACATGCCGACGTACGGATGCGGATCGGCACTCCCGCGCCCCGATGCCGCTGCCGACGGGGACGTCGAGGCTGAGGCCGACGGTGCGGCCGACGGGGCGGCCGCCGCCGTACGGCCGCCGCGTCCGTCGGCGCAGGCGGCCATCGTGGTGAGGAAGCCGACGATGAGCAGCACTCTTCCGATCATGTTCGCTGAACCTCCATGGTCACGCCGGCGGGCCGTGCCCCGTCCGGCTGGCGGTGCTCCCGAGTCTGACCAGGTCGCGGGCGGGGGAGAAGCGGCGAGGATTTCCTAGGAGCACCACACCCAGGCAGGTGTCGCCGGAAGCTCGAGCTGGCGGAGGCCGGTCACGTGGCCGTCCGGGTGGGGGTAGGCCGATCGGCTGGCGGTGCGGGTGCTCAGGTCCGTCGGGTGGGCTCGTCCTTGGTGGCCGGTTCGTCCAGCGGGGTGAGCGCCGACGTGGCGTCCTCGTGCTCCATCCCCGTGGCCTGCAGCAGATCGACGACCACGGAACGCAGTTGCGCGATGATGACGTGCGCCGAGAACCCCAGCCCCTGGGGCCGCTCCCGGGCCGCCACCGCCAGCAGTGCCTGCCGGGCCAGGGTCGGCTCCCGGCCGGCCCCGAGCTCCAACTGCAGCAGCAGCGCCGCCTCCGAGACCTCGCGCATCGCCTCGGCCAGGGCCGCCGGGGGAGGGCTGGCCTCTCCGAGCGAGGCCAGCGTGCGCCTGCTCAGCACCCGCGCGTTGCGCAGCGCCAGGTCCACCGGCACGGCGGCGGTCTCGTAGCGGGCCAGGCGGGCGCGCCGGTGCCAGTGCAGGGGCGAGATCATGGTGATCTCCTTGCTGGTCTCCAGCGCCGCCTCGAACTCCTCCACCGCCGCCTGCGTCGTACGCGCCTCCTCCAGGGCCTCGGCCGCCAGGTCCACGTCGCGCTTCTCGATCGCCTCCGCCGCCCGTTCCAGCACCGTGGACAGCGCGTCGAGCACCCCGGACAGGTGCTTGGCCGCGATCGTGAACGGGCTCGCGGGCAGTAACGCCACCGCGGCGATCCCGACGATGCCTCCCGTCAGCGCGTCGGCCATCCGATCCAGGCCCCCGGCCCCCTCACCCGGCACCAGCGTGGCGACCAGCACGGCCGACGACCCCGCCTGCGCGACGAACAGCGCCCCGCTGTTCAGCAGCACCGCCACCGCCATGGCCAGCCCGACCACCAGCGCGAGCTGCCAGGCGCCCGAGCCGATCCGGTACACCAGCAGGTCGCCCACGCCGACGCCCAGGCTGACCCCGACGACCAGCTCGACGACCCGCCGCAGCCGCTGCCCGAGCCCGACGCCCACGCAGATCAGCACGGAGATGGGGGCGAAGAAGGGGCGTGGGTGGCCGAGCAGCTCGATGGCGATGACCCAGGCCAGCGCGGCACCGACCGCGCACTGCGCGATGGAGGGCGCCATCAGGCCGAACGTGCTCAGCCGTTCCTTCATGAGATCGCTGAGCCTGGTTCGCACCTTTCCACGATGGCGGATCTTTATGACATTGGGGTCACGTTTGCCCCAGCTAAGTCCTTTTCGTCAGGTGTTGTGCCCATGCCCCGAGAACTCCTCACCGTTCGGGCCCCCGCCGCTCGGACCCGCGCCGCGAGGCCGCTGCCAGGGTCGCCACCGCGGCCCGCGCCGCCGCCGACCGGCTCGACGACCCGCCGCAGGCCGCTGCCCGAGCCCGACGCGGATGCACGCCACCACCACCGCGATGGGCGCGAAGGACGGCGGCTGTGGCCGGGCACGGTCGGATGGGGCCGCCGGATGGGGCCCCGCCATCAGATGGTCCTGCCGGTGAGTCGGCCACCCGCTGCGGTCAGGAGTCGAGGAACGCGTCGACCGTCCGCACGAACTCCCCGCGGGCGCTGACGTGGATCAGGTGCCCGGCCTCGATCGTGACCAGCTTCGCCCCCGGGATCCGGGCCGCCACCTCCCCGGCGTCGAAGGGGCTCTGCGCCCCTCCCGACAACACCAGCGTGGGCGCCGTGATCTTCCCCAGACCCTCCGCCCATGCAGGATCCGGGTCGAGCATCTGCCGCTCCGTGTCGTGCATCATCCGCCAGTCGAACCCGGTGGACCCGTCCTCCACGATCGGCGATCGGCCGGTGAGCGGCACCGGTGGCGGCGGGTCCTCCAGCACCAGGCGCGCCACCCGATCCGGATGGTTCATGGCCGCGTGATAGGCGACCACGCCGCCGAGCGAGTGCCCCACCAGCGTGGCCCGTTCGATGCCCAGGTGGTCGAGCAGCGCGACGACGTCCTCGGCCATCGCGGGCACCGGGTACTCGCCCGGCCACCCGCTGGCCCCGTGGCCGCGCAGGTCGAGGGCGAACACGTGGTGGCGGGCCGCGAAGTGCTGGGTGACGCCGTTCCAGTCGTTGTGGTTCGCCGTACGGCCGTGCAGCAGCAGGAGCGGGGGAGCGGAAGGATCGCCTTCCTCCCGGTAGACGAGCTTGATCCCGTTGACGTGTGCTTCGCGAATCACACTCGCGACCCTAGCCCCCTCGGGGCACGACGCTTATCCCGCGTTGAGCGCCATGCTGCTCGTCCGGGCGGCGGCCGGGCTCTGTCCGGCGGCACGCGCCGCCCGGCTGTCGCCCGCGGCGGCACGCGCCGCCCGGCTGTCGCCCGCGGCGGTGCTGAGCGCACCTTGACATCACCCGCGGGGTTCATGGGCACACATTGACCATGAACCCCGCTGACCGGCTCGGTAGCGTCATCGGGGAATGACGCCAGGAGGAGGGGTAACGCATGCCGGACCCGATCGAAGTGCGCAAGGTGCCGATCGAGAGCGTCACCGACGCCTCCGGGCTGTCACGGCTCATCGCCGACGGGGTGATCGAGGCGGAGCGGGTGCTCGCCGTCGTCGGCAAGACCGAGGGCAACGGCGGCGTGAACGACTACACCCGCATCCTCGCCGACCGCGCCTTCCGCGAGGTCCTGGCCGAGCACGGGCATCCGGCGCCGGAGAGCGTGCCGCTGGTGTGGTCGGGTGGCACCGACGGGATCCTCAGCCCGCACGCCACCATCTTCGCCACCACGGCCGACGCCCCCGCCACCGAGGAGCCGCGCCTGTCGGTCGGCGTGGCGATGAGCGAGGTCATCCTGCCCGAGGACATCGGCCGCCCGGCCATGGTGGAGAAGGTCGCCGCCGGGGTGCGGGAGGCCATGAAGATCGCCGGCATCGACGACCCGCGCGACGTGCACTACGTACAGACCAAGACGCCGCTGCTCACCCTGGCCACGATCACCGAGGCCAAGAGCCGCGGCCAGGACACCGCCATCGAGGAGACCGGTCCCTCCATGGACCTGTCCAACTCCACCACCGCGCTCGGCATCGCCGTCGCGCTCGGCGAGATCGAGATGCCCAGCGCCGACCAGATCCACAAGGACCTGTCGTTGTACTCGTCGGTGGCCTCCTGCTCGTCGGGCGTGGAGCTGGACCGGGCGCAGATCGTGCTGGTGGGCAACGTGCGCGGGATCGGCGGGCGCTATCGCATCGGCCACAGCGTCATGAAGGACGCCCTCGACGCCGACGGCATCTGGGAGGCCATCAGGGACTCCGGGCTCGCCCTGCCCGACCGCCCGCACCCGTCGGACCTCGGGGGGCGGCTGGTCAACGTGTTCATGAAGTGCGAGGCCGACCCGTCCGGGCGGGTGCGCGGGCGGCGCAACATCATGCTCGACGACTCCGACGTGCATTGGCACCGGCAGATCAAGGCCGCGGTGGGCGGGGTGGCGGCCTCGGTCACGGGCGATCCCGCGGTGTTCGTCTCGGTCGCCGCCGTGCACCAGGGCCCCTCCGGCGGCGGTCCGGTGGCGGCGATCGCCGACCTCGGATAGCCGCCACCGGGCAGGGCGCCGCCGGTGGGCGTCACGCGTCCGGCCAGGGAAGCGCGGTCAGCTCGGGCCACGTGGCGGTCCAGCGGGCCACCTTGGCCTCGTAGACGTGGCGGGGCGCCAGCCGCGGATTGGGCCGCACGACCAGGTCGAACGCGTCCGACACGCCGTAGGGGGCGTACAGCCGCCACTCGCCCGACGGCTCGATCCGCACGCCGAGGCCGCAGGTCGTGGACGGGAAGGAGTCGATCGCGTCCTCGGCGCTGCGGTAGGGCGGGCAGGGGATGCCGAAGCGCTCCGCGTACCAGAGGTGCACGCGCGCCTCGTTGCGGATCTCCACCGGCACGTCGCCGAACACCTCCCGGCCCGCCCTGATCACTGCGTCCTCGGCCTCCCAGGACAGGTCCGACGGGTCGTGGTAGATCAGGTCGTAGTCCCGGATGCCGTGGTCGGGGTGGCGGCCGGTCACGTGGTTCCAGATCGTCTGGGCGACCGCGCCGGCCGCGACCCACCAGCCGGGCGGATCGAGCGCGCGGGCGCCGTGCAGCACGGAGGTGACGACGGGGCTGGCGGCGAGCACGGCCCGCACGGCGGCGAGCTGCTCGGCGGGCGGAGGGTCGTCGGGTGGAGGGTCGGCGGGTCTCACCGGGCCTGTCTATCAACCGGGACCGACAAAGGCGCGGGCCGCGTGGGTGAGGCAGGAGGCGGGGGCGGGCTCGGGGCGCGGGTAGTCTCGGAGGCTGTGCCCAGCATTCCGCAGCCCCTCGACCCCCACGACGACGGCTCCGCCGCCCCCGCCGTGGCCGCCGCCCTGGCCTCCTACGAGGCGGGTACGGCCGGCCCCGCCGAGGTGCTCAACGCCCTCTCCGGCGCCCGGCTGCTCGTCCCCGTGGTGGCCCTGCTGACCGAGACCGAGGTCGGCGCGCACGGGCTGCGGCAGGAGAAGGAGAGCGAGATGGCCCTGCCCAAGCTCGTCGGGCAGGACGGCAGGCAGGCGGTGCTCGCGTTCACCGGCACGCAGTCGCTGGCCCGGTGGCGGCCCGACGCCCGGCCGATCCAGGCCACCGCGCTCCAGGTGTGCCGGGCCGCCGTGCAGGAGCGGGCCGCGGCGGTCGTGGTGGACGTGGCCGGGCCGGTGCAGTTCGTGATCGAGGGGGAGGTGCTGGAGGCGCTGGCCGCCGTCGAGTCCGGCACTGTGAACGAGCTGACCGGCGTGACCGTGGCCCGGGTGGAGCCCGCGCCGCGCAGGCGCCGCTGGTTCTCCAGGGGCCGGTCAGGCAACGGCTGAGCGGCGGCCTCCCCGGACGCCCAAGCCCGCGGTCAGGAGCCCGATTCCGGCCACGCGTCCTCCTTCTTGATCGGGCGTACGTTGGCGCCCGGCTGCTGCCTGACCCGCTGGTTGATCGGCGGCAGCGTGAAGTGGCCGCGGATCATGTCCACGAGCCGGGCCATCTTGTCGTCGGCCACGCCGACCCGGCGCTGGTCGAGGGTGACGCCGATGATGTAGCGGCCGTGGTCGACCCAGTAGTGGAACAGGGCGCCGCGCTCGACGTCCAGCACGGTCCTGATCACCGTGCCGCTCTCCATCGAGCGCAGGTGCGTGTCCAGGCGGCCGCCGATCCAGTGGAGCTGGCTGCCGAGCCTGAGATAGGTGATCCGGCGCTCCTCGGGGGTCGTCTCGTGGAAGAAGTGCTGCAAATCGGCGTCGTCGAGCACGTCGGTGTAGAAGGCGCAGCCGGACGGGCCGAAGAACGCCACGAAGTGCAGGTCCTCCTGGTCGATCACGGACACGCAGCTCCCCAGGGCCTTCTCCAGGGCGTGGCTGATCTCCGGGAGGGTGCGGATCAGGATCTCCGACTCGCCGATCACCTTGCGCTTCGTGGTGGTCGGGGAGGGGCCCGCGGTGGTCTCCAGATGGGGCACGTACAGGCCACGGCGGTAGAGGAACAGCAGGTAGCCGCCGGTCAGCGCGGTGAACGCGGCGATCCCGATCATGGACAGGCCGAGCAACTCGCCGGGCACGCCGCGGTTCCACAACACCGGCCCGAACCCGGCCGCGAACCCCAGCACCAGCCCGCCTGCCGCGGCCACCGTCATGGCGGTGACCAGCATGACGGGCAGCCTGCCGCGCACCCGGCCCGCCACGGCGGCGATCAGCGCGAGCGCGGCGACCACGGCCAGCACGGTGACGGCGCGGGAGACGTTGTAGTCCTCGCCCTCGATGTACCAGGCGAGCATCTCGAGCAACACAGGGGCAAGGACGAACGTCGCAATGACCACCGCGACCCTGGCGAACCGGTCCCTGTCCACGCGGGCAGTTTCCGTGATCGAGCCCTTGTCCGCAATAGCCGCCGGCGGGCAGCCATACCGGATCCGGCGTTCGAGCTCCCTTCCCGCGACGGCGGGCCTATGGTCTGCGGCGTGGTCGCACTCATGGCGCTGATCGGGCTGATCTGCGGGAACCGCATCAGGGCGCTGGCGGACTCCTACCACTCCCACGACGGCGGACTGCCCCCGGCGGCCGTCGAACTGGCGACCGCCGCCGTGGCCGCGCTGGTCGCCTGGCGGGTGGGGCCGCCGTACGTGTGCCTCGCCGTGATCGGGGTCGCCCTGGCCGTCATCGACTGGCGTACCAGTACGCTGCCCGACGCGATCACGCTGCCCGCGTACCCGATCGCGGCGCTGGCGCTGCTGCCGACGGGAGAGCTGCCCAGGGCGCTGGCCGGCGGGGCGGCGCTGGCGGGGGTGTACGGCCTGCTCTGGTTCGCCAGGCCGGACGCGCTGGGGTTCGGCGACGTCAAGCTGGCCGGGCTCATCGGCATGGCCAGCGCCGCCCTGGGCTGGCCGGCCCTGGTGGCGGCGGCCTTCTGCGGCCAGCTCCTCGGCGCCGTCTACGGCGTGGCCCTGCTGCTGACCGGCCGCGGGAACCGGCACACGCAGTTCCCCTTCGGCCCCTTCATGCTCCTGGGCGCGCTCACGACACTCTGTCTCGCCTGGTGAGCGAGGGACATCTCACTAGGCCGCACATGGAAGACTTGTACGCATGTTGCGCTGGTTGACCGCTGGAGAGTCCCACGGGCCCGAACTCGTCGCCATCCTGGAAGGCCTGCCGGCCGGGGTGGAGGTGAGCACGGCCGCCATCGACGAGGCCCTGCGCCGCCGCAGGCTCGGCTACGGCCGGGGCGCGCGGATGAAGTTCGAGCAGGACCAGGTGACGATCGTCGGAGGCGTCCGCCACGGGCGCACGATGGGCAGCCCGGTCGCGATCCGCGTGGGCAACACCGAGTGGCCCAAGTGGGAGAAGGTCATGTCGGCCGACCCGGTCGACCCGGCCGAGCTGGAGGGCCTGGCCCGCAACTCGCCCAGGTCCCGGCCCCGCCCCGGCCACGCAGACCTGGCGGGCATGCAGAAATACGGCTTCGACGACGCCCGCAACGTGCTCGACCGGGCCAGCGCCCGCGAGACCGCCGCCCGGGTGGCGCTGGGCGAGGTCGCCAGGCGCTTCCTCAAGCAGGCGCTCGGCGTCGACATCCTCAGCCACGTGACCGAGATCGGCGGCGCCCGCACCCCGTCCGAGATCCTGCCCGGCCCGAACGACCTGGCCAGGATCGACGATGACCTGGTCCGGTGCTCCGACGCCGAGGGCAGCGCCGCCATGGTCGCCGTGATCGACAAGGCCCACAAGGACGGCGACACGCTCGGCGGCGTCGTCGAGGTCCTCGCCTACGGCCTGCCGCCGGGCCTGGGCAGCTACACGCACTGGGACCGCAGGCTCGACTCCAGGCTCGCCGCGGCGCTGATGGGCATCCAGGCGATCAAGGGCGTGGCGGTCGGCGACGGCTTCGAGACCGCCAGGCGCCCGGGGTCCCGCGCCCACGACGAGATCGAATACACCACCGAAGACGGCGTGCGCCGCATCACCAACCGCGCCGGCGGGGTCGAGGGCGGCATGACCAACGGCGAGATCCTGCGGGTCAGCGCCGCGATGAAGCCGATCTCCACGGTGCCCAGGGCGCTGGCCACGATCGACGTCAAGACCGGTGAGGCGGCCAAGGCCCACCACGAGCGCTCCGACGTGTGCGCCGTGCCCGCGGCCGGCATCGTGGCCGAGGCGATGGTCGCGCTGGTGCTGGCCGACGCGGCGATCGAGAAGTTCGGCGGCGACTCCGTGGAGGAAGTCGCCCGCAACCTGTCCGGCTACCTCTCTTCCATGGTGATCAAATGACAGCGAAGGCCGTGCTCATCGGGCCGCCCGGGTCCGGCAAGACGACGCTCGGGCGGCTGCTCGCCGAGCGGCTCGGCGTCGGGTTCCGCGACACGGACGCCGACATCGAGGCCGTGGCGGGCAAGCCCGTCGCCGACATCTTCGTCGAGGACGGCGAGGCCCGCTTCCGCGAGCTGGAGCACGAGGCCGTGCGCCGCGCGCTGGCCGAGCACGAGGGCATCCTGTCCCTGGGCGGCGGCGCCGTCCTGCACGAGGAGACGCAGGCCCTGCTCGCCGGTCACCACGTCGTCTACCTGGAGGTCGGGCTGGCCGACGCGGTCCAGCGGGTCGGGCTCGCCTCGGCCAGGCCGCTGCTGGTGCTCAACCCGCGCAGCCGGCTCAAGAAGCTCATGGAGGAGCGGCGGCCGGTCTACGAGCGGCTGGCCGTGATGACGGTGGTGACCGACAAGCGCGAGCCGGAGGAGCTCGCCGACGAGATCGTGAAGGGGCTGCCCGCATGACGGCGACGAGGATCACCGTACGCGGGGACAGCCCGTACGACGTGGTGGTCGGCACCGGCGTGCTGGCCGAGCTGACCACGCTGCTCAAGCCCGGCGTGCGCACCGTCGCGGTCATCTGCCCCGAGACCCTGCCGGAGATCGCCTGGCCGGTCCGCGAGGCGCTGTCCGCCGCCGGCCACGAGGTGGTCGAGCTGCCCGTGCCCGACGGCGAGCGGGCCAAGACCGTCGAGGTGGCCGCGGGCCTGTGGTCCGCGCTCGGCCGCCACGGCGTGACCCGCTCCGACGCCGTGGTCGGCGTGGGCGGGGGCGCGACCACCGACCTGGCCGGGTTCGTGGCGGCCACGTGGCTGCGCGGCGTACAGGTCGTGCTCGTGCCCACGACGCTGCTGGCCATGGTGGACGCGGCGGTCGGCGGCAAGAACGGCATCGACACCCCCGAGGGCAAAAACCTCGTGGGCACCTTCCTGCCGCCCGCGGGCGTGCTGTGCGAGCTGTCCACGCTGGCCGGCATGCCCAGGGCCGACTACGTGGCGGGCCTGGCCGAGATCATCAAGGGCGGCTTCATCGCCGACCCGGAGATCCTCAGGCTCATCGAGGCCGACCCCGAGGCGGCGACCCGTCCCGACGGGCCCCACACCCGCGAGCTCATCGAGCGCAAGATCCGGGTGAAGGCCGACGTCGTGGGCGCCGACCTGCGCGAGGCGGGCCTGCGCGAGATCCTCAACTACGGCCACACGCTCGCCCACGCCATCGAGCGCGAGGAGCACTACGGCATCCGCCACGGCGAGGCTGTCGCCATCGGCATGGTCTACGCCGCCGAGCTGTCCAGGCTCTCCGGCCGCGCCGACGTCGTCGACCGCACCCGCGCCATCCTCACCGGCGTCGGCCTGCCCGTCTCCTACCGCGCCGACGCCTGGCCGCACCTGCGCGACCACATGCGCCTGGACAAGAAGAACCGCGGCGCCAAGCAGCGCTTCGTCGTCCTCGACGATTTGGCGAAGCCGGGCCGTCTCGAAGCCCCCACGGAAGAGCTGCTCGAAGCCGCCTACAAGGAGATCTCCGCATGATCCTCGTGCTCAACGGGCCCAACCTGCGCCGGCTCGGCACGCGCGAGCCCGACGTCTACGGCGCCGAGACGTTCGAGGACCTCGCCGACCTCTGCCGCGACACCGGCAGAGAGCTCGGCCACCACGTCGAGGTGCGCCAGACCGACGACGAGGCCGAGATGCTCGGCTGGATCCACGAGGCGTGCGACGGCCGCATCCCGGTCGTGCTCAACCCGGCCGCCTTCACTCATTACTCCTACGCCCTGCGCGACGCCATCGCCCAGCGCACCGCCCCGCTCGTAGAGGTGCACATCTCCAATCCCGTGGCCAGGGAAGAGTTTCGCCATACCTCTGTCGTGTCCGGGGTGGCGACGGGAACCATCGCGGGCTTCGGGCTACAGTCATACGTCCTTGCGCTGCAAGCTATCGCGGAGATGAACACCACCTCATGAGGCACTACAAGTCCTTCGTCGCCCTCGGCGACAGTTTCACGGAAGGGCTGAACGATCCCGGTCCGGACGGGCACTACCGTGGATGGGCCGACCGGGTGGCCGAACGGCTCGCCGCCGACGACCCCGCCTTCCGCTACGCCAACCTGGCCGTCCGCGGCAAACTGCTCGACCAGATCGTGGCCGAGCAGGTGCCGGTGGCCGTCGAGATGGCCCCCGACCTGGTCAGCCTCTGCGCCGGAGGCAACGACCTGCTGCGGCCGGGCAGCGATCCGGACGTGATGGCCAAGCAGCTCGCGCGGGGCGTACGCGACCTGCGGGCGGGCGGGGCCGACGTGCTGCTGTTCACGGGGGTGGACCCGCGTGACACGCCGCTCATGCGCCGCCTGCGCGGCCGCTTCGCCATCTTCTACCTGCACCTGCGCTCCATCGCCGACCTGTACGGCTGCCGCCTCGTCGACCAGTGGTCCATGCAGGGGCTGCGCGACTGGCGGGCGTGGAGCGCGGACCGGCTGCACATGAACGAGGACGGCCACCGGCTGGTCGCGGCCCGGGTGCTGGACGTGCTGGGGGTGCCGTTCGAGGACTGGCGCAAGGACTGGCCGGACCGGTCGGTGGACCCGCGCGCCCGGCGGCGCGAGGACGCGCAGTGGATGCGCGAATACCTGGTGCCCTGGGTCTCCCGCCGCCTGCGCGGGGTGTCGTCGGGCGACGGGGTGTCCCCGAAACGCCCGGACCTGGCTCCCTGGTCTTAGGGCTTTTCCGCTTACGGGGCTTGCGCCAGCTCTCGGGCTTTCCCCGGTCACCGGCGTCCGCCCAACCCGTCTCGCACGCTCGCGCCATGCCGCGCTGCCGGTTGCGCCGCTTGCCGTGACACAGTGCCGCCGCACGCGTTCGCCGAGCTGCGCCGTTCCCGCATTCGCTGCACCGGCCCCCGCATGGGCCCGGCGTGACCGTCCGGCGGGAGCGAGGCGCGGCGCCGCCGACGCGGCACGGGCCTGCCGCGTGTGCGGTGGGCAGGCCGGAGGCGCCCGCGTGCCCGGTCGAACCGGGGTGGCGAGGCCGATCCGCGGATTCCCGGGCGGTCGGGTCGAGGCGGTGGGGCGGGTCAGGTGGGGTCGGTGGCGAGGCGCTTCAGGGCGGCTCGCGGGACGGCCGGGTCCGTGGTGCGCCAGAACGGCGGGAGCGAGCCCAGCAGGAACCCGCTGTAGCGGGCCGTGGCCAGCCGGGGGTCCAGGACCGCGATCACGCCCTTGTCGTCCTGGGACCGCAGCAACCGGCCGACCCCCTGCGCCAGCAGCAGGGCGGCGTGGTTGGCCGCGATCGCCATGAACCCGTTGCCGCCCTTGGCCGCCACATGCCGTTGCCGGGCCGAGGTCAGCGGGTCGTCCGGGCGCGGGAACGGCACCCGGTCGATGATGACCAGCCGCAGTGACGGCCCTGGCACGTCCACGCCCTGCCACAGCGACAGCGTCCCGAACAGGCACGTCGGCTCGTCCTCGGCGAACTGCTTGACCAGCAGCATCGTGGAGTCGTCACCCTGGCACAGCAGCGGCACGTCGAGCCGGTCGCGCAGCGCCTCGGTGGCCGCCTTGGCCGCGCGCATCGAGGA
The DNA here is from genome assembly GCF_041950495.1 of Nonomuraea sp. MTCD27. NCBI lineage: Bacteria > Bacillati > Actinomycetota > Actinomycetes > Streptosporangiales > Streptosporangiaceae > Nonomuraea > Nonomuraea sp. MTCD27. The sequence goes on along the minus strand of NZ_JBGNUW010000017.1, from coordinate 76,761 downwards.
GAACAGCCCCAGCGTGCGCCCGCCGGCCGCCTCGATCAGCTCGGCGATCTCGTCGAGGTACTGCTGCGGCAGCCCGTCGCGCCCCGGCTGGGGCAGGTGCTTGGCGACGTAGAGGATGCCGGCGCGCGGGTGGTCGAACGGCGAGCCGACGTCGATGCCCTGCCACTTGCCGTCGCCGAGCCCCCACTGCGCCGCCAGCGCGTCGAACGTGCCGCCGAGCGCCAGCGTGGCCGAGGTGAGCACCACCGTGCGCTCGCCGAACAGCTTGTCGCGCAGCATGCCGCTCACGCTCAGCGGCGCCACCCGCAACATCGGCGGGCGCCGGTCGGTGCCCGCGTCGAGCCAGACCACCTCGGCCCGGTCGGCCTCGGAGGCGTGCCCGTAGGCGTCGAGCATGCGCACCGCCGTGTCGTGCACCTCGTCCAGCGCCGTGAACGCCGCCTTGCGCTGCCCCGCCTTGTCCGGGTCGTCCTTGTCGGCGTTGCGCGGGCCCATGGCCGTGATGCAGCGCCAGGCCGTGTCGCGGATGAGCTGGAGGGTCAGGCCGAGCACCTGGGGCAGCTCGTCGATGCGGCCGGGCGGCGCGGCGGCCAGCAGCGCCTTGAGGTCCTCGCCGGCCTCCATGAGCTGGTCGGCGACGGGCTGGTCGATCAGCCGGCCGACCCGGCGTACGGCCAGCATGACCGACGCCTCCGACAGCTCGCTGGTCACCACCGACGTCACCCGGTCGACCAGCTCGTGGGCCTCGTCGACCACCACGACCTCGTGCTCGGGCAGCACCGGCAGGTCGCCCATGGCGTCGATGGCCAGCAGCGCGTGGTTGGTCACCACCACGTCGACCTCGCCCGCCCGCGCCCTGGCCAGCTCGGCGAAGCACTCGGCGCCGCTGGGGCAGCGCGTGGCGCCCAGGCACTCCTGGGCGCTCACCGAGAACTGCCGCCACGCCTGCTCGCTCACCCCGGGCACCAGCTCGTCGCGGTCGCCGGTCTCGGTCTCCTCGGCCCACTCCTGGATGCGCTGCACCATGCGCCCGGTCGCGCTCACCTCGCGCGGGTCGAACAGCTGGTCCTGCTCGTCCTCCTCGGGCCAGCCCGCCGTCGCCTTGTAGCGGCACAGGTAGTTGCGGCGGCCCTTGAGTATCGCGAACGTCGGCTCGTGCGGCAGCTCCTTGGCCAGCGCCTCGGACAGCCGGGGCAGGTCGCGGTCGACGAGCTGGCGCTGCAGCGCGATGGTGGCCGTGGAGATCACGACGGGGGTGTCGCTGTCCATCGCGTGGCGGATGGAGGGCACGAGGTACGCCAGCGACTTGCCGGTCCCCGTGCCCGCCTGGACGGCCAGATGCTCCTCGTCGTCGATGGCCTTCTGCACGGCCTGGACCATGGTGACCTGGCCCTGCCGTTCGCTCCCTCCGAGAGCGTTGACCGCGATGCTGAGCAGTTCGTCCACTGGCGGGAGATGGGAGTCCGGCACGGCAGTAAACGCTACCCGCATTCCAGGGTCGTCGTGCCGAACGCGGTGTGATCGGCCAGACGCATCCCGGCGTTCCCGGACCCTCTCGGCGGGTTGCGTGGCACACTGGGCGATCGGAACTCCAACCTGTCCTCACCGGGCGTGACCGCAGGGGTTCCCGGTGTGAATGGGAAGGCCGGTTCAGTAGGGTTTTCCGGGGTTGAGTGGACGAATAAAGGCTGGTTAAAGCAGTATGTCTGCCATGTCGGAAGTTGTCCCGTTGCCGTCGTTCGGCGAAGTCTTCTTCGATGCACGAGGTCAGGAGCGGTGCCTCCGCGTCACGTGGCATGAGGGAACGCTGGTCCTCAGCCTGTGGCGCGGCGAGATGTGCACAGCGAGCTTCCGCATGCCGATGGAAGACGTCGGCCGGCTGCTCGACACGCTCGACGAGGGGTTCGCGGAGGCCACGGGCGAGCAGCCCGCCGTGCCCGCGCACGATCCCGGCACCGAGGTCATCCCGGGCACCGGCCAATATCACCGGCCGGCCCAGCACTCCCAGCAACCGCCCCCGCCGCAGCTGGACGAGCGGCCCACGGCGGCCCTGTCGCCCAGCGACGTCCTCGTGGCCCGGGGCGCCCCCGCCCACCAGGACAAGCTGGTGGCCTCGTACGGCGAGACCACTGCCCCCAGGGACCCAGCCCCCGCGTACGGTGAGACCGCGGCCCCCCGGGACACCACCCCCGCGTACGGCGAGCCCCGGACCCCCTTCACCGGCCCCCAGTACGTGGACGCGACCGGCCCCCAGCCGAAGTACACCGGCGACCCCTTCAGCGGTCCCCAGTACACCGGCGATCCCTTCAGCGGCCCGCAGTACACCGCCGACCCGCTCAGCGGCCCCCACTACACCCAGCCGCCCCCGCCCGAGCCGTTCACCGGCCCCCAGTACGTCGACAGCGAGCCCGTCTACCAGATGCCCGGCGACCAGCGCCGCCAGGCGCCGCTGAGCACCGACCCGCTCGGCTTCCCGTCCCAGGCCGCCGACCCGTACCAGCAGCGGCCCGACCAGTACCCGCCCGACCCCTACCCCTCGGACCCGTACGGCGGCCGGCGCCCCGACGCCTACCAGCCGCAGCCGCAGTCGCAACCCCAGCCTCAGCCCCAGCCCCAGCCCCAGCCGCAGGCGAGCGCGGCGGGCCTGGGCACGCCCATGCACGGCATCCCGGGTGCGGGCCGCCGCCGCTCGGCCCCCCAGCAGCCGCCGCAGCCCGTCCACGACGACTACGGCCCCTACCAGACCCCGCCCAACCCGGTGGACCCGCTGCTGGCCCTCGGCCGGCAGGAGCAGTACCAGCAACAGCAGCCCGACCCGAACCTGCCGCGTTCGTACGCCGGGGACCCCATGTTCTCCACGGGCGAGCGCCTGCGCCCCGAGCAGCCCGACTACCACGAGAGAAGCGACCGCAGGGAGTGGTGACCACGCGCTTCCGCCCGGACGGTACGCTCACCGCGGGACGATCGATCCGGACCTGATCGATCGCCCCTGACAGGACGGGGCTCGGGCGGGAGGAGCGTGGGTGAATCCGACCATGGGCCTGCAACTGCTGTTGATGGCCGGTGGGGCGATCGGCGTGACGGCCGTCGCACGGCGCAAGGGCTGGCCGGCCCCGCTCCTGCTGGTGGCGGCGGGGCTGCTGGTCTCGCCGCTGGTGCCGGCCGTGCCGCTGGACCCGGAGCTGGTGCTCTACGTCTTCCTGCCGCCGCTGCTCTACTCCGCCGCGCTCGACAGCTCCTACCTGCGCCTGCGTGACGTCAAGCGGGCCGTCGGGCTGCTGTCGGTCGGGCTGGTGGTGTTCACCACGGCCGTCGTCGGGCTGGTCGTCCACCTGCTGCTGCCCGACCTGCCGCTCGCGCTCGCGTTCGCGCTCGGCGCCATCATCGCCCCGCCCGACGCGGTGGCCGCCGTGGCGGTCGGGCGGCGGCTGGGCCTGCCGCGCACGTCGCTGACCATTCTGATCGGCGAGAGCCTGTTCAACGACGCCACCGCGCTGACGCTCTACCGGGTGGCCATCGGGGCGGCCGTGGGCGGGGCCGTGAGCCTGTGGGAGGGGCTGGGCGAGTTCGTGCTCGCCGCCGCCGGCGGGGTGGCGATCGGGCTGGCGCTGGCGTTCGTCTTCGCCTGGCTGTTCCAGCGCACCCGCGACTCGCTGGTCGAGAACACGCTGATGCTGCTGATCCCGTTCGCCGCCTACCTCACGGCGGAGTCCGTGCACGCCTCCGGCGTCATCTCGGTCGTGATCGTCGGCCTCTACCTGGGCAACCGCATGCACCTGCGGGGGTTCGGCACGCGGCTGGTGTCCGACGCGGTGTGGAGGGTCACCGACTTCTTCCTCGAAGCGATCGTGTTCGCGCTGATCGGGCTGCAGCTCGTGACCGTGGTCGAGGGCATCACCGGCTACAGCCCCTGGCACGTCGCCGGCTACGCGGCGGCGGTGCTGGGGGTGACGATCGTCAGCAGGTTCGTGTGGGTGTTCTCGGTGACCTACCTGATCAAGGTGCTGGGTAAGGGCGACCGGCGGCCGACGGTGCCGCAGACGGTGATCCTGGGGTGGGCGGGCATGCGGGGCGTGGTGTCGCTGGCCGCCGCGTTCGCCATCCCGCCGGAGGTGCCCGAGCGCGATCGGGCGATGCTGCTGTTCCTGACGTTCACCACCGTGATCGGCACGCTGCTCATCCAGGGCACCACGTTCCCCGCGCTGATCAGGCGGTTGCGCGTGTCGAGCGAGCAGGAGCGGTACGAAGACCGCCTGGCCGAGGCGGCGGCCCAGCAGGCGGCGCTGGAGGCGGGGCTGGCGGAGCTGGACCGGCTGGTCGCCCAGCTCGGGAGCGAGCCCGACGAGATCCAGAAACAGGTCGTCGACCAGCTCAAGGAGAAGTCGTGGCGGCGCTCCCTGAGCGCGTGGGAGCGCCTGGGCGGCGGCACCGGCGCCGGCGGCGCGGAGACCCCCAGCTCGCTCTACCGCCGCCTGCGCCGCGACATGCTGCAGGCCGAGCGTCAGGTGTTCGTCCGGCTGCGCGACGAGCGCCGGCTCGAGGACGAGGTGCTGCGCGAGGTGATGGCCCAGCTCGACTTCGAGGAAGCGATCCTCGAGCGTTAGGCCCTTCGTCCAATGAGGCGATCCGCCGGCGTCAGGCCATCTGGCTGTCCACGAAGCACCACCGCCAGCTCTCGCCGGGCTCGAAGGACTGGACGACCGGGTGGCCCGTCGCGTGGAAGTGGCCGGTGGCGTGCTTGGACGGCGAGGAGTCGCAGCAGCCGATGTGGCCGCACTCCAGGCAGCGCCGCAGGTGGACCCAGCGGCCGCCAGAGGCCAGGCACTCCTCGCAGCCGGCCGGAGTCTTCGCGGTCGGGTCGTCGGACGTGGAAAGATGCTCACAAATTGCCATACCAGAAATCCTAGGACCAGAGTCTCGTTCGAATTTCGGCCGGGCCTCTTGTGGCGCGCCGGGCAAGCGTGGACATTGGCCTCATCGGGGGAGTGACATAGGCCACACCATCCCGAGGAGCCGCGCGTGCTTGAGGTACGCAACCTCGAGGTCGTCTACGACGACGTGATGCTCGTGCTGCGCGGCGTCAGCCTCAGCGTCCCGCCCGGGTCGATCGTGGCGCTGCTCGGTGCGAACGGCGCGGGCAAGACGACCCTGCTGCGGGCGCTGTCGGGGCTACTCGACGTGCACGACGGAGAGGTCACCAAGGGCGGCGTCACGCTGGAGGGCAAGCCCATCCACCACCTCAGGCCGGCCCAGATCGTCCGGCGCGGGGTGAGCCAGGTGATGGAGGGCCGCCGCATCCTGTCGGAGCTGACCGTCGAGGAGAACCTCAGGGTCGGCGGCCACACCGCGGGCGACTCGCAGCTGCAGCGCGTCTACGACCTGTTCCCGGTGCTGCGCGAGCGGCGCAGGAGCGTGTCCGGCTACCTGTCGGGCGGCGAGCAGCAGATGCTGGCCGTCGGCCGCGCCCTCATGGCGGACCCGAAATACCTGCTGCTGGACGAGCCCAGCCTGGGCCTGGCGCCGTCGCTGGTCGGCCAGGTCCGCGACCTCATCGTCGAGATCAACCGGCAGGGCACCACGGTCCTGCTGGTCGAGCAGAACGCCACGATGGCCCTGTCCATCGCCTCCCACGGCTACGTCATGGAGACCGGAAAGATCGTGATGGACAAGCCGGCGCGCGAGCTGCTCGCCGACGAGGACATCAAGGAGTTCTACCTGGGGGCCGTCCGCTCGTTCCGCGAGGTCAAGCACTACAAGCGGAGAAAACGATGGCTCTCCTGACATTTGACGACGTGCACTTGAGCTTCGCCGGGGTGAAGGCCATCGACGGAGTCTCCTTCGAGGTGCGCCAGGCGGAGCTGCTGGCCGTCATCGGACCGAACGGCGCCGGCAAGACCTCGATCTTCAACGTCCTGTCCGGCGTCTACCGGCCCCAGAGCGGCCGGGTCACGTTCCTCGGCGCGGACCTGCTGACCAGGCGCCCGCACGAGATCGCCGCCATGGGCCTGGCCAGGACGTTCCAGAACGTGGAGCTGTTCCACAACCTGACGGTGCTGGACAACCTGATGCTCGGCCGCCACCACCACTTCCGCTACGGCGCGCTGTCCGCGCTGCTCTGGTACGGCCGCGCCAGGCGGGCCGAGCTGGCCGCCCGCGCGAAGGTCGAGGACATCATCGACTTCCTGGAGCTGGAGGCGTGGCGCCGCCATCCCGTGCGGCTGCTGCCGTACGGGGTGCAGAAGCGGGTCGAGCTCGGCCGCGCGCTGGCCATGGAGCCCCGGCTGCTCCTGCTGGACGAGCCCGTGGCCGGCATGAACCTGGAGGAGACCGAGGACATGGCCAGGTTCGTCATGGACATCCGCGACGAGCTGGGCATCCCCGTCGTGCTCGTGGACCACGACATGGCGCTGGTCATGGACCTGGCCGACCGGGTGCTCGTGCTCGACTTCGGACGCCCGGTCGCGCTCGGCAGCCCGGCCGAGGTCCAGCGCGATCCGGCGGTCATCGAGGCGTACCTGGGAGGGACGGCATGAGCGTGCGGACCGAGGGCGTGACGACGGCGACGATCGTCACGAGGGTGCGTGAGCGGGCCAGGACCGCCCCCGAGGCCGTCGCGATGCGGCACAAGGACCTCGGGATCTGGCAGGAGGTCACCTGGGCCGCGTACTGGACGCAGGTCGAGCTGGTCGCGCACGCCCTGCTCGCGCTCGGCGTCGAGCCCGGCGACCGGGTGGCCGTGCACTCGGAGAACCGGCCCGAATGGCTCTACGCCGACCTCGGCACGGTCGCCGTGCGCGGCATCACGGTCGGCCTCTACCCCACCAACCCGCCCGCCGAGGTCGCCTACCTGCTGGGCGACTCCGGCGCAAAGATCCTTATCGCCGAGGACCAGGAGCAGGTGGACAAAGCCCTGGCCGTCCTCGACGAGTGCCCCGACCTGCGGCATATCGTCTACCTGGAGCCGCGCGGCATCCGCGGCCGCTACGACGACGACGTCCTGATGTCCTGGCCCGAGCTGCTCGCCCTGGGTGCCGAGCACCGCGCCGCGCACCCCGGCACCGTGGAGCGCCGCATGGCCGAGGTCGAGCCCGGCGACGTGATGACGCTCATCTACACCTCCGGCACCACCGGGCCGCCCAAGGGCGTGATGCTCACCGTCGGGAACGTCGAGTTCGCCGTGCGCACGCTCGTCGAAGGCGGCGGCTTCACCTCGCCGCCGCCCGCCGAACGCGACCTCGCCCTGTCCTACCTGCCGCTGTGCCACGTGGCCGAGCGCGCGTTCACGGTGTGGTTCAACGCGGCGGCCGGGGTGCAGGTGAACTTCGCCGAGTCCATCGACACCGTCCAGGCCAACCTGCGGGAGGTGCAGCCGACGATCCTGTTCGGGGTGCCGCGGATCTGGGAGAAGGTCCTGGCCCAGGTCAACATCAGGCTGGAGTCGGCGTCGCCGGTCAAGCGGGCGGTCACCAGGTTCTGGCTGCGGGCGGCCGACCGGATCGGCGACACGCTGGTGCGCACGGGCGGGCGGCACACGTCCGGCACGCGGATGGCGTACGCGCTGGGCTGGGTGTTCTGCTACCGCTCGCTGCGCGAGCGGCTCGGCATGCGGCGGGTGCGCTACGCCGCCTCCGGGGCCGCGCCGATCGCGCCCGACGTGCTCAAGTTCTACATGGGCATCGGGGTGCCCATGCACGAGGTGTACGGCATGAGCGAGAACACCGCGATCGCCACCGCCAACCGCCCTGGCCGGATCCGCCTGGGCACGGTCGGCGAGCCGCACCCCGGCATCGAGCTGAAGATCGACGAGGCCACCGGCGAGATCATGACCAGGCACCCCGGGAACTTCGCCGGCTACTGGCGCAACCCCCGCGCCACGAAGGACGTCCTGGACGAGGACGGCTGGCTGCACACCGGCGACGTGGGCGAGTTCGTCGAGGGCACGCACGTGCGGATCACCGACCGGATGAAGGACATCATCATCACGGCCGGCGGCAAGAACCTGGCGCCCAGCGAGATCGAGAACGCGCTGAAGGCCTCGCCGTACGTCAAGGAGGCCGTGGTGATCGGGGACCAGCGGCCGTACCTGGTGGCGCTGATCGGGATCGAGCTGGACACGGTGGGGGACTGGGCGCGGCGGCGCGGCCTGCCGTACACCACCTACCGGGACCTGTCGGAGAAACCGGAGGTGCGGGAGCTCGTCCAGGGGATCGTGACCGGGGTGAACGAGCGGTTCGCCCGGGTCGAGCAGGTCAAGCGGTTCGCGTTCCTGCCGAAGGAGCTCGACCACGAGGACGGCGAGCTGACCGCCACCCAGAAGGTCAAGCGCTCGGCCATCGCCAAGCTCTTCGAGGACCTGGTCGAAGGGATGTACAGCCGGTGAAGGGGCTGCTCGAGTCGGTGATCAGGGGCCTGGGCAACGGCTCGGTGTACGCGCTGCTCGCGCTCGGCTTCGTGATCATCTACAAGGCCACAAGGGTGATCAGCTTCGCGCAGCCCGCCCTCATGCTGGCCGGCGGGGTCGCCGTCAGCTACCTGGCCGCGGTGACCGGCTTCTACCCGGCCGTCCTGCTGTCGGCGCTGCTCATCGCCGGCGTGGCGCTGGTCGTCGAGCGGGTGGCGATCAGGCCGATGGTGGGCCGGCCGGTCTTCGTCGTGGCGATCATCACGCTCGGCATCGACGTGGTCGTGCGGGTGGTGGTGAACGGCTTCATCGGCCGCGACGTGCGCCAGGTCGGTGACCCGTGGGGGTTCACGCAGGTCTCGCTCGGGCCGCTGGTCGTGCAGTCGCGCTGGCTGGCCATGATGCTGGTCACCGCCGTGCTGGTGGCGCTGCTGTTCGCGTTCTTCCGCTACACCCGCTACGGCCTGGCCATGCGGGCGGCGGCCTTCGACCAGGAGATCGCGCTCGCGCAGGGGGTCTCGGTGGGCGCGGTGTTCGCGCTGTCGTGGGGGCTGGCCGGGTTCCTGGCGGCGATCGCCGGGATGTTCGTCGGCACCGGGCAGGGGATCGAGCAGATGACCTGGGTGATCGCGTTGAAGGCGCTGCCGGCGATCATCGTGGGCGGGCTCGACTCGCTCGGGGGTGCCGTGGTGGGCGGGCTGGTCGTCGGGGTGGTGGAGTCGCTGTTCCAGTCGTACCAGGGGGAGTTCGCGCCGTGGCTGGGGCAGAACTTCGCGGTCGTGTCGCCGTACGTGGTGATGCTGATCGTCCTGCTGGTCAGGCCGTACGGGCTGTTCGGGACCCGGGAGGTCGAGCGGGTATGACCGAGACGCGCTCCGCGGCGGCGTCCGCCGCGCCCGACATACCGGCCGGCCGGTCACGAAAGGTGCGCGGGCGGCCGCTGCTCTACACCTCCTACGCCCAGGACATGGCGCTGCTCGACACCCGGGCCAAGCGGGTGTCGACGCTGGTCCTCGTGGTGCTGGCGTTCGGGCTGTCGGTGCTGCTGCAGGACCGGTCGCTGGAGGTGCTGGCGGGGGCGTACGTGCTGGCCATCGGCGCGATCGGGCTGAACATCGTCACCGGGTACGCCGGGCAGGTCTCGCTCGGGCACGCCTTCTTCGTCGCCATCGGCGCGTACACGGCCGCCGCGCTGTCCGGCCCCGTGGACGGCGAGAACCTCGGCTACGGCATCGCCGAGCTGTGGATCTGGCTGCCCGCCGCCGGACTCGTCGCGGCGGCGGCCGGGGTGCTGGTCGCGCCGCTGGCCACCCGGCTGCGCGGCCTCTACCTGGCCGTCGTCACGCTCGGCCTGGTCTTCCTGGGCGAGCACATCTTCAAGGAGTGGCAGGAGCTCACCGGCGGCCCCGGGGTCGGCCGGGAGGCGGCGGTCCCGCAGCTGTTCGGCGTGCGCCTGGACCAGGACGGCCCGCTCGGCACCAAGGAGCAGCTGCTCTACACGCTCATGCTGGCGCTGCTCATCGTCTTCGCCGTGGCCGCCCGCAACCTGGCCCGCTCCCGCATCGGCCGCGCCTTCGCCGCCATCCGCGACCGGGACATCGCGGCCGCGGTGATCGGGGTGCCGCTGACGCGCTACAAGGTCCTGGCGTTCGGCATCTCGTCGTTCTACGCGGGGTGCGCGGGCGGCCTGCTGTACACGATCTCCGGCTACGTGGAGCCCGGGTCGTTCAACCTGCTGCTGTCGGTGCAGTTCATCGCGATGGTGCTGATCGGCGGGGTGGCGACGGTGTCCGGGGCGATCGCGGGCGCGCTGTTCATCTCGCTGCTGCAGCCGGTGACCCGGTCGCTGCCCGCGCTGGTGCCGTTCATCAGCGGGGACACGACGCAGACGCCGAACGTGTTCCAGGTCGAGACCGTCCTGTACGGGCTGCTGATCGTGCTGTTCCTCATCTTCGAGCCACGGGGCCTGTTCGGCCTGTGGATCCGGGTTCGCAACTACTGGAAGTCCTGGCCGTTCTCGTACTAGGAGGGTTGCGATGAAGAGTCGCTCCGCAACCGGATTTATCGCCATAATGGCCCTGCTGTCCGCATGCGGTGTCTTCCGGGGGGACGATCAGGGCGGTGAGGGCGCCGCCGCGCAGGCTCCAGGCGTCACCGCCGAACCCTGCCCCTCAGCCGTCGACACCAAGAAGGGCTGCATCTACCTCGGCACGGTCTCCGACCTGACCTCCGGCCCCTTCGCCGCGCTGGCCGTACCGATCACCGACGCCCAGAAGGCGTTCTGGGCCCGCGTCAACAAGGCGGGCGGCATCGGCGGCAAGTACGAGGTGGACGTCACCAGGTACGTCAAGGACAACAAGTACAACCCGGAGGTGCACCGGCAGGTCTACAACGAGATCAAGGACCAGGTGCTCGGGCTGGCCCAGACGCTCGGCTCGCCGACGACGGCGGCCATCATCGGCGACCTCAAGGCCAACAACATCGTCGCGGCCCCCGCCTCCTGGACCTCGGCCTGGGAGTTCGAGGACGTCATCATCGAGACCGGCTCCAACTACTGCGTGGAGGCCATGAACTCGGTGGACTACGCGATGGACACGTACAAGCCGAAGTCGGTCATGGCCGTCCACCTGGCGGGCGACTACGGCGCCGACGCCGCGGCCGGCGCCAAGTTCGCCGCCGAGCGCAACGGCCTGAAGTTCACCAGCGTCGAGACCCCGACGGGCGCGACCGAGCAGGGCCGGGCCATCACGGAGATCACCAAGAACAAGCCGGACCTGGTCATCCTGACGACGGGCCCCGCGGACGCCGCCACGATCGTCGGCCAGACGGCCGCGGCCGGCTACAAGGGCCGCTTCATCGGCACCGGCCCCACCTGGAACCCCGCCCTCCTGCAGTCGCCGGCGGCACCGGCGCTGAAGGCCCTGTACGAGCAGTCGGCCCCCGGCCGTCCCTGGGACGCCGACACGCCCGGCCACAAGGCGATGCGCGACGCGCTGCCCGGCGTCACCCCCAACGACGGCTACACGTCGGGCTGGGCGTGGGCGTACCCGCTGAAGGCGGCCCTGGACCAGATGGTGGCCGGCGGGGACGTCAGCCGGAAGGGTCTGCTGGCGGCGGTCAAGACGCTGAAGACGGTCGACTACGAGGGCATGCTGCCCCCGGAGGCCGGCAACTACGCGGACGCCACGGGCGCCTCGGTGTTCCGGCAGACCCTGATCAACAAGGTGGACGACAAGGCGACCACGGGGGTCACCACGGTGAAGGACTTCTTCGTGGGGCCCACGGCGCAGGCGCACACGTTCGACGGGCCCTGCTACACCAAGCTGTAGCCCGCCGATAGCTCCGGACCCCTCGCCGCTCCCTCGTCCCCGGGCGAGGGGTGGAGCCGTTGCGTACTTCTGCCTGTGGTTCTGCCTCGACCGCAGCTCACCGCGCCTGCTTCCATTTGTCGTGCGCACCTTTTCGAGGGAACGATGCCTGACCCGGTCGTCGGCACGGCTCCCACTCGCGCACCGACCTGTGCGCTGCGTCGATTTGTCGAACCCTGACAGATGTGGAAGCCCATGATCTCCTCCGAGTCCTCGGCCGAGCGGCGATACACCGGGACGGATGAACACATGAGCCGCGACAGCGCCCCTGTCGCGGCCGGCGTGCCGGTCGGGCGGTCCTGGTGATCGGCAGGGATCCCAGGCCGCAGCTGCGTGGCCGGCTGATCGAGTGCGAGACGCTGGACCGGCTGGTGGGGACCGTGCAGGCCGGCCGCAGCGCGGTCATGGTCGTACGCGGCGAGGTCGGCATCGGCAAGACGGCGCTGCTGGAATTCGCGCGCGGCAGCGCGTCCGGCTGCCGCATCGCCCGGGCGGCCGGCGTCGAGTCGGAGATGGAGCTGGCCTTCGGCGGGCTGCACCAGCTGTGCGCCCCGTTCCTGGACCATCTCGCTCGCCTGCCCGGCCCGCAGCGCGACGCGCTCCAAACCGCGTTCGGCCTGAGCGCGGGACATCCGCCGGACCGCTTCCTGGTCGGGCTGGCCGTGCTCAGCCTGCTCGCCGAGGTGTCGGAGAAGGAGCCGCTGGTCTGTCTGATCGACGACGCCCAGTGGCTGGACCGGGTCTCCGCGCAGACGCTCGCCTTCGTCGCGCGGCGGCTGCTCGCCGAGCCGATCGGGCTGGTGCTCGCCGTGCGCGACTCCAGCCTCGAGACCGAGCTGGTGGGGCTGCCGCAGCTGGCGGTGGGCCGGTTGAGCGACATCGACGCCCGCGCGCTGCTGGACTCCGTGACGCCCGGGCGGCTGGACGAGCGGGTCCGGGACCGGATCGTCGCCGAGACGCAGGGCAACCCGCTGGCCCTGCTGGAGCTGCCCCGGGGACTGACGCCGGCGGAGCTGGCCGGCGGGTTCGGGCGTCCGGACGCGCGGCCGCTGGCCGGCCAGATCGAGCAGAGCTTCCTGCGCCGCGTCGAGTCGCTGTCGGCCGAGACGCAGCAGTTGCTGCTCATCGCGGCGGCCGAACCGATAGGCGATGTGACCCTGCTGACCCGCGCGGCCGAGTCGCTGGGCATCGACGCCTCCGCCGCGTCGCCGGCCGAGGCGGCGGGGCTGATCACCATCGGGACCCGCGTCCGGTTCCGCCATCCCCTCGTACGCTCGGCGGCCTACCGGGTGGCGGCCCCGCAGGACCGGCAGCACGTGCACCGCGCGCTGGCCGACGCGACCGATCCGCAGACCGATCCCGACCGCCGCGCGTGGCATCTGGCCAACTCGATGACCGGCCCGGATGAGACGGTTGCCGCCGAGCTGGAGCGCTCGGCCGATCGGGCGCAGGCGCGCGGCGGGGTCGCGGCGGCGGCCGCGTTCCTGGAGCGGGCGGCCGAGCTGACCCCCGATTCCGCCCGCCGCGGGGCCAGGGCGCTGGCGGCGGCGCGGGCCAAGTATCAGGCCGGCGGGTACGACGCCGCGCTCGAGTTGCTGGACGCGGCCGAGCTCAGCCCCCTGGACGAGCGCGAACGGGCCCAGGCCGACCTGCTGCGCGGTCAGATCGTGTGCGCCTCCACCAGTGCCGGCGCCGCCCTGCCGCTGCTGCTCAAAGCCGGCAAGCGCCTGGAGCCGCTGGACACCGGTCTGGCCCGCGAGACCTACCGCGACGCGCTGAACGCGGCCATGACGGCCGGCCACCTGCCGAGCGGCGCTCAGGTCGTGGACGTCGCCAAGGCGGTGCTGGCCGCACCGCCGGGTCCGCCACCAGGGCGCAACGATCTGCTCCTGGACGGCGCGGCCGTGGTGGCCACCGAGGGGTTCCCGGCGGGCGTGCCGATGATCCTGCGGGCCCTGGAGGACTTCCGCGACGGAGGGGTCTCCAGGGACGAGGGACTGGGCTGGCTCCCGTTCGCCTGCCGCGTGGCCCACAACGTCTGGGACTTCGACAGCTGGTCGGTGCTCTCGGCGAGGCTGGTGGACCTGGCCCGCGAGACGGGGACGCTGTCGGTGCTGCCGCTGGCCCTCCACATGCGCGTGTCGAACCGGGCCCTCGCCGGCGAGCTCGCCGCCGCCGACGCGCTGGTCGCCGAGGCAGAGGCGATCGGTGAGGCGACGGGCAGCCGCTTCCTCGCCCAGTACGCCGCTCTGGTGCTCGAGCCCTGGAAGGGCCGGGAGGCCGCGACGCGCCAGGCGATCGAAGCGCTCACGCAGGACACGGTCCTGCAGCGGGAAGGCATGGTGGTGGCCGCCACCCAGTGGGCGAGCGCGGTGCTGTACAACGGCCTGGCTCGCTACGAGGAGGCGTACGTCGCGGCGGAGCGAGGCTGCGAGCACCCGCAGGAACTCGGAGGCCCGTTCATCAGGTCGCTGATCGAGCTCGTCGAGGCCGCCGCCCGGAGCGGTCGGGCGGCCCGGGCGGCCGAGGCCGCCGTGCGGATCGACGAGCTGGCACAGGCCAGTGGCACCGACTGGGCCCTCGGCACGTCGGCGAGCGCGCGTGCCCAGGCGAGCACCGGACCGGCCGCCGAGGCTCTGTACCGCGAGGCGATCGAGCGGCTCGGCAGCACCGAGGTCCGGGTGACGCTCGCCCGTACCCGGCTGCTCTACGGGGAGTGGCTGCGCCGGGAGAACCGCCGCGTCGACGCGCGCGAGCAACTCGGCGTCGCCTACGAGATGCTCGGCCAGATGGGCGCCGAGGCGTTCGCCGAACGCGCCCGGCGCGAGCTGCAGGCCACCGGCGAGACCGTCCGCAAGCGCGCCGCCGAGGTGCGCTCCTCCGCGCTCACCGCCCAGGAAACGCAGATAGCGCGCCTGGCCGGTGACGGGCTGACGAACCCCGAGATCGGCGCGCAGCTCTTCATCAGCCCGCACACCGTCGAATGGCACCTGCGCAAGGTCTTCGCCAAGCTCGGCATCTCCTCCCGCAAGCAGATCCGCACGGTGCTCGGCGGCGCGGCGGCCACGGCCTGACCGCTCCGCGGGCGAGATCCGGCAGGCTCTCGCCCGCATCGCCGCTGACTGAGCCGGGGCGGTGGCGTCCCGTACCCCCGTCAGGGAATGATCGTCTGTCCTCGCGCGGAGCCTTCGACGGCTTCGACATACGCCCGCGCGACCTCGGCGGCAGGCGTTCCGGCGGAGCCGTCCGTGCCCATGGCCTCCAGCGTCTCCCGAACCCAACCCGGGCTGATCACGTTGATCCGCAGCCCGCGCGGAAGCTCGGCGGCCGCGTTGCGGACGAAGCCCTCCAGGCCCGAGTTGACCAGCGCACCCAGCGAGCCACCGGCCAGCGGGGCGGCGAACGTCCCCGCGGTGAGCGTGATCGAGCCACCGTCCCGCAGGTGGTGCGCGGCACGCATGGCCAAGGCGACTTGCCCCAGCAGCTTGCCGCGCAGCCCGGCCGCGAACTCCGCGTCCTTGGCCGTACCCAGGTCGATCAGCGGCCCGCCGGCAGCGCAGCACACCACCGCGTCGGCGTCGGGTACCGCGGCGAAGAGGGCGTCGAGCGAGGCGGGGTCCTCCAGATCCACCCGCACCTCACCGCGCCGCGAGGCCGGCACCACGAGATGGGCCGGTCGCAACGCGCCGACGACGGCCCGGCCCAGGGTCCCCGTCGCTCCGATCACGATCACTTTCATGCCTCGATCATGCCGACAGGGGCGCCGCGGCGGGGAGGTGGCCGGGCGGCCCGCCACCTTTCAAGATCACTCCTGCTGGTACGTTGAGGCGGGTCGGAATGTAATGTCGATCCCGATAACGGAGGGCATGATGCGCGCCGTCGTCGTCAAGCAACCCGGCCCTGTCGAGGCTCTGGAGATCGTGGAGGTCCAGGAGCCCACGCCGGGCGAGGGCGAGATCGCCATCGACGTGGAGTACGCCGGCGTCGGCTTCGTCGACACCCTGTTCCGCGCCGGCGCCTTCGACTTCCCGGTCCCGTTCACGCCGGGCATCGAGGTCACCGGCCGCGTACGCTCGGTCGGCCCCGGCGTGACCGGTTTCGAGCCCGGCCGGCCCGTGGGCGCCTGCCTGAACGACTTCGGCAGGGCCGCCCGTGCCGGCGGGTACGCGGAGGTCGCCGTCGCGCACGCCACCATGGCCGTGCCGCTCCCGGAGGCCGCCGACCGGGCCCGCGTCGCGGGCGCCCTGGTGAACGGCGTCACCGCCTGGATGGCGCTGCACGACCTGGCACGCCTGCGGGCGGACGAGGACGTCGTGGTGCTGGGCGCCGGCGGCGGCCTGGGAGGCACCATGTGCCGCATGGCCGCGGCCCACCCGGCCCGCAAGGTGATCGGCGTCGTCGGCAGCGAGGCCAAACGCCCGGCGGCCCCCGCGGAGTGCACCGACGTCGTCCTCGCCGCCGACCTCGACGACGCCCTCAGGCGGCTGAGCGGCGGGCGCGGCGTGGACGTGGTGGTCGACCCGGTGGGCGGGGACCTGCGGCGCCGGGCGTTCGAGCACCTGGCACCGTTCGGCCGCCTGCTGATCGTCGGCGACGCCAGCGGCGACGACACGGCACTGCCCGGCGACGGCGCCTGGCTGAACTCCCGCCAGGTCATCGGCCTGAGCGTCGGCGGGGTGGCCCATCTCGTCCCGCGGTCGGTGGCCACGGCGAGCGCGGCGGTCATCGGCCTCCTCCACCGCGGCGTGCTGAACGAACCGGTGCCGGCGGTGGTGCCGTTGAGCCAGGTCGCCGACGTCCACGCGGCCCTGGAGTCCCGCACGGCGCCCCCGAAGACGGTCCTGGCCGTACGTGAGTGACGGGTGCGCATCGGATGGTGCCGCGATGACGGGGACCTCAGGCGAGGAGGCCGATGGCGACGCCCTGAAGGAGGCGTTGCGCGCCTACGACGAGGCTCACGCCGCCCTCACCGGCGAGAACTCACGTCCGCTTCTGCGGATGTTTCGGACGTCGAAGAGGACAGTGCCGGTGGTGATGCCGGTGGTGATGCCGGTGGTGTGCTCTCGATCCTGACCCGCACCGACTACCTGGTCGACGACTTCGACGAGATCATCGCGGCGGGACGGCGGGCGTACCGTTCGATCGAGCCCGACGCGGGCGAGGACGAGGTGCGGGATCACGGGGATGATCTGGTTCCTGGAGGTCGGTGAGGCGATGCCGGTCGAGTACCACAACTGCCCGGTGGATCCGTTCGCGGTGGCCGGGGAGGCGGATGACGGGCTGCTCTACACGCACCGTCACATCTACATGCCGCCGCCGGGCGACTTCCCGGAGACCGGCTAGCGTCGGCCGGCGCCTGCACGTCACTCGGACGGAAGGATCTGTCTGTCACAACCGGCTCGGTCGTTCGGTCATAGCAGGGGGCGGAGTTCCCCCCATCCCGGCGGGTGCGCGGGACGGCCGATGGTCGTCGGGTTCCCATCAGCTGTTCCGGCACTTCACCAGGGTGGAGACGCGGTGCCGGCCGGGAGACGGTCACGCAGCAACGGAGGATGACCGCATGATCGAACCGGATCAGGTGCCGTGGCACGCGCTGCCGGCGGGCGATGTCGCCTTGCGGCTTCAGGCGGCGCCGGAGGACGGTCTGTCGACCGGCGAAGCGGCACACCGGCTCGAGCGGTACGGCCCCAACCAACTGCGGGAGGCGGCCCGCGAGCCGCGCTGGCGGGCGTTCCTGCGCCAATTCCAGGACCTGATGATCCTGATCCTGCTGGTCGCCGCCGCGGTCAGCCTGGTGATCTCGCGGGACTGGGAGACCCCGCTCGCGATCGCCGTGGTCGTGCTGCTGAACGCCACCATCGGCTTCGTTCAGGAGTCCCGCGCCGAAGCCTCGCTGGAGGCGCTGCGGAGGATGACCTCCACCACCGCCACCGTGCGGCGCGACGGCCGGCTCGCCCGGCTGGACGCCAAGGAGCTGGTTCCCGGTGACGTGGTGGTCGTCGAGGCCGGAGACCGGGTGCCGGCGGACGGGCGGCTGTTGTCGTCGTCCGCGCTGGAGGTACGGGAGGCGGCGCTGACCGGGGAGGCCCAGCCGGTCGCCAAGTCCGCCGCCGGCCAGGTCGAGGAGGGGGCGCCGCTGGGTGACCGGACGAACGCGTTGTTCATGAACACCTCGGTCACCCGCGGGCGGGGCGAGATGCTGGTCACCGCCACCGGCATGGCGACCGAGACCGGCCGGATCGCTGGCCTGCTCGCCACGGCCAAGCCGGTCCCGACCCCGCTCCAACGGCAGATCAGCGTGCTCAGCCGGACCCTGGCCCTCATCTCCGCCGTCGTGGTCGTCATCGTGGTCGTGCTCGGACTGGTGCGCGGACAGGAGCTCGGCGTGCTGTTCGTCACCGCGGTCTCGCTGGCGGTGGCCGCCATCCCCGAGGGGCTGCCGGCGGTCGTGGCGTTC
Source organism: Nonomuraea sp. MTCD27 (assembly GCF_041950495.1). Lineage (NCBI taxonomy): Bacteria > Bacillati > Actinomycetota > Actinomycetes > Streptosporangiales > Streptosporangiaceae > Nonomuraea > Nonomuraea sp. MTCD27. The sequence continues at coordinate 58,535 of NZ_JBGNUW010000017.1, read as the reverse complement.
ACGCTGGCCATGGGCACCGACCGGCTCGCCCGCCGCGGAGCCATCGTCAAGCGGCTGTCCTCGGTGGAGACCCTCGGCAGCACCTCGCAGATCTGCACCGACAAGACCGGCACGCTGACCCTCAACCAGATGACCGCCCGCGAGCTCGTCCTCGCGCAGCGGCGCTTCACCGTCTCCGGTCACGGCTACGCCGTCGACGGGCGGATCCGCTCCACGGACGGCCTCCCGCCACCTCCCACCCTGGACCAGGCGTTACTCGCGATGGCGCTCTGTACCGACGCCGTGCTCCGCGACGAGGAAGAGGTGGTCGGCGACCCCACCGAAGCCGCCCTGGTGGTGCTCGCCGAGAAGGGCGACATCGACGTCACGGCCCTGCGCCGGCGGCACCCGCGCCTGGCGGAGATCCCCTTCGACGCCGACCACAAGTTCATGGCCACGTTCCACCACTGGACGGACGACGACGGCCGGCCGGTCGTGCGCTGCTTCGTCAAAGGCGCGCCGGACGTCCTGGCCGCACGTGCCACCCACCAGCTGGGCCCGGACGGCGTCGCCGAGCTCGACCCGCAGGCCCGGCGACGCCACGACGAGGAGAACGCGACCCTCGCCGAACAGGGCCGCCGGGTGCTGGCCGTGGGCCGCCAGGACTTCCCCGCCGACGGGTTCGACACCGGCGACGACGCGAAGGAGTTGCTGGACCGCATCGTCCTGATCGCCCTGGTCGGCATCGTCGACCCGCCCCGCCCGGAGGCACGGCAGGCCATCGAGCAGTGCCACGAAGCGGGCATCCGGGTCCGCATGATCACCGGTGATCACGCGGTGACGGCCGCGGCCATCGCCCGCGACCTGGACATCCCCGGGCAAGCCGTCACCGGCGCCGAGCTCGACCAGATCTCCGACGACACCGAGCTGGCCCGCCGCCTGGACGACATCGGCGTGATCGCCCGGGTCTCACCCGAGCACAAGCTGCGCATCGTCGGTGCCCTGCAGGCCCGCGGCGACGTGGTCGCGATGACCGGCGACGGAGTCAACGACGCCCCCGCGCTACGCAAGGCGGACATCGGTGTCGCCATGGGCCTGACCGGGACGGAGGTGACCAAGGAGGCGGCGACCATGGTCCTGACCGACGACAACTTCGCCACCATCGTGGGCGCCGTACGCGAGGGGCGCGGCGTCTACGACAACATCGTCAAGTTCACCCGTTTCCAGCTCTCCACCGCGCTCGGCTTCGTCCTGACGTTCCTGATCACCTCGCTGACCGGCATCGCCGGCGGCGCCCCGTTCACCGCCCTGCAGATCCTCTTCGTCAACCTCGTCATGGACGGCCCGCCCGCGATGTCCCTCGGCGTGGACCCGGTCAGCCCGGACGCGATGAGGCGGCCACCCCGCCCCGCGCGCGAAGCCATCCTCACCCGTGAGCGTCTCATCCGCATCCTGCTGACCAGCGCCATCATGGCGACCGGCACCGCCGCCGTGCTCGTCTGGGCCCCGGGGCCCGCCCCTGCCGTGGGCCAGGCCAGTGTCGCGGGCACGATGGCGCTCGTCACGTTCGTCTTCTTCCAGGCGTTCAACCTGCTCACCGTCCGCCACCCCACCCGCAGCCTGTTCCACCGCGAGACCCTGCACAACGTCAACCCGCTGCTCGCCACCCTGGCGGTGGTCGCCTTGCTGCTGCTCATCGTCGAACTGGACGCCCTGCACGGCTTCTTCACCACCACCGATCTCACCTTCGGGCAGTGGATGACCTGCTTGGCCGTCGGCTCGGCCATCCTGTGGACCGGCGAGGTCGTCAAGGCCCTGCTACGCGTACGCGACCGCCGTCGTCGCACTCACGGCACGTGAGCGCGACCTCATGGGGATCGTCAACCCGTTCGAACGCTCACGCAGGCGGAAAGCCGGATCGGCCTGTCACAACACGCCGCGCCATCCGGTCTTAATTTGCTGGAACCCAAGAACAGAGTGCCACTGAAAGGTGTACCGATGAACAACCCGACATTGTCCCCGGAGCACGACTACAGCGGCTCGACGTTCAGACCGCTCTACACCACGCGTGTCACCGTGACCGCCGGAGCTTCCGCCCGGGCCGACTCCGCCGACCGCGGCCTCACCCTGGAGCTGCGGATGCCCGAGGAGATGGGTGACGACAACCTCGGCCCGGACCCCGAACAGCTCTTCGCCGCCGGATACGCCGCCTGCTTCCACGGCGTCCTCGCCCTGCTGGCCCGCCGGCACCTCCTCGACCCCGAGACGATCAGCGTGGAAGCAGCCGTCGCCTTCGCCCGCGACCCTGCCGACGGCGACTACGAGCTGAGCGCCGACCTCGTCGTGACCTGGCCCGGAGTCGAACGCGAGACGGCGGCCCCGTTGCTCGCGCAGGCGAGCGCGCTGTGCCCGTACGCGAAGATGACCCGCCGAAGCGTGCCCGCCACCATCAGCTTCGCCGCCTGAGCTCGCGCCTCCGGCGGTGGAGCGCCGCCCAGACGGCAGACCTATTCCAGGATGTCGTCCGGGCCGAGGGTCACCTCCGGGGTCGCTTCGCCGGACTCCTCCGGCTTCTCCTGGCGGCAGCCCTCGCCGCACCCTTCGAAGCGCGCGGCGTCGATCGGTGTGAAGGCCGTCGGCTCCACCCCCCTCAGTGCCGACATCATCGTGTCCTTCCAGATCGGACCCGGGATGCTGGCCCCCTGGACGGCCCCGTAGTACCGGCCGCCGATCGTCACGCCCGTCAGCTTGTGACGCTGGGATCCCCGGGGGTCGCCGAGGCTGACTGCGGCCGCCAGGTCCGGGGTGAAGCCGGCGAACCAGGCCGACGCGTAGTCGTCCGTGGTGCCCGTCTTGCCGGCGGCGTCCCGGCCGATGCCCCCGACTCCGCTCATCGTGCCCTTCGTGAACACCCCGGACAGGACCTCGGCGGTCGCGTCGGCGATCGCCGGTTCCAGGGCCTCGCGGCACTTCGGGCGGTAGCGGGTGGTCTTGCCGTTCCTGTCCGTGATGTGGGTGATCACCATCGGGGCGCAGTACGTGCCGCGCGCCGCGATCGCCGCGTACGCGCTCGCCACCGTCACCGGGTCCGCCTCGTTGATGCCGAGCGTGAACGTCTCGAACTCCTGCAGCTTCTTCCCGTCCGCCCGCCGGATGCCCAGCGACTTGGCCGTCTTGACCGTGTCGCAGAGCCCGACCCGCTCCTCCAGCTCCATGAAGAACGTGTTCACCGAGTCCCACGTCCCGCTCCGCAGCGTCTTCCAGCCGGGGGAGCCCTCGTCGTTGGTGACGGTGTGCGTCGGGTCGCCGACGCTCTGGTCCGCGCAGTTCTTGAACGTCGAGTACGCCGGGGCCCGGTAGCCGGCGCCGGCGGTGAGGCCGTCGTCCAGCTTCATGCCCTCCTCCAGCGCCGTGATCAGGGTGAACGTCTTGAACGTGGAGCCGGGCTGGAAGCCGATGCCGCCCCCGTGCGCGGCGTCGGCGACCACGTTGTACGAGATCTCGTTCCGGGCCGCGCTCCTCCCGTACCGCCTGCTGGCGGCCATCGCCCTGATCGCCCCCGTGCCGGGCTCCACCAGGGCCTCGGAGGCGACCGGCTCGTCGGAGGCGTGCACGTACCGCTTGATGGCCCGGTCGGCGGCGGCCTGCATGGCCGGGTCGATCGTCGTCCTGATCGTCAGGCCGCCGCGGTTGAGCATCGTCAGCCTGGCCTTGGCGGTGCGGCCGAAGTCGGGGTTGCTGAGGATCTCGTGTCGGACATACAGGCAGAAGTACGGATATTTGCTGGACTCGCAGCCGCCGGGGATCTGCGTGCCCTTGTACCCGAGCTTGGTGGCCTTCGCCTTGGCCGCCTCGGCGGTGGTGATCTTGCCGAGCTCGGCCATCCGGTCCAGGACCACGTTGCGGCGCTTCAGCAGGCGCTCGCGATGCTGCTTGCCCAGGTTGGGGTCGGTGGCGTTCGGGTCCTGGACGGCCCCCGCGAGCGTGGCCGCCTGCGGCAGGGTCAGCTTGGCCGCGGACCCGCCGAAGAAGCGCTTGGCCGCCGCCTCCACCCCGTACGCGCCGGCGCCGAAATACGCGATGTTCAGATATTTCTCGAGAATCTGGTCCTTGGTGTACTTCTCCTCGATCCCCATCGCGTACCGCAGCTCGTTGAGCTTGCGCGCGTAGCTCGCCTCCAGGGCCGCGTTCCGCTCCGCCTCGGTGTCGGCCGAGTTGAGCAGCACCTGCTTGACGTACTGCTGGGTGATGCTCGACCCGCCCTGGCTCACCCGGCCCGACTGCAGGTTCGTCGCGAACGCCCGCAGCGTGCCCTCGATGTCGATCGCCCCGTGCTCGTAGAACCGGAAGTCCTCGATCGACACGATGGCCGTCTTCATCGTCTCGGAGATCTCGTCGAAGCCGACGACCTCTCGGTACTCCTCGTAGAAGCGGGCGATCTCGCCGCCCTTGGCGTCCCGCACGATCGTGACCTCGGCCGGCGGCGGCTCGGCGAGGTCGGCGGGCTTGAGGTTCACCTCACCGGCGGCCGTCACGAACCCGAACCCGGCGCCCCCGACGGCCGGGATCGCGATGGCGGCCACGAGCACGCCCGCCGCCGCACCCGCGGCGCCCAGGCGTATGATCTTCGTCCCCCGACGTGACATCAGAGCCTGCCGAGCCCGCGGGCCAGGATCGTGGCGGCCCGGGCGATGACCGTGTCGTCGGCGGGCAGGCCGGCGACCTCGCGGTTGGTGTAGACGGCCAGGATGATCGGGGCACCCGACCTGCCGGACGGCCAGGCCACGGCGATGTCGTTGGCCGCGCCGATCTCCGAGTTCGTGCCCGTCTTGTCGCCGATCGTCCAGGTCTTGGGCAGGCCGGCGCGGATGCGCGCGTCGCCGGTCTCGGTGGCCACCAGCCAGGCGTTGAGCCGCTCCCGGTCTTTGGCGTCAAGCGCGTTGCCGGCCGTGACCAGGCGCAGGTCACGGGCGATGGCCGCGGGCGTGGTGGTGTCGCGCTTGTCCTTGGGGGTCCAGTCGTTCAGCTCGGTCTCCCAGCGGTCCAGGCGGGAGACCGGGTCCTTGAGCGTGCGGAAGTACCTGGTCAGCCCGGCCGGGCCGCCGATCTGCTTGAGCACCATGTTGCCCGCGGTGTTGTCGCTCAGGGTGATGGTCGCCTGGCAGAGCTGCGCGACCGTCAGGCCGTCCTTGACGTGCTTCTCGGTGGTCGGCGAGTTGGGCTTCAGGTCGGCGGCCGTCCACTTGACGACCTTGTCCATCAGGCCAGGCTCGGAGGTGCGGGCCCTGTCCAGCGCCGCCGCGCAGGCCATCGCCTTGAACGTGGACAGCAGCGCGAACCGCTCGCCCGACCGGTACGCGACCGTCCTGCCGGTGGCGGTGTCGATGGCGTACGCGCCGATGCGGCCCTTGAAGGACGCCTCCAGAGCGCGCAGTTCCTTCTTGACCCGGGCCGCGGCCACCGGTGTGGGCTGGACGGTCGCGAATCCCACGGGCGCCGACCGCTCGGCGCTCGCCGCCGGGGCGGCCGTGGCCGTCCCCGATGTCAGCGTGCCGCCCGCCAGGAGGGAGATCGTCAGAGCGGTCGCCCGCAGCGCGGCCGGGTAGCGGCGGGCGCGGAGGTGTCGCATGCCATGTCCTTGCTGTCGTCCGTCATCAGGTCAGAGGGCAGGAGCAAAGCAGATGCGATCAGCCGATGTCTAATAGCGATATCGGGAAAAGTGCGATATCGAATTCCATATGACAGCAGGTCAGCGCCGCCGTAGAAGGACCAGCACCCCCGCGGCGACCAGCCCGCCGGCATGCAGGCACAGCGTCGCCACGATGCCGATCCGGTCGCCGAGCGCGCCCGCGAGCGCCATGCCCAGCAGCCCCGTGGCCGCATGAGCGCTGCCGAGCAGGCCGAAGACGGCACCCCGGCGGTCATCGCCGGTGACCGTCTGGGCCAGGGTGGTGAATCCCGCCATCGCGGCCGCCGAAGGGACGCCGGCCACGACGATCAGCACGAGCGCGGGCCACAGCGCGGGTAACGCCAGCGGGTACGCGAACAGCGCCAGGTCCACCGCCCCGAACACGACCGTCCCCCAGCCCAGCAGCGCCCGGGGCGAGGCGTTCCCCGGGTACGCCGCCACGGCCAGCCCCCCGGCGATCCCGCCGACGGCCTGCACCGACAGGAACAGCCCGTACGCCTCTCCGCGACCGCCCAGCACGTCCGCCACGAACGGCGCCGCCAGCGTCGCGAAGATCCCCTCGCCCAGCCCCGTGATCGCCATGTACGCCACCAGCAGCCGGACCCCCGCGTCCCGCACCGGCGCAGGCGGCCCGCCGGCCCGGCGCGACGTCGGGGCGGCCCGGCCCGGCGCCCGCAGGCCGGCCAGCAGCAGGGCCGAGAGCACGAAGCAGGCCACGTCGATCCACACGACGGCCGCCAGCCCGCCCGCGCCGACCGCGACCCCGCCGGCCATCGCCCCCAGCAGGCGGGCGGCCTGGCCGCTCTGCCCGTGCAGGGCGTTGGCCCGGACGAGCTGCGACTCGGCCACGAGCTGGGGGAGGAGCGCCTTCTGGGCGGGGGCGAGCAGCGTGCTGAGCACGCCCGTCCACAGCGCGACGGCGTAGACGATCCACACCTGGGCCGGCTCGCGTACCGCCAGCAGGGGCAGCAGCCCGGCGGCGAGGAGTAGGTCCGTGGTCACCAGCAGGCGGCGGCGGTCCCAGCGGTCGGCCAGCATCCCGGCCGGCGGGCCCAGCACGACGTCGGGCAGCCGCGAGACCAGCAGCATGATCGCGGTGGACAGCGTGGAGCCGGTCAGCTGGTAGACGTGGAAGGCCAGGCCGGTGCCGATCGCCCAGTCGCCGGTCTGGGAGACCAGGCCGGCCGCCAGCAGCCGCCGGAAGTCCCGGCTCCCGCCCAGCAACCCCCGGATCCCGCCCCCTGCCTCACTCACCGGCGCCACCCCGAACCGGCGAGAAAGCCCCCCGCGCCTCGGCCGCCGGACCCCGCGAGAAAGATCCCCACACTTCAGCCGCCGGACCCGGTGAGGGAGACCTCCGCACCTCAGTCACCGGAGTCGGTCGGGGGGAGGGGGACCAGCATCTGGGTCAGCAGGACCGGGCGCGACCCCTCGGGCCGGGCGGCCGGATCGGCGACGCGGGCCATCAGCGGCTCCAGCAGGCTCGCCAGGCCGGCAGTGACCGCCTCGATCTCCTCCGGCGTCGCGTACAGGTAGGTGTTCCCCACTCCGCCGACCGCCCGCCACGCCCCGGTCTCGTCGGCGCGGTGCTGCTGCCACTCGACCAGCCGCGACAGCGCCCGCTCGGCGAGGACCTGCTCCAGCAGCCCCCGGGCGGCCGTGGTGTCGCCGTCGGCCCAGTCCTGGACGGTTTCGGTCACCTTCCACGGCCGCTCCCGCTCGTCCCGCGCCTCGGCCTGCTCGACGAAGCCGTATTTGGCGAGTTGCCGCAGGTGGTAGGAGGCCAGCGCCTGGCTGATGCCGACCTCGCGGGCGGCGTCGGCGGCGGTCGCCGCGCCGGCGCGCAGCAGCAGCTCGTGCAGCGCCAGCCGGACCGGATGGGCGAACGCCCGCATCGCCGCCGGGTCGTCCAGCACCCGCCGGGGGCGCCCCGGCGTCGATTCCAAAGACATGCTTGGAATCTTCGGGCGAACTGCCCGAGGATGTCAAGGATTCCTTTGGAATGCACGCACTTTGCCGGAACGGCAACGTGGTTCGCGTTCCGGCACGCCAGGGGCGCATAGTCCCCGGAGAGCGAGAAGAGGGGGGCCGACATGGCGGAAGGTGTCACGCATCGGCTGGTCGAGGTGCCCGGGGGCCGGATCCACGTGGCGGAGCAGGGCAGCGGCCCGCTGGTGCTGCTGGTGCACGGCTTTCCCGAGTCGTGGTATTCGTGGCGCCACCAGCTCCCGGCGATCGCCGCGGCCGGGTTCCGGGCGGCGGCCATCGACGTACGCGGCTACGGCCGCTCGTCCAAGCCCGCCCGCACGGCGGACTACCGGATGCTGGCGCACGTCGCCGACAACGCGGCCGTCGTGCGGGCCCTCGGCGAGCGGTCGGCGGTGATCGTCGGCCACGACTGGGGCTCGTCGATCGCGGCCCACTCCGCCCTGCTCAGGCCCGACCTCTTCCGGGCGGCCGGCCTGCTGAGCGTCCCGTACGCGCCGCGCGGCCCCCACCGCCCCACCGACGGCTTCGCCGCGGTCGGCGGGGAGGAGGAGTTCTACGTCAGCTACTTCCAGGAGCCCGGCCGGGCCGAGGCGGAGATCGAGCCCGACGTGCGCGGCTGGCTGGCCGGCTTCTACGCCGCCCTGTCCGCGGAGGGGGAGGGCGCCTACTTCGTGCCCGAGGGCGGCCGGCTGCGCGACCGTTTCCCCAAGGACGTCCTGCCCTCCTGGCTCACCGAGGCCGACCTGGACGTCTACGCGGGCGAGTTCGAGCGGACCGGCCTGACGGGGGCGCTCAACCGCTACCGCAACGTCGACCGGGACTGGGCGGACCTGGCCGCCTGGGACGGCGCGCCGATCACGCAGCCGGCGCTGTTCGTGGGCGGCGCGCTCGACGCCAGCACGACCTGGATGGCCGGCGCCATCGAGGCGTTCCCGCAGACCATGCCCGGCCTGGCCGGCGCCCACATCCTGGACGGCTGCGGGCACTGGGTGCAGCAGGAACGCCCGGACGAGGTCAACGACCTGCTGGCCGGCTGGCTGAGATCGCTCCCGCGAGCCGCGTGATCACGGCACGTGGCCGGGCCCTTGGGTAGGGTCGAGACATGCCTCACTTCAAGAGCCGGTTCGTGCCCCTGGCCCTGTTCGCCTCGTGTGTCCTCGTCGCCGGTTGCAGCGAGGTCAACAGCACCATCGACAAGGCCCAGGCCTGCCTGGAGGCGCCGAAGATCATCGCCGACCTGGGCGCGCAGATCAGCCAGCTGACCAACGACCCGCAGGCCATGGACAAGGCCCTCGACGACGCCGCCGCGAAACTCAACGGTGTGGCCGACAAGGCCGCCAACACCACGATCAAGGAGGCCTCCGACGATCTGGCCGCCACGCTGACCGGCATCACCGTCAACGACGTCAACGACGCCGTGGACGCGGCACAGAAGGTCACCGCCGACGGAGCCGCCTACGTGGAGAAGATCGCGCAGGCCTGCAGCTGAGTAGCCAGGGAGAATCCCGGCTTCTCTAGGGGAAATAGGGACGAACTACCGTTTTTCCCATGGAACCCGACCCGCGTTTCACCTTGGCCAACGAACGCACCTTCCTCACGTGGCTGAGCACGGCGCTGGCGCTCAGCGCGGGTGGGGTCGCCATGGCGGCCGTGCCCGCGGACGTGTTCGTGCCGTGGATCCGTACGACGCTGGCCGTCGTGCTGGTCACCCTCTCCGCGCTGGCGGCGGGCATGGCCTACCCCCGCTGGCGCAACATCCAGCGGGCGCTGCGTCAGCAGGCGCCGCTGCCGCCGCCCGCCCTCGCGGCCGTCTTCGGGTACGGCGTCGCCGCCGTGGCCGTGGTCGCCCTCGTGCTCATCATCCTGTCGGCCTGACAGGCGCCTGACAGATGACGGGGGAAGAGGAGATCTGGGACCGGGGCCTGCAGAGCGAGCGCACCCGGCTGGCCTGGGTGCGCACGGCCGTGGCGCTGTCCACCGGCGGGCTCGGCGCGGCCGGGGTGGCCGCCAGGAGCGGCCTGCCCGCCATCGCGATCGCCGGTTTCGCGATGGCCGCGCTCTGCGGCGGGGTGCTGCTGATCAGGACGAGGCTGCGGTTCCGGCGGGTGCAGGCGGCGCTGCACGCCGGCCTGCCCCTGGACGCCGGGCTCGACGCGTTTTTCGCCTGGCTTGGCACGTTGAGCGTGGTCGCGGGCGCTTTGACCTTTGTGTTCACCGTTCGGTGAGCCTGGTTGCGGGAATTCGGGAAGGAGGCGGAGACTCGAACCAAGGGGGTGACCTCATGGAGGAGGAACACAGGAAAGTGCCCTTCGAGTGCCGGCGCTGCTGGCACGTATGGGAGGAAGACTACGTCGTCAGACGGATCGAAGACGACCACGGCAACGCGGGCGAGATCTGGCTGCGCGCCGGGCTGCCCGTCCCGCCGCCCTCGCCGGGCGCCATCTGCCCGCGGTGCGGCTGTCAGCAGGCCACCACGTTCCCGGACGGCTACCTGTCACGCCATCCGGAGCTGATCCCACCGGTCGAGCCGGGCGTCCCGGACGCGACGCCGTTGCTCAGCCCGGTGCCGAGGCCGCTTTACTGACTCCAAACCCTGACAGTGGGTAAGGAATTCGTAGCGGTCGGTGGCAGAAAGCCCGTCTTGCAGGGAGATCGGAGCCGGGCGGACACTCGGGACGCAACGGCGATCGAACAGCCGGGGGTGGTCCTGATGACCGACGGGTTCGACACCCGCGAGATGTGGCCCTACGAATGCCTTCGCTGCCTGCACGTGTGGGAAGAGGAATTCGTCGTCAGACATCTCTCCGACGCGTACGGCAACGGGGTCGACATCTGGCTCAGCTCGGGAGTTCCCGTGCCGCCGCCCTGGTCGGGCACCGGTTGCCCCGACTGCGGCGCATACGACGTGACCTGGTTCCCCTCCGGGTATCTGACCCGCCACCCCGAGCTCGTTCCCGGGCCCGAGCCGGATCCGGCACCGGTCCCGGCCACTGGACCGGCGCCGGTGCCGGTGCGGAGAGGTGTGCCCGCTCCCGCGCGGGCACACCTGCCCGGCCGGTTACTGGTGGCGCTGGGCGTGCCGCTGGCCGTGTTCGTGGGATATGAGCTGTACACGAACATCGTGGCCGCGGCCCGCCCGCTCCACTAGCTCAGGCTGTCCAGCCAGGCCTGGTGCAGCCCGGCGAACCGGCCCGAGGCCGCGATGAGCTGGGCCGGCGGGCCGTCCTCGACGATCCGGCCGCGCTCCATGACCAGCACCCGGTCGGCGATCTCGACGGTCGACAACCGGTGCGCGATGATCAGAGCCGTCCGCTCCGCGAGGATCGTCCGCAGCGCGCGCTGCACCAGCCGCTCGCTGGGCACGTCGAGGCTGGAGGTGGCCTCGTCCAGGATCAGCACGGCCGGGTCGGCGAGGAACGCCCGGGCGAACGCCACGAGCTGCCGCTGCCCGGCGGACATGCGCCCGCCGCGCTTGCCCACCTCGGTCTCGTAGCCGTCGGGCAGGCCCGCGATGAACTCGTGGGCGCCGATGGCCTTGGCCGCCTCGCGTACCTGCCGGTCGGTGGCGTCGGGCCGGCCGAACCGGATGTTGTCCGCGACCGTTCCGCTGAACAGGAAGTTCTCCTGCGTCACCATGACCACGGCCTGGCGCAGCGTCGGCTCGTCGAGCGTGCGCAGATCGACGCCGTCGAGCAGCACGCGGCCCTCGGTCGGGTCGTAGAAGCGGGAGATGAGCTTGGCCAGCGTCGTCTTGCCCGCACCCGTCGCGCCGACCAGCGCCACGCTCTGTCCCGCCGGGATCGTCAGATCCAGGCGGGGCAGGATCGGCATCTCCTTGACGTAGGAGAACTCGACGGCCTCGAAGCGCACCTTGCCGCGCGCCCGGCCGCCGGGCAGCGCCGCCGGCTCGCGCGGCTCGGGGACGCCGGGCTCCTCCTCCAGCACGCCCGACAGCTTCTCCAGCGCCGCGCCGGCCGACTGCAGCGTGTTGTAGAACTGGCTGACCTCCTGCATCGGCTCGTAGAACTGCCGGAGATACAGCAGGAAAGCCGTCAGCACGCCGACCTTGACGTCACCGTGCAGGGCCAGCCAGCCGCCGTAGAGCAGCACCCCGCCGATCGTCAGGTTGCCGATCAGCTTGATGCCGGTCATGAACGTGGCGCCGAGCTGCATGCCGCGCGCGTTCGCGTCCCGGTAGTCGTCGTTGAGCTGCTCGAAGATCTCCTGGTTGCGCGGCTCCCTGCGGAAGGCCTGCACCGCGCGGATGCCGGTCATCGACTCCACGAAGTGCACGATCACCAGGGCCACCGTCTCGCGGGTACGCCGGTAGACGATGGCCGACTGCCGGCGGAACCACTTGGTGAACAGCAGCAGCAGGGGCAGCGGGACCAGCGCCACCAGGCCCAGGTGCACGTCGAGGATCAGCAGCAGCACCGCCGTGCCGACCATGGTCAGCACGGCCTTGACCAGCGCGTCGAACCCCGACTGGAGCAGCTCGGCGATGGCCTCGATGTCCGAGGTCAGCCGCGAGATGACGCGCCCGGAGGTGTACTTCTCGTGGAAGTTCAGCGACAGCCGCTGGAAGTGGTCGAACACCCTCCTGCGCAGCTCCAGCAGGATGCTCTGGCCGATCGTGCCCGACAGCCGCAGGAACGCCTGCCGGGTCAGCGCCTGCGTGACCGCCGCGGCCAGGATCACCCCGACCACGGTGAGCAGGACGCCGGCGCCCGACCCGCGGGTGATCGGCGGGATGCCATCGTCGATGCCCACCGAGACCAGGAAGGGGATCGACAGGCCCGCCGCGTTGGAGACCACGATGATCAGGATGAGCAGCGTGATCTTCTTGCGGTACGGGCGCAGCAGCGCGCCGAGCAGTTGCCGCGAGCGAGCCCGCAGCAGCACGGACACCTTGGCCGGCAGCTCGTCCTGGTCCTCGGAGGCGACGCCGAGCCAGGACCTCGCGTCCGGCTTGGTCTCCGGAGCCGTGGTCGTCATCGCAGAGCCCCTTCCGACGCGTCGTCGAAGTCGGCGTCCTGGGCCAGCAGCTCCCGGTATTCGGGGACCTGGGCCAGCAGCTCCTGGTGCTGCCCGACGTGGGTGATCGTGCCGCCGCGCAGCAGCGCCACCTTGTCGGCCAGCAGCACGGTGGAGGCGCGGTGGGCGACCACGATGCCGGTCGCCTCGCGCAGCACGTGCCGCAGCGCCTCTTCCACCAGGGCCTCGGTCTCGACGTCGAGCGCGGACAGCGTGTCGTCGAGCACCAGGATCCGCGGCTTGCTCAGCACGGCCCTGGCCAGGGCGAGGCGCTGCCGCTGGCCGCCCGACAGGGACAGGCCCTGCTCGCCGATCCGGGTGTCGAGGCCCCACGGCAGGTCGTAGACGAACATGGCCTGCGCCGTCTGGATGGCCTCGGCCAGCTCCTCCTCGGTGGCGTCGAGCCGGCCGAGGGTGAGGTTCTCGCGCACGCTCATCGAGAACAGCGTGGGCTCCTCGAACGCCGTCGCCACCACCGAGCGCAGCGTCTTGAGGTCGAGGTCGCGTACGTCGTGCCCGTCGATCGTGACCCGGCCCGAGGTGGGGTCGATCAGCCGGGGCACCAGCGCGGTCAGGGTGGTCTTGCCCGCCCCGGTCGCGCCCACGATGGCCACCGTCTCGCCCGGCCGGACCTCCAGCCAGACGTCGCGCAGCACCGGCTCCTCGGAGTCGGCGAAGCCGAAGCCGACGCCTTCGAAGCGCAGGTGGCCGCGCGGCCGCTCGATGGTGTCGCTGCCGCCCTCGATGGCCGGGACGGTGTCCATGACCTCCATCAGGCGGTCGGCGGAGGTCATCGCCTCCTGGGCCATGGCCAGGATGTAGCCGAGGCTCGCGATGGGCCAGACGAGCTGCAGCATCAGCGTGGTGAAGGCCACCAGGGTGCCCAGCGTCAGCGCGCCGGAGCCGACCGCCAGCGCGCCGAGCAGCAGGACCAGGGCCAGCGTGATGTTCGGGATGAACTCCAGGAAGGAGAAGAACTTGGCGGACAGCCGCACCTTGTCCATCGACGTGCCGTACACCTTGAGCGCGGCGTCGTCGTAGCGGTCGTAGACGTGGTGGCGGCGGCCGAACGCCTTGATCGTGCGGATCCCGAGCGCGGACTCCTCGACGAGCGTGGCGAGGTCGCCCTGCTGGTCCTGGACCTGGCGGGAGATCCTGATGTAGCGCTTCTCGAAGCGCAGCGACGTCCACACGATCGGCACGGACGAGGCCAGCACCAGCAGCCCGAGCGGCCAGTACATGTTCAGCAGCAGCACGGTGACCGTGATGAGCTGAAGGATGTTCATGACCAGGAAGAGCATGCCGAAGCCGAGGAAACGACGGATCGTCGACAGGTCCGTCGTGGCCCGTGATAACAGCTGCCCGGACTGCCAGTCTCCGTGGAAGCCCATGGGCAGGCGCTGCAGGTGCTCGTACAGGTCGTCGCGGATGGCGGTCTCCAGGCCGAGCACCGGTTTGACCTGGAGCCACCGCCGGAAGAAGATCAGCAGGGCCTCGAGGACGCCGACGCCGATCGCGAGCAGCCCGAGCGGGAGCAGCGCGTCGGAGTCGCCGTGTGCCACGGGGCCGTCGATGATCTCACCGCTGATGAGCGGCAGGGCGATGCCGACGCCAATGCCGACGATCGCGGACAGCCAGATGATGACCAATCTGACGACGTACGGGCGGAGGTAGGACTTCATCCGCCACAAGGAGTTGGAGGACAGCAGGGGACGGCGAGGTGTGTGCGTATCGGGAGGCATCCCTTCTAGGCTAATACGTGGGATCAACCGATTTTCTGTGGCCTCAGGGTCGGTTTCCTGTACGTGACATGGGGAAACGTGAAAGATCGTGCATTTCTGGCAGACCATAACCGGCCTTGCGACGAAGAGGAATCCGTGATCGACCAAGCAGAGCTTCCGCACCTGCGGCGTTGCGTCGAGCTCGCCACGCGGGCCCTGGAGGTGGGCGACGAGCCGTTCGGCTCGGTGCTGGTCTCCGGCGACGGCGCCGTCCTGGCCGAGGACCACAACCGGGTCGCGGCCGGGGACCGCACGCAACATCCGGAGTTCGCGCTCGCCCGCTGGGCCGCCGAGCACATGACGCCCGAGGAGCGGGCAGCGGCCACCGTCTACACCTCCGGCGAGCACTGCCCCATGTGCGCGGCCGCGCACGCGTGGGTGGGACTGGGGCGGATCGTCTACGTCGCCTCCTCGGCCCAGCTGTCCGCCTGGCTGGCCGAGCTGGGCGTGCCCGCGCCGCCCGTGCGCACGCTGCCGGTCAACGAGGTCGCGCCCGGCGTGGTCGTGGAGGGCCCGGTGCCCGAGCTGGTCGGGGAGGTCCGCGAGCTGCACCGCCGCTACCACGGCTGACGACCGACACCCGTTTGACCTGCGGTTTGTACGCTGCGTGGCAAAGTCGATCCATGGTGCACTGCCGCTCCATCAGGGCCCGGATGACGATCGCCACGGTGGCGTTGTTCGGGGTCCTGCTCATGACCGGAGTGGCGATCACCATGGCGGTGTACCCCGCACGAGCCCGCGCCGACCTCCTGGACCAGGCGGCCGCCGCCAGCCGGCGCCTCACGACGATCGTCGACACCTACCGCTTCCCCGGCCCGATCCCACCGCAGCAGGGCATCGGGCTCCTGCAGATCGTGGACGCGAGCGGCAACGTCGTGGCGGCCAGCCGCGGGCTCACCGGCAGCCCACCGCTCACCAGGGCCCGGCCGACCGGCGGCGAATCACGGGTCGACGCCCGGGTCTGCCAGCCCGAAGGGTGCATGCTCGTGGTCGGCACCAGCAACCGCGCCACCGTGTACGGTCCGATCGTCGCCTACGCGGCGGTGCGGGAGCCGTTCCTGCTGCGGTCGTCCTTCCTGCCGGCGCTCCTGTTCGGCCCGGCGGTGCTGCTCCTGGCGCTGATGGCCTGGGGCACCTGGTACGGCGTCGGCCGCGTGCTGGCCCCCGTGGAGCGCATCCGCCAGGGGCTCGAACGGATCAGCGCCGAGGACCTCAGCCGGCGCGTCGAGGTGCCCGCCACCCGCGACGAGGTCGCCGAGCTCGCCACCACCGTCAACGACACGCTGTCCCGGCTGGAGGACGCCGTCGAGCGGCACCGGCGCTTCGTCTCCGACGCCTCCCACGAGCTGCGCGCCCCGATCACGGGCCTGATGGTACGGCTGGAGGCGGGGCTGGAGGATCGTACCGAGGCCGACTGGCGGGCGGCGCTGGACGACGCGCGCCGGCTGTCCGACATCGTGCACGACCTGCTGATGATGGCCCGGCTGGACGCCGGGGCGCCGGTGGCGGCGGAGCGGGTCGACCTGGGGCGGCTGGTGGAGGAGGAGGTCGCCCGGCGGACCTGCCGGCTGCCGGTGACGGTGGAGGCCGAGCCCCGCGTGTTCGTCCAGGGCAACCGGCTGCAGCTGGCCCGCCTGTTCGGGAACCTGCTGTCCAACGCCGACCGGTACGGGGACTCCTTCATCAGGGTCAGCGTGCTGGCCCGCGGGGACGACGCGGTGCTGGAGGTGGTGGACGACGGGCCGGGGATCCCCGAGGAGTTGCGGGAGTGCGTGTTCGAGCGGTTCACCCGGCTCAACCGGACCCGTTCCAGGGACGCCGGAGGAAGCGGTCTAGGGCTCCCGATCGCCCGCGACATCGCCCGCTCCCATGGCGGCGATCTCAGCATCGGAGAGGGGCCGGAAACTCGGCTGATCCTTCGACTTCCACAGGACTAGCTCGGCGGCCTGCTGGGAGACCCTGGGGTCGAGGTCCCGGCGGTCCTCCAGGACGCGCACGACGCGCATCAGACGATCCGGCCCGGTCCAGCGATGGCAGGCGATGCGCAGCAGCTTCAGCACGTCCTCGCCCGGCATTTCTCGCGCGTCCAGCTCCAGCTGCCGCAGCACCCGGTCCACGTAAGCCCAGCTCGGCCCATGGAGCAGAGCCCGTTCGTATCGGAGGTAGGCCGGGGCCGGGCTCAGCAGGACCGCCAGCAGGTCGGCGACCGGGCTGTGCGGGTATGCCGCCAGTCCGTGGTCGATCTCCACCACGTACGGAAGCAGGTCGGCGTGGAGATGCCCCAGCGCGGTGTCGTCACGGAAGGAGATCTCGCGCATCCAGGTGGAGTTCGCCGATTCCAGGCGGTAGAACTGCTCCGGCGCGGCGTCGAAGGGCCAGGTGTGGAAGACCAGGTCATCCGAGTCGATGACCGGGGTCCGGGTGAACTCGATCATCATCATCCGCGTCCCGTCGCGCAGGAAATGACGGACCCTGACCGCGCGGGTGAGCGAGTCCCACTCCGCGCGCACGAGCTGCGAGTGCCACAGCCGGGCGATCCGGCGCCACAACTCGTTCGCCGGCTCCGGCTGCTCGACGCGGAACAGCTCGGTCCCCGGGATCGGCTCGCCCGACGACAGCAGGGCCAGCAGCAGCAGGTTGGCGCTGTGGACGGCGCACCGGGCGGTCACCTCGATCCGCGCCGGCTGGTAGGCGTCGTAGGCGGACCCGGGACGGGCCATGAGGGACTGCGAGAACAGCTCGCACAGGTGCCGCGTCAGCAGCGCGCGGCGGTCGGCGGGGATGAGGCGCTCGATGCCGTACTCGAGGAAGTCCACGGTGGGGGCGCGGACGGTCAGGCCGGCGAAGGACAGCAGCGCGTGCAGGTAGGCGTCGTCCGGCCTGGTGGGGCGGCGGCGCGACTCGGCGGCCGCCAGCTCCTCGGCCAGGTCGGCCAGCTCCCTGACGACCAGGCGGGCGACCAGGTACTCGCCGAACGTGGCGTGCAGGAACTCGTAGGTCTTGAGCCGCTGCTGATCCCGCAGGGCCTGGGTCGTGTGGACGAAGAAGAAGCCGCCGATGACGCCTTCCGCCCTGGTCAGCGGGCGGCGGAAACCGTGGGCCTGCGGCGTGGCCTCCTGCGCCGCGGGCAGCAACGCGCGGAGGTCGGCCTCGAGGTCGTCCTCCATGACCCACTGCCGGCCGCGGTTGAACATCGCGAACGCGGTGATCGACAGGCGCAGCAGCTCGTCCTCCACCGCGCGCTCCAGCTCCGCGTCCGCGAGGTGCTCGTCGGACTTGCGGACCTGGCGGGCGGCGAACCCGGTCAGCAGCCGCTCGTACAGTTCCGCCTCGTGGAGATCCTCGCGCATGAGCCGCAGCGCGTTCGCGTCGGCGTCGTACAGGGCCAGCATGAGCAGGAGCAGGGGCTGCTCGGCGAGCGCCGGGACGGCCAGCACCCGGTCCACCGGCAGCGGCTCCAGGCCGCGTTCCCGGAAATAGCCGGAGTTGGCGTGGTTCCAGGTGGTGACCCACAGGTGGACCTGGTCGTCGTCGAAGGGCTCCAGCCGCACCACGTACGAGCCCTCGGGCAGCCGCGCCCGGTCCGCGACCACGGTCCTGGACGTGACGACGACCGCCAGAGCCCGCCCCCGCTCCGCCTGGGCGTGCTGGAACTGGGCGACCCGCTCCAGGTAGTCGGTCTGGTTGACCCCGGTCGCCTGGAGGAGCTCGTCGAACCCGTCCAGCATGACCACCGGCAGCGCGCCCCCGGCCGCGTGCACGAAGTCGGGCCAGGACATCGCCTCGTCCAGGGCGGCCCTGATGCCGTGCTCGATCTGCGCCAGCACGTCGCCGTCGGCGGGGACGCCGCGCAGCTCGACCCTGAGCGGGAGGAACTCCTCCGCGGGCAGCCGGGCCGCGAGCACGCGTGTCAGCACGGACTTGCCCGCGCCCGGCTGGCCGAGCACCAGGAGCGGCGCCTCGGTGGCCTGCGGGAGCGTGAGATGCCCGGCCAGGAAGGCGTCCAGGTCGTGGCGGCGGGGGAGTGCCGCCCAGGTCTCCTCCGAGGTGACCAGGCGGTTCCAGAAAGGTTCGAGCAGGCGGAAGCCCGGGTTGACGTAGCCCTGGTCCAGGACGGGGATCGTCATCCCGGCCGGGGTCCTGGCCGAGGTGACGATCGGGCGCCGGAGGGCGGCCCGGTTCGACCGGATCAGCGCCGCCAGCCGGTCGGACGGGCCGCGGGTCGGGGGGATCCTGGCCAGCTGCTCCTGGATTCCCGCCAGCCCCCGCGCCAGGTTCCTGACCTCCTCCCGGGTGGCCTGGTGACCGACGAGGTCGGACCAGCAGGCCACCTCGGGGAACTCGGCGACGAGCCGGCGGAAGAACTCCTCGTAACGGCGCACCGCCCGAGGGGGTATGTCCTCGGACAGCCGGGCCCGCGTGGTCTCGTCCCAGGCGTCCCAGCGGGCGAGCCCGGACAGGAAACGGACCAGCGAACCGGTCAGTGCGCTGTATGAGCGCAGGAGCTCGTCCAGCACCTTCTCGTGCGGGACCGCGGGGGTGGGCATCGGCATGGTGGTCACGGTCAGGAGTTGCCCGAAACCGTCGATCCCGGTGATCCTGCGCTGGTCCTCGGGGGTGAGCTCGCGCAGCACGTCCACCTCGGCGAGCACCTCGAGGTAGGCGGCGATCACGATGACCGTGTGCGCCGCCGCCAGCCGTTGCGTCGTGTCGTGGCGGCTCAGGCCCTTCACCTTGTCGCGCAGCCCGCGGAGGAAGGCGTCGCCCAGCCGGACCGCCTCGGCGCGGGCGTCGAACAGGTCGATGCCGCCCGTGCCGAACAGCGCTATGGATGACGCCTTGTCCAGCACGTTCGTGAGCCGGCTCGGGCCGCCGAGGAGCACCACGGCGTCGCGATAGGTGAGGATCTGCCGCATCCCACCCAGTCTGCCGAAGATCGCGGCGACGCGTTCAGGATTCGGTGCCGAGCGCGATCGTCTCGGCCACCTCCGCGTGCCGCTCGGCCTCCTCCTGGGCGAAGCGGGCCGCGTCCAGCTGCTCGGCGATGTCCTCGTCCTGGCGCATCAGCGCCTCCAGCGACTGCCCGGCCATCTCCAGCACGCCCATCTCCGCGTACGCCGCCTGCAGCCGCGGGCTCCACAGCCCGATGTCCTTGACGCACGGCACGATCCGGCTGAACAGCAGCGACCTGAACAGCCGCAGGTACTCGGACCTGTCCGTAGCCTCCATGGCCTCCGCGACCTCGGCCTTCGACAGGCCCAGGTGCTCCCAGGTCTCCCGGCCGCGCAGGCGGTCGCGCATGAGGTAGCAGCCCTCGATGACGAAGTCCTCGCGCTCGCGCAGCTCGCTCCCCGACAGGTTCCCGTAGTAGTCGCGCAGCGCCATGCGCCCGAACGCGACGTGCCTGGCCTCGTCCTGCATCACGTACGCGAGGATCTGCTTGGGCAGCGGCTTGGTGGTGATGTCGCGCATGACCCCGAACGCCGCCAGCGCCAGCCCCTCGATGAGGACCTGCATCCCCAGGTACGGCATGTCCCAGCGCGAGTCGCTCAGCGTGCTGTCGAGCAGCGCCTTCAGGTGCTCGTTGATCGGGTACGCCAGGCCCACCTTCTCCTGCAGGAACCGGGCGTAGGTCTCGGCGTGGCGGGCCTCGTCCATGGTCTGCGTGGCCGCGTAGAACTTCGAGTCCAGGTCGGGCACCGACTCCACGATCTTGGCCGAGCAGATCATCGCGCCCTGCTCTCCGTGCAGGAACTGGGAGAACTGCCAGGCCGCGCCGTGCAGCCGCACGTCCCTGCGCATCTTGTCGTCCATCCGGTCCCAGAGCGGGGTGCCGTAGATGGCGATGGTCTGGTCGGGGATCCCGAGCACGTTGTACGGGTCCACCTCCAGGTCCCAGTCAATGCGCTTGGTGGAGTCCCACTGCTTGTCCTTGCCCTTCTGGTACAAGGCCAGCATCCGGTCCCGGCCGTCGTCGTACTCCCAGGTGAACCGGCTGCTTCCGGACATCTCGACGTCCCAGGTGGAGAGCTCCGGGGGGATGGTGTAGAGATCGTGGGTCGACATGGGACCTCCGAGGGGGGTTACGTACACCGTACGTCCGTGTTTCGAGCTTGCAGGTACGCCGTACGTCAGTCAATAGAATGAGCTATGCCATCCGAGCCTCTCTCCCGAGGACGCATCGTCGCCACGGCCATCGACCTGATCGAGCGGGAGGGCGCCGACGCGGTCTCCATGCGGCGCATCGCGGCCGAGCTCGGGGTGGGCGTGATGTCGCTCTACAACCACGTGCCCAACAAGGACGCCCTGCTCAACGGGGTGGCCGAGGCGGTGCTGAGCAAGATCGAGTTCACCGACGACCCCGACGCGCACTGGACCGACCGGGTGCGCATGCAGGCGCGGGCCTTCCGGCAGATCGCCCACCACCACCCGCGCTCCACGATGCTCGTGGTCAGCCGCCAGCTCCACTCGGCCGCCGGCCTGCTGCCCGTCGAGCGGGCGCTGGCCACGCTGCGCAGCGCCGGGTTCGACGGCGCGGACGCGGTGCGGATGTTGCGCATGTTCATCGCCTACATCGTGGGCTCGCTGCTGCGCGAGGTCGGTGTGACGCCCACGTTCGCGCCGGTCCAGACCCGGACGATCAAGGCCGACGGGGTCGATCCGGCGCTGTTCCCCGAAGTGAGCTCGCTGGCGGACCTGCTCGCCGAGTGCGACCACGAGGCCGAGTTCGACTTCGGGCTGGAGTTGCTGATCACGGCGATCGAGGCCCATGCGGGGCGTCGGGAGGGCACCCGGTGAGCTGCCCCGGGTGCCCTCCGGAGCCGGCTAGTACCAGTTGTGCGATCTCCAGTGCCCCCAGGCGCCGCACGGCCTGCCGTACCTCCCCTTGATGTAGGCCAGGCCCCACCGGATCTGCGTCTCCGGATTGGACTTCCAGTCGTGGCCCGCGCCGCGCATCTTGCCGGCCGGAAGGGCCTGCGGGATGCCGTACGCGCCCGACGAGTGGTTGAGGGCCCGGTGGTTCCAGTTGCTCTCCCGGGTCCACAGGGCGTCCAGGCAGCGGAATTCCCGGTAGTTCCAGGCCCGCTGGACGACGTGGTCAAGGGCGATCTTCTTGTTCCTGCTGGCCGGCCGCACGGCCGACATCTTGGGTTGCGCTGACGTGGTCCAGATCCGGGTCTTGATCGGTGGCCCGCTCTCGACGCTCTCGGCTCTGGCCGGTGCGGTGGCGCCGAAGGCGGTGACCGCGGTGAAAGAGATAATGGTGCCGCTTATCGCGCGTTTGCCGTCCAATGTGATCCTCGCTGTCGGGTCGCGTGCGGACGGGCGCCCTCGACGGGCGCCCTGCCGGTCCGCGTCCGTGGCTCGGACGTGGAGGGTCCGCGCGGCCCTCCGGGATCCTGCGTCCGCCCGGTCGTGCTGGGCGGCCCGGAGGGCGCCGCGACGTGTCCTCTAGCACGATTCCTATTACGCGCGGTCACCGCGGGTCATACACCAAGACACGCGAAGGACAGGTGTTTGTGTGATCGTTGCGGATAAAGGGTCCGTTCGCTGGACCGGTATTGCGCGGTCCGCCACCCAAATGGGCGGGCCTTGCCGGAAAACGCGGACAAGCCTGGGGTTTGGCTCAGTACCAATGGTGGGATTGGAAGTGCGCCCAGGCGCGACACGGCGTCTTGTACCGCTGCTTGATGTAGCCGAGGCCCCACCTGATCTGGGTGCGGGGGTTGGTCCGCCAGTCGCGGCCCGACGAGGCCATCTTGTGCCCCGGGAGCGCCTGCGGGATTCCGTAGGCGCCCGAGCGGTTGCCGGCGCGGTGGTTCCAGCCGCTCTCTCTTGACCAGAGCAGGACCAGGCACCTGAAGTGGGCTTTGTCCCAGCCTCGCTGGGCCACCATGGCCTTGGCGATGGACTTGTTCCTGCCGCTGGTCTGGGAGCTCTGCGCCTGTGCGGCCGGGGCGCCGCCCGCCGCCACGAGTGTGGCGGTCAGGACCAGGACGCCGGTACGGCGGAGCATGGGCATGCGGGTTCCCTTTCGAGGGGGTTCGTGGACCGCGCCACCCTGCCCGATGGGTTCCCTTTACAGCGAATTGACCATGAAAAGGTAGATCGTCAGTAAAGATCTCGATATATACCTTCTTCTGGGGATATGTCGGAAAAATGAGGGGTGCGTCACAATTCTGGCCTGACTCGTTCTGTAGGGTCGGAACATGAGCCTCAGCGACATCCCGCTTCGCACCCTCACGGACGCCCCCACGACCCTGGGCGAGCTGGCGGCCGGCAAGCCCGCCCTCATCGTCAACGTGGCCTCCCGGTGCGGCCTCACGCCGCAGTACACCGCGCTGGTCGAGCTGCACCGGCAGTACGGCCCGCGCGGCTTCACGGTGATCGGCATGCCCTGCAACCAGTTCGCCGGCCAGGAGCCCGGCACGGCCGAGGAGATCCAGCAGTTCTGCGCCGCCACGTACGGCGTGGACTTCCCGCTGCTGGAGAAGGCCGACGTCAACGGCCCCGGCCGCCACCCGCTCTACGCGGAGCTCACGCAGGCCCCGGACGGGGAGGGGGCGGCCGGCGACGTCCAGTGGAACTTCGAGAAGTTCCTCGTGGACGGCGAGGGCCGGGTCGTGGCCCGCTTCCGCCCCCGCACCACCCCCGACGACCCCGCGGTCGTCTCGGCGATCGAGAAGCTGCTCTAAGGGCGTCAGCCGGCGGTGTGCGCGAGGACGGCCGCGGCCAGCTCCTCGTGCACCTCCGGCGGCAGCGTGTGCCCCATGCCCTCGACCATCATCAGCCGCGCTCCCGGGATCGCCTCCGCGATGAGCGCGCCGTGGCCGGGCTTGGCCGGCTCGTGGGTGCCCTCGATGACCAGGGTGGGTGCCTTGACCAGGTGCAGCACGCCCACCGGCTCGAAGTCGGGCCGCGCCATCGCGGCCAGGCGGTGGTTGGCCACGGCGTCCAGGTCGCGGGCCCGGTCGTAGATCCGCTCCTGCAGGCGGCGGGCCGCGTCCTCGTCGAACGGCAGCGCGGTCCCGTGCAGCACGCGCTGCTCGGCGATCATGCCGTCGATCCGCTCCCGCCGGTCGGCCGGCGGCGGGGCGGCGATCATCGCCCGGAAGAAGTCCACGAACTCCGGCGCCGGCTCCGGCAGGCTGCCCTCCGGCTGCGGCTGCCCCATCAGCGCCCGCATGATCACTTGGCCCTCACCGCCGCCGAGCGGCGAGGAGCCGATGACGGTGAGGGTCCGCACGCGCTCCGGCCGCTCGACCGCGATCAGCTGCCCGAGCAGCCCGCCCGCCGAGTGGCCGACCAGATGCGCGCTCTCCAGCCCGTGCGCGTCCATCACCCGCAGCACGTCGTCCTTGATGTCGTCCCACGTGTACGGCTCCTTCGCGAAATCGACGGTGCCGGACCTGCCGGTGTCGCGGTGGTCGTACCGGATCACCCGGCGGCCCCCGGCGGTCAGCCTGCCGACGAACTCGTCCGGCCACAGGATCCCCTGCGACATCGAACCCATGATCAACACGATCGGCGCGTCGGTGGCGGCGCCGAACTCCTCGCTCCAGATGTTCGGTTGCATGCTTCAGAGCATGTCCCGTCCGGCCACGGGCGCCTTCCGTAGAACTACTAGCCGCGCCAGCTCGGTACGGGTACCGATGCCGAGCTTCGGATAGATCTTGTACAGGTGGTACTCGACCGTCCGGGGGCTCAGGAAGAGCTGCGCGGCGATCTCCTTGCTGGACAGCCCGTCGGCGACCAGCCCGGCGATGCGCCGCTCCTGCGGGGTCAGCGCGTCCAGCACCGAGCCGCCCGGGTCCTGCGCGCTCTCGCCCGCCGCGCGCAGCTCGCCGTGCGCGCGGCGGGCCCACGGCTCCGCGCCGGCCTGCCGGAACGTCTCCAGGGCCGCCCTCAGGTGCGGGCGCGCCTCGCCCGGCCGGTGCGCGCGGCGCAGCCGCTCGCCCAGCAGCAGGCCGGTCCTGGCCGCCTCGAACGGGTTCGCGTGCAGCCGCAGCGCCTCCTCGAAGTCGCCCTCGCCGGGTGCGACCATCGCGCGGCACCGGGCCAGGAGGGCGCGCGACTCCGCGGTGCCCGCGTGCGCCGACCACCGCTCGTACGCCTCCAGCGCCGCCCCGGCGGCCGCCACGTCGCCCGCGCCCAGGGCGGCCTCGATCCGGTCGGGCGTCGAGCGCCACACCACGGTCGGATGGCCGGCTCCGGGACCCGCCGCCACGATCGCGGCGAACCGGTCGTGCGCCGCGGCGAACCGGCCCAGCCCCAGGTCCAGCATGGCCAGCGCGTACGCGGCCACGCCCACCCGCAGCCCCACCCGGTGGGGGACGGCGATGGCCAGCGCCTCCCGGGCGTGCCGGCGGCACTCCTCCTCCGCGCCCCGCAGCGCCGCCAGGACCGCCAGGTTGGCCAGGTGCGCGGCCACCGTGTTGGCGTACCCGGCCTCGCGGGCCAGCTCCAGCCCCTCCTCCGAGAGGGCCCGGCTCTCCGCCAGCCGCCCGGCGAACCGCTCGCCGGTGGCCACGAACTCCAGCACCACGGGGAGCTGCCCGACCATCCCCGACACCCTGGCCACCCGGCCGGCCCGCCCGGCCAGCTCGCCCGACAGGTCGGCCTCGCCCAGGTAGCTGGCCGCCGCCGACGCCCACAGGAACTCGGCCGCCTCCGTCAGCTCGTCCGTCCGCCCGAGCGCCCGCCTGAGCAGGTCGTGCCCGCCGGCCGCCCCGGAGAGCATGGCGCCGATGCCCGCCAGCACGTCGCGCAGGAACCCCTCGGGGTAGGCCTGCGCCCGCCGCCCGATCTCCACGATGGCCGCCGTGTCGCCCGCGTACGAGGCCGCCTCCGAGGCGTCGGCCAGCATGCCCAGGCTCTCGCCGGCGGCCAGGATCCGCACGGCCTCGGCGGCGCTGCCCGAGTTCAGCTCGAACCGGCCGCGCAGCTGGGCGATCTCCATGCCCAGCGCGGCGTCCGCCCCCGCGCGCTCGCGGGCCTCGGCCAGCAGGGACTCCGCCTGGCCGGGACGGCCGCCGAGCCAGGCGGCGACCGCGGCGTCCTTCAAGCGGGCCGCCCTGAGCGGCGGCTCCGGGGTGAGCTCGGCGGCCCTGACCAGGGCGGTGGCGGCGTCGCCGTACCCGCCCCGGTCGCGGGCCCGGGCGGCGGTCTCGGCCAGCGCGGCGGCGACGCCCTCGTCCTGGCCGAGTGCGGCGGCCGCCAGGTGCCAGGCGCGGCGGTCGCCGTCGGCGAGTTCCGCCAGCACGGCGTGCGCCTCGCGGCGGGCCGCCGGGGTCGCGGCCTCGTGGACGGCCGAGCGGATGAGGGGGTGGCGGAAGCGCACGGCCGGGCCGGCGATGTGCGCGAGCCCGGCCGCCTCCAGCTCGTGCAGCGCCGCCCGGTCCGCGCCCATCCGGGCCGCGGCGCGCAGCACCAGGTCGAGGTCGCCTTCGACGGCCGCGAGCAGGGCGACCAGCCGGGCCGGCTCCGGCAGCGCGGCGACCTGGTCGCCGAAGAGCCGGCTGCCGCCGGGCAGCGGGTCCGGCAGCGGCTCACGGCCGGCGAGCTGCCCGGGACTCAGCAGCCGTACGGTCTCGCGCAGGGCCAGCGGGTTTCCCCTGGTCAGCGCCACGAGCTCCCGCTTGACCCCCGCCGCGACCCCGGCGCCCGACGCGCCCGCCGTGGGCCCGGGCCGCTCGCCGGCGCCCGCCTCCAGCAGTTCGGTCGCCGCCGGTTCCGGCAGGCCGCCGAGATCCACCGAGGGCACCCCCTTCACCGGCGCGTCCCCCCGTACGGCCAGGAGCATCGCGATCCGCTCCGTGCCCAGCCGACGGGCGGCGAACAGCAGCGCGTCCGCCGAGGCCCGGTCCACCCACTGGAAGTCGTCCACCACGCAGATCAGCCCGTCCGGCGCGGCGGCCTCGGCCAGCAGCGACAGCACCCCCGCCGCCAGCAGGAACCGGTCCCCGGACGCGGACCCGGCCAGACCGAGCGCCCCGCGCACGGCCTCGCGCTGCGGCTCCGGCAGCGGGTCCAGCAGCCCGGCCACCGGCCGCAGCAGCTGGTGCAGGGCGGCGAAGGCCAGGTCGGACTCGGGCTCGACGCCGGTCGTCCTGAGCACCCGCATGGAGCCGCCCCGGGAGGCGGCCAGGTCGAGCAGGGCCGTCTTGCCCACGCCCGCCTCGCCGCGCAGCACGAGGGCCGCGCCGGCTCCGTCGCGGGCCCGGGAGATCACGTCGTCGATGGCGGCGGTCTCCGCCGATCTGCCGAAAAGCACAAAGGGGACTGTATTGGCAGGTCAGGGGATGGGAAAGGCGGGCGGTGCCGCAGCGCGCGCTGGGTACCGCTCTACGTTGTCGGCCGGCCCGCCGCCGGCCGGGACACTCGCCGCACGTCACGCAGGGAGCGCGCATGACGATCAACCCGTACGCCGGATCGCCCTTCACCTACGTCGCCGAGCCGGCCGCGGCCCCGTACTCGATCGTCGAGTTGATGCCCGGCGTGCGCAATCTGTGCGAATACGTGCGGCTCGCACCCGGTGAGCGTGTCCTGCTGCTGATGGAGCACACCGTGGATCCGGTCGTCGTCCAGGCCATCGCCGCGGCGGCGGCCCTGCGGGACGCGGACGTGCGCATCCTGTCGGTGCCGCCGTTCAGCGCCGGCGGGTGGGACCGGGAGGCACCGCTGGGGATCGAGACGGCCGCCTTCCACGAGGCCGACGTCGTGATCAGCGGCACCTGGTGGGGCGAGGTGCACACGGCGCCGCTGTTCTTCGACCAGATCAAGTCCCGCTCCTCCCGCTTCCTGTCCCTGCACATGACCGCCACGGCCGGCGCGCTGCTGACCGGCGGCCGGCTGCCCGCCGAGGTCTTCTACGCGCTGCTGCGGCGGGCGCTGCGGCAGCTGTCCGCGGCGACGTCGATCCGGGTGACGTCCGGGCGCGGGACCGACGTGACGTTCTCCGGACTGACCTTCGACCCCGACCCGGGCGCGCTGCGGCCCGGCGACTGGCGGCCCTTCCCGTACGGGGGCGCCAACTTCTGGCCGACCGACACCGAGGGCGTGCTCGTCGTCGAGGACTCCACGGTCACCGGCGTGCCGGAGGAGCCCCTGCGCATCACGCTCGAAGGCAACCTGGTCCGCAAGGTCGAGGGCGGGGTCGCCGCCGAGCAGCTGCGCCGCTACTGTCCCGGCGGCTTCTACATGCGGCACGGCCTGTTCGGGCTGAACCCGAAGGTGCGCCTGTCCGGCGGCACGCAGTTCGAGCGGGAGAAGCACGCCGGGGCGTTCTACTGCGGCCTCGACGGCCTGACCGACGGCGTGCCGGTCAAGTCGGGGCCCGGCTTCGCCCACTGCGACTGCCAGGTGGACCGGCCGACCGTGGTCGTGGACGGGGAGCTGTTCGTGGAGCAGGGGCGGCTGCTGATGCTCGACGAGCCGGAGATCAGGGAGGTCGCGGCGCAGTTCGGCCCGCCGGACGTGATCCTCGACGACAACCCTGTGATGATCCTGCCGCGCCGCTACAGCGGGGCCCGGTAGAGGGCCTCGATCAGCGTACGGACCCGGAAGTCGCCGCCTTCCAGCAGCTCGGAGCCGCGGTTGGGCACGTAGCCGAAGGCCAGGCCGCGGTCCGGGTCGGCGAAGGCGAAGGAGCCGGTGGCGCCGCTCTGGCCGAACAGTCCGGTGAGGTGCTCGGGAGCGGGCCAGAACGGGCCGCCCGGCACCGCGAACCCGATGCCCCAGGCGGTGCGCACCCGCAGGATCCGGTCGATCCCGTCGGCCTGCGGGGTGCGCACCCGGTCGAGGAGGTCCCGGCTCAGCAGCCGGACGCCGCCGACCTCGCCGATCAGGGCGGCGAAGTAGCGCGCCAGGGAGTGGGCCGAGGCGACGCCGTCCATGGACGGGCTCTCGACCTCGTACGTGCGCCGCTCGTTGGTCGTGTCCCAGCCGATGGCGACGCTGCCGTACAGGGCCCGGTACGTCAGGGTGCCGGGGTCGTGCAACGCCTCGACGAACTCGGCCAGCTCCGGCACCTCCATGCCCAGGCGCACCGCCTCCGCGTCGGGGACCACCATCGTGGCCAGCCGCGGCATCGCCGCGTCCGGCACGCGGACGTAGCAGTCCAGCCCGAGCGGCCCGGTGATCTCCCTGGCCAGGAACTCGCTCAGGGTGAGCCCGGAGACCCGGCGGACGATCTCGCCGGCGAGATGGCCGATGGTCACGCCGTGGTAGCCGTGCGCGGTGCCCGGCGGCCATTCGGGGGCCGCCGCCGCGAGGGCCTCGGTGATCGGTGTCCAGTCCCGCAGGTCCTCCCAGGTGATCGGGCGCATGTGCAGGCTCGGCAGCCCCGCTCGGTGGCCGAGCAGCGTGCGTACGGTGATCCCGTCCTTGCCTTGCCCCGCGAACTCCGGCCAGTAGCGCGCCACCGGCGCCTCCAGATCGACCCGGCCCCGCTCGGCGAGCAGCAGGAGCGCGCCGGAGGCGAAGGTCTTGCAGGTGGAGGCGAGGGGAGCGATCGTGTCGCGGCGCCAGGGGCGGCGCGACGCGGGGTCGGCCCAGCCGCCCCAGAGGTCGACCACCGGCTCGCCGTGCCGGTAGACGGTGAGCCCGGCGCCCACCTCCCCGCCGTCCGCGAAGTTC
This sequence comes from Nonomuraea sp. MTCD27, assembly GCF_041950495.1. Classification (NCBI taxonomy): domain Bacteria; kingdom Bacillati; phylum Actinomycetota; class Actinomycetes; order Streptosporangiales; family Streptosporangiaceae; genus Nonomuraea; species Nonomuraea sp. MTCD27. Next base: position 29,426 of record NZ_JBGNUW010000017.1, on the reverse strand, counting down.
CGCTCGAACGCCTCCCGCACCGGCTCGAACCCCGGTGCCACCACACCCTCTGCCAACGTCATCGGGCACTCCTTTCGATCTTCCCGACCTTCCGGTCGGTAGGGAGCTTCGACGCTAGCCTACCGACCGGAAGGTTGGCAACCGACCGGTAGGTAGGGATGTTAGGCTGGCGCGGTAATGATGAGGAGGAGGCGACGTTGACCAGGGACGAGCCGGGTGGCGACACGAGGTCTCGGATCATCGAGACGGCGCGGGAGCTGTTCACCGCGCAGACCTACCGCGCGGCCTCCATGCGCGACATCGCCGCCCGCGTCGGCATCACCAAGCCGTCGCTCTACCACCACTTCCGCAGCAAGAGCGAGCTGCTGGCCAGCCTGGTGGGGCCGCCGATCGACGAGCTGGAAGCGGCGATCGAGGCGGCGAGCGAGCAGGCGTCCGCGGGCATCGGGCCGGCGGAGGTGCGGCGGCGGGTGCTGGAGGGCTGCCTCGACGTCATGCTGGCCCACCGGGAGACCATGGTCCTGCTCCTGCGCGACGCCTCCGTCTACGGGGACGAGACGACCGAGACGATGTCCCGGGTGGTCGGTCTCATGAACCGCGCCGTCGACCTGCTGGCGGGCCCGGACCCGGACTGGCGGCGGCGGGTGCGCGCGGCGCAGGCGCTGGCCGCCGTCACGGATCCGATCACCCAGCTCCCCGACGTGCCCGCCGCCGACCTGCGCGCCGAGCTCCTGCGCGGCGCCGCCGCCGTCCTCACCACCGGCCCCTAGCCTTTCCGCCACCCCTTACCCGCACCCTCCCGTCCCTTCGCACTTCGGCGTGGGTCATCCGGGACGGAAGGAACGAGGGATGACAGGGGCGGACCTCCGCGCGCACTTCGGCGTGGATCCTCCGGGAGGGAGGGAACGAGGGGTGACGGGGCTCAGCGGCGGGGGGCGCAGCTGCCGCGGATGATGAGCTCCGTGGGCAGGACGACGCCGCGCGGGCGGCGGCCGCCGGAGCGCAGGACCAGCTCGGCCGCTCGGTAGCCCATGTCGCGGCCCGGCTGGGCGATCACCGTCAGGGGCGGGGAGCAGAGCTCGGCCCAGGGCACGTCGTCGTACATCACCAGCGACACGTCCCGGGGCACCCGCAGGTCCAGCTCCCTGGCCGCCAGCACCGCCGCCTCCCCGAGCACGTTGCCCCCGGCGAGCACCGCCGTCAGGTCGGGACGGCTCTGGAACAGGCCGGAGGCGGCGGCGTAGGCCGAGTCGCGGCTGCCCGTGCCGAACACGACCAGCTCCTCGTCCACCGGCGAGCCCACCGCCTCCCGGAACGCCGCCACCCGCCGGTCCTGGCCGGGGCCGCCGATGAAGGCGATGCGCTTGTGGCCCAGGCCGCGCAGGTAGCGGACCGCCGTACGGATGCCCGCCCGGTCGTCGGCCACCACGGACGGCACGTCCAGCGGGCGCGGCTGCGGGGCGGAGGGCAGGCCGTCCAGGCGCATGAGGTCGGTCATCGCCGTCGCGGCCGGATCGTCGCCGACGGCCGGGCCGGGCGGCAGGTGGTCGGCGAAGACCACCGTCATGCCCGCGCGGATCGCCGGGGCCCAGGTCTCCACGTCGCCGGACGGGACGGCGATGAGGCGGTCGACGCTCTGCTCCAGGAGCATGCCGATCAGCTCGGACTCCTGCTCGGGGTCGCCGCCCGTGGAGCCGAGCACGACCGGCTCGCCGGCCGAGCGGGCACAGGCGAGCACGCCCTCGGCGAGCTGGGCGTGGAAGGTGTCGGTCAGGTCGGGGACGAGCAGGCCCATGCCGCCCGTGCGGCGCTGGCGCAGGTTGCGGCCCAGGGCGCTGGGGCGGTAGTCGAGCTGGGCGGCGACGGCCAGGACGCGCTCCCGCGTCTGCGGGCTGGCCGAGCCGCCCGACAGCACCCGGGACACGGTCGCGACGCCCACGCCGGCCGCCTCGGCCACATCCTTGATCGTCGCCCGCCGCTCCATGGAAACGATTCCATCATGGTTCCAGGAAAATCGGAAGACGGGCGCGCTGACAACGGCTGGTCACGCGGTAACCCTTGACACCGATGTCCGTTTCGGGTGAGATGCTTGAAAACGTATCCACGTGAGTGGGACTCTGTACCAACGTCCGGGCCACAGCCCTGGAGCGCGAAGGAATGTCATGGCATCCATCGTTCTGACGAACGTCGACAAGATCTACGCCGGTGGCGTAAAGGCCGTGAACGGGCTCAACCTTGAGATCAAGGATGGCGAGTTCATGGTGCTGGTCGGCCCGTCCGGTTGCGGTAAGTCGACCGCGCTCCGGATGATCGCCGGCCTTGAGGACATCAGCGGCGGCGAGATCTCGATCGGCGACAAGGTCGTCAACCACCTCCCGCCCAAAGACCGCGACATCGCGATGGTCTTCCAGAACTACGCGCTCTACCCGCACATGACGGTCGAGGAGAACCTCGCCTTCGGCCTCAAGCTCCGCAAGATGCCGAAGGCGGAGATCCAGAAGCGCGTCGGCGAAGCCGCCAAGATGCTCGGTCTGGACACCTACCTCAAGCGCAAGCCGGCCGCCCTCTCCGGTGGTCAGCGCCAGCGTGTCGCCATGGGCCGCGCCATCGTGCGTGAGCCGCAGGCCTTCCTCATGGACGAGCCGCTGTCCAACCTGGACGCCAAGCTCCGCGTCTCCATGCGCGCCTCCCTCAACACGCTGCACGAGCGCCTCGGCGTCACCACCGTGTACGTCACCCACGACCAGGTCGAGGCCATGACCCTGGGCGACCGCGTCTGCGTCCTGCGCGACGGTCTGCTCCAGCAGGTCGACACCCCGCAGAACCTGTTCGACAAGCCCGTCAACCTGTTCGTGGCCGGCTTCATGGGCTCCCCGTCGATGAACTTCGTCACCGCCGAGCTCGTCCGCGACGGCGGCGCCGCCGTGACCTTCGCCGACATCAAGCTGCCGATCCCCGACTCGACGTTCACCGACAAGCCGGGCCTCGACCAGTACGTCGGCAAGAAGATCATCCTCGGCATCCGCCCCTCCGACTTCGAGGACGCCACCTCGGCCGGCACCCACGCCAACGGCTGGGCCACGCTGCCCGTCAAGGCGGAGGTCACCGAGGAGCTGGGCTCCGAGATCAACGTCCTGTTCCTGATCGACGCCCCGCCGGTCGAGCACAAGGACACCGTCGCCGCCGCCGACACCGGTGACGACGAGGAGGCCGCGCTGCCGCTCGTGGGCGACAAGTCCCTGTGGACCGCCCGCGTCAACGCCCGCAGCCACGTGCGTCCCGGCCAGAACATCGACCTGGTCCTCGACACGCACAACCTGCACTTCTTCGACCCGTCCTCCGGCCTGGCGATCGGCCACGAGGCCAACCGCTGAGCACCCCTGACTCCTGATTCCCGGCCGTGAGCCCAGCTCACGGCCGCTCGGGCCCCCACCGCGACCCCCTCCCGCGGCGGGGGCCCGTTCCTTTGCCGCGGAAGGTCAGCGGCCGATCCGCGACGACACCATGGACTGCAGGCCGCGCGGCACGAGGCGGCCGACCGCCACGATGGCCTTGTAACGGAAGTCCGGCACCGACACGCGCTTGCCCAGCGCCAGGTCGCGCATGGCCTCGCGGACCACGTCCTCGGCCTTCAGCCACAGGAACCCGGGGATGCCCGAGGTGTCCATCGAGGCCCGCCGGTGGAACTCGGTCCGCACGAAACCGGGGCACAGCGCCATGATCCTGATGCGCGGGTTGCCCACCTCGTGCGCGGCGGACTCGCTGAAGTTCACCACCCACGCCTTGGACGCGCTGTAGGTGCCCCGGGTGAAGAACGCGGCCACCGACGCCACGTTCACGATCGCGCCCCGGTCGCGCTCCCGCATGCCGGGCAGTGCCGCCAGCGTCAGCCGCAGCACTGCCTCGCAGTGCACCTTGAGCATGCGCACCTCGTTCGCGACCGGCACGTTCGGGAAGTGGCCCGCGTTGCCGAACCCGGCGTTGTTCACCAGCAGGTCGACGCCGCGAGCCGGGTCACGGAGCCGCGCCTCGACCCTGGCCAGGCCCTCCTCGGTGGCCAGGTCGGCGGGCAGCACCTCGACGTCCACGCCGTACCTGAGCTTGAGCTGGTCGGCGGCCTGGGCGAGGCGGAGCTCGTCCCGCGCCACGAGGACGAGCGAAAACGCGTCGGCGGCCAGGCGCCGGGCGAAGGCGGCGCCGAGGCCGGCGGTCGCTCCAGTGATCAGTGCGGTAGGCATGCCTGAACCATAACGTTCATGGCAGGATGAACGGTGTGCGCCTCGTCGTGGCCGTGTCGCTTATCGTGTCGCTCCTCGTGGCACTCACCGCCTGCTCGACCGCCCGGCCACCCGCCGAGGCGGTCTCGACCGCTTCCGCGGTGTCCCCGTCTCCCGCGCCGTCTCCCGACGCCACCCCCTCTCCCGGCGTGACCCCGCCGCCCGAGCGGGGTGAGCTGCGCTTCACGGAGATCGCCAAGCTGGAGCAGCCGGTGGCCTTCGCCGTGCGCAAGGGCGACGACCGGCTCTACGTCGCCGAGCAGACCGGCCGGCTGCGCACCTCCGGCGGCGACACGGTGATCGACCTGTCCGGCGAGGTGAGCACGGGCAACGAGCAGGGACTGCTCGGCGTCGCGTTCCACCCCTCGGGCCGCTGGGTCTACCTCGACTGGACCGACGCCAACGGCCACACCCACGTCACCGAGTGGGCCTACGACGGCACCCGGGCCACCGCCAGGCGCGACGTGCTCACCCAGGACCAGCCGTACGCCAACCACAACGGCGGCCAGCTCGCCTTCGGCCCCGACGGCCACCTCTACATCGCGCTCGGCGACGGCGGCAGCGCGGGCGACCCGGAGGGCAACGGCCAGGACCTGGGCACGCTGCTGGGCAAGATCCTGCGCATCGACCCGCGCGGGAAGCCGTACACCGTGCCGGAGGACAACCCGTTCGTCGGCAAGGAGGGGGCACGTCCGGAGATCTGGGCCTACGGCCTGCGCAACCCCTGGCGCTTCAGCTTCGACCGCTCCACCGGCGACCTGTGGATCGGCGACGTCGGGCAGAACGCCTGGGAGGAGGTCGACTACCAGCCGGCCGGTTCGGAGGGCGGCGAGAACTACGGCTGGAACCTGCGCGAGGGCAAGCAGCCCTTCCGCGACGGCAAGGCCGGTGACCTGGTCGACCCGGTGATCGTCTATCCCCTGCACGAGGGCGGCAACTGCTCGGTGATCGCCGGCCACGTCTACCGCGGCCAGAAGATCCCCTGGTTGCAGGGGCAGTTCCTGTACGGCGACTTCTGCGCCGGATGGGTCAGGGCCGCGCCCGTGGACGATCTCAAGGCCGCGGCCGAGGTGGGCAAGGTGGATCAGCTCTCGTCGTTCGGCGAGGGCCCCGACGGCGAGCTCTACGCGCTCAGCCTGCAGGGTCCGCTCTATCGGATCGAGGCTGCCTGATCCGCTCGATCAGGTCCTCCACCTGGTCGTTCAGCTTCGCGCCCCGGGCCCAGCCCGCGTAGTGGGTCAGGAAGACCACCACCTCCCGCAGCTCGTTCTCGCTCAGGTCCCCGGCGCGCAGGCCGGCGTCGAGCTGGACGTCCGTCATCTCGTGCAGTCCCTGGCCGACGAGCAGCCCGATGAGGAGCAGGCGGCGCTCCCTGATCGACAGGACAGACCGTGACCAGACATCGGCGAACTGGCGCTCAGCCGTCATGCCGAAGGAGTCCACGGTCTCCATCGCGGGTTCTGTCATTGTTCGCTCCGGGGGTGGCGGTAGGGATCCTCATATCTTTCGCTACTTCCTGAGTTGAACCAATGGAGGTTGCATGAACGTTGTAGCGGCGCGCCACAGACCCGGCGCGGACGGCTTTTTGATCTGTAACAAGTAAAGCCAATGGACGGCCAAGATTTGGTCAAGATTTTTCGCCGCCCATCGGGCTCATTCCTCCTGAAAGCGGGCACAACCACTCCGTTGGTCCGTAAAGCGGAGGTAAGCCCTGGTGAAAAAGGCACGGGCTTTGATCGCGCTCATGGGCGCGGTCCTGATGCTGTCCGCGTGCGGACAGCCGGAGTTCACCTACGTACGTGACAAGGGTGGCACGACCTACTTCAAGGTGCCCGCTTCGTTCACCCAACTCGACGCCTATCCCATCGAGCTGTATCTGTCGGGTGACCACCCCAACTCGCAGGCGGCGCTGCTGCGCGCCCAGCGGGTCTGGTCGACGGCCTTCGACCAGTCGACGGATCCGTCGGTCAACCACCTGCTCGGCTCGCCGGAACCGTTCGTCTACGCCACCGTGCACCAGCTCACCGAGGAGCAACGCGACTCGATCTCCCTGAACCGGCTGCGCGACTTCATCCTGCCGGTGACCGAGCAGATGCGCATGCTCTACGCGCAGCAGGCCGCGGCGGGCGGGCAGGCGCCGATGTTCAACGGTTTCGAGCCCATCAGCGACGAGGTCCTGCTCCTGGACCAGGGCGCCAGGGGCGTGCACGTCCGCTTCAACTACCAGATCGGCAACGACGTCCAGACCTTCGACCACACCGCCATCCTCGACGAGAAGGGCGGGACGGTCTCCGTCATGCTCATCGGCTGCCAGTCGGTCTGTTTCCGGAAGCGCGCCGCCGAGTTCGAGAAGATCGCGAGTTCGTTCAAGCTGCTCCGGCTGCCCGGATGAGGGAGCATCATTGACCACGACCAATCAGCATGAAGGGCTGCGTGCCCCCGGCAGCGGGCCCTCCGATCCCGAATCCGTGACCAGGAAGAAGATGCAGTTCTGGGATCGGAGCAAGTTCCTCATCGTCCTCGTCCTGGCCTACCTCATCCTCACGTGGAAGGTGATGGCGGACTTCGAGGGCGTCGTCACCTTTCCCGAGGCGGCGCAGCAGATCGCGTACGCCTACCAGTGGATCTTCTGGCTGCTCGGCGCGGAGGTGCTGCGGCAGCTGCACTTCTTCGTCAGCGAGCACTGGTCGGCCTACCACCGCTTCTGGAGCCAGAAGGTCTTCGGCGGCTTCGAGCGCTGGACGCACCGCCGCTTCGACGACTGGACGCGCTTCCGCCTCGCACGGGCGCTGAAGATCGCCTTCTTCATCACGCTGACCGCGCTGGTGCTGGGTGCGGTGCTGGACGTCAGCCCGTTCGCCGCGCTGCTGCAGGCGCCGGCGCTCATCTGGCAGGCGCTGCCGTTCTTCCTGCAGATCGTCTTCCTGTTCTTCTTCGTCATCATCCAGTTCGTGGGCCTGTTCTGGTTCCTGTCCAGGGGCGGCGTCGAGACGTACTTCCCCGACGACATCAAGACCCGCTTCCGCGACGTGTGGGGGCAGGACCACGTGGTCGAGCGGGTCCAGGAGAACATCGTCTTCCTGGAGCGGCCCGACGAGATCGAGCGACGCGGCGGGTACGTCCCCAGCGGCCTGCTGCTGTGGGGCCCGCCGGGCACCGGCAAGACCCTCATGGCCGAGGCCGTGGCCGGCGAGACCGGCAAGCCGTACGTGTTCGTGGATCCGGGCGCGTTCACGAACATGTTCATGGGCGTCGGCATCCTCAAGGTCAAGGGGCTGTTCAGGAAGCTGCGCAAGCTGGCCCTCCGGTACGGCGGCGTGATCGTCTTCTTCGACGAGGCCGACTCCCTCGGCAAGCGCGGCCGCCTCGCCCAGCAGGGCCCGCCCGGCCAGGGCGGCGGCTTCTCCGAGTTCTCCGGCCACCACGGCTGCCACGGCCTGAGCTACCTGACCGAGGAGACCCGCCAGGTGCTGGCCTTCCGCGGCGGGCATCCGGCCGAGGAGGAGCCCGGCAGGCGCAACCGCTTCTTCATGGGCGGCGGCATGAACGGCAGCGGCGACCCCGGCACGCTGCAGGCGCTGCTCACCGAGCTGTCCGGGCTCAAGAAGCCGCGCGGGTTCTTCAACCGCCTCGTGCGGCGGCTGCTCGGGATGCGGCCGAAGCCGCCGCCCAAATACCGCATCCTCGTCATGATGGCCACCAACCGGCCGGACGCGCTGGACGAGGCGCTGCTGCGGCCGGGCCGCATCGACCGCATCTACAAGGTCGGCTACCCGTCCAAGGCGGGGCGGGTGCGGACGTACCAGGGCTATTTCGACAAGGTGTGGCACGAGCTCACGCCGGAGCAGATCGACAAGCTGGCCACGATCACCCCGTACGCGACCGGCGCCACGATCAAGGACCTGGTCAACGAGTCGCTCATCACCGCCATCAGGGACGGGCGGGAGATCATCACCTGGTCGGACGTGCTGCGCGCCAAGCGGCTCAAGCAGCTCGGCCCGCCCGAGGACGTCGAGTACATCGAGCGCGAGCGGCACGCCGTGGCCGTGCACGAGGCCTGCCACGCCGTCGTGGCGTACGTGACCCGCTTCCACCTCGAGATCGACATCGCCACCATCGAGAAGGGCGCCGACTACCTGGGCATGGTCGCCTCGATCAAGCCCGAGGACCAGTTCACCCGGTGGAAGTCCGAGCACGAGGCCGACATCATGGTCTCCCTGGCCTCGCTGGCCGGCGAGCGCATGTTCTTCGGTGAGGACAACTCCTCGGGCGTCTCCGGCGACCTCTACTCGGCCACCTACCTGACCGCCATGATGGAGTCGTACTGGGGCATGGGCTCCGGCGTCACCTCGCTGCCCGCGCTCCAGGAGCTGGAGATCATGGGCGGCAAGGCCATGCGCAAGCGCGGCCCGGGCGGCTCCATCGGCATCACCGATAGGGAGCCGGCCCGGAACCAGCCCGACCTGACGCCCGACGTGCTCGGCGAGCGCATCGAGTTCAACCTCGTCCGGCTGCTGGAGAAGACCGAGGCGCTGCTGCAGGAGCACCGCAGGGAGGTGCTCTGCCTGGCGCACGCGCTGGAGACGCACAAGACGCTCAACGGCGACGACGTGGTCGCCATCATCCGGCGCGAGCCCGGGCCGCTCATCGACGGCACCGTCTACGCCTCCGACGAGCTCTACCGGGAGCTGGAGGACTACCACCGCGACGCGGCCAGGGCGCACAAGGAGCACAGCCACATCGAGCGCGACCTGCCGGGGAACGCGGGGGAGCGGGTCGAGGCGGTGCCGGTCGGCTTCGGCGGATCGGGCCTCAAGGCCGCCCGCGCGATGCCGCCTGGCCCGCCGGCGGTCATCCAGGGCCATCCGGTGATCCAGCCACCCGCCCCCTACGGGCCGCCGTTGCCGGCGGGCTCCCCGGCGTCGCCCACGGCGGCGGGGCCGCCCGCGACGGGCGGGTCGTCGCCGGTCGCGCATGACGGGTCGGTTGCGCATGACGGGCCGGTCGTGCATGACGGGTCGGTCGCGCACGACAGGCCGGCTGAGCCTGCCGACCGGCCCGAGTTCGTGCCGTGGGCGGCCGCCGCTCCCGCGCCCGTCTCCGGGGTGGCTCCGGCGGCTGCCACGCCGGTGCCCGTGGTGGTGGGCACACCCGCGCCGGCCGCCGCGCCGGCGCGGCGCAGGGTTGTCGGCCGGATCTGGCTGGTCGTCGCCAGCCTGCTGGGGCTGGTCGTGCTGTCCATCATCGCCGCCCTGGCGGTGACGGGCACGCTGGCGGGCGGCAACGGCGCCAACGTGGCCGGCTCGTCTCCGGTGGCCTCGCCGGGGCTGCTGCTCCTGCTGTTCGTCGTGATCGTCGCGGCGATCGTCGGCGGCGGGCTGGCGTTCGTCGCGATCAAGGGCGTACGCGCGGCGCAGGCCAGGGCCGAGCAGGAGCGCGACACGGCCAACGCCCGAGCCCAGCTCCTGGCCGCGGCGATGGAGCCGGACAAGGCCATGCGGCTGCTCGGCTACGACGGGAACGGCAACGGCACCGACTGGCGCGCGTAGCCGCACCGTCCACGGGATCGGCCCATCGGGCCCGGGCACGACGCCCGGGCCCGATGCGTGTCCGGGTACGACGCCCGGGCCCGGTGCGTGTCCGGCGCGTACGTGCTCGGGGGCGGTGCGCGGTCAGGGGCGGTCGTGTTCCTCGTGGGCGCGGCGCAGGAGGGCCATCAGGCGGTCCTCGTCGCGGATCTGCCGCCGGTACTTCTCCGGCAGCTTCCTGAGCTGCGCCTCCTCGGCGAGCAGCCGCCGGAAGATCTCCTCGCGCACCTCCGGGTCCTGCTCGACGTCCAGGTACTGCTGCGCGTGCCGCCGGACCACCGACACCGTGTTCTGCGCGCGGCCCTTGGCGCTGGCCAGCGAGGCCACCACCGTGACCAGCAGCACCCCGATGATCACCGACAGGGACAGGCCCGTGCTGATCTCGACGACCGGCACCGGATCGCCGTCGTTGATGAACGGGACGTTGTTCTCGTGCAGCGCGTGCAGGACCAGCTTGACCCCGATGAAGGCGAGGATGACGGCCAGGCCGTAGGCCAGGTAGATCAGCCGGTCCAGCAGCCCGTCGATGAGGAAGTAGAGCTGGCGCAGGCCCAGCAGGGAGAACGCGGTGGCGGTGAAGACGAGGTAGACGTTCTGGGTCAGGCCGAAGATGGCCGGGATCGAGTCGAGGGCGAACAGGATGTCGGTCCCGCCGATGGCGATCATGACCAGCAACATCGGCGTCATGACCCGCCGCCCGTCCTCGACGGTGAACAGCCGGTCGCCGTCATAGGTGTCGGTGGTACGCAGCAGCCGGCGGGCCACGCGGACCATGAGGTTGTCGGGGGAGTGGCTCTCCTCGCCCTCCGGCTTGAGCAGGTTGCCCGCCGTGATCAGCAGGATCAGGCCGAAGAGGTAGAACACCCACGCGAACATGTTGATCAGCGCCGCGCCCACCAGGATGAACCCGGTCCTGGCCAGCAGCGAGAAGACGATGCCGAACAGCAGCGCCTTCTGCTGGTCGGCGCGCGGCACCTTGAAGCTCGACATGATGACGAGGAACACGAACAGGTTGTCGACCGACAGCGCCTTCTCCGTCACGTAACCGGCGAAATACTCGGCCCCCGGCTCGGGCCCGCCGAGCAGCCAGACGCCGATGCCGAACAGCAGGGCGATGCCCACGTACAGGGCGGACCAGACAGACGCCTCGCGCAGCGTGGGGATGTGCGACTTGCGGACGTGGAAGAAGAAGTCGAACAGCAGCAGCCCGACGATCCCCAGGATCGTCAGCCACCACACCGCGGCGGATACGTCCACTCGAGGCTCCATGTGTGCGGGCCGTCGTGGGGGGTGGCGACTTCAGGCGGGCGCGAACTCGTATCCTCGCAAGTGGTACCCGGTCTTACCGGATCTCACCCGGCATGCGTACCGGAGGGAGAGGGCCCGCCGGGTGATCGCCGGCGCCGCCTTCGCGCCGGCCCGGACCGGGCCTAGACCTGGATGCCCAGGCGGGCGATCGGCTCGACCAGCTCCTCCTCCTCGTACGCGAAGTGCGAGGACAGCACCTCGGCCAGCCGGTCCACGCGGGCCCTGACCCCGTCGAGCCCGGCCGGGCCGCGCCGCAGCAGGTCCACGCACGCCTCGTCCAGCCGGGTGAGCAGCTCGGCGATCACCTCGTGCTCCTGCTCCAGCTTCTTGATCACCGGCGCCAGCGTCGAGTCGCGCTCCAGGATGGCCGGGAACATGGCCTCGTCCTCGACCGTGTGGTGCACGGTCAGCAGCCGGCAGAAGGTCGCGCAGTACGTGGCCAGCGTCCAGTGGTTCTGCCGCACGCTCAGCCGGTTGATCGTCGAGCGCAGCTCCTCCGCGTCCAGCCGGCCCGCCGCCACCTCCTCCACCGCGTCCTGGACCTGCCGCAGCTCCTGCCGGTAGCCGTCGTGCACGTCCACCAGGTGCTTGCCGAGCCGCCGCTGCTCGGGTGTGAGCGCGGCCGGGTCCTGCTTGGGCGCGTGCGGCCGCCCCTCCTCGTCCAGGTCGAGCAGCTCGGCGATGGTGACGGGCCGCTCGACCGGCTCGGGTGCGGGCCGGCCCAGCTGATCGGCCACGGCCGCGCGCACGGCCGGCGCCACCTCCTCGGCGAACGTGCGCAGATCGCGCTCCGCCTGCGGCCCCGGCGCCAGCACGAAGCCGGTCATCCCCACCTCGAACACCAGCTCCGTGAGCTGCTCGGCCCACAGCGAGGCGGGCCCGTCGAGGAACCCGGGCCCCGGCAGCGGCGAGAACGAGCCGCCGATGTTGTACACCTTGCGAATCGTGGCCGGATCGCGCCCCGCGTCCGCGGCCGCCGCGTCCAGCACCTTCACCTGGGCGGCCACCGCCTCGGGCGGGCTGTAGAAGGAGGAGGGCAGCCAGCCGTCGCCCATCCGACCGGTCAGCTCCAGCATCCTGCGCTTGATCGCGCCGATCCAGATGCCGATCGGGTGGGCGGGGAACGGCCCGGGCCGGGCGCCGCCGAGCCGGTAGTGCGTGCCCTCGAACACCACGGGCTCACCCGGCGTCCACAGCGCCCGCAGCACGGTGATGGCCTCGGCCAGCGCCTCGATCGACTCCGGCGGCGACAGCCGGCGCCCGCCCATCGCGGCGATCGCGTCCCAGAACGCCCCCGCGCCCAGCCCCAGCTCCACCCGACCGCCGCTGAGCAGGTCGAGGGAGGCGGCGGCGCGGGCCAGCACGGCGGGCGGCCGCAGCGGCAGGTTGACCACGTCGGGGACCAGCCGGATCCGCTCGGTGCGCTGTGCCACGGCCGACAGCAGCGTCCAGGTGTCCAGGAAGTCCGCCTGGTACGGATGGTCCTGGACCCCGATCAGATCGAGCCCGAGCCGGTCGGCCAGCGTGACGTGGCGCAGCAGCCGGTCGCGCCCGGCGGCCTCAGGTGACAGGAACGCGCCGAACCACAGATCGTGCATGAGAATCCCCCTGACTCGATGTTCGCACGGCCCTCCGAACCGGCGGCGCCTGCCCCGCGTCTTACCGGTTGTGCGCCGACTCGTCTGGCTCGTCCCCGCCCTCCTGCTCCTCACCGGCTGCTCGCCGAGCGTGCCGTGCACGTTGATCGGCACCCCGGTGGGCGTGGGGGTGCACGTCAAGGGGCCGCTCGCGGCCCGGTCGGGCTCCGTCGAGCTGGAGGTGTGCTGGGACGGCGCCTGCAAGCAGGCGCGTGCCGAGCTCTATCCGTCCTCGCGGGCGGGCCGGGAGACCTGCTCGGGCGACACCTGCGCGGTGACGGGCGTGCCGACCGGGGAGAAGCACGGGTTCGGCGATGTGGAGGGGCTGCCCGACCGGCCCGTCGAGGTACGTCTTACGCTACGGGGCGGCGGAGACGACCCGGTGCTGGAGCGTACGGTCAGCGTCACCCCGAAGGGCCGCTACCCCAACGGCCCCGAATGCGGGGAGGGCGGCCCCAACGCCGAGCTCACCATTGAGGGTGACGGCACTGTGCGAGAAACCTCCTGATTAACACGGCGTTCACATTCGGGCAAAAACCGGGAAACGGCCGTCCGTAAGACTCGGCGTGGCTGAGAAGAACCCCGAAAGGACCGCCGTGAGCTACAAGGCTGAGTACATCTGGATCGACGGCACCGAGCCCACGGCTCTGCTGCGCTCGAAGACCAAGATCCTTGCCGACGGGGCCGAGCCTCCGGTCTGGGGCTTCGACGGGTCCAGCACCAACCAGGCCGAGGGCCACTCGTCGGACCGGGTGCTCCGTCCGGTGCTCACGTGTCCCGACCCGATCCGCGGTGGTGACAACAAGCTGGTCCTGTGCGAGGTCGAGGAGATCAACGGCGACCCGCACGTCAGCAACACCCGCGCCCTGCTGCGCCCGATCGCCGAGCAGTACGCCGCCCAGGAGTCCTGGTTCGGCATCGAGCAGGAGTACACCTTCTTCAAGGGCAGCCGCCCGCTCGGCTTCCCCGAGGGCGGCTTCCCCGCCCCGCAGGGTCACTACTACTGCGGCGTGGGCGCCGAGGCCGTGTTCGGCCGCGAGATCGTCGAGCTGCACCTCGACCGCTGCCTCGCCGCCGGTCTGGCGATCTCCGGCATCAACGCCGAGGTCATGCCCGGCCAGTGGGAGTTCCAGGTCGGCCCGGCCGGCCCGATCGAGGTCGCCGACCACCTGTGGCTCGCCCGCTACCTCCTCTACCGGACCGCCGAGGAGTTCGGTGTCGAGGCCACCCTCGACGCCAAGCCCGCCCGCGGCGACTGGAACGGCGCCGGCGCGCACACCAACTTCTCCACCAAGGCCATGCGTGAGGGCTACGAGGCCATCATCACCGCCTGCGAGGCGCTCGGCGAGGGCGACAAGCCGATGGAGCACGTCTCCCAGTACGGCGCCGACATCGAGAGCCGCCTGACCGGCGCCCACGAGACCGCCCCGTGGAACAAGTACAGCTACGGCGTGTCCGACCGCGGCGCCTCCGTGCGCATCCCGTGGCAGGTCGAGGTGGACAAGAAGGGCTACATCGAGGACCGCCGCCCGAACGCCAACGTCGACCCGTACGTGGTCACCCGCCTGCTGGTGAACACCTGCTGCTCGGCCCTGGAGAAGGCCGGCCAGGTCTGATCCTCCGGAGGACGGGGCCCCTTCGCGCGAAGGAGCCCCGTTTTCTCATGCGAGGCGGAAGTCCAGATCGGGGGTGATTTCCGCCACGTCCATCTGCGCCTTCTGCAGGCGCCCGGAGTGGTCCCAGTTCATCGCCTGCCAGCGGGTGAACTGGTCGAGCACCCACATCCCGGACTGCCGGCTGCCGTTGCCCGACTTGCCGTTCCCGCCGAACGGCAGGTGGGCCTCGGCGCCGGAGGTGGAGTTGTTGACGCTGACCATGCCGGCCGAGATGCCCTCGCGGAAGCGGAAGGCGTGCTTGGGGTCGGTGGTGTAGATGGAGCTCGACAGGCCGTAACCGGGCAGGTTGGCCAGCTCGATGGCCTCGTCCAGGGTGCGGAACGCGGTCACGCCCACCAATGGGCCAAACGTCTCCTCCATGAACAGCCGGTCGCCGGGACGGACGCCGTCCACCACGACCGGGTGGTAGTAGAGGCCCTCGCCGCCGTCGAAGTCGCCGCGCGGGTTGTCCTTCGTGATCCGGCCCCGGCCGCCCGTGACGACCTTGTGGTGGGGCTGGATCCAGGTCAGGTATTCCTCGTAGCGGTCGGCGAACTTCCGGTCGAGCAGCGGCCCGGCCAGCACGTCCTGCTCGGGGTCGCCGATCCGGGCGTCGCCCACGGCGCGCGCGAACCGCTCCACGAAGGCGTCGTGGACGCTCTCGTGCACGATGACCGTGCCCAGGCTCGTACAGCGCTGGCCGGCCGTGCCGAAGCCGGAGAACAGCGCGCCCTCGACGGCCAGGTCGAGATCGGCGTCCGGCATGATCACCATCGGGTTCTTGCCGCCCAGCTCCAGGCAGGCCGACTGCAGGTGGCGGCCGGTCAGCTCACCGACCTTCCGGCCCACCTCGCTGGAGCCGGTGAAGCCGACCTTCTGCACGCTGCCCTCGCCCAGGGCCAGCTCCAGGCCCGCGAACGTCTCCGCGCCGTCGGCGAAGACGATGTTCAGCATGCCGTCGGGCAGGCCCGCCGCCGTGAACAGCCGGAACATCGCGTGCGCGGAGGCGGCGGCGTACTCGGCGGGCTTCCAGACGACGGCGTTGCCGCACAGCAGGGCGGGGACCAGGTACCACGACGGGACGGCCACCGGGAAGTTGCCCGCGGTGATGACCGCCGCCACGCCGATCGGGTTCCGGAACGTGAACAGGTTCTTGTCCGGCATCTCCGACGGGACCGTCTGCCCGTAGAGCCTGCGGCCCTCGCCCAGGAAGAAGTCGCACGTGTCCACGATCTCCCGCACCTCGCCGAGCGACTCGGCGTACGGCTTGCCGATCTCCTCGGTCACCAGCCGGGCCAGCCGCTCGGCGTTGGCCTCGACCAGCCGCCCGATGGAGGCGATCACCCGGCCGCGCACCGGCGCCGGCACCTTGGCCCACTCGCGCTGCGCCTCCTTGGCGGTGCGGCAGGCGGCGGCGAACGTGCCGGCGTCGGCCAGGCCCACCTGCGCCACGACCTCGCCCGTGCGGGCGGGGTTGACTGATTCGTACGTGGCCGCGGACTCCGCGTCCTTGCCACCCACGATGGAAACGATCTGTCGGCTCACCGGTGCCCTCCTCATGTGCTTCTGCGGTAGACGCTAGCTCTCCAGGGCCAGTTTGCGCAGCTCCGGGCCGTGGACCGGATCGGCCAGCGCCGCGGCGAACTGCGCCTTGAGGTAGTTGAGCGGCGAGCCGGTGTCCCACCAGGTGCCGTCGATGACCTGGCCGTACACCGGGTTCCCGGCGGCGGCGTGGCGGTGCAGGGCGTCGGTGAGGTAGATCTCGCCCTCGGGGTCGGCCTGCCAGCGGCGGGTGGCGGCCTCCAGCTCGGCGACGACTCCCGGAGTGACGACGTAGCCGCCGATGGCGGCGTACCGGGAGGGGGCCTCCTCCGGGCGCGGCTTCTCGATCAGGCCCGAGATGCGCAGGCGGCCCCCGCCGAGGTCCTCCTCGACGATCGGCACGCCGTAGCGGGAGGCGTCCTCGACCGCCATCGGCAGCAGGGCGAGCACGGGCGCGCCCGTCGCCTCGTAGGCGGCCTTGAGCTGCCTGGCGCGGGGCACCTCGGCCACGAACACGTCATCGCCCCACAGCACCATGAACGGCTCGTCGCCGATGACGCGGGCGGCGTTCAGCACGGGCGTGCCGTTGCCGTACGGGCCGTTCTGGTACAGGTACGTGATGTGCGCCAGGGACGACAGCTCGGCCACCGCGTCGGCGAGGTCGTCCTTGCCGGCGTCGCGCAACTGCTGCTCCAGGTCGGCGTCCGGGGCGAAGTGCCGCTGCACGAGCTCCTTGCGGGCCGAGGTCACGATGGTGATCTCGTCGATCCCGGAGTCCACGAGCTCCCTGATGGTGTGCTCGATCACGGGCTTGTCGCCGATCGGCAGCATCTCCTTCGGCAGCGCCTTCGTCAGGGGGAGCAGCCGGGTGCCCAGGCCGGCCACCGGGATCACGGCTTTGCGGACCATGCGTCTCTCCTCGTGCGTGCGGCGAGTCGGGTGACCGACCGGAGAGAGCCGACGTTACCCCAGGCGTCGTCCGGCCCTACGACCGCATTGCGGCAATTGCCAGAGAGACGTTCCCTCTTTCATGGTCCGGGCGATATCTGGGCAGGCTCGGAACGTTATTGTGCCGTGTGCCGGAGAATGAGCTCGGCGACCCGGCGGGGCAGCCCCGGAGACAGGAAAGAATGGCCCATGCCCTCGATAGTCTCCAGTCGCGCGCCGGGAATCCGGGCCGCCAGCGCCGCGCCGTGCGGCGTCGGGAGCAGCGGGTCCGCCGTGCCGTGGATCACCAGCGTGGGGGCCTTGATCGAGGACAGCGGGGCTCGCCGGTCCGCGGTCATCGCGCGCCCGGCCAGGTCGTGGTTGGTCGCGGCGGCGGGGTTGCCGGCACGGTCGTAGGACTCCTCGACCAGCCGCCGGGCCGCCGCCTCGTCGAAGGGCAGGACCTCGCCGTTCAGCACCCGCCACGTCTCCATGTTCGCCGCGACGTTCTCCTCGCGGGTGGTCCTCGGCACGGCCGCCGCGCGCATGAGGTGCTCCAGGAAGCCGGGCGCGGGCGGTGGCAGGTCGTCCGGGTCCGGGGCCTGGCCGGACATGGCGCGTACCCAGATGGGGCCCGCGTCGGTGCCCATCGGGCTGGCCATGATCGCGGTCAGCGTGGTGACCCGCTCGGGGCGGTGCGCGGCCAGCCACTGGCCGACCGCGCCGCCGAGGGAGGCGCCGGCGACGTGGGCGGAGGGGGTGTCGTACGCGTCGAGCACGGCGAGGGAGTCGGCGGCCAGGTCCGCGAGCGTGTACGGGTCGGTGGTGAAGTCGACGCAGTCGGAGCGGCCGGTGTCGCGGTGGTCGAAGCGGATCACCTGCCGGCCGCCGGCCACGAGGGTGTCCACGAGGTCGTCCGGCCAGCCGAGGCCGGAGGTGGAGGTGCCCATGACGAGCAGCACCACGGGGTCTCTCCGGTCGCCGAACCGTTCGGTCCACAGGCGCAGTTTCCCGGACTTGATGAATTTCTCTTCTGCGGCACCCATGGCCATCAATATAGCGAAATCTTGCCATTTAGCGGCGAAATGCGTTAATTCGCATTTCGTGGTATAATGGCGTTACCACGAGCGGGTGGGGGCTGGGGATTCGGCGGTTGTTTCCGAAATATCGTGTTTTGTGATGACCGCCAGCCGCTCCGCCAGGTCCGCCAGCGCGCGGGAGGCGGCCAGCTCGTCCCCGATCTCCGGCACCGCCGGATCGGCGGGATTGCGGCGCGCCCGGCCGGTCCCGGTCACGCGGTCGCCGTTCCCCATCGTCAGCGTCGCCCGGGCGGCGGTGTCGTCGCCGTCCTCGGCGAGAGAGATCCGCACGGTCCATTCCTTGGCCTCCATGACCACACCTCCTCCACCCCTAGCGGGCTGCCCGGCCGGGCGCCGGTAAACCTTCCACCGATTGGGGCTCAGGGGGCGGGCCTGCGGGGATCTCGCGGTCCGGTCGTCCAGCCCGGTCCGCCGGATCTTCGCGAGCTGCCGCCGCGCCGGGCCGTTGGTGACGACGCCCACCCGCCATCCCGCCGCGCGCAACCAGGTCAGCGCCTCCGGCACCCCGGCGTAGAGCTCCGCGAGGTGCGGCATCCGCGCGTGGAAGCCCTCCAGCCGCTCCACCGCCCCCTCCGTCAGCCGGTGCCGCTCGGCGAACTCGCCCGCCCACAAAACGAACGCCGCGTCCAGGTCGAGCAGTGTCCGATCGAGGTCGAAGAGGGCCGGCCGCGTCATGCCTCGAACGCCAGGTGGTGGAGCAGGTGAACCCGGACGCTAGGCGGTGAAGTCGGCGAAGTCGAAGCCCGGCGAGACCAGGCAGCTCACCAGCACCGCCTCGTCGCCCGCGGGGCGCGCCGACTGCCACGCGCCGCCCGGCACGACGGCCTGCGGCACCTGCCCGTGCTCCACGTCCGGCCCCAGGACGACCGTCTCGTCCCCGATCGTCAGGTCGAGCGGTCCGCCGCGGTGCCACAGCCAGATCTCCGCCGACCTGACCATGTGCGGCACCGACTCCTCGCCAGGGTGCAGCAGGAAGTAGATGGCGGTGGCGCTGGCCCGCGCGCCCGGGTACCCGTCGGGCGTGAACGTCACCGGCGACCGCCACGTCTCCCGGAACCAGCCGCCCTCGGGGTGGGGGAGCAGGTCGAGTGCCTCGGCGATCGGCGGTCGCTCCACGAACGCGACCGGTGCGCCCTTGACGTCCCGGCGCAGGAAGCGGTTGCCGTCGAGGACGAGCTGGCCGTCGAGCGGGCCGGCCAGGGCCGCCGCCTCGTCGGCCACCTGGATGGACGGGCCGTCAGGGTAGATCCGCAACTCCACGAGGTGAGTCTATGTGGATATTTCGGACAGGTCCTGCTTCCGCCGATGACCCCGCGCGTTCACCTGCCGGACGATTTCTCATATTTTAATATTTTTTCACCGGCAACCAGACCGACGAATGAGGCAAGACCAGGTGAAACCCGATCAATGGCGTTCGCTGCTCGACAGCAGGGCATCCCGGCGCCAGATGCTCACGTACGCCACCGGCGTGGCCGGGCTCATCGCCCTGGGCCAGGTGCCCGGCGGCGTGAGCGACCCGGCGCCCGCGCTGTCCGCGAACCCGTTCACGTTAGGCGTCTCCTCCGGCGACCCCCGCCCCGACGGCGTCGTGCTGTGGACCAGGCTCGCCACGCAACCGCTGGCCGACGACGGGATGGGCGGCATGCCGCGCGTCCCCGTGCCGGTCCGGTGGGAGATCGCCGAGGACGACGGCATGCGCCGCGTGGTGCGCAAGGGCGTGGCCACCGCCCGTCCCGAGCTCGCCCACGCCGTCCACGTCGAGGTGAACGGGCTGCGTCCCGGCCGCGAGTACTGGTACCGCTTCACGGTGGGCGACGAGACCAGCCACACCGGCCGTACGAAGACCGCGCCCGACCCCCGCTGGAACACCGAGGTCTCCTTCGCGTACGCCTCCTGCCAGCAGTGGGAGAGCGGGTTCTACACCGCCTACCGCGACATGGCGGCCCAGGACCTCGACCTGATCGGCCATCTGGGCGACTACATCTACGAGCTGGCGATCGGCGCCACGGGCGGCCAGCGCAAGACGTCGCTGTCGGCCGCGCACAACGCGCCCACCATGACCCTCTCGCAGTACCGCCTGCGTTACGCCCTGGTCAACTCCGACCCGGACCTGCAGGCCGCCCGCGCGGTCGCGCCCTGGTTCTTCGCGCTGGACGACCACGACGTCGAGGACAACTGGGGCGCCGACCTGTCGCCCACCGGCGGCACCCCGGAGAACTTCCTGCGCCGCCGCGCCGCCGCCTTCCGCGCCTGCTTCGAGAACCAGCCGATGCGCCCCTCGGCCCTGCCCGTGGGGCCGGACATGCCGATGTACCAGCGCATCCGGTACGGCCGGCTGGCCACGTTCCACGTCCTGGACGAGCGGCAGTTCCGCAGCCCCGCCGACGTCACCGCCCGCCTCGACCCGAGCCGCACCATGCTCGGCGAGCAGCAGGCCGCCTGGCTGCTGGACGGCCTGGGCCGCTCCCGCAGCACGTGGAACGTGCTGGCCAACCAGGTGATGATGTTCCAGCTCGACCGGCTCACCGACCCCGGGCTGCAGCAGCTCAACCCCGACACCTGGGACGGGTACGCGGCCGAGCGCGACCGCCTGTGGGCCGGCATCACCCAGCGGAAGGTCGCCAACCCGGTCGTGATCACCGGCGACGCGCACGTCAACTGCGCCGCCGAGCTCAAGGCCGACTTCGCCGACCCCGGCTCCCCGACCGTGGGCGTCGAGTTCCTCGGCACCTCGATCACCTCCGGCGGCAACGGCTCCGACACGACCGCCGGCGGGGCCGAGTGGCTGGCGGCCAACCCGCACCTGAAGTTCTTCAACAACCAGCGCGGCTACATCCGCTGCCGCGTCGCCAAGGACACCATGCGGGCCGACTACGTGGTCGTGGACAAGGTCACCACGCCCGACGGCACCGCCTCCGTACGCAAGTCGTTCGTCGTCGAGTCGGGCCGGCCCGCCCTCCAGGACGCGTGATGAAGAAATCTCTCCACTTCGCCGCCGCCTTCGCCCTCATCCCCCTGGGCGCCGTGCCCGCGGCCGGCTCCACCACCGCCCCCGAGCTGCCCAGGACCCCCGCCGGTCAGGTGCTCGTGGTGCAGGCCGATCTCCAGGACTCGGTACGCCCCGCCGACGCCGCCGACACCACCGACCTGGACAACTTCGCCGCCCGGCTGGCCGCCAGGCTGCCCGCCGCCCCAGACGCCCTGGTGCTCAACGAGCTCCTCGGCCCCGGCGCCCGCCGCCTGGCCACCAGCCTGAGCAGGGCCCTGGGGTACCGCTACCGGGTCGAGGTGGCGGGGGAGCGCTCGGCGTTCCAGGCGGACGGCTCCGTACGCGAGACCGCGATCATCCTGAACGCCGACACCATGACCGCGGCCCGGCCCACCGGGTACGAGCGCGTGCAGGACGAGGACCAGGCGTACACGGGGGCGGCCAAGCGCGACGGCAGCCTCCAGGTGCCGCTGCTCGCCGTCCACCCGGGTGGCGACCCGGCCACGGCGACGGCCGCGTACACGGCCCTGGCGGCCGCCAAGTTCCCCCAGGCGCAGGTCACGGTGCTGGGGGGCGACTTCCGCGCGGCCCGCTGCGCCGTGCCGAGCACCGACCAGACCGTCGGGTGCGCGCCCCAGGCGTTCTGGGCGGATCTCACCGGGCCGAAGGCGTACAGTGACGCGCTGTTCGACAAGGCCGACGCGCAGAGCCGCAGCCACAGCGGCTACCTGTTCGCCCGCGGGCAGGTGCTCGCGGCCGGGCTGGACACGGCGTACGACGCCGACCTGCCCGACCGCGCCTCGTGCAAGCCGCACTTCGACGCCGGCCAGCCCCGCTCGGCGCCGCCGGACTGCCGCTCGGCGTACTACGCCGACGTCCCGTTCGGCTGGGCGCTGCTGGCCGCCGGGCAGCCGGTCCAGCAGACGGTGACGCCGAGCCGGATCGCGCTGGACCACTGCGAGCTGGCCGTACGCCAGGCGGAGGTGGCGGCGAGGATCGTCAACAACACCGGCGACGCGCTCTCCAGGCCGCTCACGGTGACGGCCGCCAAGCCGCTCACCGCGACCCCCGCCACCGCGTCCCTCGACGCGCCCGCCGGTCAGGCCACCACCGCCACCATCAAGATCACCACCCCCAGGGACACCCCGCCCGGGGAGCACGTGATCACCGTGCGCGTCGGGGACGAGAGCACGGAGGTGCCGGTCACGGTCACGGAGACGTGCACGGAGCCGAAGGTGTACGCCAGCAGCTTCCACGCCGGCTTCGGCCCCGAGCGCGCCGTGGACGGGGACATCGCCACGTTCTGGCACTCGGAGTACTCGCCGCCCACCCCGCTCCCACAGTCGATCACCCTCAACCTGGGGGAGGTCAAGCAGGTCGGCAACGTCGGCTACCAGCCGCGCTTCGACGGCAACCTGAACGGCACGATCCTGGACTACAAGGTCTACGTCAGCACGGACGGCCAGACCTTCACGGAGGTCGCGGGCGGCACGTGGGCGGGCGACGCCCGGCTGAAGACGGCCACGTTCCCCGCCGTGGACGCCCGTTACGTGCGGCTGGAGGGCACCAGGGCCAGCGGCGGCTCGTACCTGTCGGCGGCGGAGGTGACCGCCGGCTGACCCGTCGGAACCAGTCGCGTCGGAACAGCCGGCCGATCTCCCCTGACCGGCCGCGAACTGTCGGTCGGGCTGGCTAGTCTGCGGCAGGTGACGGAACGGTGGAGCCGCGACCAGGTCCTCGCCCTCGCCCCCGACGCGCCGTCCCAGAAGGCGGCGCAGGGGGTGGCAGCGCCAGGGAAGTGGTCGTTACGCGGCACGACAGGCACGGTGCTGTACGGCGAGTGCAAGGGCAGCGGCGCCAAGCCCTACCTGGCGTGCGTCGACCTGACCGAGCCCGCATACCGGTGCAGCTGCCCGAGCCGGAAGTTCCCGTGCAAGCATGCGCTCGGGCTGCTGCTCCTGTGGTCCGCCGACGCGGTCCCGGTCCAGGAGGCGGCGCCGCAGTGGGTGACGGAGTGGCTGGAAGGGCGGGCCGAGCGCGCCGAGAAGTCGGCCGCCCGCCTCGAAGCCGCGCGCGTCAAGGCCACCGAGGCCGCCGCCCTCGAAGCCGGAGACGCCGCCCGGGCAGGGGGAGCCGAAGCTGGGGACGCCGGGCCCGGCGACGCGGCCGGCCGGGCCACCCTCGGCGAGACGGGCGCGCCGGGCCCGGACACCTCGGGCACCGACCCGTCGGACCTGGGCGCGCTCGGCGCGGAAGTGCCGGGCCCGGGTGTGCCGGGACGAGGCGTTGGGCCCGGGACCGCGATCGGGGCGAACGGGACCTCGGCAGGCGGTCGGGGCGAGTCCGTACGTCACTCGCGGGTCGCCGCCGGGCTGGCCGAGCTGGAGCGGTGGCTGGCCGACCAGGTGCGCCAAGGGCTGGCGGGAGCGGCCGAGCACGACTGGGACGGCCTGGCCAAGCGCCTCATCGACGCCCAGGCCCCGGGAGTGGCGGGCGTCGTGTCCCGGCTGTCCCGGGTGCGGGCCGAGGAGGGCTGGCCGGGGCGGCTGCTGGAGGAATACGCCCTGATCAACCTGCTTGCCATCGCCTACCGGCGGCGGGCCGAGCTGCCGAAGCCCCTCGCACAGACCGTCCTCATCCGCGCCGGGTTCCCCGTCACCAGGGAAGAGGTGCTGGCCGGGCCGCCGGTGCGCGACCACTGGGACGTCCTGGGCAGGCGCGACGAGGCGCAGGACCGGCTGACGGCGCGCCGCGTCTGGCTGCGGGGCCGCCGCACCGGCAGGCCCGCCCTCATCCTGTCGTTCGCACCACAGGGGCAGCCGCTGGACGCCTCGCTGGTGACGGGCACCACGATCGACGCCGACCTCACGTTCTACCCGGGCGCCGCCCCCTTGCGCGCCCTGGTCGCAACCCGCCACGGCACCGCCCCCTGGCCCCCACCCACCCCCGACCCGTCCCCGCCAACGGGCCCCCCAGCCGCGCCGTCCCCGGCCGCGCCGTCACGGGCAGTGGGGTCCCAGGGTGCGCCGTCTCCGGGTGCGGCGCCTCCCGAGGGACAAGCCGCCACCGGACTGCCTCCCACCTCCGCGCTGCCTCCTACCGCGCAGGTCCCGGCGACGCCGGGCGGAGTCCCGTCTCCCGCCGCGTCGGCCTCCGAGGGGCGAGGCGCCGGCGCGGGGTCGGCTCCCGTCGCGTCATCGCCCGAGGGGCGAGTCGCCGCCGGGCTGCCTTCCGGCGTACGGGCCCCCGCCGTACCGCGTGCCGTGCCGCCCGGGGTGTCGCCGGAGGAAGGGCTTGACGAGGTGGCGCGGGCGCTGGCCGAGGATCCGTGGACCGAGTCCTGGCCGCTCGTGCTGGCCGGCGTGGTCCCCGACCGGACCTCCGTCGGTGGCCTGCCGCTGCATCCCCGCTGCCAGGACCCCTGGCGGCTGATCGCCGTCTCCGGAGGGCACCCGGTCACCGTGGCGGTCGAATGGACCCCCCAAGGCGTGCGACCCCTGACCACCTGGGACGACGAAGGAACGGCGGTGATTCTGTGACCGGCTGGGACGAGCTGGCGTCCACGGCGCTCGTCGGCACCGACCGGCGGCCGTACCAGGGAGGTGACCTGCTGGAGGCGGCCGCCGTCGAGGTGGCGAGGCGGCGGGCGGGACGGCGCGTGGCCGGGACGGGGGCGCAGCGGAGCGCGTCCGCCGAGGAGGTCGAGGCCGGGGCTGGAGGGCAGGGGAGCGCGCCCGCCGAGGAGCGGGCGGCGGTGGGGCGGCGGGCGGCCGAGCGGCTCGGCCGGATCCTGGGCGGCGAGCACGAGCGGCTGCTCCCCGAATGGCTGGCCGCGGCTGCCGCCACCGGCCGCAGGGTGCCCGCCTTCGTGCTGCCCGAGCTGCTCGAACGCGGCCGGCGCGACCGTTCGATCAGGGTGCATCTCGGCGTCCTGGCCGGGCAGCGCGGCCGCTGGCTGGCCGGGCTCAACCCCGCCTGGGACTACCTGCTGGAGGAGCCCACGGGCGAGACGTGGGAGCTGGGCGGTGCCGCCGACCGGCGGGCGCACCTGCGCGCGCTCAGGGCGGCCGACCCGGCCCAGGCCCGGCGGCTGCTGGAGAGCACGTGGGAGCGCGAGACGCCCGACGACCGGGCCGAGTTCGCGGAGGTGCTGGCCGAGGGGCTCAGCATGGCGGACGAGCCGTTCCTGGAGGAGGCGCTCGACGACCGCCGCAGGGAAGTACGCCAGACCGCCGCCAACCTCCTCACCCGCCTGCCCGGGTCGCGCATGTCGCAACGCATGGCCGAGCGGGTACGCGCCTGCGTGACGATCCGGCGGGAGGGCACCGGTGACGTCATCGCCGTCGAGGCCCCCACGGCCTGTGACAAGGCGATGGAACGCGACGGCGTGCGCCCGAAGCCGCCCCGGGGCATCGGCGAGCGCGCCTGGTGGCTGCAGCAGATCATCGCCCGCGCCCCGCTGTCGGTGTGGGACCGACCGCCCGCCCTGCTGCTCAAGCTGAAGATCCCCGACTGGGACGCCGAGGTGAAGGCGGCCTGGGTACGCGCCGCCGTGCTGCAGAAGGACCCCGAGTGGGCGCGGGCGATGTTCGACTGGGACCCGATCGCCGACCTGCTCGAGTCGTTGCCCCCGGAGGAGCAGCAGGAGCTGGCCGCGAGGTTCGTGCGGAACCACGACCTGGACAGCCAGTTGATCATGGTGCTCGGCGGCGTGTCGTCCCACTGGCGTGAGGGCCTGGCCACGGCCGTCCTCCGCAAGATCGTGAAGGTGGCCACCACGCAGCCGTGGAACCTCGGCGAGCTGGTCAAGCTGGCGGGCGAGCACATCGACCCCGCCCTGTTCCCGCTGGCCGAGAGCTACTCGCCGGTCGAGCCCATCCAGCAGGTCGCCGCCCTGCTGCGTTTTCGTGCTGACATGTACAAGGAGCTTTCCCTATGACCGTTCTGCGCCCGCACGCGGAAGACCAGTACGCCGAGGAGCTGGCACTCCTGGCCAAGGACGACGACCGGCCCAGGCCGCCGGGCTGGAAGTTGTCGCCGTGGGCCGTGACCACGTACATCCTGGGCGACGGCGAGCGCATCACCCCCAAATACGTGGGCGCGCGGCGCATCGTCGAGGTCGCCGTCGCCACCCTGGCCACCGACCGCGCGCTGCTGCTGCTCGGCGTGCCCGGCACCGCGAAGACGTGGCTGTCGGAGCACCTGGCCGCCGCCATCAGCGGCGACTCGACGCTGCTCGTGCAGGGCACGGCCGGCACCGCCGAGGAGGCCATCCGGTACGGCTGGAACTACGCCAGGCTCCTGGCCGAGGGCCCCTCGATCGAGGCGCTGACCCCGTCGCCGGTGATGCGGGCCATGGCCGAGGGCCGCATAGCCCGGGTCGAGGAGCTCACCCGCATGCCGTCCGACGTACAGGACGCCCTGATCACCGTGCTGTCGGAGAAGACGCTGCCGATCCCCGAGCTCAACCGCGAGGTCCAGGCCGAGCGCGGGTTCAACGTGATCGCCACGGCCAACGACCGCGACCGGGGCGTCAACGAGCTGTCCAGCGCGCTGCGCCGCCGCTTCAACACCGTCGTGCTGCCGGTCCCGGCCACCGCCGAGGAGGAGGTGGACATCGTCGCGCGCCGGGTCGCCCAGCTGGGCCGCGCGCTGGCGCTGCCGGAGACGACGACGGGGATGGCGGAGATCCGGCGCGTGGTGACGGTGTTCAGAGAGCTGCGCACCGGCGTCACCGAGGACGGCCGCACCAAGGTCAAGTCGCCCAGCGGCACCCTGTCCACGGCCGAGGCCATCTCGGTCCTGACCAGCGGCATCGCGCTGGCCGCGCACTTCGGCGACGGCGTGCTGCGGCCCTCCGACGTGGCCGCCGGGATCGTCGGCGCGGTGGTGCAGGAGCCGGTGTCGGACCGGGTGGTGTGGCGCGAATACCTGGAGACCGTGGTCCGCGAGCGCTCCGACTGGCGCGACTTCTACCGCGCCTGCCGCGAAGAGTCATGAGCGTCTCCGTCCTGGGCGTACGCCACCACGGCCCCGGCTCGGCGCGGGCGGTGCGCCGGGAGCTCGAACGCCTGCGCCCCGACGTGATCCTCATCGAGGGCCCGCCCGAGGCCGACGGCCTGGTCTGGCTCGCGCCCGAGCTGGAGCCGCCGGTCGCGCTGCTCGCGCACGTGCCGGGGGAGCCGACCAAGGCCGCGTTCTGGCCGTTCGCCGCGTT
Organism: Nonomuraea sp. MTCD27; assembly: GCF_041950495.1. Taxonomy (NCBI): domain Bacteria; kingdom Bacillati; phylum Actinomycetota; class Actinomycetes; order Streptosporangiales; family Streptosporangiaceae; genus Nonomuraea; species Nonomuraea sp. MTCD27. The sequence continues at coordinate 2,186 of NZ_JBGNUW010000017.1, read as the reverse complement.
CTCGCCGGAGTGGCAGGCGATCATGTACGCCACGTCGGCCGGCGTCCCCGTGCGCTTCTGCGACCTGCCCGCCGCCCATTCCCTGGCCGATGACGGCGACGATGCCGCCGGCCCGCGGGCCGAGGACGGCGACGACGCTGCCGGCGGGCGTGCCGAGGACGGTGAAGAGCCTTCCGGGCTGCGGGTCGATCCCATCGGGGCGCTCGCCGGCGCGGCCGGGTACGACGATCCGGAGCGCTGGTGGGAGGACGTCGTCGAGCACCGGGGCGGTGACACGCCGTTCGAGGTGATCGCCGAGGCCATGGCCGCCGTGCGCGAGGGTCACGAGCCGGACGGCCGGGAGGCCAGGCGCGAGGCGTACATGCGTAAGACCCTGCGCGCGGCGCTCAAGCAGGGCTTCGGGCGGATCGCGGTGATCTGCGGCGCCTGGCACGTGCCCGCGCTGGCCGGGCCGCTGCCGCCCGTCACGGCCGACAACGCCCTCCTGCGCGGCCTGCCGAAGGTGAAGGCGGAGCTGACGTGGGTGCCGTGGACGTACGGGCGGCTGGCCTCGTGGAGCGGGTACGGCGCGGGGATCACCTCGCCCGGCTGGTACCACCACCTGTTCGACGCCCCCGACCGGCCCGTGGAGCGCTGGCTGGCCGGGGCCGCCGCGGTGCTGCGCGACGAGGGGTTGCCCGTGTCGTCCGCGCACGTCATCGAGTCCGTACGCCTGGCCGAGAGCCTGGCCACCCTGCGCGGCCGGCCGCTGGCCGGTCTGGGCGAGGTCACCGAGGCGGCCAGAGCCGTATTGTGCGAGGGCGACGACCTGGCGGTGGAGCTGATCCAGCGGCGCATGGTCGTCGGCGACCGGCTCGGCCACGTCTCCGACGGCACCCCGATGGTGCCGCTCCAGCGGGACCTGCGCGAGCAGCAGCGGCGGCTGAAGCTCAAGCCCGAGGCGCTCGACCGGGAGATCGACCTCGACCTGCGCAAGCCCCTCGACCTCGACCGCAGCCACCTGCTGCACCGGCTGCGGCTGCTCGGGGTGGGCTGGGGCACGCCGGGGCAGGCCCGGGGGAAGGGCACGTTCAGGGAGACGTGGACGCTGCGGTGGCGGCCCGAGCACGACCTGGCGCTCATCGAGCACGCCGCGCTCGGCACCACCGTGGCCGCCGCGGCCGCGCAGCGGGCCGGGGACCTGGCGGCGGCCGAGTCCGCGGCGCTGGCGGACCTGACGTCGCTGGTGGAGCAGTGCCTGCTGGCCGAGCTGCCGCTGGCGCTGCCCGAGGTGCTGGCGGCGCTGTCGGCCAAGGCCGCGCTCGACACCGACGTCACGCACCTGATGGCGGCGCTGCCCGCGATGGTGCGCGCCCACCGGTACGGCGACGTGCGCGGCACGCCGGCGGAGGGGCTGGCGGTGATCGTGCGCTCGATGCTGGAGCGGATCCGCGTCGGCCTGCCGGTGGCGGTGACGGGGCTGGACGACGACGCGGCGGCCGACCTGCTCAAGCACGTCGACGCGGTGCACTCCGCCGTCGCCCTGCTGTCCGACGGCGTGCGGGAGGAGGCGTCGCCGCGCAGCCGGTGGCTGGGCACGTTGCGCGGCATCAGCGACCGGCGGGACCTGCACGGGCTGATCGAGGGCCGGTTCACCAGGATCCTGCTGGACTCCGGCGAGCTCGACGACGCCGGTGACCGCATGTCCAGGGCCATGTCCCGGGGGCAGGCGCCGGCGCGGGCGGCGGCGTGGGTGGAGGGGTTCCTGGCCGGGGGCGGGCTGCTGCTGGTGCACGACCCGCGCCTGCTGGGCCTGGTCGACGGGTGGCTGACCGGGCTGTCCGGCGAGCAGTTCACCGACGTGCTCCCGCTGCTGCGCCGTACGTTCGGGGCGTTCGCCGCGCCGGAGCGCCGGGCCGTCGGCGAGCGGCTGCGCTCGGCCGGCCACGACGACGGGGCAGCGGAGCCGGACGTGGACGAGCGGCGCGCGGCGGCGGCCGTCGCGACGGTCCTGTCGATCATCGGAAGGGCGGGCGGATGAGCGTGGCGGACGAGCGGATGCGGCGCTGGCGGCTGGTGCTCGGCGGCGGGTCCGCCGACGGCACCGGGTGCGGGCTGGAGGGAGTGGACGCGCAGATGGACGCGGCGCTGGCCGCCGTCTACGACCAGGGCGGGCCAGACGGCACGCGGAGCGGGGGGCGGGAGGG
>NZ_JBGNUW010000016.1:0-340305 GCF_041950495.1 Nonomuraea sp. MTCD27 | reverse complement strand
GACCAACCGGCAGGGGCACGGTCTTTCATCAGGACTCGACGTCCAGGACACCCGAGTGCTCACCTGCCGGCGGCCACCATCCACCACGGAGTCTGCCGGATGGCTTACTCCCAGGACTCATTAGGACTCCAGCCGTGTCCAGAATCCTTCTCGCGCTCGCCTGCGCCGCCGCCTTATGCCTGGCCGCGCCGGCCCCGGCCCTCGCCGCCAACGAGCCCGTGAACGTCTGGCTGACCACCACCTCCGACTCCGGCGGCCGCAACGTCACCCGGGGCCTCCAGCAGCAGGCCCCCATCGCCTTCGGCCCGGCGGGCGGCACCGCCGGCCACACGATCACCGTCAACGAGGGCACGACGTACCAGCCGTTCGAGGGCGGCGGCGCGTCGATCACCGACACGACCGCGTACCTGCTGCGCGGCGGCCCCGTCAGCGCCGCCACGCGGGACGCGGTGATGCGCAGGCTGTTCTCGCCCACGGACGGGATCGGCCTGTCCTTCGTACGCAACCCGATCGGCGCCTCCGACCTGTCCCGTCCCGGCATGGTCTCGCTCGACGACACCTGCTGCGACCTGAACGACTTCGGCGCCAACGGCTACGACACGAACGTCCGTCTCCTGACCGCGCAGGCCAAGCAGCTCAACCCGGCGCTGCGGGTCAAGGGCGTGCCGTGGAGCGCGCCCGGCTGGATGAAGGACAACGGCCGGATGGACCAGATGGGCTGGCTCAAGTGGGAGTACTACGGCATGTACGCCCAGTACCTGGTCAAGTACGTCCAGAGCTACCAGGCGGCCGGCGTCCCCGTGGACTACGTCTCGGTCCAGAACGAGCCCAACTGCTGCCAGGCCGGCAACCCGACCGCCATGAACTACCCGGGCATGTCCTGGAACGCCTCCGGCCTGATCGAGCTCACCAAGAACTTCGTCTACCCGGCCTTCCGGGCGGCGGGCCTCAACACGAAGGTGCTCGTGCACGACTGGAACTACGGCGACTACGGCCAGATCGGCGCCCCCATCCTGGCCGACTCGGCGTTGCGCAACGACCCGCTGTTCGGCGGCATCGCCTGGCACGGCTACGGGGGTGACCCGGCCGTCGGCACGCAGGTGCGCAACCAGTACCCGTCGGTGCCGCAGTTCAGCACCGAGCACTCGGGCGGCACCTGGATCGCCAACCAGCACAACGAGGACATGGCCGACATCGTCACCTACGCCCGCAACTGGAGCCGCAGCCTGGTCAAGTGGAGCCTGGCGCTCAACCAGAACATGGGCCCGCACAACGGCGGCTGCGGCACCTGCACCGGGCTGATCACCGTCCAGGAGGGCGGCTCGCGGGCGGGCCAGGTGGACTACACGATCGAGTACTACACGACCGGCCACCTGACCAAGTTCGTCAAGCCGGGGGCGTACCGGATCGACTCCACCGCCAACGGCACCGTCCAGAACGTGGCCTACCGCAACCCTGACGGCTCCAAGGCGCTGATCGCCCACAACGGCGGGACCTCGGCGCAGTCCGTCCGGGTCGACTGGGGCAACCAGTCCTTCGTGTACTCGCTGCCCGCCCGCACCACGGCCACCTTCACCTGGTCGGGCACGCCGGGATCCGGCGGCGGCGGCCCGATCACGGGGCTGGCCGGCAAGTGCGTCGACGTGGCCGGCGGCAGCAGCGCCGACGGCACCGCCGTACAGCTCCACACCTGCAACGGCACCGCCGCCCAGCAGTGGACGCGCCCCGGCGACGGCACGCTGCGGGCCCTGGGCAAGTGCCTGGACGTCGTTGACCACGGCACCGCCGACGGCAGCCGGTTGCAGCTCTGGTCCTGCACGGGCGCCGCCAACCAGCAGTGGACCCACACCGCCGGGCGCGACCTGGTCAACCCCGCCGCGAACAAGTGCGCCGACGTCACCGGCAACTCCAGCGCCGACGGCACCCGCCTGCAGATCTGGACCTGCACGGGCGCCGCCAACCAGAAGTGGACGCTGTCCTGACCTGAAGGTCGCCCGGCTCACATGTCAGCGGTGAGCCGGGCGATCGTCCGCATCTTGTTCATCGCGTCCAGCGCCGCCACCTTGTACGACTCCGCCAGCGTCGGATAGTTGAACACGGCGTTGACCAGGTAGTCGATCGTCCCGCCGCACCCCATGACCGTCTGCCCGATGTGCACCAGCTCCGTCGCCCCCGTGCCGAACACGTGCACGCCGAGCAGCCGCCGGTCCTCGGAGGACACCAGCAGTTTGAGCATCCCGTACGAGTCGCCGATGATCTGCCCCCTGGCCAGCTCCCGGTAGCGCGAGATGCCCACCTCGAACGGCACCTTGTCGCGGGTGAGCTCGTCCTCCGACTTCCCGACGAAGCTGATCTCCGGGATGGTGTAGATGCCGATGGGCGACAGCTCGTTCATCCCGCCCGCCGGCTCGTCGCAGGCGTGCTGCGCGGCCAGCCGGCCCTGCTCCATCGACGTGGCCGCCAGCGCGGGAAAGCCGATCACGTCGCCCACGGCGTAGATGTGCGGCACCTCGGTGGCGAAGTTCCCGTCCACAGAGATCCGCCCCCGGCCGTCGGCGGCCAGGCCGGCGGCCTCCAGGCACAGCTCGGTGGTCTTGCCCTGGCGCCCGGCCGAGTACATCACGCAGTCGGCGGGGATCTTCTTGCCGCTCTCCAGCAGGGTCAGCGCCCCGCGCGGGCGGCGCTCGACGGCCGCGACGTTCTCGCCGAACCTGAAGGTCACCGCCAGGTCGCGCAGGTGGTATTTGAGCGCCTCCACGATCTCCAGGTCGCAGAACTCCAGCATCCGGTCGCGCCGCTCCACCACCGTCACCTTGGTGCCGAGGGCGGCGAACATGGAGGCGTACTCGATGCCGATCACCCCGGCACCCACCACGACCAGCGTCTCGGGGACCCGGTCGAGGTGCAGGATGGCGTCGGAGTCGATCACGGTCCGGTCGTCGAACTCGACGCTGGACGGCCGCGCGGGCGAGGTGCCGGTGGCGATCACGATCTTCTCGGCGGTGACCTTGGTCTCCTCGGTCTTGCCCTCGTCGTGGACGACGCCGATGGTGTGCGGGTCGAGGAACCGGCCGGTGCCCTGTAACACCGTGACGTGGTTGCGGGCGAGCTGGCTGCGGATCACCTGGATCTCGCGGCCGATCACGTGCTGGGTGCGCATCCCGAGGTCGGCGACCGTGATCTCGTCCTTGACGCGGTAGCTGGCGCCGTACAGCTCCCGCTGGTTGAGGCCGGTGAGGTAGAGGACGGCCTCGCGCAGGGTCTTCGACGGGATCGTTCCCGTGTTGATGCAGACGCCTCCGAGCATGTGTCGTTTCTCGACGACCGCGACGCGCCTGCCAAGTTTGGCGGCCGCGATCGCGGCCTTCTGACCACCTGGTCCGGAACCCAGGACCACAACATCAAAGTCCGCCACACGGTCCAGTCTGCGGGCGGCAGGTCAACGGGGAAAGGCCTGCCGGGGAACGCCGGAGTGCGGGCTCCCGTCACGCCCGGCCGGGCCGGGTGCTGAAGCGCACCTCGTCGCCTGGCCTGAGCTGGGCGGCGACCGGCAGGTCCGCACCGCGTACGACGCCGATCACCGGATATCCGCCCGTCGGCGGATGGTCGGCGAGGAACACGATGGGCTGCCCGCTCGGCGGCACCTGCACGGCCCCGGCGACCATGCCCTCGCTCGGCAGCTCGCCCTCCTTGGCCCGCGCCAGCTCCGGCCCGCTCAGGCGCACCCCGACGCGGTTGCTGTCCTGCGTCACCGTGTACGGCCCCCCGCACAGCGCGGCCAGCGCGGCCGGGACGAACCAGTCGTCGCGCGGCCCCGGCAGCACCCGCAGCACGGCCGGCCGCGGCCCCGGCATCGGCGCCAGATCGACGGAGATGACGCCCTCCGGCGGGCCGACCGGCAGCAGCGTGCCCGCCCGCAGCGGCTCGGGCCCGAGCCCGGACAGCGAGTCGGTGGACCGGCTGCCGAGCACCGGCTCGACCGCGATCCCGCCGCGCACGGCCAGGTAGGTGCGCAACCCCCGCACCGGCGCCCCCAGCCGCAGCTCGCCGCCCGCCGGCACCCAGAACGGCACCCCCATGTCCGCCCCCGAAGCCAGCGGCGCGCCCGCCAGCGCCACCCACGCCGCGTCCAGGAACCGCAGCCGCGCCATCCCGAACGTCAGCTCGATCCCCGCCAGCCCCTCGGCGTTGCCGACCAGCCGGTTGGCCAGCCGCAGGCTCGGCGCGTCGGCCGCTCCCGAGCACGGCACACCCAGATGAGCCAGGCCGGGCCGCCCCAGGTCCTGGACGGTCGCGTACGGCCCCGGCGCCAGAACCTCGATCATGCCGGCTCGAACCGCACGCGCATGCCCGGACTGAACAGCGAGGGCGGATCGCCCGCCACGTCCCACACCCGCACCGACGTGCGCCCGATGAGCCGCCACCCGCCCGGCGAGGCCGTCGGGTACACCGCCGAATAGGGCCCCGCCACCGCCACCGACCCGGCGGGCACCGACGTGCGCGGCGTGTCCAGCCTGGGCGTCTCCAGCACCGGATCCAGCCCGGTGAGATAGGCGAACCCGGGCGCGAACCCCAGCCACCCCACCACCAGCTCCCGCCCGGAGTGCCGGGAGATCACCTCGTCCACGGAGATCCCCGCCAGCGCCGCCACGGAATCGAGGTCGGCGCCGTCGTAGACCACGGGGATCGTCACGACCGGCCGCCCCTCGGCCGCCCGCGCGCCGGCCCTGCCGCGCTCGCGTGCCGCGACCTCCGCCAGCCGCGCCCGCAACCGCGCCTGGTCCACCCCCGGGGCCACCACCAGCACCGTCTCCGGCCCCGGCACGATCTCCACGACGCCCGCGGGCCGCTCGGCCCGCAACGCCGCGTCCAGCCGGTGCGACAGCTCCAGCGAGCCGGTCTCCACGAGCAGCCCGTGCTCCCCGGCCGTCCGGATCACGCGAACGCCTGCAGGACCACTCCGGCCGCCAGCAACGTGTCGCGCACCCCCTGCGCCAGACGGACGGCGTCAGGCGTGTCTCCGTGGACGCAGATGGAACGCGCGGAAATCGGTACGGAACTCCCGTCAGCGGCCGTCACAGAGCCTTCCACGGCCATCTGGCGGGCACGGGCGGACACGGCGGCGGCGTCGTGGATGACCGCGCCCGGCTCGCGCCGCGGGACGAGCATCCCCTGAGGGGTGTACGCGCGGTCGGCGAACGCCTCGCTCACCGTCGGCACGCCCTCGGCCGCCGCCACCTTGTGCACGACCGAGCCGGGCAGCGTGAGCACCGGCAGCGAGGGGTCGTAGTCGGCCACCGCGTCGATCACCGCCGCCGCCTGCACCTCGTCGCGGCAGATCCGGTTGTACAGGGCGCCGTGCGGCTTGACGTAGGACACCCGGCCGCCCATCGCCCTGGCGATGCCGTCGACCGCCGCGAGCTGGTAGAGCACCTCGGCGCACAGCTCCTCCGGCTCGACGTCCATCTCCCTGCGCCCGAAGTGGGCCAGGTCGCGATAGGACACCTGCGCCCCGATCGCCACGCCGCGGTCGACGGCGGCGGCGCACGTGCGCCTGATCGTCACGGGGTCGCCCGCGTGGAAGCCGCAGGCCACGTTGGCGCTCGTGACGATGTCGAGCAGCGCGAGGTCGTCGCCGAGCCGCCAGATGCCGAAACCCTCGCCCAGGTCCGCGTTGAGGTCGATCACCATGGGACCATCATGGCGGCATCGGCTACCTCGGCGCGACGAACAGCGTCTGTGTGGCCGTGCCGATCTCCCCGGACTCGTCGTACAACGTGGACCGGGTCAGGCCGCGGCCGGCCGGGCCGATGACCGTGGCGGCGTCCATGCAGACCCACTCGCCGACCGGGGCGCGGAACAGCGAGATCGTCAGATCCACGTTCACGAACACGTGGGTGTCGAAGTCGAGGGCGAAACTGACGCCGTTGCCGCTGTCGGCGAACACCGCCACCCGCTCCACCGGGGTCATCTCCTCGCCCTCGACCAGCGGCATCGTGAGCCTGCCCCAGACCGTGGCGGGGCCGATCTCCATGGGGCCGCCGGCGACGAAACGCCAGTCGAGCGCCCTGCCGTACCCGAAGCCGGAGCCCAGCCACGAGCGCGCCTGCTCCTCGGAGCGCGGCGGGACCGGCGCGGGCGGCCCGGCGACCGGCGTGGGCGGCGTGCCGGCCGTGCGGACGCGCCAGGCGCTCGCCCTGACGTATTCGCGGCCGCCCGAGGACACGCTCGCCGACAGGCACTGCACGCGCTTGCCGTCGCGGGTCACGTCCGTCGCGACCGCCAGCTCGGCCACCGGCACCGGCGCGAACACGTCCACCACCAGCCTGGACAGCTCCAGCCCCGGCCGCGGCGCGGTCTGCGCCAGCTCGTGCGCGATCAGGGCGGTGACGGGGCCCATGTGCTGGGTGCGGGGATCCCACGGCCCCTGCGTGTGCTCGGAAGCCAGGTAGCGGCCCTGGCCGAGCCGGCTGTACATCGCCATAGAACGTTATTCTAGTGGCTCAGATCTCGTCCGGGATGTCGGCGATGTCGTCGAGGGCCGCCGCCAGCTCCTCGGGGTCGCCGCCGATCCGCTCGGCGATCTCGATCAGCACGTGGAGCACGTCGTGGCGGTCGTGCCCGAGGTCGAGCAGGCGCTGCGCGGCCTCCCAGAGCTGCGGCGGGTCGCCGTCCCACAGCCGGGTGGCGATCTCCTCGTGCCAGGCCAGGTGCTCCTGGTCGATCACGCCGCCGTGGTCGATCTCGAGTAACGTACGCCGGTCCGCCTGGTCGGCCGGGTTGAGCCGGTCGAGGTCGATCCCGTTGTGCGTGCCCTGCAGATAGGGGAACGCGAAGGCCCGCCTGGCCAGCGCCGACAGGTCGCCGTCCGGCAGCAGCCGCTCCAGCAGCGGCCGGTCGAGCCCGAACGACGTCGGGTCCCGGTACGCCTCGGGGAACTTCCCGATGGCCCCCCACACCGCGTCGAGCGTGGCCTTGAGCCCCTGCTCGGGCAGCCCCGTGCGGCGGGCGGCGAAGCGCACCCACGCCGACATCACGTGCGGCATCGCCTCCTGCTCGGCCGCGCTCAGCATCACCTTGCGCGGCAGCCAGTCGAGCAGGAACGTCTCGGACTTGGTCGGGCTCACCCGCAGCGGCCGGTTGAAGTCCTGCTCGCACCCGTAGTCGATGATGTGGTCGGCGCAGCGCGAGGCCGCCGACGGGTCGGACAGGTGCTCGGCCGCGTCGGAGGCCAGGAACTCCGCCGCCAGCATGGCGCGCCGCTCCCTGCTGTACGGGGCCTCGATGTGCAGCGGCGCCGGCCGCTTGCGCCCGGGCGGCAGCGCCTTGAGCCGCGCGCGGGCGAAGGCGTGGTAGGCGCTGTAGCTGTCGCTCACCGGCGGCGGCGTCTTCGGCTCCCTGGTCGCCTTCATCGCCGACTCCAGCAGCGCCCTGGCCTGCTCGGGCTGGATCTCCTCGAACAGCAGCAGCGGATTGCCCGCCGCCTCGGCCCTGGCCGACTCCAGCAGCTTGTCGACCTGGGAGGACACCCAGGCGTCGCGCGCCATGCCGCTCATGTTGTAGTCGACGACCATGACCAGCGCGTGCCGCTCGACCGGGAGCTCGCTCTCGTTCCAGCGGTAGGCGAAGGTGCAGATCACCGTGTCCTGGTCGCCGTAGGCGTCGCGGGAGACGTAGCAGCCGGCCGGCTTCACCGCGCCCACCCGGTCGGCCCAGCCCGGCCGGGCCACCCCCGACTCCATCATCGCCAGCGCCGCGCCCTCGGCCTTGGCGCCCTGGCGGGCGGTGCCCAGGTAGGCCAGGCAGATCAGCAGGGTCAGCGAGGCCGGAGTGCCGGCCTTGGCGGCGTAGTCGACGAGCCCCTCCCCGAGCACCTGCTCGACGTCGCCGCCCCTGACCCGCCTGCCCCACCAGGCACCGATCATGTCGGAGACCATCAGCTCCGCGTCGAGGGGAGTGCGTACGGCCAGCAGCTCGCGAGCCGCCTGCACCATCTCCTTGAACACGTCGTCTGGCGGGGTGCTCTCCCGGGGATCTCGTCGGTGTCGGCGCACGCCCTCACTCTCTCGTATTCCAGGCGCAAACGGTGCGTAGAACTCGGCCCGGTGACCCCGATGTTATCGGGGAAGGCGTTTTCGGCGGGCACGCCGATCCGGGCGCCTCCCGCGCCGCCCGCCCTTCGTCCCGCGGACGCCCTAGCGGACGCCCCGGGGAGGAGGTGCGGAATTCACGATCGCGAGCAGGTGCTCGCGAGCGATCCGTTCCACGATCTCGGGCGTCGCCGAGATGCCCAGATGCTGCGCGCACGCACACACGTCGGCTACGCAGCGGTCGATCGTGTCCACGGGTACGGTCAGGAACTCTTCGGCCAGCCTGAGACTGACCGGTTCCCGCAGGAACCGTGTGGCCAGAGCGAGCATAGATGTGAGATTCCTCTGGAGACCCAGGGGCAAACCCCCAGGAATGTCTGCAGGGCGACTTGCGCTCTCATTTCACCTTTTCTCGGGAGACTGTCAAGGCTCCGCGGCGACTGTGTTCACTTCACCGGGCGCCCATTCGTGCAAAGCTGTCTCCATGCGCATCCAGCTCGCCCAGCGGAGCGAGGCAGACGAGCTCCTCGGCCGCAGCCCGCTCGCCCTGCTCGTCGGCATGCTGCTCGACCAGCAGATCCCCATGGAGTGGGCGTTCACGGGGCCCTACACCATCTCCCAGCGGCTCGGGCACGATCTCACCGCCGAGGAGATCGCCTCCTACGATCCGGAGGCGTTCACCGCACTGCTGGCGGACAAGCCGGCCGTGCACCGCTACCCCAAGTCTATGGCCGCCCGGGTCCAGCAGCTCGCGGCCTATCTCGTCGAGCACTACGACGGTCAGCCGGAGCGGATCTGGGCCGACGCCGCGGACGGTCAAGAGTTGTTGAAACGACTCATGGCCCTCCCGGGATACGGCAAGCAGAAGGCCCAGATTTTTTTGGCATTGCTGGGGAAGCAGATGGGGGTCCAGCCATCAGGCTGGCGTGAGGCTGCCGGACTTTACGGCGAGGAGGGGTCGAACAGGTCGGTCGCCGACGTGGTCGACGCCGACAGCCTGGCCCGCGTACGGTCCGCCAAGCAGGAGGCCAAGCGGGCGGCCAAGGCCCGATAGTCAGGTGCCGTGGCCGGGACCGGTCCCCGTCATCGGGCCCGTATCCGGGCGCGGTAATCGGGCGCTGTAACCTGATCTTGCTGCGCAATGTGGAGCGACTTTGACAGGATGCGTAGACCCTAGAGGCGACCGGGCCGCGGCGGGGGCTTCCGTCCGTACATGCCCATCGTCGATGATGTACTGCAGGATCCGGTCGCCCGGAGCTGCGCTACGCCGATACACAGTTATGGAGATGTGCCGCGTGGGAGACCCTGGCACGCGACGGAGGTGCGGACCATGAGCGCCGAGACCTCCGTTCCCCGTCCCCGGGAGTCGGATGTGGACATCTCAGACTCCGCCCTCTTCAAGGGCATGCTGTCGGAGGCCGAGTTCGCCTTCGCGTTCTTCGACGGCGACAGTCGCATCCAGCGGGTCAACGACGTGTTCAGCGATGTCGTCAACGTGCCCGCGGAACGCATGGCCGGCAAGCAGCCCGTCGAGGTGCTCGCCGCCGACCTCAGCCAGATCATCACCCACGCCGTGCAGGCCGTCATCGAGAGCGACGCGCCGGTCACCGAGGGCCGCGTGCGCGTGCGCTCCGCCGAGGGCGACACCCGGCACTGGTCGCTGTCGTTCTCGCCGGTCCACGACGAGGGCGGCGAGCTGCGCGCGGTCGCCCTGGTCGGGCTCGACGTGACCGAGAGCCGCCAGACCGAGGAGGCGCTGCGCCGCAGCGAGGAGCGCTACCGCTCGCTGGTCGAGGCGCAGTCCCAGCTCGTCTGGATCACCTCGCCCACCGGCGCCGTGGTCGAGGACGCCCCGCAATGGCGCGCCATCACCGGCCAGGGCCTGGAGGAATACCTCGCCAGCGGCTGGCTGGAGGTTGTGCACCCCGAGGAGCGCCAGCAGACCGAGGAGGCGTGGCGCGAGGCGCTGCGCGGGCGCACCATGTTCGAGTGGAACTACCGGGTGCGCACCCGGGCCAGCGGCTACCGCCACTTCGAGGTGCGGGCCGTGCCGATCATCCGCCACGGCAGGGTGGTCGAGTGGGTCGGCGCCAACACCGACGTGACCCCGCAGCGCGAGGCCGAGGAGATGCGCGGCAGGCTGACCGACCAGCTCGGCGCCGCCGCCCTGCGCACCGCCCGGCTCCAGGGCGCCACCGCCATGCTGGCCGAGGCGCTGACGGTCGAGCAGGTGGTGCAGGTCATCATCGACGTGGGCCGTACGGCGTTGGCCGCCGACCGCTCGGCGGTCGCGCTGCTCGACACCGACCGCGCCGCGCTCAAGCTGATCAACGGCGAGGGCATCCTCGAGGCCTCGGGCGCCACGGGCGACGAGATCCCGCTGTCCCACTCCAACGTGATGACCATGGCGGTCAACAGCCGCCGGCCCGTCTTCGCCGAGTCCCCGGAGTCGCTGAAGGCGCAGCTGCTCGAGGCGGGCGGCGACGAGGAGGTCCTGGCCGGGTTCCTCGCCCACGGCGACGAGCGGGCCTGGGTGGGCCTGCCGCTGCTCGCCGCGGGACGCGCCTTGGGAGCGCTCCGATTCTCCTTCACCCGGCCGCAGAAGATCTCCCAGGAGGACGGCGTCTTCCTGGAGGCGCTGGCCGGCCAGTGCGCGCTGGCGGTCGAGCGGGCCACGCTCTTCGAGCGCGAGCACCGCACCGCCGAGACGCTGCAGCGCAGCCTGCTGCCCGACCGCCTGCCGGTGGTCAAGGGCCTGGTGCTGGCCCAGCGCTTCCGCTCGGGCAGCCGCCACGTGCAGGTCGGCGGCGACTGGTACGACGCGTTCGTCCTTCAGGACGGGCGGGTCGCGGCCGTCGTCGGCGACGTCATGGGCAAGGGCGTCAAGGCCGCGGCGGGCATGGGCCGCATCCGCAACGCCATGCGGGCGCTGGCGCTGACCAATCCGCCGCCCGCGGCCGTCCTCACCGGACTCGACCGGGTCTTCGAGGCGACCGAGGAAGAGGAGCAGGTCACGACCCTGGCCTACATGGTCGTCGAGCCCGTCACCGGTGAGGGCACTCTGGCCCTGGCCGGTCACCCGCCACCCGTCCTCGTCTCGCCGCAGGGCACGGCGATCCTGTGCGACGCCGAGCCCGGCACTCCGCTAGGCTGGCCGACCAGCCGAAGGCAGTTCCGGTTCGTGGTGCCGCCCGGCCATACCGCCGTGCTCTACTCCGACGGTCTCGTGGAGAACAGGAAGCGCGGGCTGGATGCCGGACTCGCAGAGATTTGCAGTGTTGTGACCGAAGCGCCACCTGAGGTGGTGAGTAGTCCACACATGCTGCTGGACTTCCTGGTTGACCGGATGTTGTCTGGATATGAACAAGATGATGACGTTACCGCGCTCGCAATTCACGTCCCACCAGCCACGAAGAGTGACTGAATGAAACAGTCATAACGGTTGCTTTCGGGTATCAGTGCCCCGCTTACGTACGCACTACTGTCTTGGTCGGCCTAGGGTGGAGGTCAACCGCCGGGAGGTGGCCGTATGGAGTGCGGGGTCGTGCCACAATGCTGTGCAGGTCCGTCGCGGTCCGCACGGCCTCACCGATCTCCGAGAGAGGCAACAGCCCCCCAGCGGGCATCTGGGTCCATTGTCGCCACGCGTTCGTTCGAGAGGTGTTCGTGTCGCCTGCAAGTTCGACTCGCTCGAAGCCACAAGAGCTGAACGAGCCCGTCATTCAGCGACTGCTCGAGCGTGGGCGCTCGCAGGGTTTCCTCGAGTCTGAGGATGTCCGTCAGGCCTTCGAGGAGGCGGACATCCCCATGTCGCACGCCGCCGCGTTCTTGCGGAACCTCAGCAAAGAGGGCGTGACCGTGGTGGTGACCGCCGCGGATTCGGCTGCGCCGAAGAAGTCTCGTGGTCCAGCAAAGCGCCGCACCGCCGCCCCCGTCAAGACCAAGACGGCGGCGGCCGCCAAAGAGCAGCAGCCCGAGACCGTGACCGCGGTCGTGGGCACCGCTGAAGCCGAGCCGGCCGCCAAGAAGGCGGCCCCTGCCAAGAAGGCCGCTCCGGCGGCGAAGAAGGCCGCGGCTCCAGCCGCCGCCAAGAAGGCCGAGCAGAAGAACGCTGGGCCTGCCGAGACCAAGCCGAAGGCGCCCGAGGCCCCGCGGGCCGACTCGGACGACGACGAGGACATCGAGCTCGACGGCGACGTGGAGCTGGAGGACCTCGAGGACATCGTCGTCGACGACGACGAGATCGTCGCCGAGGCCGACACCGACTCCGAGGGTGACGACGACTCCGAATCCGACTCCGAAGAGGAGCCCAAGGCCGCCGAGGTCGTCGTCCCGGAGAAGAGCGAGGACGAGGTCCTCATCCTCTCCGACGACGACGATGACGCCCCGGTCGCGCAGGTCGCCGCCGCCGGCGCCACCGCCGACCCGGTCAAGGACTACCTCAAGCAGATCGGCAAGGTCCCCCTGCTCAACGCCGAGCAGGAGGTCGAGCTGGCCAAGCGCATCGAGGCGGGCCTGTTCGCCGAGGAGCAGCTGGGCGGTGGCGAGACCGACGGGCTGCCCGTCGACGTCAAGGCCGAGCTGGAGTGGATCGCCGAAGACGGCCGCCGCGCCAAGAACCACCTGCTGGAGGCCAACCTCCGGCTCGTGGTCTCGCTGGCCAAGCGCTACACCGGGCGCGGCATGCTGTTCCTCGACCTGATCCAGGAAGGCAACCTGGGTCTGATCAGGGCCGTCGAGAAGTTCGACTACACCAAGGGCTACAAGTTCTCCACCTACGCCACGTGGTGGATCCGGCAGGCGATCACGCGTGCCATGGCCGACCAGGCGCGGACCATCCGCATCCCGGTCCACATGGTCGAAGTGATCAACAAGCTGGCCCGCGTCCAGCGGCAGATGCTGCAGGACCTGGGCCGCGAGCCCACGCCGGAAGAGCTCGCCCGTGAGCTGGACATGACGCCCGAGAAGGTCGTCGAGGTCCAGAAATACGGGCGCGAGCCCATCTCGCTCCACACCCCGCTGGGTGAGGAGGGAGACAGCGAGTTCGGTGACCTCATCGAGGACTCCGAGGCCATCGTCCCGGCCGACGCCGTCAGCTTCACGCTGCTGCAGGAGCAGCTGCACTCCGTTCTCGACACGTTGTCGGAGCGAGAGGCGGGCGTCGTGTCGATGCGGTTCGGCCTCACCGACGGTCAGCCGAAGACGCTGGACGAGATCGGCAAGGTTTACGGGGTGACCCGTGAGCGCATCCGCCAGATCGAGTCGAAGACCATGTCCAAGCTGCGTCACCCGTCCCGGTCCCAGGTGCTGCGGGACTACCTGGACTGAGGGGTGTGACGGGTCGCTCGGGCTGATCCATACGGAACGCGCGCCCCGCCGGGGGATTCTCCCGGCGGGGCGCGCGCCTTTCCACCCCGGCTTCCGTTTCCGAGCCGCGCTTCCACTCTCCGAGCTCCCGGGTCCCCTGCGCTCCTGGGTTCCGGTCCCCGCTACCGCGTCTGCCTGCACGCGTCGGAGTCGGCTCTTCGCCAGCCGGGTTCACGTCGGGTCGGGGTGCGCTGCTCGGCAGCAGCCGTCATCGCACGGCCAGACGGTGCCCGGCACGGCGGTGCCGGCGGCGATCCAGTCGCCGGTCCACAGCGGCGTTCGGCAGTCGTCCGTGCCTTGACCGTTCTCCCACGTGGCGTTTCGTCGGAGGCCGGCCACCATACGGCTGGGAGCACTCGCCCCTCCTCCCCGAAGTTCGATGGGAAGGATGGGCACGGCGGTGCCGCGTGCGGAGCAGAAGCTAGTCCGTGACGTGGACGTCCAGGGTCCAGGGGCGGCGGGGGCGGGTGGGCTCGGCGAGGTCGACCGTGTAGCCCATGTCGTCGAGGGTCTTGGCCAGCTCGTCCGGCCCGGCCGGCTCCGCGTCCTGCCGCAGCAGCGCGCGGGCGATCTCGCCCCGGGTCGCCTTGGCCATGTGGCTGACGACCTTGCCGTCCCGGAACACCCGTACCGTCACTGAGCGCTCGCCCGGCTGCCAGGCGCCCGCGTAGGTGCTCGACCGGAGATCCACCACGAGCCCCGGAACCCGTTCCAGCTCCTTGGTGACGAGCGGACGCCAGAAGGCGGCCAGCCCGCCGAGCGCCGGCATGTTGACGCCCATCGACAGGCGGTACGGCGGGATCCGGTCTGTGATTTTGACCACACCCCAAAGTCCGGAGAAAATCACCAATCTCTCCTCCGCCCGCCTCCTGGACTCCTCGTCCAGCGTGGCCAGCCCGAGGTTGTCGTAGAGCACGCCGGTGTAGAGCTCGGCGGCGGGGAGCGTGGGGGCGGTCTTCAGCTCCGTGTTCTTGGCCAGCTCGCCCGCCAGCCCCGGGGTCAGGCCCAGTACGTCGAGGGCGTCGCGGCGCTTGGAGGCACGGACGAGCCCGTTCAGGACGCGTTTGCGGGCTTTGTCGAGGGCGGGGAAGGACAACTCGCCGACAGGCGGCCCGTTGCCTTCTGACGCCTTGCCCTCGGACGGCGGCAACAGGATCAACACAGCTCACTACCTTATTGGCCCTGGTCCGTGCCCCTTTACAGGCCCGACCGGCAGGGCCCCGCAGAAGGCCTGCGAGGCACCGTTCGCGCCTGCAGAACCCCCCGCCACTCACACCCCGTAGGCCGGAACCCCGCTCGGCGGTGCGTCGGCTGGGAGCGGCATTTCGGCCGGCCGGGGCGGCGTCAGGGGGTGGATTTTTATGCAGAACGGCGACCCCGGACGGTGCCGGGGTCGCCGTTCTGGTCACGCAATATGTGGTTATCTCACACGACCAGCGCTGTCAGCGCTCGTCGTTGGGGGCAATTGAAGGGGTTTCGCTGAGTCGAGCCGACTCGTCCAGGATGTCGGCGCCCTTTTCACGCAACGCTGCGACGTGCTGACGCCCATGGTGAGCGCAGAACAGCAACTCCCCACCCACAGGCAGGGTTGCGCGAATGTAGGCCTGGGCGCCGCAGCGGTCGCAGCGGTCGAGGGCCGTCAGCGGCTTAACGGGGGCGAGAGCTCCAGTCACGTATCGCCTTTCGGGTCACCCCCGCCGAAGCGAGGATCTGGCGTCAGTCACTTGGAACAACATCTAACCGGACGTGGACGTTCCCAACCGCCCCCTCGCTACGCCCAGAGCAGAATGTGTCCCAAAGTAATGACGATCAGCCGGTTGGTAACGGCAAACGTGCCGCCATGGCAAGCTTGTACGCGTGCGCAAGGGAAGAACGGTAGGCTACGCACACGTGTTCGAGCCTAGACCAGGGGAGCTGGAGTGACGCTAGTGGAGGCGGGTTACACAGCTCGTCACCTGTCGGTGCTTGAGGGCCTCGAGGCCGTTCGCAAGCGCCCGGGCATGTATATCGGGTCCACCGACAGTCGCGGGCTCATGCACTGCCTCTGGGAGATCGTGGACAACGGCGTGGACGAGGCGCTGGCGGGGCACTGCGACCGGATCGAGGTCGAGCTCTACGCCGACGGCTCGATCGAGGTCCGCGACAACGGCCGGGGCATCCCTGTCGACGTCGAGCCCAAGAGCGGCCTGGCCGGGGTCGAGCTCGTCTACACCAAGCTGCACGCGGGCGGCAAGTTCGGCGGCGGCTCCTACGGCGCCTCCGGCGGGCTGCACGGCGTCGGCGCCTCCGTGGTCAACGCCCTGTCCGCGCGGGTCGACGTGGAGGTCGATCGCGACGGCCTCGTACACGAGATCAGTTTCCGCCGCGGCGTCCCGGGCGTCTTCGACGGCGAAGGGCCCACGGCCAAGTTCAAGAAGAAGTCCGGCCTGCGCCTCGGTGCCAAGCTCCCCAAGAACGTCACCGGCACCCGCGTGCGCTTCTGGGCCGACAAGCAGATCTTCCTGCCCGACGCGGAGGTCTCGCTCGACGAGATCCACGTGCGCCTGCGGCAGACCGCGTTCCTGGTGCCCGGCCTGACCCTGGCCGTCTTCGACAGCAGGCACGAGGAGCGCATCGAGGAGGAGTTCCGCTTCGACGGCGGCATCTCCGAGTTCACCGAGTTCCTGGCCCGCGACGAGGCCGTCTGCGAGGTGCTGCGCCTGCAGGGCGTGGGCCACTTCCACGAGACCGTGCCGGTCCTCGACGACCAGGGCCACATGACGCCCACCGAGGTGCAGCGCGAGCTGACCGTGGACGTGGCGGTCCGCTGGGGCAAGGGCTACGAGAACACCGTGCGCTCGTTCGTCAACGTGATCTCCACGCCCAAGGGCGGCACACACCTGACCGGGTTCGAGCGCGGCCTCGTACGCACGATCAACGAACTGCTGCGTGAGACCCGCCTGCTGAAGAACGGCGACGACCCGGTCACCAAGGACGACATCTCCGAGGGCCTCACCGGCGTGGTGACGGTCAGGGTGCCGGAGCCGCAGTTCGAGGGGCAGACCAAGGAGGTGCTCGGCACCTCCGCGGCCACCCGCATCGTCTCCCACGTGGTTTCGCGCGAGCTCAAGGAGCTGTTCACCAACCCGCCGCGCGGCTACAAGCAGCAGCTCCGGGCCGTGCTGGAGAAGATCGTCGCCGCCGCGAAGGCGCGCATCGCGGCCCGCGAGCACCGTGACAACCAGCGCCGCAAGAGCGCGCTGGAGAACTCCGCGCTTCCCGCCAAGCTGGTCGACTGCCGCAGCGACGCCGTCGACCGCAGCGAGCTGTTCATCGTCGAGGGAGACTCGGCGCTGGGCACGGCCAAGCTGGCCCGCGACTCGGAGTTCCAGGCGTTGCTGCCGATCCGGGGCAAGATCCTCAACGTCCAGAAGGCGTCCGTGAGCGACATGCTCAAGAACGCCGAGTGCGCCGCCATCATCCAGGTGGTCGGGGCCGGGTCGGGGCGCTCGTTCGACATCGAGGCCGCCCGCTACGGCAAGGTCATCCTCATGGCCGACGCCGACGTGGACGGCGCCCACATCCGCTGCCTGCTGCTGACCCTGTTCCACCGCTACATGCGGCCGATGGTGGAGGCCGGCCGGGTGTTCGCCGCCGTGCCGCCGCTGCACCGCATCGAGCTGACCAACCCGGGGCGGGGCAAGGAGAAGTACATCTACTGCTACTCCGATGCCGAGCTGCAGAGGGTGCTGCGCGACCTGGAACGGCGCGGCAAGCGGTGGAAGGACCCGGTGCAGCGCTACAAGGGTCTGGGTGAGATGGACGCCGACCAGCTCGCCGAGACGACGATGGACCCGCGCCACCGCATCCTGCGCCGGGTCCGGATCGAGGACGCCGAGGGTGCCGATGGCATCTTCAACCTGCTGATGGGCAGCGAGGTCGCGCCGCGGCGGGAGTTCATCGTCAACAGCGCGGCCGAAGTGGATCGCGACCACATCGACGCCTAGATGCGGTTGCCGACGCCCTCTGCTGGGCGTGGCATGGGACTCCGGCGCGCCCGGGGTGTGGGTTGGAGCTCCAGCGGCGTGTACGCATGCGTGTGCTCGCGGAGCGGTGCCGTCTTGGGGCGAGTTGGGCTGCGATGCCGTTTTGGGCGCACGTAGGCCTCGGGGCCAGGCCGGGCGCCTGTTGAGTCCGGGCGCGGGCGGGGAGCCGAGGTCGCCCTCCAAGGATTCGGGCCGGGGTCGCCTCCAAGGGCTCAGGATGCTTTGGCTTGCCTTCCTGGGCTCGGTTGCCCGGGGGGTGTGGGTGGCGCGCTTGTAGGGCGCTGTGGGGCCTCTGGGGGTTGCCTACACGGGCGTGTGGGGGCGTGTGGGGCAGGAAGTACGCGCGAGGGGCGTTGTGGCAGGACGTGAGTATGGCGGAGCGGGCCTGGGGCGGCCTGAGTGCTGAGCGTGGCGGAGTGGCGCTTCGTCGGGTGAGGGTGGCGTGCAGCGGTCCTCCGTCCGCCGGTCAGGATCTGGCTAAACGGCCCTTGGCGGCTGAAAGCGCGGATACCGGCCAGGGTTTCCCCGGCCACGAGTGGCTCGCTGTTGGAGAACGGGTCCCGTGGCCCGGAGCTTGGGCTCGTTGGCCAGGAGCGGGTCCGGTGCTCCGGACGCCGGGCTTGTCGGCAAGGAGCGGGTCCCATGGTCCGGGGCGGGTCCCATGGTCCGGAGCGGGTCCCATGGTTCGGAGCTGGGTCAGCTGGCCACGAGTTGGCCCGTGGCCAGGGGTGGGCACCGTTGCCGGGGGAGCGCCGGAGTGGCCTGAGCGGTCCTCTCCCCGCGCCTTGATGGGGCCGGGAGTGGGCGGAGCGGCGTTGTGGGGGTGCTTCGCCCACGTTTGTCAGGCGTGAATGGGGGTCAGGCGGCCTGTGTGGACGTCGTAGATGGCGCCGGCCACCGGCATGCCCTCCGGTAGGAACGGGGTGCTGCGGATGCGCGTGAGGTCGTGCCGCAGGGCCTCGTTCTGGTCGGGGACCGTGTGGAACTCCAGGCTGCGGGTGTCCACTCCCCGCTCCTGGGTCAAGGCGTGTACGTCCGAGTCCGACACCTTGGACATCCCGCAGTCCGTGTGCGGCATGACGAGCACCCGCTCCACCCCGAGCACGTAAACGGCCAGCACCAGGGTACGCAGGACGTCGTCCGTCACCCGGGCACCGGCGTTGCGCAGGATCTTGGCGTCGCCAGGCTTCAGCCCGAGCAGCCCCAGCGGGTCGATGCGCGAATCCATGCAGGTCACGACAGCCAGCCCACGGGCCGCGCGACCGGTCAGTCCGGAGCTTCCGAACCTCTTAGCAAACTTCGCGTTGGCGGCATACAGGTCGTCGAACGCACTCATGCCACAAATAATCCCGCACGCCTCAAAGCTATTGTCAGCGGGGTGGCGAATGCCCGGACTTGGCAAACCTCCCACGAAACGGCGTCACCTTGAGTGATGATGTCGTAGCCGTATGTACGTGATCAAAGAAGGTTAGTCGTGAGTAGGTCAGAATCGCTTGCCGCGTATCTCCGTGCTCAAGCCTGGCGCCGCCTCGACCGCGTGGAGTCCAGGGACGACGGCCGCAACGCCAAGTGCGCCCTGGCGCTCCTCGACACCGCCGCCTACGCGGCCGGCCTGCCCGAGGACGACCCGCTCATCCTGATGCTGGATCAGGCGGGCTGCTTCGGTCCGCTGGGGTGCGAGGGCTTCGATCCGGGAGAGGCGGGCACCAAGCTGATCCGGCACTGGGAGGGCGGGGAGCCGCACGAACTGCTGCTGGCCCTGCCGGCGGCCATCGCCGCGTCGACCTGAGGGGCGGACACCGCCAACAGCGGGCGCCCGTCCCTCCGGGTCGGCGTTGACCCACTCGTCCGGGTGGGCGACGTCCTCTCGCACATTCGGGTGGTGTCGGGAGGTGGGAGGTGACCGGTACAGCGCTGCCGGGCGCCATCAGCGCAGCGCTGTCAGGCGCCATGCGCTCGTGGACGCTCGTGGCAGGCTGCCGCCACCCCCCAACGCCCGCTGGTGGGAGTGGGGCCGTGGAGTGCTGCGCCGCCGGTGGGTGGGTGCCGGCCCGCTGGTACGTGAGGCGCCGCCACCTCCAACGCTCCTGGTGGGGGAGGGGCGCCGGGGAGGGCTGCGCCCGCCGGTGAGGAGGTGCCGGGCCGCTTGTACGTCAGGGGTCGCCGTCCCCGACGCTCGCCAGCGTGTGTGGCGCGGCCGCCACCGACGCTCACCGGCGGGGAGGTGCCGTGGAGGGCTGTGCTCGCCGGTGTGTGAGGTGTGGAGTGCTGTGCCGGGCGGCCGGCTGAGGTCGATCAGCCGGCTCCCGTCTCCAGGGGCGTCGGAGCGAAGGTGGCGGTCTCCGTGACCGTCGTGCGTGGCCGGGCGCCACGCCCACGTCGTCGTCGGTTCAGGCGGGTTCGTTCCCCGGCTTCCACTTGATGCTGCACCCGAGCGACGGATTCTGCTCCTCGGGAACCGGCTCCCCGTCGAGCAGGGCGTCGATGGCGGCTCGTAGCGACTCGCCGGTCACCGGTACGGAGTTGCCCGGCCGGGCGCCGTCGAACTCGCCCCGGTAGACGAGCCGGAGATGGGCATCGTACAGGAAGAAGTCGGGCGTGCAGGCCGCCCGGTAGGCCTTGGCCACGTCCTGGGTGTCGTCCAGCAGGTACGGGAAGGTGAACCCGGCCCGGCGGGCCTGCTCCGCCAGGTGTGTGGGGTCGTCGTCGGGGTAGTTCACGCTGTCGTTGCTGCAGATGGCCGCGATCGACAACCTCGCGCCGTAGTCACCGGCCAGGGCTCCGAGACCGGATTCGATGTGCCGCACGTACGGGCAGTGGTTCGAGAGGAAGGCCACGAGGGTGGCGGGAGAGTCCTTCAGGTCTTCGAGCGAAACGCTGCCGCCGTCGATGGCGGTCAGGTCGAAGGCGGGTGCGGGAGTGCCGAGCGGAACCATGAACGAGTTGGCAGCCATGGCATCCATTGTCGTCTGAGAAGGGTGGAGATCGATGGGCGGCATCGCCGAGTTCAGGAGTGTCGTACTGGATTGCCCGGATCCCAAGGGACTGGCCGAGTTCTACTCCAACCTGCTGGGCTGGCCGGTCACGTCGGTCGAGGACGAATGGGTGGTCGTCACCGACGGCGGCCCGCCCAGGAGGCTGGCCTTCCAGCTCGCGCCCGACCACCAGCCGCCCGTGTGGCCGAGCCCCGACCGGCCGCAGCAGGTCCACCTGGACCTGCGAGTCCCCGACCTCGACGAGGCCGAGCGGCAGGCGATCAAGATCGGCGCGACCAAGCACCACCACCAGCCCAGCGAGGATGACAGCTTCCGGGTGTTCCTCGACCCGGCGGGGCACACGTTCTGTCTCTGCCGGGTCTGAAAGCCCGCCACGACTGACGCGGCGACCGGGCCGGGCGATGGGGACTGCTCCCGGCCCGGGAGGAGGGGCCGGCCCCCGAGCGGGGCCGGCCCTTCGTGCTGGCCGGGAGGGAGCCGGCCCCAGGCGAGGGCCGTTTCTGGCAGCCCTGTGAGGAGGGGCCGGCCCCTCCCGACGGTCAGCGGATCGCCTGGGCCAGCAGGTCCACCGCCTTCTTCGGGTTGCCCGCCGCGAGCTCGTGGTCGGCCGACGCCTGCAGGTCGGCACGCTTGCCGGCCTTCTGCGCCACGTCCCTGGCCACCGAGACGACGGCGTCGCCGACGGCGTACGGGTCGCTCTTCGAGCGTTCGAGCAGCGCCGCGGCCGCCCCCAGTGCCCCCAGGACCGCCCGCGGGTCGCGGACGGAGCCGTCGGCGTTCCAGAGGCGGCCGGACAGGGCGAGGGTCAGCGCCGCGGCGGCGGCCTTCGACGCGCCGTCACCGCGGGCCAGTTCGTCCCGCGCGGCCTTGAGCCGGTCGCGGGCGGGATCGGTGCGCAGGCCCCACCCGTACGGGAACAGCGGATCGTACGAGGCGTCGCCCACGTTGATCGGCAACTGCTCGACCGACCGGAACCAGGTGAACGGCAGCCGCCCGGTGTACGGCACCGCCCCGAACAGCGGGTCGGCCACACCGTCGCCCTCGGTGCCCGGCAGCCAGGACGCCACCACGGCCTCGACGCCCGACAGGTCGCCCAGCAGCATCGGCCGCCCGGAGACCACCAGGACGGCGCACTTCATGGCCCCGCATACCTTGTCGACCGCCGCCCGGTCGGCCGCCGACAGGTCCAGCGTGCGCCCGGCACGGCCCACGTCGCCCTGCCCCTCGGCGTACGGCGTCTCGCCCACCACCACGACACCCACGTCGTGCCCGGCCAGGCCGGCGGAGGCGTCCCGGGAGTAGGTCACGGAGGCGGCGCGGGAGCGGACGGCCTGCAGGATGGTGGTCCCGGGCGTGATCGGCCCGGAGGAGCCCTGCCAGGTGATCGTCCAGCCGCCGGACTGGTTGCCGATGTCGTCGGCGTTGGAGCCGGCCACGTACACCTTGGCGTCGCCGCGCAGCGGCAGAAGGCCGCCGTCGTTCTTCAGCAGCACCTGCGACCTGGCCGCGGCGGTGCGGGCGACCGCGCGGTGCGCCGCCGAGCCGACGTCGCCGATGCGGGAGCGGTCGGCGTACGGGCGCTCGAACAGCCCCAGCCGGAACTTCTGCGTCAGGATCCTGGCCACCGCGTCGTCCACCCGCGACATCGGCACCCGCCCGGCCTCGACCTCGGCCTTGAGCGTGCCGGTGAACTGCGGGTACGCGTACGGCACCATGATCATGTCGAGCCCGGCGTTGACCGACGTGCGCACGTCGGCCGGGTAGTCGCCGGGGATCTGGTCGATGGCCTGCCAGTCGCTGATCACGAACCCCTTGAACCCGAGCCGTCCCTTCAGCGTCCCGTTGATCAGCTCGTCGTGGGCGTGCATCTTCAGCGGCCCGTCGCCGAAGTCCACGCTGGAGAACGACGGCATCACGGTGGCGACGCCACGCCCGACCGCCTCCTCGAACGGCGCCAGGTGGATCGCCGCCAGCTCCTCGCGGCTCGTCCGGGTGACGCCCTGGTCGATCGTGTAGTCGCCGGTCGTCGAGGAGCCGTACGCGGTGCCGCCGTCGCCGACGTAGTGCTTTGCGGTGGCCAGCACCCCGTTGTCCTGCAGCCCGTCGATGACCGTGGCCATCCTGGACACCAGCGCCGGGTCCTCGCCGAACGACTCGTACGCCCGCCCCCACCGGTCGTCGCGCGACACGCACAGGCACGGCGCGAAGTTCCACGGGATGCCGGTGGCCTTGACCTCCCTGGCGGTGATCTTGCCCGCCTGCTCGACCAGCGCCGGGTCGCGGGCGGCTCCCAGCCCGACGTTGTGCGGGAAGATCGTCGCCCCGACCACGTTGTTGTGGCCGTGCACCGCGTCCACGCCGTAGATCAGCGGCACCTGCAGGCGCGTCTGCCGGGCCTGGAGCTGGAAGCCGTCGATCATGTCGGCCCACGCCCGCGGCGTGTTCTGCGCGGGTGTCGAGCCGCCGCCGGACAGCAGGGAGCCGAGCCGGTACGTGGCGATGTCGCTCTGCTTGGCCAGCGCCCCGCGCTCGGCCTGCGTCATCTGCCCGATCTTCTCGTCCAGCGTCATCCTGCCCAGCAGGTCGGCGACGCGCTCCCTGACGGGCTTGCGGGCGTTCAGGTACGGCAGGCCGTGGGCGTTGATCACGATGACCGGCGCCTCGGCCGGCGGCCTGGTGCCCGTGCCGGACAGCTCGATCGGGATGGTCTCGGCCACCTCGTCCTGCCCGTCGCGCAAGGTCCTGACCGTGAACGTCTTCTGCGAGCCCGAAGCCGTGCCGGCCGGGAACGTCAGCGTGCCTTGGGCGGCGGTGTAGTCGGCGCCGGGGGTCGCGGTGCCCGTGCCGGTCCGGTAGTCCACGGCCAGGTCGGCCGCGAGCGGGGCGTCGCCGGCGGTCGTGATCGTGACGCCGACCCGCACCTCGCCCTTCTCGTTCACCGGGTAGACCGGCGCGTCGGTGGACAGGCGCACCGGTCGCGGGGGCGCGGTCCCGTACAGCTGGACCTCGTCCCACGTCAGCGTGCCCGACGTGGTGGGCAGGCGCATCGCGTAGCCCCACACGGCGACCAGGTCCAGCTCGCCGTCGGTCGGCGCGCCACCGGGCTGGTAGTCGGTGCGGCGGGTGAAGCTCGCGAACGGCACCTCCACCTTCCGCCAGCCCGCCGCCTCGTCGGTGAACGACGACTCGAACAGCTCCGCGTTGCCCGGCCCGCCGCCGCCGTCCTTGAGCTCGAAGAAGATCCGCTGTCCCGAGCCGGTGCCGTTCACCCAGAAGGAGAAGCCCTCGTACGGGGACCAGTCCTGCGTGGCCGGCAGGTCATGGGACCAGCCGCCCCACTGGCTGATGGTGTAGACGGACTTGAGGACCCGGTTCGTCGCGGACGCGCCGGGCCGGTCCGCGCCGGGCTCGATCGTGAGCGTGGGGGTCGAGGCCGCGTCGTTGCCCCAGGCGTACACACCGGCGGGCACGCCGTCCGACTCGAAGTCGGTGATCGTGAGCGGTTCGGCGGCCGCCAGGACGGGCGGGGCCACGATGAGCGAGGCGAGGAGCGTGAGGGCCACCCATAACGGGCGTCTGGCTCGGAACACGGTACCTCCATCAGGGAGAGAGCGCTCTCCCTCATGAGATCGGCGGTGGCCCGCGTTTCATAACAGGATCGCCGGGGCCGATGTGAACCATCGGCCCCGGCGCCCGGCTATTCGTCCGCCGGCGGCTGCTCCGAGGGCCCGCTCGGCAGGATCTCGGGCCCTGAGGCCAGGGCGCCGCCGACCGCGCCGATGGTGTGCGTCAGGCGTACGCCCGACCCGTCGCGGCGGCCGACCTCCTCCGGCAGCGGCACCGGCTTGCCCACCGCCGAGACCGCCTTGGCGGGCGCCGGGCCGGCCCAGGCCAGCAGCAGCTCGTCCTCACCCTTGAGGAAGCGCTGGGCCCGCACCCCGCCCGTGGCGCGCCCCTTGGCGGGGAACTCGGCATAGTCGGACACCTTGCCGCCGCCCACCTGCGTGCCGGGCAGCGCCGTGGAGGAGCCCGCGACGGTGACGACCACCGAGGGCAGCGCGGGATCCACCACGCCGAACCAGATCACCTTGGCCCCGTCGTCGAGCCGGATGCCGGCCATGCCGCCGGCCGGGCGGCCCTGCGGCCGCACCAGCGCGGCCTGGTAGCGCAGCATCTGGGCGTCGGAGGAGATGAACACCAGGTCGTGGGACTCGGACACCAGCTCGACGGCGCCCACCACGCTGTCGCCGTCCTTCAACGTGATCACTTCGAAGTCGTCGCGGTTGGCCGGATAGTCGGGCACCACCCGTTTCACCACGCCCTGCGCCGTGCCGAGGGCCAGCCCGGGGCCATCCGGATCGAGGGAGCCGAGGCCGACCACCTTCTCGTCGGGTTGCAGCGACACGTATTCGGACACCGGGTGCCCGCCCGACAGCGACGGCGGGTTGGCCGAGGGCGGCAGCGTCGGCAGGTCGACGACCTGGACGCGGATCAGCCGGCCCAGCGACGTGACCACGCCGACCTCCCCGCGTACGGACGTGCGTACGACGCTGACCAGCACGTCGTGCGCCGAACGCTCGCCCTCGCCGGCCAGCGGCGTGGCGTTGGAGGTGCGCGCCAGCAGGCCGGTCGAGGACAGCATGGCCAGGCACGGGTCGTCGGCCACCTGCAGCGACACGACCGGGGTGCGGGTGACGCCGGGCGCCTCCAGCAGGACCGTGCGGCGCGGCGTGCCGTATTTCTTCGCCACGTCGGCCAGCTCGCCCGAGACCACGCCCCGCAGCTTCGTCTCCGAGGACAGGATCTCCGTCAGCTTGGCGATCTCGTCGGTGAGCGTCTCCTTCTCCCGATCGAGCTCGAGCTTGTCGTATCGGGTCAGGCGGCGCAGCGGCGTCTCGAGGATGTAGGCGGCCTGGATGTCGGTCAGGCTGAACACGTCCATCAACCGCGTCCGCGCCTGCGCCGAGTCGTCGGAGGAGCGGATGACCTGGATGACCTCGTCGATGTTGAGCAACGCGATGATCAGGCCGTCGACGAGGTGCAGGCGCTCCTCGCGCTTACGGCGCCGGAACTCCGACCGGCGGCGCACGACCTCGATCCGGTGGTCGACGTAGACCTGGAGCATCTCGCGCAGGCCGAGCGTGCGCGGCTCGCCGTCGACCAGGGCGACGTTGTTGATGCCGAACGTCTCCTCCATCGGCGTCAGCCGGTAGAGCTCCTCGAGGACCGCCTCGGGGATGAAGCCGTTCTTGATCTCGATGACCAGCCGCAGGCCCTTGTGCCGGTCGGTGAGGTCCTTGAGGTCGGCGATGCCCTGGAGCTTCTTGCTGGTCACCAGCTCCTTGATCTTGGTGACCACGCGTTCGGGACCCACGTTGTAGGGCAGCTCGGTGACGATGATGCCCTTGCGGCGCGGCGTGATCTGCTCGACCACGCACTTGGCCCGCATGCGGAACGTGCCACGCCCGGTCTCGTAGGCGTCGCGCACACCCTGCAGCCCGATGATCATGCCGCCCGTCGGCAGGTCGGGACCCGGCACGAACCTCATCAGCTCGTCGAGCGTCGCGTCCGGCTTCTTGATCAGGTGCCGGGCGGCGGCCACGACCTCGGTGAGGTTGTGCGGGGCCATGTTGGTGGCCATGCCGACCGCGATGCCGCTGGTGCCGTTGACCAGCAGGTTGGGGAACGCCGACGGCATGACCGTGGGCTCGGTCTCCTGGCCGTCGTAGTTGGGCTTGAAGTTGACGGTGTCCTCGTCGAGCGACTCCACCATCAACATCGCCGCCGGGGCCAGCCTGGCCTCGGTGTAACGCATGGCGGCCGGCAGGTCGTCGGGCGAGCCGAAGTTGCCGTGCCCGTCGACCAGCGGCAGGCGCATCGAGAACGGCTGCGCCAGGCGCACGAGGGCGTCGTAGATGGCGCTGTCACCGTGGGGGTGCAGCTTGCCCATGACGTCGCCGACGACGCGGGAGGACTTGACGTGCCCCCGCTCGGGGCGCAGGCCCATCTCGCTCATCGAGTAGAGGATGCGCCGCTGCACCGGCTTGAGACCGTCACGAGCGTCGGGCAGCGCCCGCTGGTAGATCACTGAGTATGCGTACTCGAGGTAGCTCGCGCGCATCTCGGAGGAGACGTCGATATCGACGATCCGCTCCTCGAAGTCGTCAGGTGGGGGTGCAGTCGTGCGTCGGGCCATCTTGTGCTGCGCGGCTGCCTCGGCCGTCGCGCCGAGGGGAAGCGCATCCTCCTTCTGCTCTTGTGCTTTAACCGTAGCCGTCAGCCCGCTGGAGAAGCGTCAGATCGGCGTGCGAGGCGTCGACGTAACCCGGGCGCCCCTGGAGATGATGACACGAGCCGCGTCTCCTGTGGCGTATCGATGGCGTTGATCACGTCTCGCCTCCTGCGGGCTCCAGAGCCCCGATGCTACTCGATGTCCGCCACTTATCGCAGACATGTTCGATCCGGCGGAACGGCCTTGACCAAGCAATTGCTTGGGTCGTACGTTCGGGTCGAGGGTTCCCACCTGGATACGGAGGCGTCATGATCGAGTTCCATCCCGTGACCAAGCACATCGGCGCCGAGGTCACCGGGGTCGATCTGCGCAAGCCGCTGTCGCAGGAGGAGGTCGCGACCCTGCGGGCGGGGTGGCTCGAGCACCTCGTCCTCTTCTTCCGCGACCAGCCCATCGACGACGAGCAGCACCTGCAGTTCGCCCTGAACTTCGGCACGCTGAACCACCCCGCCTTCAAGAAGGACGCCACCAGCCCCATCCACGTGCTCGACCAGACCTCGCCCAAGGGGGAGGGCGGCGACGAGTGGCACAGCGACAACACCTTCGAGCCGACCCCGCCGATGGGCTCGCTGCTGCGCTGCATGCAGCTCCCGAGCGTGGGCGGGGACACCTGCTGGGCGAACACGTACCTGGCGTACGAGACGCTCTCGCCGCCGATCCAGCGCCTGTGCGACGAGCTGACCGCCGTGCACGACATCACGATGTCGATGAAGAAGGCGATCTCGAAGGGGCACCCGTTCGACCTGGCGGAGATCCAGGCCAAGTGGCCGCCGATCGAGCGCCCGGTGGTACGCGTGCACGCCGAGACCGGCCGCAAGGCGCTCTTCGTCAACCGGGCCTCCACCACCCGCCTCGTCGGGCTGAGCGACCGGGAGAACGAGGCGCTGCTGCCGTACCTGATCGACCACATCCGCTCCCCGGAGTTCCAGCTCCGCCTGCGCTGGCGGCCCGGCACCCTGGCCTTCTGGGACAACCGGCCGACGCAGCACTACGCGGTGGCCGACTACACCGAGCGCCGGCGCATGCACCGCGTCACCATCAATGCCTTCCCGGAGCACGCCGACCAGTGACTTTCACAGCCTGAAGTAGGCCCAGGCGATCCACGCGCAGATCAGGAACGTCAGGGCCTCCACGCCGTACGCGATGTTGCGTCCGGTAGGGCCGAAGAGCACGAAGGCGGCGGCCGCCATCGTGCAGCCCACGGTGAGCAGCAGGTCGACCAGGCCCAGGACGATCGCCAGCGCCAGGCGGACCAGGAACCACAGGAACCCGAGGCCGAACCAGCTGGTCATGGTGGAGTCGTCGTACGCCCACCGGGACAGCGCCATGGGCGAGTAGAAGGAGCCGTCCCAGTACGCCTGCCACCGGTCGCCGATGGTCGAGCCGCGCTCCTGGACGACGGGCTGGGCGCCCTTGAACTCGATGGTCTGGACGCTGCCGTCAGTCACGTCGATGAGCACCTGCCGGTCGACGACCTGGATCACGGCCGTGCCGTTGACCACGGCCGTGAACTGGCCGGAGCCGCTCTTGACCTTGTAGATGTGGTCGAATCCGGCGATCTCCGGATGGTCGGCGCTCCCGAGGCCGTCGCGGATGATGACGTAGAGGGAGTCGGCCTCCTTGTCGGGCAGGCTGTACTCGGCCCCGATGGAGAAGACCCCGATCGGGGTGACGAGCGAGGTCTCTCCCGCGAGCTTCACCTCGCCGTTGGCCCATTCGAGCTTCACCGGCAGGAAGGCCGGGTGGTACGACGCCTTGACGTTGGTGCCCGCACAGCCCGCCGTGGCCAGGACCATGGCCGCCAGGAGCACCCGGGCGAAGATTCGTAAACGGTCGACTGCGTTGCTCTCCCGGCGGCGCGCGTTCGTCGCCGGGGCTACCGGCGCGCTGGCCAGCCCCGTCATCAGCCCTCCTGCGGGCGGCGATCCGGTGGTGTGTCTGCTCCAACGTCCCGTCGAACCCCACAGTTCCGGAGAATGGGCACCCGGTATGGGCACAGCGGGCGCATTCCGTCGGCCGGAGCTGGTAACAAGGAGGCATGATTGACGCCCCCGATGCCGCGATGCTGCGTGAAGAGGCCGAGGAGCGCCTGCGGGCGCTGGCGGGCGAGCACGCCGTGCTCCGAGAAGACCAGTGGGCCGCCATCGAGGCGCTCGTGGTCGACCGCCGCAGGGTGCTCGTCGTGCAGCGCACCGGTTGGGGCAAGTCGGCCGTCTACTTCGTGGCCACCTCGCTGCTGCGCGAGCTCGGCGAGGGCCCCACGGTCATCGTCTCGCCGCTGCTGGCCCTCATGCGCAACCAGATCGCCGCCGCCGAGCGTGCGGGCATCCGAGCCGTCACGATCAACTCCGCCAACCCGGAGGCGTGGGAGGAGATCTACGGTCAGGTCGCCGACGGCATGGTCGACGTGCTGCTGGTCAGCCCCGAGCGGCTCAACAACCCCGACTTCCGCGACAACGTCCTGCCCGAGCTGGCCGAGAGCGCCGGGCTCGTGGTGGTCGACGAGGCCCACTGCATCTCCGACTGGGGCCACGACTTCAGGCCCGACTACCGCAGGCTGTCCACGCTGTTCGCGGACCTGCCGCCGGGCATCCCCGTCCTGGCCACCACCGCCACCGCCAACGCCCGCGTCACCCGCGACGTGGCCGAGCAGCTCCGCCTGCCCGCCGAGCTGCGGCCCGACGGCGACGACACGCTCGTCCTGCGCGGGCCGCTGGAGCGCGAGAGCCTGCACCTGAGCGTCGTCCGCCTGCCCACCGCCGAGCAGCGCCTGGCCTGGCTGGCCCAGACGCTGCGCGAGCTGCCCGGCTCCGGCATCGTCTACACCCTGACCGTGGCCGCCGCCCACGAGATCTCCGGCTACCTGCGCGAGCAGGGGCTGGAGGTGGCCGCCTACTCCGGCCAGACCGAGCCGGCCGAGCGGCTGGCGGCCGAGGACGCGCTGCTCAACAACAAGATCAAGGCGCTGGTGGCCACGAGCGCGCTCGGGATGGGGTTCGACAAGCCCGACCTGGGGTTCGTGGTGCACGTCGGGGCGCCGCAGTCGCCGGTCGCCTACTACCAGCAGGTCGGCCGGGCCGGGCGCGGGGTCGAGCGGGCCGAGGTGATCCTGCTGCCCGGCGTCGAAGACCGCGACATCTGGGCCTACTTCGCCTCGCTGGCCTTCCCGCCCGAGCCCGTCGTCCGCACCACGCTCCAGACCCTGGAGGAGCGCGGCCTCATGTCCACCCCGGCCCTCGAGAGCGCCGTCGACCTGAGCCGCAGCCGCCTGGAGATGATGCTCAAGGTGCTCGACGTGGACGGCGCCGTCCGCCGGGTGAAGGGCGGCTGGGAGGCCACCGGGGAGCCGTGGGCGTACGACGGCGAGCGCTACTCCCGCATCGCCGCCGAGCGCCGGGCCGAGCAGGACGCCATGCTCGCCTACCTGACGACGACCGAGTGCCGCGAGCAGTTCCTGCGCAGGCACCTCGACGACGACAGCGCCACGCCGTGCGGGCGCTGCGACAACTGCACCGGGCGGCACCGCTCGCCCGAGATCGGCGCGCAGGCCGTGGAGAGCGCGCGCGAGCGGCTGAGCAGGCCCGGCGTGGAGATCGAGGCCCGCAAGCAGTGGCCGACCGGCCTGTCCGACCTGTCCGGGCGGATCAAGCCCGAGCTGGGCGCCGAGCCGGGCCGGGCGCTCGGGCGGCTGACCGACATCGGGTGGGGCAACCGGCTGCGGGAGCTGTTCGCCCGCGAGGACGGGCCGATGGCCGACGACATGTTCGCGGCCGTGATCAAGGTCCTGTCGGCGTGGGACTGGCGCGAGCGCCCGGTCGCGGTGGTCAGCGTGCCGTCCGCGACCCGGCCCAAGCTGGTGCGCGGCTTCGCCGAGCGGCTGGCGCAGGTCGGGCGGCTGTCCTACCTGGGTGAGCTGGGCTACCGCGCGGGCTCGCCCGGGCAGCAGTTCAACAGCGCCAAGCGGGTGCAGGCGATCAGGGGCACGCTGGCCATGCCGAAGGACCTGGGCGCCGCCATCGCCGAGTGCGGCGGGCCCGTCCTGCTCGTGGACGACCGCGTCGACACGGGGTGGACGATGACGCTGGGCGCGGCCCTCGTCCGCCACGCCGGCGCGCCGGCCGTGCTCCCGCTGGCCCTGGCGACCGTCAGCTGACGCCCATGGTGAGCAGGTCGTAGTCCCCGTACACCGGGCTCACGTGGACGTTCGCGGCGTTCCGGCCGCGCAGCAGCAGCGGCACCTGCCAGGCCATCGGCACGAGCACGTGCTCGTCGGCCAGCGACCGTTCGACCCGAGACCACAGCTCGGCCCGCTCGGAGCCGTTCAGCTCCTTCCTGGCCTGGTCGATGAGGTCGTCGATGCTCCGGACGCGGACGCTCACGTTGATCGAGTACGACTCCTCGTTGATCTGCCTGCTGTCCGCCACCAGCGACAGGAACGACTCGGGGTCGGGCCAGTCCGGGGACCAGCCCTTGGCGATCAGCCCAGTCCCGTGCTCCTTGAGGTAGCCGGGGCTGCCGCCCTTCTTCTCGTGGAACTCGGCGATGGGGACGCGCTCCAGGCTGACGTCGATGCCCACCTCGGCCAGGGCCTTCTGCACGGCCTCGGCGGCGCGGGCCTCGGCGGGCAGGTCGCGGTGGACGTATTTGGCCTTGAATCCGTTCGGCTGCCCGCACCTGACCAGCGACTGCCGGGCGGCCCGCGGGTCGCCCTCCGGGTGGAGGTCCGGGTCGGCGTGGCGGCGGCCGCTGATCGTGGGCGGCAGCAGCGACGTGGGCACGGGCGCCTGCCCGACGCCGTACGCCAGCCGCAGCGCGCTCAGGTCGAGCGCCTGGACGACCGCCCGGCGGCAGTCCGGCCTGTCGAACGGCGGGACCTCCGGGTTGATCGCCAGGAGCCGGACGCCGGTGGTGACGGGCGCGTCGGCCCGCGCCTTGAGCGCCGGGTCGGCGAGCACCCCCGGCACGTCGTCCCCCGCGACGCTCGGGCCGACGTCGGCGGTGCCGTCCCGGAGCCGCCGGTCGGCGTCCTCCGGGGGGACGCCGTACTCGAGCTCGTACGAGTCGGGGAGCGGTCGCCGGTTGGGGTCGGTCGCGGCGGAACAGTGCTCGTTGCGCGCCAGGACGACCTTGTTGTCCGTCACGCTCTCCAGCCGGTACGGGCCCGAGGCGAGGACGCTCTTGCCGTACCGGGCCCCCGTGTCCTTGGTGGCGGGCACCGGGACGGTCTCGGGGAGCTGCACGACCTGGTCGAACGTGGAGTACGGGGCCTTCAGACGGAAGATGATCGTGCGGTCGTCGGGCGTCTCGACGGCCGCGTCGGTGGACACCCTGGGCGACTTGTAGGCCCCCTGGTAGCCGGTGGGGAGGTCGAGCAGGAGGTCCAGATGGGCGGAGCCGTTGGCGAAGTCGGGGTCCATGCTGCGCAGCACGGCGTGCTTGACGTCCTTGGCCAGGATTGGGGAGCCATCCTGATATTTCAGGCCGTCTCGTAGTTTGTAGGTCCATGTCTTGCCGCCATCGCTCGGCACGCCCAGCGACTCCGCCAGATCCGGCACGATCTGCGTGCCGGCGGCCCCGGGCACCGGCTTGAACATCGTCAGCGACCGGCCGTAGAGCCGCACCATGTTCAGCGAGTGGGGAGCGTACATGTTGCCGGGGTCGGTGGACTCCAGGGTGGAGGTCGAGACGACGCGCAGCGTGCCGCCGGTCTTCGTGGAGGGGTTCGCGACGTTCTCCACGGCCGCCCCGAACGCCGCCGGCGACGGTGCGGCGGAGGCGGCCGTCCCGCCCGTCCCGCCCGGCTGGTCCGCCTGGCGGACCAGCCAGATGGCGGCGGTCACCGCCAGGGTGGTGACCGCCGCGCCGATGGGGATCAGCGCCTTGCGGACCCGCCGGAGCGGCGCGGTGGCGGCAACCGGCGGGGGCGGCTCCGTGCCCCCAGCCGTGCCCCCAGCCGTGCCCCCAGCCGTGCCCCCAGCCGGGCCCCCAGCCGGGTGACCGGCCGGGCCTTCCCTCAGGCGCCCGGCCGGACCCCCGGCCGGATGCGGCGACGGCCGGAGGGGGACCGGCGGGGGAGTCTGGGCGGCGGGTGCGGTGGTGCCGGCCCGGATGAGGTCCCGGACCAGCTGCTCGGCCGTCGGCCGGCGCCGGGCGTCCTTGGACAGGCAGGCCCACAGCAGCGGGGCCAGCTCCCCGGGCACCTTGGACAGATCCGGATCCAGGTTGAGGATCCGGTGCATCACCACCGGCAGCGCCCCGACCCCGAACGCCGCCCGCCCCGTGGCCGCGAACACCATCGTCCCCGCCCACGCGAACACGTCGCTCGCCGGAGCGGCCTCCCCGAGGAACTGCTCGGGCGCCATGAAGGCGGGCGTCCCGACGATCCCGGTCGTCATGCTGTGGCTGGCGTCCAGCGCCCGCGCGATGCCGAAGTCGATCACCCGGGGCCCGTCGGGGCCCAGCAGCACGTTGCTCGGCTTGAAGTCCCGGTGCACCACCCCGGCCCCGTGGATGGCGACCAGCGCGGTGGCCGTGGTGACCGCCAGCCGCATCAAAGCCGGCCCGCGCACCGGCCCTTCCGTGGTGACGTGGTGCTGCAGCGAGGGCCCGTCGACGTACTCGCCCACGATGTACGGCTGGTCGTGCACGGTCCCGACCTCGAGCACCCGTGCGGTGCAGAACTCCGCCACCCGCCGGGCCGCCTCGGCCTCGCGCCGGAAGCGGCGTACCTCGGTCGCGTCACCGGCGAACCTGGCGTGCAGCAGCTTGATCGCGACCCGCTCGCCGGACGGCGAGACACCGAGGTAGACACTGCCCTGGCCGCCCTCGCCGAGAAATCCGGTGATCTCGTAGGAGCCGACCGATGGGGGATCGCCCGGCCGTAAGGGACGCACGCCGTGGTCGCCTAGAACGGCGGCCGCGCGCCCAGGTGCATGATCGCCTTGGCCGCCAGCCGGCTGCCCGACGCCAGCGCCTCGGCCGGGGGCTTGCCCTCTAGCCACGGCGGCAGGAATCCGGCGCAGAAGGCGTCACCCGCGCCCGTGCCGTCGACGATCTTGTCGACCGGGTCGGCGGCCACGCGTACGGGATCGGGGCGGCCGTTGCCGTACCACAGCGCGCCTTCGGCGTTCATCTTGATGACGACCTGCGGGAACCACGCGGCGAGCACCTTGGCGGCGGCCTCGGCGTCGTCGCGGCCGGTCAGCACCTTCGCCTGGTCGACGTTGGCGAACAGCAGCTTGGCCCCGTCGGTCCACTCGAGGAACGGCTCGGCACCGGTGCGCTCCAGCGGCGCCGACGAAGCGCAGTCGACGGAGATCGACATCCCGCCGCGCCTGGCCATGTCGAGCGCCGCGAGCCCGGCGTCGCGCGAGCCCTCGTTGATCAGCGTGTAGCCCGACAGGTGCAGGTGTGTGCCCGAGGTGAACAGGTCGCGCGGCAGGTCCTCCGGCGACAGGGCGGCGTTGGCACCCGGGTCGGACAGCATCGTGCGCTCGCCCTTGTGGGTGACGAGCACCACGCAGGTGCCGGTCGGCCGCTCGGGATCCATGACGAGCCGTGCGTCCACGCCATAGCCCATGAGCTCCATGTCGCGGTTGCGGCCCGTGATGTCGGCGCCCCTGCGGCCGATGAAGGCCACCTCGGCGCCCTCGACGGCAAGCCAGGAGGAGATGTTGGCCCCCGAGCCACCGCCGTGCATGGTCACGATCGCCGGGGTGTCGCTCGCCCGGGCGAGCGCATAACGGGCGCGCGCGACCGCGTCGGTCATGAGATCGCCCACCACGACGACCCGCGTCATGATGTCACCACCTTGCTGCCTTCAGATCGAGCCTGGCCACGGCTGGAACGCCACGGCAAAACTAACAGCTTCCGGGCCGCCCGTGGGGCTTACCTCGGACACCGGGCCTGAGTCGATGCACAAGCGTTGCCCAACAGGGCCCGGGGTCTTGGCATTTGGGATGCGGGTTTACGCTCGAATCTGTGGAGGCACAATATCCGGCCCACTGGGAGGCCGATGTCGTCCTGGCCGACGGCGGGACCGCGCACGTGCGGCCGATCAGGCCCGCCGACGCGGACCGTCTCCGCTCCTTCTACTCCCGGCTGTCCGACGAGTCGATCTATTTCCGGTTCTTCGGACCCCGGCCCCGGCTGTCCGACAGGGAAGTCGAGCGGTTCACGAACGTCGACTACGTCAGCAGGGTCGCGCTGATCGCCACCATCGGCACCGAGATGGTGGCCGTGATCCGCTACGACCGCACCGGGCCGGGCGAGGCCGAGGTGGCCTTCCTCGTCGAGGACGCCCACCAGGGCAGGGGAGTGGCCTCCGTCCTGCTGGAGCACCTGGCCGCCACGGCCCGCGAGCGCGGCATCGAGCGCTTCATCGCCGACGTGCTGCCCGCCAACATGCGCATGACCGGGCTGCTGCGCCAGGCCGGCTACACGGCCCAGAGCCAGTTCGAGGACGGCGTCGTACGCATGACGCTCGACCTGACCCCCACCGACACCTCGGCGGAGGTGACGACCGCGCGCGAGCACCGGGCCGAGTCCCGGTCGATCGCCAGGCTGCTCACCCCCGGGTCGGTCGCGGTCATCGGCGCCTCGCGCGAGCCGGGCGGCGTGGGCCAGACCGTCCTGCGCAACCTGCTGGCGGCCGACTTCACCGGGCCCGTCTATCCGGTGCACCGGGAGGTGCGGGCGGTGGCGGGCGTGCGGGCGTACGCGAGCGTGGGGGCGATCGACGGCGACGTCGACCTGGCCGTCGTCGCCGTGCCGGCCGAGGGCGTGATCGACGTGGTCAAGGAGTGCGCCGAGAAGGGCGTGCACGGCCTGGTCGTGGTCTCTTCCGGATTCGGCGAGACCGGCGCGCAGGGCCGGGCCAGGCAGGACGAGCTGGCCCGCATCGCCCGCTCCTACGGCCTGCGCGTCGTGGGCCCCAACTGCCTCGGCATCGCCAACACCGACCCCGCCGTCAAGCTCAACGCCACCCTGGCCGCCACCGTGCCGGGCCGGGGCAAGGTGGGCTTCTTCAGCCAGTCGGGCGCGCTCGGCACCGCTCTCCTGCAGCGCGTGGCACAGCGCGGCATGGGCATCTCGTCGTTCGTCTCGGCGGGCAACCGGGCCGACGTCTCGGGCAACGACCTGCTGCAATATTGGGAGGAAGACGACTCCACCGAGGTGATCCTGCTCTACCTGGAGTCGCTCGGCAATCCGCGCAAGTTCACCCGGCTGGCCAGGCGCATCGCCCGCAGCAAGCCGATCGTGGTGGTCAAGAGCGGCGGCACCCCCACCGGGCACTCGGCGGAGGAGCTGCGGCTGCCGGACTCGGCGATCAGCTCGCTGTTCGCGCAGGCGGGCCTGATCAGGGTGGACGACCTCATCCAGCTCTTCGACGTGGGCCAGCTGCTGGCGTACCAGCCGCTGCCGGCCGGCCCCAGGGTCGCGCTCGTGACCAACTCCGACGCCCTGGGCCTGCTCGCCGCCGACGCCTGCCTCGCGGCCGGTCTGGAGCCGCGCGCGCCGGTCAACCTGGGCCCCGCCGCGGGCCCCTCCGAGTACGGCACCGCCCTCGCCGGCGAGCTGGCCTCCCCCGACGTGGACGCGGCCGTCGTGATCTACATGCCGCCGATCCCCGGCAGGGACGACGAGGTGGCCGGCGAGCTGCTGCGGGTCTCGAAGGAAGCCGCCAAGCCGGTGCTCACGACGTTCCGGGGGCATCTGGGGATGCATCCGGCCCTGCGCGTGCCGGGCACCGGCCCCTCGCGCGGGTCCATCCCCTCCTACGCGGCGCCCGAGGAGGCGGTCCGGGCCCTGGCCCACGTGGTGCGCCACGCGACCTGGCGCGCCCACCCGGCGACGCCGCCGCCCGAGCTGGACGGCATCGACACCGCCTGTGCCAGGGCGCTGGCCGAGCGGACCCTGTCCGGCAGCGCGGCCGGTCCCGACACCTCCGCGGGCGGTTTCGCGCAGGCCGGGCCGCCGGTCGAGATCGATGCCACCGAGCTGCTGTCCTGCTACGGGATGACCGTGTGGCCCGCCGAGACCGTACGTTCGCCGGACGAGGCCGTGGCCGCCGCCGAGCGGCTGGGCTGGCCGGTGGTGGTGAAGGTGGCCGATCCGGGGGCGTCCCGGCGCGCCGGGACCGTACGCCTGGGGCTGACGGGTCCCGAGATGGTGCGCCACGCGTACGCCGAGTTCGCCGAGCAGCTCGGCGACCAGGCGGAGCTGGCGGTCCAGCGGATGGCGCCGCAGCCCGCCGTGCCGACCGTCGTGGGCGTGATCGAGGATCCCGCGTTCGGGCCCGTCGTGACGTTCGGGCTCGGCGAGGTGACCGCGCGCCTCCTCCAGGACCAGGGCTTCCGCCTGGCCCCGCTGACCGGGGAGGACGCCTCCGAGCTGGTCCGGTCCGTACGCGCCGCGCCGCTGCTGTTCGGCGAGTACGGCTACCCGCCCGTGGCGGTGGACGCCCTCGAAGACCTTCTCGTACGCGTCGGCCGCCTGGCCCACGACCTGCCGGAGCTGGCCCGCCTGGACCTGGACCAGGTGCTCGTGGGGGAGTCGGACGTCATGATCCTCGGCGCCCGCGCCACCCTGCGCACTCCGGCGGGCCCGCGCCTCGACGGTGGTCCCCGTCGGCTGGGCTGATCGCCCTTGGCGAATCAAGGGGAACAAGTGCCCTGTGGTGCACGGATAGAAGACGTTATAGAGCGTTATGTCCGGCGGGTGAGTGCACTGCCCGGTCCTGGCAGGATGGAGCCATGAGGGAAACCCGAGTCTCAGCCGCGGGCCTGCGTGAAGCGATCGAACGCAGCGGCTACTACCCCGACCTCGTCACCGATGCGGTCGAATCCGCGCTGGGCAAGGAGGCCGTGACCGCGTTCGTGGTCCATCACGAGGCGACCTTCGATCCCGCGATGGAGGTGCGCCGCCACGTCACCGTCCTGGTGCTGTCGACGACCCGGCTGCTGGTGTGCCACACCGACGAGCACCCGGCGGTGGAGGGCGTCTCTGCGTCCCATGCCTCCACGACCACGGAGGCCGTCCGCCTGAGCCGCGTCCAGTCGGTCGCCGTCACCCGCGTGGTGCCCGACCCGGCCTCCTACGTCCCCGGCGTCCCTCCCACGGAGGTGACGCTCACCATCGGCTGGGGCGCCATCTCCCACGTGGACCTGGAGCCGGCCACGTGCGGCGACGAAAACTGCGAGGCCGACCACGGCTACACGGGCGCCATCACGGCGGACGACCTGTCGCTGCGGGTCAGCGAGGCCGCCGACGGCCCCGAGGCGGTCACCCACGTCCTCTCCTTCGCCAAGGCCCTCTCGGAAGCCACCGCCCGCGCCACCTCCTGACCCCTCCCCGGCCCTCACCCCCGCCCCCGACCCCAGACGGGCACCCCCGCACGGCGCCCGCCACGTGCCGCCGTCGACCGCCGGCCGTCCGACACGGTGGGGTGCCGATGCACGGCTTGGCGCCGCCGCTCCAGCACCTCCTGACCGCCGGCCCCACAGCTGTCCGGCCCCGCAGCTGTCCGGCGCGGCGGTGGCCCCGGGCGCTGGGTGGCTTTGTCGCTCGCCCGGAACCTCGGCTCGACCCGACGGCACGCATGCGAGCGCTGCCGCGCCACACGCTGCACGCCGCACAGGGCGGTTCCCCGCGCGTGGCGGCTTTCTGACCGGGTGTCCCTCCAGCGCACGGCGGTCCTTCGGTGCGTCACGCGCCGATGCCGCATCCGCTGACGTAGCACGACGATCGTGTCGGCGACACGGCCGCGACTCCACCGGGACGGCACACCGGTCGGTGGCGCGCGGCGTGATCCGGCCACCTGACGCGACCGCTCCCCGGGAGTCGCCCGCCGAACGAGACGGTAGGTCATACGGCCACACCCGAACGCCGCACCCGCCCGGGACCCGGCGGCTGTCTCGCACGGGCCGCGTGCCGCCCCGGCCCGCACGGCGGCCGTCCCGCACGGCGGCGGGTCGGGTTCGCCCGGCACGGCGGCGGTCCCGGAGGGCCGGTGGATGGGGAGCGGCGGTAGGA
The DNA here is from genome assembly GCF_041950495.1 of Nonomuraea sp. MTCD27. Lineage (NCBI taxonomy): Bacteria > Bacillati > Actinomycetota > Actinomycetes > Streptosporangiales > Streptosporangiaceae > Nonomuraea > Nonomuraea sp. MTCD27. Next base: position 301,502 of record NZ_JBGNUW010000016.1, on the reverse strand, counting down.
GATCACGGAGGGCTAGACTGGGGGGCATGCTGGTGCCGGGATACGGCGGCGCGTCGCTGGTGGATCTGCCTGGCTCGTTGCTGGCCGCCCTCGGCCTGCGCGAGCCCAACGCGCTGGCCCTGGAGCCCGCCGACCGCGTCTGCCTGTTCCTGGTCGACGGCCTGGGGGCCGAGATGTTGCGCGCCCACCCCGAGGCCGCCCCCTTCCTGTCCGGTCTGGCGGGCAGGACGCTCACGGCCGGGTTCCCCGCCACCACCGTCACGAGCCTGTGCTCCCTGGGCACCGGCCTCACACCCGGCGAGCACGGCATGGTGGGCCTGATGCTGGCCGTGCCGGGCACCGGACACCTGTTCAACTGCCTGCGCTGGACCCTTCCCGACGGCCTGACGATGGACCCCGAGGTGTGGCAGCCGGCCACGACCGTCTACCAGCGCGCCGCCCGGGCCGGCATCGACCCCGTCTACGTCGCCCCCGCCGAGTTCGAGGGCACCGGCCTGACCAGGGCCGTCTACCGCGGCGTCCGCTATGTCCCCGCCGAGTCCGTCGACGACCGCGTCGCCCGCGTCCGCGAGGCGCTGCGCGAGCGGCGGCCCGCCCACGTCACCGTCTACTACGGCGACCTCGACGCCACCGGCCACATGGTGGGCTGGGGGAGCGAGGAGTGGCTGCGCCAGCTCACCATCGTCGACGACATGGCCCAGCGCATCGCCGAGGGCCTGCCGCCCGGCTCCGCCCTCTACGTCACCGCCGACCACGGCATGGTCAACGCCACCGAGAAGCTTGACGCGGAGAGCGTCCCCGAGCTGACCGAGGGGGTCGCGCTGCTCGGCGGCGAGGCCAGGGCCAGGCACGTCTACGCCCGCCCGGGGGCCGCGAAGCAGGTGCTGGAGGCGTGGCGCGAGACCCTGCGCGGCAAGGCGTGGGTGGTGTCCAGGCAGGAGGCGGTCGAGTCCGGCTGGTTCGGCCCCGTCGTACGCGACGCGTGGCTGGAGCGCATCGGCGACGTCGTGGCCGTGCCGCACACCGACCTGGCCATCACCGCCCCCACCCAGCAACGCATCGAGGCCCTCTTCACCGGCTATCACGGCTCGCTGACGACGGCCGAACAGCACGTCCCGCTCCTGGAGGTACACACGTGACCAGCCCGCTGATCACCCCCGCCGATCTGGCCGCGCTCGACGGCGCGACGGTGCTCGACGTGCGCTGGCGGCTCGGCGGGCCGCCCGGGCTGGAGTTCTACCGCGAGGGCCACATCGAGGGTGCCGTCTACTGCGACCTCGACACGGACCTCGCGGCGCCCCCCGGAGAGGGCGGGCGGCACCCGCTGCCGGACGCGGCGGCTTTCCAGGGGGCGATGCGGCGGCTGGGCGTCTCGGACGGCCGGCCGGTGGTGGTCTACGACGACGCCGGGTCCACCGTCGCCGCCCGGGCCTGGTGGGCGCTGCGCTACTTCGGCCACCAGGACGTACGCGTGCTCGACGGCGGCCTGCCCGCCTGGATCGAGGCCGGCCGGCCGACCACGAAGGAGACGCCCGAGCCGGTCGAGGGCGACTTCACCGCGCGACCGGGCGGGATGCCGGTGCTGGCGGCCGACGAGGCGGCGGCGCTGGCCGGCCGGGGCGTGCTGCTCGACGCCAGGGCCGCGGAGCGCTACCGGGGCGAGGTGGAGCCGGTCGATCCGGTGGCCGGGCACGTCCCCGGCGCCGTCAGCGCGCCCACCACGGAGAACGTCGGACCCGACGGCAGGTTCCTCGACCCCGGGGCGCTGCGGGCGCGCTTCGCCGATCTGGGCGTGGGGGAAGGGGTCGAGGCGGGCGCCTACTGCGGTTCGGGCGTGACGGCCGCGCACGAGGTGCTGGCCATGGCGGTGGCGGGCCTGCCGGCGGCACTGTACGTGGGCTCCTGGTCCAACTGGGTCGCCGACCCGTCGAGGCCCGTCGCCACCGGCTGACCCGCCTAATAGAGCGGCTGGTCGCCCGCCCCGAAGCAGGCGAACCCGGTCTCGCCCGTCTTGGCCGCCGCGCACGCCAGGGCCGTGTCCGGCGGTTGCCCCGCCGCCACGAGCTCGTGGAACGTGCTCATCACCGCCCGGGCCGCCTCGTCCTCCACCGGCACCAGCCCGGCGACCACGCAGGACGACCCCTTGGCCAGGAACGTCCCGGGCAGCCCCAGCGGCGCCCCTTCCATCGGCGTGCGCGACATGCCCGAGTTGCACGCGGACAGCACCACCAGCCCGGCCGAGCGCGAGACGTCCAGCAGGTCGTACGCCATCAGCGACCCGTCCTCCAGCGTGATCCCCGACACCAGCGGGCTGCGCGCGTGGAAAACCCCGTGCGCCGCCAGGTGCACGACGTCCGCCGTCCCCAGCGACTCCAGCACCGGCCCGATGCGCCCGGGCACCTGACGCCCGCCGGGATGGCAGGCCACCACGTGCGCCACCTCGGCGTACGCGTGCGCCAGCGCCGGCCCGGCCGCCGCCACCACCGAAGGCGGCCGGCCGGAGCGCGAGCCCCGGGCCTTGCGCGCCCGCAGCCAGGCCGCCGCGCCGGCCGCCACGCTGACCGGCCGCTCCCGCAGGCACGGCAACGCTCCCCACGGCAACGTGTGCAGCGCGCCCACCGGCACCACCACCAGGGGCCGGTCGGCCAGGTCGGCCGCCAGGGGCCGCAGCACCAGCCGTTCGACCTCGGCGGCCGCGGTCTCGACGTCGCGGGGATGGCCCTGGCGGCGCAGCGCGTACCGGAGCTGGACGATCGCCTCCTTGACCTGCCGCACGCCGGCGAGGCGGCGCAGGAGCATGCGCTCTCCGGTCACGAGTACGGCCAGCAGCGCGTCGCCGTCCGCCACGTACTCGACCAGAGCCCCCCGCCCCAGCTCCGCCCGCACTCGGTCGGGGTCCACCAGGGCGCACGCGTGGGCCGGAGCCGCCACGGCCCGCCACCGCTCGGCCCACTCGAACACCTCCCTGGCGCTCCCGTCGCGCACCGCCACCTCCAGCCCGAACGCCGCCAGCCGCTCCCCGGCCCGCGCCGCGTGGGCGCGCAGCGACGGGTCCTCGAACGCCTCCACGCGCCCGCTCACCTCGGCCAGCCCGTCGCGTATCGCCCGGAAGGCCCCCGTGACGTCCTCCTGCAGCGCGGCCTGCAGCGCGAGGGCGTGCTGGCGCACCGGCACCGGGATCTGCGCGGCCTGCGCGAACTGCCTGGCCTGCGGTTCGGAGGCGAGCGAGGTCAGCCGGGTGCCGTCCGGCATCCACCGCTCGCGCTGCTCGGCGTGCCGGGTGAGCCTGGCCAGCTGCGCCGAGGCCGTCGGGTGGTCGTCCACGGCGAGCGCCGCCTCGGCCGCGGCCAGCCGCAGCGCCGCCGCACCAGCCTGGTGGGAGCCCTCCTCCAGGTCGTCGGCGCACGCGATCAGCTCGGCGACCAGCTCGGGCGTGACGGGTTCGAGGGCCAGCCGCGAGCGCAGGAGGACCTCCCTGGCCAGCGGCAGCCACGAGAGCCGATCCTGCGCGGCCAGCTCTTCCGCCGCCTGCTCGGCCACCTGCCTGGCCCGATGCGGGTCGCCGGTCAGCAGCTCCACCTGGGCCAGCTTCAGCCGCGCCTCGGCCAGCGCGGCGCGCGCCCCCGACGCCTCCAGGTCCGGCACGGCCAGGCTCAGCATGGCCCTGGCCTCGCCGGGCAGGTGGGCGGCCAGCAGGGCGCCGGCGAAGTCGGCCCGCATCGTGGCCAGCCGCTCGGGGAAGCCGAACAGGGTGTCCTCGGCCTCGCTGTAGTGCTTGAACGCCCCGGCGATGTCGCCCCGGCGCACCGCGAGGAAGGGCAGGTTGGCGGCGGACAGCCGGGCCAGGTGCCGCAGCCCGGCGTGCTGGGAGATCTGCAGGCACGCGGCGAGGTCGCGCATGGCGGCGTCCCAGTCGCCCCGGTAGGAGTGGATGAGACCGCGGTTGAGCAGCCCGCCGGCCAGGAACCTGCGGTCGTCGATGGTGCCGGGCGCGGTCACGAGGGCCCGCAGGGCGCGGTCGCAGGAGGCGATGGCCTCCTGGTAGCGGCCGAGGTGGGCCAGGGCGACCGCGCGCTGGGTGTCGAGCTTGGCGCGGTCGAGCGGGGTGAGGTAGGCCCAGGCCAGGGCCGCCACACGCAGGGCCTGGAGGGGGTGGCCGCGCTCGGTGCGTACGGTGACGAGGGACAGCCGCGCCTGGGCGATCCGCTCGGGCGGCGCTCCGGCCGTGCCGATGGCCTCGCGGAGGTGGTGTTCGGCGGCCTCCAGGTCGCCCAGCTCGCGGGCGGCCAGCGCCATCGACCTGAGCGCCACGGCGGTGGCCTCGGCAGCTCTGGCGCGGCGGGCGGCCGCGAGGATGACGCGGCTCGCGCGCATGGCGTGGTCCGGGTCGATCAGCGAACGCATCATGGCGGCCTCGGCCGCCTTGACGAGCGGGTGGAGGTCGCCGGGCGGGTCGTGTTCGTCCGATGTTGCGCTCATGGCCGGCCTCGGTCGGGAGACGGCCGGGAGAGAAGGACGCGCTCTCCCGGCCGGTCACTGGTGGTTCAGGGTCGGATGCGCACCCAGGTCGTCTGGATGGGTGCGTGACCGGGCCGGTGGCACACCACGCTGAGCCAGCCGGGTGGCAGGCCCGTGGCGACGAAGTGGCCGGTGTGGGCGATGCGCCTGGTCAGCGTCAGGTGGGGGGATCTTACATCGACGAGAGCGCCCTCTCCTGGGTAGGGGGAAATGTGCCCGGCGACGTCGATGAGCCCGTCGCCCTCCGTCACCTCCAGCTCGAAGGTGAGGCCGGCCGCGACGAAGCGCACCAGGTGGGAGCTGTCGTCGTCGCGCACGCTGCGGATGGTGGCGGACTCGGCGTAGGCGGCCGTCACCGCCCGGGGGACCAGGAACCGGTAGGCGTCTCGTGCTGCGGCGGACACCTGCATCGGGATCGGGTCGTTCCCGGAGGCCAGCCGGAGGGCCGCCAGGAAGTATTCGTCGTTGATCATTGCGCTGTCTCCTGTAGTGAGATCAGAGTGCGCAGTTTTTCCAGGCAGCGGGCCTTGGTCGGGCCTATGCTGCCCGCGGGCAGCCCCAGTCGCGCGGCCACCTGCTGGTTTCCCAGGTCGATCGCCACCAGCTGGAGGAGCGAGCGGCAGGGCTCGTGCAGGGTGGAGACCGTCTGCCAGAGCCGGCGCCGGCCGTCGGCCTCCAGGACGGCGGAGGCGGGATCAGGGTCTTCGACGACCTCGAACGAGGAGCCGCCCGAGCGCTCCTTCCGCTGGAGCAGCAGGGCCTCGCGGCGTACGGTCGTCATGAGCCAGCCCCCCACTCCCGCCGGGTCCCTGATGCTCTGGAGGTGCTGGAGCAGGCGCAGCCAGGAGCCCTGGACCGCGTCCGCCGCGTCGGCGGGGCTCAGGCCGCACGCGCGGGCCACGGCCCACATGCGCGGCCCGAATCTCGACTCGAGCTCGTCCCAGGCCGACCGGTCGCCGTCGGCCGCGGCTTCGAGCAGCTCCGCAGGATCCCGAGGATCGCGCATACGGCCTCCTTCCGTCCGGCACGGAAGGCGATCATGCCTCCTCGTGATTGTCCGGGGACTGAGCGTAAACTCTACAGACTCGCCGGGAAGAGAACTCCCAGATCGGGAATTTGCCGGGTCTCCTCGGAGTCAAGGAGCCTCCTGGTCCACTCCTTCGCCGGCTCGTCCCTGGCCGCCTCGGCGATGGCGCCGGCGACCAGGGCGGTGGCGAACGACGTGCCGCTCCACGCCGCGTACCCCGAGTAGTCCGCCGCGTCGAGATAGCTGCTGGTCAGCCAGTCGCCCCGGGCGCACGCGTCGACCCAGGTGCCGTAGCCGGAGTAGGGCGCCCTGCGCTGCTGGCCGGCGTCCACGGCCGCCACGCCGACCACGCAGGGCAGCGCGGCGGGCCAGAACGGCCGGTCGGAGGCGGTGTTGCCGGCGCAGGCCACGGTGACCGTGTCCGTCAGCCCGGCGATGGCGTCGCTCAGCAGGGGCGGGGGCCGGTCGTCGAAGGTGTGGCAGCCGAAGGAGAGGTTGAGCACCTGCGGGGGCCGCTCGCGCATGCGGTGGAGGGCGCGTACGACGGCCGCCTCGTCGCCGAGGCCGTCGCCGTCGAGGACGCGGCGCACGCGCAGCGACACGCCGGGCGCGCGGCGCAGCAGCAGGCCCGCGATGAACGTGCCGTGGCCGGCCTGGGAGCCCTCGGAGGCGTCGGCCTCCTCGGGGCCGAGACGGGAGTACCAGTCGCTGCCGGACCACCACGGATGCTTGGCGATGCCGGTGTCGAGCAGGCCCACGACCACGCCGGAGCGGGCCCGCCCCGCCTTGAAGCCGATGGGCGGGGCGGGGAAGGGTCTGGACGCGGGACCGCCGAAGAACAGGGGCTGGCCGCGGAGCACGTGGTTGGGCGATGCCCGCAGGCCCTGCGCGCGGAGCTCGGCGGCGATCTCGCAGGGGTCGGCGCCGGGCGACAGGTGGATGACGCAGACTCCGTCCGCCTCCGAGACCGCCTGGGTCCAGCGCGACGCGGCGGAGACCGCGGCCCGGTCGGTCAGCACCTGACCTGGCCGGATGTACGCCTCGCCGACAGATTGGATTTCCATGAGCGGGTATGTTTCCGCCCTCGGTCAGCTGTCACCCGCCACTCCCGCACCAACTTGGTATGGCCCCCCTCTGGTGTCGGATTGCGACCGACGGTAGTCTCTCCCTAGTCACTTGTGATCATCCCGTGGCGAGGCCGTTGGGGAAGGCGCACCTCGTACCGAACGGGAGGTCCGGTGTCTGCTCGTGGCGTCCTTTACGTCCACTCGGCTCAGCCCGCGCTGTGCCCTCACATCGAATGGGCAGTCGCGGGTGTCCTTGGCGTGCCCGTAGACCTGACGTGGACTCCGCAACCCGCCGCGCCCAATGTCGTGCGGGCACAGGCGGAGTGGGAGGGCCGCGCCGGCATCGCCGCGGCCATCGCCTCCTCTCTCATGGGCTGGCAGCGCCTCAGGTTCGAGATCACCGAGGACGCCTCGCCGGGAGTGGACGGCTCCCGTCATGCCTACACGCCGACGCTCGGCGCCTTCACGGCGGTCATCGGCGTCGCCGGCGACATCATGATCCCGGAAGACCGGCTGCGCGCCGCGATGATGATGGCCGCGCAGGGGAGGTGCGTGCTGGAGGACGAGCTGGACAAGATGCTCGGCCGGCCATGGGACGAGGAGCTGGAACCGTTCAGGTACGCCGGGGACGGTGCGCCCGTCCGCTGGCTGCACGCGGCCGTTTGATGGGGAAATGCCGCCCGTGACGGGCGAGATGGCGCCAGTCCGTAAATGACCGACGGGCCCGCACCTGAGGAAGGTGCGGGCCCGTCGGCCGTGAAACGTGCTTTACAGCGGGATGTTGCCGTGGGCGCCCCTGGCCGGGGTGGCCTGGGAGAGGACCTTGGCGATGGCGCCGCGGGTCTCCTCGGGCTTGATCACCTCGTCGATGACGCCCAGCTCCTGCGCCCTGCTCAGGCCGCCGGCCAGCACCTTGTGCTCCTCGGCCAGGCGCTGCTCCAGCTCGGCCCGCTCCTCCTCGGGAGCCGCCGCGAGGTCGCGCCGCTTGAGGATGCGCACCGCGGCCACCGCGCCCATGACCGCCACCTCGGTGGTCGGCCAGGCGAACACCTTGGTGGCGCCGAGCGCGCGGGAGTTCATCGCGATGTACGCCCCGCCGTACGCCTTCCGCGTGACCAGCGTGACCCGGGGCACCGAGGCCTCGGCAAAGGCGTGCAGCAGCTTGGCGCCGCGCCGGACCACGCCGTCGTGCTCCTGCCCGACACCGGGCAGGTAACCCGGCACGTCGACGAGGACAACCAATGGCACGCCGAAGGCGTCACACATACGTACGAACCGGGCGGCTTTCTCGGCGGACGTGGCGTCGAGGCAGCCGCCGAGCCGCATCGGGTTGTTGGCGATCACACCGACCGTCCGGCCGCCGAGGCGGCCCAGCGACGTGACGATGTTGGGCGCCCACTTGGGGTGCAGCTCGACTCCGGGCTCGTCGAGCAGGCCGTTGACCAGCGGCTTGACGTCGTATGCCCGGCGTGCGGACTCGGGGAGCAGCGTCGAGAAGTCGATCTCCTCGATCTCGCCGGTGCGCACGCGGCCCTGGTGGCCGAGGAGCGTGGCGAGCCGGCGCGCCTGAACGTACGCGTCGGTCTCGGTCTTCGTCACGATGTGCACGACGCCGCTGCGCTTGCTGTGCGGCTCGGGACCGCCCAGGGCGGCGCTGTCGACGTCTTCGCCGGTCACGCTGCGGACCACGTCGGGGCCGGTGACGAAGATGCGGCCGGAGTCGGCCAGGATGACCAGGTCGGTGAGCGCGGGACCGTACGCGGCGCCGCCGGCGGCCGGCCCGACGACCACGGAGATCTGCGGCACGATGCCGGACGCCTTGGTCATGGCGGCGAAGACCCGGCCGACGGCGTGCAGCGACTCAACGCCTTCGGTGAGTCGCGCACCGCCGGAGTGCCAGATTCCGATGACCGGCACCCGTTCGCGGACGGCGACGTCGTAGGCGTGCACGATGTGCTCGCACCCCTCGCCGCCCATCGCGCCGCCCTGGAAGCGGGCGTCGCTGCAGAAGGCGACGACGGGGACGCCTTCGACGCGGCCCATGGCGGCCAGGACGCCGCTCTTGTCCTCAGGAGTGATCAGCCGCAGCGAGCCCTCGTCGAGCAGCGCTGTCAGGCGGACGACCGGGTCGCGGGGATCGGAGGGCTCCGGATCGGAGCCCTCGCCCACCACCCGGTTGTCGAGCACCGTCATCAAGCCCCCTTGAAGACGACGGTCACGTTGTGGCCGCCGAATCCGAACGAGTTGTTGACCGCGGCGATGTCGCCCTGCGGCAGCGCCCGGTTCTCGCCGTGGACGAGGTCCACCTCGATGCCGTCGTCGATGTTGTCGAGGTTGATGGTGCGGGGGACGATCCGCTCCTGGAGAGCCTTGATCGTGAAGACGGACTCGATGCCGCCGGCGCCGCCGAGCAGGTGCCCGGTCATCGACTTGGTCGAGGTCACCAGCGGGTGGGTGCCGATGGCCTTGGCCACCGCCTGCACCTCGCCGACGTCGCCCGCGGGGGTCGAGGTGGCGTGCGCGTTGACGTGCTTGACGTCGAGCCCGGTGATGCCGGCGTCGGTGAGCGCCTGCGTCATGGCCATGATGATGCCCCGGCCCTCGGGCTCGGGCTGGGTGATGTGGTGGGCGTCGGCGGAGTAGCCGACACCCGCGCAGTACGCGTAGATCCGCGCGCCGCGCGCCTTGGCGTGCTCCTCCGACTCCAGCACGACGATGCCCGCGCCCTCACCGAGCACGAACCCGTCGCGGTCGCGGTCCCACGGGCGGGAGGCGCCCTGCGGGTCGTCGTTGCGCTGGGACATGGCCCGCGCCGCGGCGAAGGCGGCCATGTTGAGGCCGTGGATGGCGGCTTCGGTGCCGCCGGCCACCACCACGTCGGCGCGGCCGACCCTGATCATGTCCATCGCGTACCCGATGGCCTCGGCGCCGGAGGCGCACGCCGACACCGTGGCGTGCACGCCCGCCTGGGCGCCCAGATCGAGCCCGATCCAGGCGGCCGGGCCGTTGGGCATGAGCATCGGCACGGTGAAGGGCGACAGCCGGTTCCAGCCGCGCTCCTTCCACGTGTCGTATGCGCTGAGCGTGGTCGAGATGCCGCCGATACCGCTGGAGACCACGACGCCGAGCCGCTCGGGCGCCACCTCGGGAGAGCCGGCGTCCTGCCAGGCCTCCCTGGAGGCGACCAGGGCGAACTGCTCGCTGCGGTCGAGGCGGCGGGCCTCGGGCCGCGGCAGCACCTCGGTCGGATCGACCGCAGCCGTCCCCGCGAACTTCACGGGGACGGAGTCGATCCAGTCCGAGGTCAGCGTCTCGACGCCCGACTGACCGGCGAGGAGCGCCGACCAGGTCGAGGTGACGTCTCCACCGACGGGCGTCGTCGCGCCAAGCCCGGTGACGACGACACGTACCCGGTTCGCACTCACGTTTCGCGCTCCTTACTGATCAGTTCGGGGGTCTGTCGGGGTCAGTTCTGGATGAAGTTGAGGACGTCCTTGACCGTCTTCAGGTTCTTGAGTTGGTCGTCGGGGATCTCGACGCCGAACTCGTCCTGGGCGGCCACGGCGATCTCGACCATGGACAGGGAGTCGATGTCGAGGTCGTCCACGAAGTTCTTCTCGGGGGTCACGTCGGCGGCCGGGATGCCGGTGATCTCGTTGATGATCTTGCCGAGGCCTTCGAGGATGTCCTGCTCGGTGGCAGCCATGTCGCTAGTTCTCCTTTGGTTTTCTGGGTTCTGTGCGGACGTTGCCGCACAAGCTTGGATGGTGTGCCGGGATCCCTAGGGGATCTCGATCACTTGGCCCGCGTAGGTCAGCCCGGCGCCGAAGCCGAGCACCAGCGCGAGACCGCCCGAGCGGACCTCGCCGCGTTCCAGCATGCGCGAGAGCGCCAGCGGGATGGATGCGGCGGAGGTGTTGCCCGCGTTGACGATATCGCGCGCGATCACGGCCTTGTCGGCGCCCAGCTTGCGGGCGATGGCTTCGATGATGCGCAGGTTGGCCTGGTGGGGCACGAACGCCGCCAGCTCCGACGGGTCCACGCCCGCGCGGGAGCAGGCCTCGAGGGCCACCGGGTGCAGCGCGGTGGTGGCCCACCGGAAGACCGTCTGGCCCTCCTGGTAGAGGTAGTTGTCGCGGTCCTTGATGGAGATCGCGTCGGCCTTGTCGCCGGCGCTGCCCCACACCACGGGGCCGATGCCGGGCGTCTCGGACGCGCCGACGACCGCGGCGCCGGCGCCGTCGGCGAAGATCACGGCGGTGGACCTGTCGGTCCAGTCCACCCACTGCGACAGCTTCTCCGCCCCGATGACCAGCACGTTCCTGGCCGATCCGGCGCGTACGGCGGCGTCGGCGGTGCCGAGCGCGTAGCAGAACCCGGCGCAGGCGGCGTTGACGTCGAACGCGCCCGGTGCCTTGATGCCCAGCCGGTGCGCCACGATCGCGGAGGCGTTGGGGATCTGGGTCTCGAGCGTGCAGGTGGCCACGATGACCAGGTCGACGTCGTCGGGGGACAGGCCGCTGGCGGCCAGCGCCTTGCCGCCGGCGATGGTCGCCATGTCCTCGACCGACTCCTCGGGCGGGGCGACCCGGCGCTCCTTGATGCCGACCCTGGACTGGATCCACTCGTCGTTGGTGTCCATGGTCTTGGCCAGGTCGTCGTTGGTGACGATGTTGGCCGGCTGGTAGTGGCCGAGGGCCAGCACCCTGCCGCCCGGGGCGATGTCGGGAATCTTCACTTGGTCAGCTCCCTGGCCGCGTCGAGGTCGTCTGGGGTCTTCAGCGCCACGGTCCGCACGCCGCGCAGGCCGCGCTTGGCCAGCCCGGTCAGCGTGCCACCGGGCAGCAACTCGATCATCTTGGTGACGCCGAGGCCCGCCATGGTCTCCATGCAGGCGTCCCACCTGACGGGGTTGCTGACCTGCTTGACCAGCCTCTGGAGGAACTCCGCCCCGGTGGTGACCGCCTGCCCGTCGGCGTTGGACAGGAGCGTGATGCCGGGGTCGGTGGGGACGACGTTCCAGGCCGCCTCTTGCAGGCTCTCCACGGCCGGGGCCATGTGGTGGGTGTGAAAGGCGCCCGCCACCGAGAGCGGGATGAGGCGGGCGCGGGCGGGCGCGTCCTCCTTGAACGCGGCCAGCTGCTCCAGCGTGCCGCCCGCCACGACCTGTCCGGCGCCGTTGATGTTGGCGGGGGTCAGGCCGTGCTTGTCGATGCCGGCCAGCACCTCCTCCTCGACGCCGCCGAGCACGGCGGTCATGCCGGTCTCGGTGACGGCGGCGGCCTTGGCCATGGCCTCGGCGCGGGCCCGGACCAGGCCGAGGGCCTGCTCGCGGGTCAGCACGCCGGCCAGCGCGGCGGCGGCGAACTCGCCGACGCTGTGGCCGGCCAGCACGTCGGGGGTCACGCCGAGCGCCTCGGCGGAGGCCAGGGCGGCGGCGACGAGCAGCGGTTGCGCGACGGCGGTGTCGCGGATCTCGTCGGCGTCGGCGGTGGTGCCGTAGGCGACCAGGTCGAGCCCGACGACGTCCGACCAGGCGCCGAGTCTGTCGGCCAGACCGGGCAGCTCGAGCCAGGGAGTCAGGAAGCCCGGTGTTTGGGCACCTTGGCCCGGGGCGACGAGTACAAGCACAAAATCCACCTTGCCCTGTAGAACTCCGACACGCGGATGGAGATCCGTACGAACTTTGTCCTGGGTGATTTGTAGGAAGCCTACAGTGGGGATTTCGGCGCCATTACGTTAGGGCACCCCACGTTACGGCGCTCTCCGAGAGCCGGCCGAGGATGAGCCCGACCTGCAGCGTGAAGGCGGACCTGCCCTCGGTGGGCTGATATCCGGTCAGCTCCGTGATTTTCTTCAGGCGGTAGCGCACGGTGTTGGGGTGCACGAACAGCAGCCTGGCCGTCGCCTCCAGCGAGGTGCCCTGCTCCAGGTACGTCGCCAGCGTGTCCAGCAGCGGCGTGCCCGCGAGCGGCAGGTAGACGTTCTCGATGAGTTGTTCCCTGGCGTCGGCGTCGCCGTCGAGCGCCCGCTCGGCAAGCAGGTCCTCGGCGTGCACCGGCCTGGGCGCGTCGGGCCAGCCGGAGGACGCCTTCAGCCCGGCCAGCGCCGCCCTGGCGGACCTGGCGGCGGCGTGCAGGTCGGGCACCTCGGGGCCGATGACGATGGGGCCCACGCCGAAACGCGCCACCACCTGCTTGGCCGCGTCGTCGACGCTGCCGGCGCCGCCCACGATCACGATCAGCCGGTCGGCCTGCACCCCGGCCAGCAGGTCCATGCCGATGCGGCGGCCCTTCTCGCGCAGCCCGTCGATGACCGCGCGCGGGTCGTCGTCGGGCGCGTGGCCGGCGATGACGACGACGGGGGAGGAGGTCCAGCCGAGCGCGGCGGCCCAGGAGTGCAGGCCGTCGTCCACCTCGCCGCGGACGAGGGCGTCCACGATCAGGGCCTCCAGCCTGGCGTCCCACGAGCCCCTGGCCTCGGCCTCGCGGGCGTAGACGTGGGCGGCGGCGAAGGCCACGTCGCGCGTGTAGCGCAACATGGCCTGCTGGAGCTGGTCCTCGCCGCCGGGGGCGGCCAGCTCGTGGGTCTGGGCCTCGACCACCTCGACCACGACCCTGACGATGTCGACGGTCTGCTGGAGCGAGATGGACCGCTTGAGCTCGCGCGGGGCGGTGCCGAAGAACTCGATGCTGGGGGTGGGCCGGTCCTGGCCCGCGTGCTGGAACCACTCGACGAACGCCGCGATCCCGGCCTGGGCCACGAGCCCCACCCACGACCGGTCCTCGGCGCTGAGCGCGCGGAACCACGGCAGCTGCTCGTCCATGCGCGCCATCGCCGCCGTGCCGAGCGAGCCCATGGCCCGCTCGAGCCTGCGCGTGGTGTCCTCCCGGGTCCGGTCTGTCACGCCTCCTAGAGTGCCAGGTCCCTTCGGATGACCGGAACGGCGGTTCGCGCCGGTCCTAGATCACGGCCACGGCGGTGATCAGGCCGATCGCGACATGGGTCACCGCCAGCAGCCGCGAGCCGGGCTGCAGCTCCTGCTCCTTGACCAGATCGCGTACGGAGATGCCGACGACCCGGTCGAACACCAGCATCGCCACCGTCTGCACCACGATGCCGACCAGGCCGAACACCGCCGTGCCGGCGAGCCCCTCCGCGAGCCGGCCGCCGGAGGACCAGATGGAGGCCGCCACGATCAGGCCGACGGCGGCCAGGGCGGAGGTGGCGAGCAGGGTGGCGTTCGGGTTGCGCTCGCTGCGGATGATCTCGCTCAGTTTGCCGGGCGTGGCCCAGTCGATCACGTAGAAGCCGACGATCATCAGGATCACGCCGACGGCGGCGTAGGAGGCGATGGCACCCGCGCCGCGGGCGAGGGTCTCAAGAAGGGTCACGTCAGTTCCATTCGTGGAAGAGCATGTGTCGGGAACGGGTCATGGAGCGATGCGATGCGGGACGAACGAGGAGGTGTCGTCGGTGATGAGGCCGGTCGTCTCCCTCATGCCCAGCCCGGCGGCCTCGTCGGCGACCACCCAGGCGCCGAGCACCGGCCGCTGCCCCTCGAACGCCGGTAGCGCCTCGAAGCCCTGGAAGACGTAGCCCTCCCGGCCGTAGATCCCCGGCGTCTCCTGGGTGCCCTCCGGGGTGACGATGCGCATCGAGGCGCCCTCCCTGCCGAGCAGCGGCTTGGCGATGTAGGAGGTGAGGTCGCGGGGGCCGTCGAGGTAGGCGGGCAGCAGGTTCGGATGGCCCGGGTCGAGCTCCCACAGGACGGCGAGCAGCGCCTTGTTCGACAGCAGCGTCTTCCACAGCGGCTCGATCCACGTGGCGTGCCGTACGGCGTGGCGCCCGAAGTCGTCCGTCAGCATCCACTCCCACGGGTAGAGCTTGAACGCCGAGCGGATCGCGCGCTCCTCGACGTCGACGAAGCGGCGGTTGAGGGCGTCCCAGCCGATGTCCTCCATGGCCACGGCGACGGTCTGCAGGCCCGCCTGCTCGGCGGTCTCCTGGAGGTAGGCGACCGTCATGGCCTCCTCGCCCGTCTCGTCCGCGTTGGTGAACGCGAAGTGCGTGGGGCCGGGCGGCAGCCGCAGCTCGCGCCAGCGGTCGATGAGCCGCTCGTGCAGCGAGTTCCACTGGTCGTCGTCGGGGAAGACGTCCTGCAGCCAGAACCACTGCACGACCGACGCCTCCACCAGCGACGTGGGCGTGTCGGCGTTGTACTCCAGCAGCTTGGCCGGGCCGGTGCCGTCGTAGCGCAGGTCGAAGCGGGCGTACACGTAGGGGTCTCGGCGCTCCCAGGAGCGTGCCACCTCCTCCCACGCCCATTCGGGGATGGCGAAGTCGGCGAAGCGCCCGGCGGAGACCACGTGCTCGACGGCCCGCAGGCACATGCCGTGCAGCTCCTCGACCTGCGTCTCCAGCTCCTCGACCTCGTCCATCGAGAAGACGTAGTGGACGGACTCGTCCCAGTACGGGCGGCTCAGCCCGGACGGGTGGGCGGCGCGGTGGTAGGCCAGCCCCTGGCTCTCGATCGTCTTCTCCCAGTCGTTCCTGGGAGTGCCGTGTTCGCGGCGCATCTCGTCAGCTCCCGCCGCTCCAGCTGCGGCCGAAGCCGCCCCGCTGGATCTCCTTGCCGCCCCGGCTGGTGATGTTCGTGTCGGACGGGCGCAGCGTGGTGCCGCCCTCGACGCGGTTGCCCACTCTCCGCCCGCCGTAGTACCACAAGTAGGCTCCCCGGGATCCCGCGTAGTAGACCCTGGTGCCGTCGTCGTCGCAGTAGTCCTCGTCCACGACCTCGTACGTGCCGTCGTCCAGCCGGACGACGCAGTCGGCGGTGACGTCGTCGTCGTCCTGCACGGCCGCGCAGTAGCCGACCACCATGACCGACAGCACACCGAGTACGACCAACGGGACGATCTTCGACGATTTGCGCGGCGGTTCTTTGGGCGCCTGCGCCGGATTTGCCATCAAACTCCTGCTTTCCTGGGCCGATCAGCCTAGCGGTGGCCCTTGTCCCCGTTCAATGTGTATGCCCCTGTGGTTGCGGTTCTCTTGGGTATGAATGGACGCATGGAACCGGTCGAGGCCCTGCGCGAGATCGCCTTTCTGCTCGAGCGCGCGGGCGAGCCCACGTACCGCGTGCGTGCCTTCCGCCGCGCCGCCGCGGTCGTCGACGACCTGCCGGAGGAGGAGCTCGCCCGGCTGGCCCGCGGTGGCGGGCTCGGCGACCTTCCCGGCATCGGCAAGGTCACCGCCCTTGTGATAAACGAAAGCCTTGATGGGCTGGTTCCGACGTACTTGCGGAGAATGCGGGCAACTGCCGGCATCGAGCTGGACGCCGAGACCGCCGAGCTGCGCGCCGCGCTCAAGGGGGACCTGCACAGCCACTCCGACTGGTCGGACGGGGGCTCGCCGATCGAGGAGATGGCGGAGGCGGCCATCGGGCTCGGGCACCAGTACTGGGCCCTGACCGACCACTCGCCGCGCCTGGCCGTGGCCAAGGGGCTGTCGGCCGAGCGGCTGGAGCGGCAGCTCGAGGTGGTGGCCAAGCTGAACGAGCGGCTGGCGCCGTTCCGGATCCTGACCGGGATCGAGGTGGACATCAACCTGGACGGCTCCCTGGACCAGGAGTCCGAGCTGCTGGAGCGGCTGGACGTGGTGGTGGCCAGCGTGCACTCCAAGCTGCGGATGGGCGGGGAGGACATGACCCGCCGGATGGTCACCGCCATCGCCAACCCGCTGGTGGACGTGCTCGGCCACTGTACCGGGCGGGTGGTGCAGGCCGGCGGGAAGCGCGGCGTGAAGCGGCCGGAGTCGGACTTCGAGGCGGAGCTGGTGTTCGAGGCGTGCCGGCGGTTCGGGGTGGCGGTCGAGATCAACTCCCGGCCGGACCGGCTGGACCCGCCCAAGCGGCTGATGCGGCTGGCGTACGAGATGGGGTGCGTGTTCGCGATCGACTCCGACGCGCACGCCCCCGGGCAGCTCGACTGGCAGCGGTTCGGGTGCGAGCGCGCCGCCCGGTGCGGGATCGAGGCCGAGCGCGTCGTCAACACCTGGCCGCTCGACCGGCTGCTGGGCTGGATCGGCGCCGCCCGGTGAGATCCCGGCACCTCCCGTCCCGGTCAGGAAAAAGCGGCCGTCGTTGCGTGGCGGGAAAGCCCGCCTCGGCGTACTCTCCCCGGCAGAGGGCCCTGGGGCAGTGACCGAAGCGTGAGACCCCTGTGGCCGCGCGGTTACGTGGGTGTCCCGGGGCTGCCGGGCGCCCCGCGATTGTCGGTGGCGCGGCGTAGCGTCTCGGCTGTGAACCGTACCGACCGGCTCTACGCGTTAGTCGAGGACCTGCGCGCCATCTCGCCCCGCTGCCGCTCCGCCCGCGAGCTGGCCAAGCGGTTCGAGGTGAGCGTCCGCACGATCGAGCGCGACATCACCGCCCTGCAGGAGTCGGGCGTGCCGATCTACGCCGAGCCGGGACGCAAGGGTGGTTACGCGATCGACAAGAAGATGTCGCTGCCCCCGCTCAACTTCACCCCCGCCGAGGCCGTGGCCATCGCGGTGGCGCTCAGCCGGGCCGGCGACCAGCCGTTCGGCCGGCAGGCGCGCAGCGCGTTACGCAAGGTCGTGGCCGCGATGCCGGGGCCCGAGGGCGAGCTGGCCCGGGAGCTGGCCCGGCGCGTGCAGCTCGTGCACCTGCCACCCGAGCCGGGCGGCGAGATCCGGCCGCTGGGCGGCGAGGGCATCTCGCGGGCGATCGAGGAGGCGCTGCTGCGCCGCCGCGTGCTCAGGCTCGACTACGCCGACGCCAAGGGCGCGCTGACCTCGCGCGACGTGGAGCCCGGGGTGTTCCTGGGCGGGCGCGGCGGTTTCTGGTATCTCGTGGCGTGGTGCCGGCTGCGCGACGACGTGCGCGTCTTCCGCCTCGACCGCATCGCGGCCGCCACCGTCACCGCCGAGCGCTGCCCCGACCGGCCGCTCGAAGGCTTCGCCACCGACGTGCCCGAGATGGTCGTACACGGAACTTTGCTCGATTAATGATGCGGAAACACCGACATAGGGTTGTCGCCATAGGGATACATCGTTGTCTTGTTCGAGAAAGAGGAGACGATGATGGACAACACGGTGACCTGGTTCGAGGTCGCGACCGACGACCCCGAAGGCGCCCAGCACTTCTACGGCGGGCTGTTCGGCTGGACGTTCGACCGTGGCGACGACGGCCCGCTCGACTACCGGATGATCGGCTACCCGGGCGGGGAGCAGCCCGCCGGCGGGCTCTTCAACACCAGAGGCGAGTTCCCCAGCCACGCGATCTTCCACGTGCAGGTGGCCGACGTCGAGCAGACCTGCGCCAAGAGCGAGTCGCTGGGCGGCAAGGTGATCACGAAGGTGATCGACGACGGCGCCGGCACCGACTTCGCCTACATCCACGACGTCTCCGGCAGCGTCTTCGGCGTCTTCCACCGCAGGTGATCACCCGCTCGCGGGCCGGGGCATGCGCCTTCCCCGCGAACACCCCGGCAGGCGAGCGGGCCGCTCCCGAGGGCAGATCCCCGGAGCGGTTCACCCCCTCGCCCTGGACTCGCCGCCGATCGCCGAGCGGCGGCGCGTCCAGGGCACCTTCACGACACCTTCACGACAGGGTCAGAAGGCGGCCGTGGCCAGCCAGCGCTCCAGCAGCGCGCGGTCGCCGTGCACGGTGAGCCCCTCGGGGGAGCGGCGGCCGTAGAGCAGGAGCAGCAGGTCGCTCACCGGGCCCCGGACGGCGGCGTCGCCCTTGGCGTGCCCGCGGGTCCAGGTGATCTTCCCGGCGGGGCCCTGCGTGATCGTCCACTCGCCGTCGGTGTCGCTCGCGTGGAGGTGGATCGTGGCCCCCTCCACGCCGAGCTCGGCCAGCGGCCGGGTGACCCAGGCGGCGTACGGCAGGTTGTGCAGGAACTCCTCGATGCCGTCGATCGCCGTTCCCGCCGGGATCTCCGGGTCGACGCCGAGCGCGAGCTCGGCGTCGGCCCGGTGCACCACCAGCTCGAAGAGCATCCGGCGCGGCCACCAGGACGCCGTCCCGTCCGGGCCCCACGTCCACACCGTCATCGAGGGATCGGTGGCGCGCAGGGTCTCCAGCAGTTCGGCGGCCCCCGCCGTCAGCCAGCCGGCGTCGCCGCTCTGGCCCTCGGCCAGCCCGCTGGGCACCTGCCGCGACCAGATCCGCTCCTGGACCTGATCGCGCAGCACGTGCACCGCCCAGCGGTGGGTCTGGCCGACGTGCGTGACCAGCTCGGCGAGCGTCCATCCCGGGCACGTGGGCACCGGCACGGACAGGTCGCCGGAGAGGTCCGCCAGCCGCGCGACCTCGGTCTGGATCTGGGATTCGTAGTCCGTCACGCGGCCCAGACTAGGCCGCCGGGCAACTCGTGCCCTTGCTCGGCACCTTCCCGTCGATCAGGTACGAGTCCACCAGCCCCTGGACACACTTGCTGCCCGACAGGTACGCCCCGTGCCCCTCGCCCTCGTACGTGACCAGCGTCGCGGTCTTGAGCTGGGCCGTCAGCTTGGGCGCCCACTCGTACGGGGTGGCCGGGTCGCCCTTGCCGCCCACCACCAGGATCGGCGCGGAGCCGGTGGCGTCCACGTGCCGTGCCTCGTTGCTGCCCTTGGCCGGCCAGACCCGGCACAGCCCGCCGGAGCCCTCGCTGCCGAACAGCGGCGAGATCTTCATCGCGGCCGCCTCGGTGCGCCGCAGCGCGGCCTCGTCGGGGCGCTCGGCGGAGTCGACGCAGGTGATCGCCGGGAAGCTGGTCATCTGCGTGGAGTAGCTGCCGTCCGGGGCGCGCCCGGTGTAGGAGTCGGCCAGGTACATCAGCGCCTCGCCCTGGCCCTTGAGCGCCTGGCTCAGCGCCTCCTCCAGGAACGGCCAGGTCAGCTCCGAGTAGAGCGCGGCGGCCACGCCGGTCGAGGCCAGACCCTGGGTCAGCGCACGCCCGTTGACCTGCAGCGGCTTGCCGGCGAGCTGGTTCATCAGCCGCTCGACGTTCGCGTTGGCGGTGGCCTGGTCCTTGCCGACGTCGCAGGTGCTCTTGACGCAGGAGCGCAGGAAGCTCTCGTACGCCTTCTGGAAGCCGCGCGTCTGCGCCAGCGTGCGCTGCTCGAACGTGACCGTGGGGTCGAGCGGCGCGTCGAGCACCATGCGGCCCACGGTCTTGGGGAACAGGGTGGCGTAGACGCCGCCGAGCTGCGTGCCGTACGACATGCCGACGTAGTTGAGCTTGGGGTCGCCCACGGCGGCGCGGATGCGGTCCATGTCGCGGGCGGCGTTCACGGTGCCGATGTAGGGCAGGATCTTGCCGGAGTTCTGCTGGCAGAGCGCGGCGAACTGCTTGTTGGCCGCCGCGGCCTCCTGGTGCGTCTGGGCGTCGGGCGGCAGCGTGTCCAGCGAGGTGAACCGGTCCATCTCGGCGCCGTCGCCGCAGCGTACGCCGGAGCTGCGCTCGACGCCGCGCGGGTCGAAGCTGACCAGGTCATAGCGGGCGCGCAGCGCCGTGAGCGCCTTGGCGGCCTGGTCGAGCGTGTCGACGCCGGAGGCGCCGGGGCCGCCGAAGTTGAACACCACCGAGCCCAGCCGCTTGCCCTTGCCGGTGGCCGGCAGCTTGATGAGCGCCAGGTCCAGCTTGTCCCCGTCGGGCTTGGCGTAGTCGAGGGGCACCGCGAGCTTGCCGCACCGTACCGTGGCGTCCTTGTTGGCCGGCGGCTCGCCGTCAGGGCGCTTGATGTCGGTGCAGGGACCCCAGGCGATCTTGTTCGGGTCGGCGGTGGACTCCGTGGCCGGCTCGGCGGGTGCGGTGGAACAGCCGGCGGCCGCCAGAAGCAGGGCGGCGGCTAGAAGGCGACGCATGACGAACTTCCCCTCACATCTCTCAGGGGGAAGTAGTGCCCACAATACGTGACCCTGCACCAAACCTGGGTGAGGCGGCACGTACCCCTCCTGAACGTGCCGCCTCACAGGCCCAACAGCGCGGACGGCCGGATATGACGGCGCTCCCGCGAAAACTCATTCGCGGGAGCGCCTCATTCGGATGACTCAGACCCCCATGGACTGGGTGTCGTTGCTCTCCGCGCCGCCCGCCTCGGTGACGCCGTTCTTGAGGTGGTAGCGGGCGATGGCCTCGCGCAGCACCTCGCCGTCGAGCTCACCCCGCTTGACCAGGCTGGTCAGCACGGCCAGCGTGATCGAGGCCGCGTCCACGTGGAAGTGGCGGCGCAGCGCCGAGCGGGTGTCGGACAGGCCGAACCCGTCGGTGCCCAGCGAGGACCAGTCACCCGGCACCCACTGCGCGATCTGGTCCTGCACGGCCTTCATGTAGTCGCTGACGCCCACGAACGGCCCCTGCGCCGGCGAGAGCACCTGGGTGACGTAGGGGACGCGCGGCTCGGCGTCGGGGTTGAGCAGGTTGTGCTCCTCGCACGCCAGCGCGTCGCGGCGCAGCTCGGACCACGACGTCGCCGACCACACGTCGGCCGACACGCCCCAGTCCTCGGCCAGCAGGCGCTGCGCCTCCATCGCCCACGGGCCCGCCACGCCCGAGGAGAGGATGTTGGCCTTGGGACCCTGCGTCTGCGGCCCGTCGGCGAACTTGTACAGGCCCTTGAGCAGGCCCTGCACGTCGAGGTCCGCGGGCTGGGCGGGCTGCAGGTAGGGCTCGTTGTAGACGGTCATGTAGTAGAAGATGTCTTCCGGCTGGTCGCCGTACATCCTCCGGAGGCCGTCCTTGACGATGTGCGCCACCTCGAACGCCCAGGACGGGTCGTAGGAGACGGCGGCCGGGTTCGTCGAGGCGATGAGCGGGGTGTGGCCGTCCTCGTGCTGCAGGCCCTCACCGTTGAGCGTGGTGCGGCCCGCGGTGGCGCCGAGCAGGAAGCCGCGGCCCATCTGGTCGCCCATCTGCCACATCTGGTCGCCGGTGCGCTGCCACCCGAACATCGAGTAGAAGATGTAGATCGGGATCATGTGCTCGCCGTGCGTGGCGTAGGCCGTGCCGGCCGCGATGGCCGAGGCCATCGAACCCGACTCGCTGATGCCCTCGTGCAGGATCTGCCCCTGCACGGCCTCCTTGTACGACAGCAGCAGCTCCCTGTCGACGGCCTCGTACGTCTGGCCGTGCGGCGAGTAGATCTTGGCCGTCGGGAACATGGCGTCGAGGCCGAACGTACGGGCCTCGTCGGGGATGATCGGCACGAACCGGTGGCCGATCTCCTTGTCGCGCATGAGGTCCTTGAGCAGCCGCACGAACGCCATCGTGGTGGCGACCTGCTGCTTGCCCGAGCCCTTGGCGAAGCCGCCGTAGACCTCGTCGCCGGGCAGCTTGACCGGCTTGGCGCGCATGACCCGCTTGGGCAGCACGCCGCCGAGCGCCGCGCGGCGCTCCTTCATGTACTGGATCTCGGGGTCGTTCTCGCCCGGGTGGAAGTAGGGAGGCAGCTCACCTTCGAGCGCCGAGTCGGGGATCGGCAGGTAGAGCCGGTCGCGGAACTCCTTGAGCTCGGCCTTGGTGAGCTTCTTCATCTGGTGCGTGGCGTTGCGCGCCTCGAAGTCCTTGCCCAGCGTCCAGCCCTTGATGGTCTGGGCGAGGATCACCGTCGGCTGGCCGACGTGCTCGCGGGCCGACTTGAACGCGGCGTAGACCTTGCGGTAGTCGTGGCCGCCGCGCGACAGCTTGCGGATGTCGTCGTCGGTCAGGTGCTCGACCATCTTGCGCAGGCGCGGGTCGGAGCCGAAGAAGTTGTCGCGGATGTAGCCGCCGGACTCGACCGAGTAGGTCTGGAACTGGCCGTCGGGCGTGGTGTTCATCTGGTTGACCAGCACGCCGTCGACGTCGGCCGCCAGCAGCGGGTCCCAGTCGCGGCCCCACACGACCTTGATCACGTTCCAGCCGGCGCCACGGAAGTACGACTCCAGCTCCTGAATGATCTTGCCGTTGCCGCGTACCGGGCCGTCCAGGCGCTGCAGGTTGCAGTTGATCACGAACGTGAGGTTGTCGAGCTCCTCACGAGCGGCCAGGCCGATCGCGCCGAGCGACTCGGGCTCGTCCATCTCGCCGTCGCCGAGGAACGCCCATACGTGGCTGCGGCTGGTGTCCTTGATCTGCCGGTTGAGCAGGTAGCGGTTGAACCGCGCCTGGTAGATCGCGCCGATCGGGCCCAGGCCCATGGAGACCGTCGGGAACTCCCAGAAGTCGGGCATGAGCCGCGGGTGCGGGTAGGAGGGCAGGCCGTGGAAGCCGTGCGACAGCTCCTGCCGGAACGCGTCGAGCTGGGCCTCGTTGAGCCGGCCCTCGAGGAAGGCGCGCGCGTAGATGCCCGGCGCCGCGTGGCCCTGGAAGAAGACCTGGTCGCCCGACTCCCCGTGGTCCTTGCCGCGGAAGAAGTGGTTGAAGCCGACCTCGTAGAGAGAGGCGGCCGAGGCGTAGGTCGCGATGTGGCCGCCCACGTTGGTGCGGGCGTTGGCCCTGGACACCATGATGGCCGCGTTCCAGCGGATGTAGGCGCGGATGCGGCGCTCGACATGCTCGTCGCCGGGGAACCAGGGCTCGCGCTCCGGCGGGATCGTGTTGATGTAGTCGGTGCTGCGCAGGCCCGGCACGCCGACCTGGTGCTCGCGCGCCCGCTCCAGCATGCGGAGCATCAGGTAGCGGGCTCTGGTGCGGCCCTCGGTCTTGACGACGTTGTCGAGAGACTCGAGCCACTCGTTGGTCTCGCTGGGATCGACATCAGGCAGCTGGCTGGGTAGGCCGTCGCTGATGATCGAAAAACGCTGGCGTCCGGAAGCCACTGGGTCTCGCCTTCCGAGATGGACTGATGTCTGGTCTGGGTCGCCTTCCATCCTGGTCGCTAGCCGTAGAAAACGCATCTCTACTAGCCAGTAACCAGAGTGTCCCTGCTGGCAGGGCCATCTACGATGGCCTAGACCACCGATGGTAGGACGAATCGCCACCAAAGGTTACCTCGCGGGAGCAATTTAACAAGACAGGAAAACGAACGAAATTTCGCTCGAATGTCCTGGCGTCCCGGATGCCGCCTCCGTAGCCTTACCCTCCCCCGCGGGAGAGGGTTCTCACCCGCGGCGGGCGAGTCTAGCCGCCGTGCCTCCCGCCTGCCTCGAGTGGGCCTAGAGTGCCTGGTCGAGCGGCACTAGCCCCTGCTGGAGCGCGTAGATCGCGGCCTGGGTGCGGTCGGCCACGCCGAGCTTGGCCAGGATGCTGGAGACGTGCGTCTTGACCGTCTCCCTTCCCATGCGCAGGTCCCTGGCGATCTCGGCGTTCGAGCGGCCGCGCGCCAGGGCGACCAGGACCTCCCGCTCGCGCGGGGTCAGCGTGTCGAGGGGCCGGCGCATGCGGCCCAGCAGGAGTGCCGCGACCCCCGGCTCCAGCACGCTGCCGCCGCGCGCGGCCACGCGCACCGCCTCGACCACGCGGTCGACGGCGGAGGTCTTCGACAGGTACGACAGCGCGCCCGCGCGTACCGCCGCCACCACCCTGTCGTCCTCCTGGAACGAGCTCAGCACGATCACCGCCGGCCGCCGCTCCAGCCCGCGCAGCCGCTCCAGCACCGCCAGGCCGTCCAGCCCCGGCATCACCAGATCGAGCAGCATCACGTCGGGCCGGCACCGCTCCACCGCGCGCAGCGCGCCCTCGCCGTCACCGCTCTCGCCCACGACCTCGACGCCGTCCTCCTGCTCCAGGACGAAACGCAGGCCCTGCCTGACGACCTGGTGGTCGTCCACGATGAGCACGCGGATCGTCGTGCCGGGCGCGTCGCCACCGGTCGTCGTGTCTCCGTGGGCCGTCGTGTCTCCGTGGGCCGTCGGGTCAGGCCCGCCGTCCCCGTCGCCGCCGATCGTCATGTCAGCCTCGCCGTCACCGTCGTACCGCTCTCGTCGCTGTGGAGGTCCAGCCGGCCGCCGAGCTCCGTGACCCGCTCGCGCATCAGCTTGAGCCCCATGCCGTGCCTGGTGGCCACGTCCGCCGGGTCGAAGCCGGTGCCGTCGTCCGACACCGACACGGTGATCGCGCCGTCGCGCTCGCGCAGGCGTACCTCTATCCTGCTCGGGTTCGCGTGCTTGACCGCGTTCCCGACCGCCTCCTGCACCAGGCGCAGCACCGCGTGCTCGGCGGCGGGCGGCAGCGTGACCTCGTCCAGCTCCGCCTCGACCGCGACGCCGAGCCGTTCCTCATAGGCGTGACAGAGCTCACGCAGGGCGGGCAGCAGGCCCGCGTCCTCCAGCGCCACCGGGCGCAGCTCCAGCAGCAGCGCCTGCATCTCGCGCATCGCGCGGGCGGCCGTGCGCTCCATCGCCTCGGACTGCTCGCGCAGGCCGCCCGGCGCCGCCCGGCGCATGCCCGCGGCCAGCAGGCTCAGCGAGAACAGGTCCTGGGAGATCGAGTCGTGCAGCTCCCTGGCGATCCGGCCGCGCTCGGCCTGCCTGGCCTCGGCGCGCGCGGTCGCCCTGTCCGCCTCCACGGCCGCGCCGAGCCGGTCGGCCATGAGGTTGACCGAGCGTTCGAGCGTGCTCACCTCGTCGGAGCCCGCCACCGGGACCCGCGGGCGGAAGTCGCCGGCCGCCACCGCCGTCGTCACGCCGGCCAGGCGGCGCACCCGGCTCGTCAGCCGGCGCGTGCTCAGCAACCCGAACACCAGCCCCACCGGCACCACCAGCGCCAGTGCCAGCCCGCCGGCCGCGACCAGGGGGAGCAACTCCCCGACCGTGGGGGTGGGCGCGGCGTCCGAGGGGGCCTGTACGTAGACGTACCCGATCGCGTCGAAGCCCGCCGAGCCGTCCGGCGACTTGATCAGCACCGGGCTGAAGTGCCAGGTCGTCGGCCCCGTCCTGGTGCTGCCCACGCCGGGGCCGCCCCGGAGTCCCGGCGGGGAGACGTCGAGCGTGCCTCCTACGGGGTAGATCGCGGGCGCCGAGCTCTCGACGACGGCGCCGGACATGTCCACCAGGGCGGCCAGCATGGCCAGCCCCTGCTTGTGCAGCGGCTCGGCGCCGCCCACGAGCGTCCGCGGCGGGACGTCCGTCCGCGGCGGGGGCACGCTCGGGACCGCCCGCGGCGGGTCGTCGCCCGGGACGGGCCGCGGCCGGACCTCGCTCGGGAGCGCCCGCGGCTGGACCTCGCCCGGGACCGCCCGCCGCCGGGCGTCGTCCGCGACCTTACTGTCCCGCGTCCCCGCCGCGACCGCGGCCAGGACTTCGGCGGGCGAGAGGCCGGGGCGGGTGGTGGAGATCCTGGCCACCTCCAGGTTCAGCACAGTGGTGTCGTTGGCCGCCTGCTCCTGCAG
The DNA here is from genome assembly GCF_041950495.1 of Nonomuraea sp. MTCD27. Classification (NCBI taxonomy): domain Bacteria; kingdom Bacillati; phylum Actinomycetota; class Actinomycetes; order Streptosporangiales; family Streptosporangiaceae; genus Nonomuraea; species Nonomuraea sp. MTCD27. The sequence goes on along the minus strand of NZ_JBGNUW010000016.1, from coordinate 275,564 downwards.
CACGGCCGCCAGATCGGTGGCGTTGGCCCAGGGGATCAGGTAGATGGCCGCGATCACGGCCTCGACCAGGAACACCGCAGTCGCGGTGACCAGCACGTACGAGGCCGCCATCTTGCCGCGCAGGCCGAAACGCCACATCCGCGCAGCGTAACGGTCTGGTCATCTTTCTTCCTCCCCCTCTAGGGGGAGCAAAACTTATGAATCGGTCTTTTCCTCCGGCATTCCGCGTACCAATGTGGGAGGTATGAATGCGACGGTAGGAGACCGGCTCCTGGTGCACGGGAATACCGTTGGCGAAAGGGACCGGAGCGGAGTCATCACGGAGGTCCAGGGCATGGACGGCGGGCCCCCGTACATGGTGAGGTTCGACGACGGGCACACCGGGCTGGTGTTTCCCGGCCCTGATGCCGTCGTTGTGCCTAAGTAAGATTTCCCTGTGAGATCTGAAATCATCTCTGTGGCCACTGGTTCCAGAGAGACGGTGCACGACATCACGGCAGAATGTGCCGACTTCGTTCGTGCCCAGGGTGAGGACGGGCTGCTGCACATTTTCGTGCCGCACGCGACCGCGGGCGTCGCCCTGCTGGAGCTCGGCTCGGGCAGTGACGACGATCTGCTGGCCGCGCTGCGCGATCTGCTGCCGGCCGACGACCGCTGGCGTCATGCCCACGGTTCGCGCGGCCACGGCAGGTCACACGTCATGCCCGGCCTGATCCCGCCGTACGCCTCGATCCCCGTGCTGGGCGGGCGAATGGCACTGGGCACGTGGCAGTCGATCGCGCTGGTGGACCTCAACGTCGACAACCCGCAACGTCAGGTTCGCCTGTCGTTTTTGTCTGATTGATTTTGCCTGGGCACAGGCCGGACCCGTGGCGACCGTTGACGACTGAGGGTCACAGCGTGTGGACTGTGCCGAAGCGATAAACCGCATAAGCGGGGCCACTCAAGCAGGAGGGATAAACGTGAGCGCGACCGCGGGTCAGGCGCAGGGCGAGCGCGGCCTGGCCGAACGACTCGGCCTCAAGCCGGGTCAGGTGGTGCAGGAGATCGGTTGGGACGAGGACGTCGACGACGAGCTTCGCGATTCCATCGAGGACCTGACCGGCAACGAGCTGCTGGACGAGGAGAGCGACGACGTCGTAGACGTGGTGCTGCTGTGGTGGCGCGACGGCGACGGAGACCTCTTCGACGCTCTGACCAACGCCATGCGAGCACTCGCCAACGAAGGCCAGATCTGGCTGCTGACTCCCAAGGCCGGGCGCGATGGCCACGTGGAGCCGAGCGACATCGGGGAGGATGCCGCTACCGCGGGTCTCTCGCAGACCAGCAGCATCTCCGCCGCACCCGACTGGTCCGGCACCAGGCTCGTCCCGCCGAAGGGCAGCCGCCGATAGGGGCCTGAGCGTCAGCCGTACGGCAGGATGTTGGTGTGAACGCACATCCTGCCGAGGTCGGCGCCCTGGCTCCGGATTTCGAGCTGCAGGACCAGCACGGCACTCCGGTGAGCCTTGCTCACTTTCGGGGCGAGAAGGTCGTGCTGGTCTTCTACCCGCTGGCGTTCAGCGGGATCTGTCACGGTGAGCTGTCCGCCCTGCGCGATCATCCGATCGAGGGGGCGCGGGTGCTCACCGTGTCCGTGGACTCCGTGTTCACGCACCGTGCATGGGCGGATCGCGAGGGTTATACCTTTGCCCTGCTCTCTGATTTCTGGCCACACGGACAGGTCGCGCGGGCGTACGGTGTGTTCGATGAGGCGAAGGGGCTCGCTCAGCGGGGGACCTTCATCATCGACGGCGAGGGCGTGATCCGGTGGTCGGTGGTCAATCCGATCTCCTCGGCACGTGACGTCGCCGACTACGTCAAGGCACTCGCCGACATTTCATGACCTCGGAGGGAAGGATGCCCTGCTACCGCTGCGGGGCCCGGCAGACAGACCCGGTGCGCGGTGCCAGCCCGTGGCAGCGCGGGGTGCGCAACGAGTCCCAGGTGCTGATCTGCCCGGACTGTCAACGGCTGCACGACCTCGACCTCGACTCCTGCGCCACCTGCAAGTCCACGGCGCTGATCTGCCGGTTGGGGGAGGTGGAGTGCCGGTCCTGCGGGGCCGTGCGGATGGCCCGTTCGTCGGAGACGCTCAGCCCGGCCTCGGTGGCTCCACCGCCCGGATTGTCGGCGGAGGTGGAGGCGGCGCTCAACCGGGTGCTGGGGCGGGCGTAGCGGCCCCAGGAGGCGTCGGCGGGCCGTCGTGGTGCACTGGGGGCTCACCGGGGGTTTCGGGGCTTGGTGAGCGGCTGAGGCCGCCCGCTCTCCCACACCTTTCCCGGACATTTACTGAGCTGCGCTATCGTCTCCTATCGTGTCCGCAATGAGTTCGTTCGTCGTCGCGCTCGACGTCGGTGGCACGTCCATGAAGGGCGGCCTGGTCAGCGAGTCCGGCGCGGTGCTGCTGAGCGAGCGGCGCCCGACTCCCCGCACGGAGGGGCCGGACGCGGTCGTGGCCGCGATCTCCGACTTCATCAGCCACCTGGCCGCCTCGGGCGACGGCATCCCCGCCGGCGTCGGGCTGGCCGTGCCGGGGCTGGTGTCCGAGAACTCGGCCGTGTACGCGGCGAACCTGGGCTGGCGCGACGTCCCCGCCACCGACTTCACCACCCTGGACATCCCGGTGCTGCTGGGGCACGACGTACGCACGGGGGGCCTGGCCGAGAGCATCCTCGGCGCCGGCCGCGGCGTCTCCGACTTCCTCTTCCTCCCCATCGGCACGGGCATCGCCGGCGCCTCGATCATCCGCGGCGAGCCGTACGGCGGCGCCTCCGGCTGGGCCGGCGAGATCGGCCACACGCCGGTGTTCCCGGACGGGGAGCAGTGCGCGTGCGGCCAGTTCGGATGCCTGGAGACGTACGCGTCGGCGGCCTCGGTCGGGCGCCGCTACAGCCAGCGGGCCGGCCTCGACGGCGTCAAGGCCGAGCAGGTGGTGTCGTCGGACGACCCGATCGCCATCGAGGTCTGGGACGAGGCCGTGGAGGCGCTGTCGCTGGCGCTGGCCACGTACACGCTGCTGCTGGACCCCTCGGTGATCGTCCTGGGCGGCGGCCTGGCGGAAGCCGGCCCGGCCCTGTTCGACCCGGTGCGTACGCGCCTGATCAAGCGCCTGGCCTTCCGCGAGGCGCCACCGCTGATCCCGGCCGCCCTCGGGGTGGACGCCGGGATGCTCGGGGCGTCCCTGCTGGGCTGGCGCGCGGCGGGGCGGCCTGAGCTGGGGCCTGGGTGGGTGATGGATGTGCGATCGGGGCCGTTGGTGTCGTAAGGTGTAGTGCCGATCAGGGGCGGTTAGCTCAGCGGTAGAGCACTCGCCTTACAAGCGAGGGGTCACTGGTTCGAACCCAGTACCGCCCACCTGTAGAAAGAGCCCCGTCTCCGATCATGGAAACGGGGCTTCGTGCCATTAACGTGCCATTAGCTCAGGCGGGCGGGCACTCCTGAAGATCCATCGCTTTGGTTGATCTTGTCGTTCATGGAATCGGCGATCTTGCGGTCGGCTTCTGCGGTGCTGTGCTGGTAGATGAGGGCGGCGCGGACGGAGTCGTGTCCCATGCGTTGCATGAGATCTTTGAGACTCGCGCCGGAGCTGGCGGCGATCGTGTTACCGGGCGAGGTGCTCGCGGAGTGCTGGGATGATCGCTTCCGGGATGGCAACCGTACGGACTTCCGCGCGGGACTTGGGTGGGCCGACGAGGAGTTCGTCCGTGTCGAGTTCGACGTGCTGTCGCCAACGCTGACCGTCCGTGCGACAAGCGGCGGCGCGCCGCCGTACCTCCGGCCCTCCGGCCGCCCGCCGTGCGGGCGTGCGACCTGGGGGCCGGTCCCGGACGGCGGCGGGACCCGAGCCGGGCACCGTGCGTCGGCCCCTCCGTAGCGACCGAACGCACCGACCAGGGTTGCCGCGCCGCCTGGCAGATGCAGCCCTACCATCGCCCCTACATGGCTGGCCGCCATACGTGCCTAGGGGCGATCGACGAGATCGTGGCGGAGGTCTGCCGATCTGGCAAGCCATGCTTATCGCTGCAGATGTGGATCCTGCTCATGCCGAACCGGCTCGGGCTGGGCGCGGCACCAGTCCACGACGCGGTACGTGATGCGGTCGAAAGGCGCGTCATCGGTGGGAGGGCGTTCGAAGTCGGCCAGACGTTCCAGGTCCATGGCCAATTCTGCCAAGGTCTCCTCGGTGAAGAGCCCCGACCTGGTGAGCGTCTCCCGCAGGTAGGCCAGGAGACGTTCGTAGTGCTCGTCCCAGTTGACGTTGCCGTTGCGCTGCGCCTCGTCTCGAAGCTTCTCGACTGCACGCAACAGTTCGCCTTGGACGGTGTCCGCCTGGCCTCGACGTGGTACATGGGTCAGCCAGATCCTGCGAGCATCGGCGGCATATGACGCGTCCATGGCGGCCACCGTACAACCATGCCGCTGGCGCGGCCTCCAGCACAGGGGTGGTCTCAGTCAGGGGTGGTGAGCCTTGCGCACCCGCTGGCTGACGCCAAGGCAAGCGACTACACGCGATGTGTCGGGAGCCAGGAAGAGCTGAAAGTGGTAGGCGGGCTCTGTGCTTTTGACGACGCCCAGGATGAGGTGCTGAAGTCCGCAGGCGCTGAGCTGCGCGACCGCCTCCGCAAAGCCGAGGGATGGGATCTCAAGCCGGTGGGTAAGACGTGCGCGACGCTGGTAAGTCCTAGTCAGGTGGAGGGCCTCGACCGGGTCCGGCCATATCTCGAAGTACGCTCCAGCCGCGAGGGCCCGACGGCACGCATGGCGTGCTTCCCCTCCTGCGCTGTCGAGGAGTTGAACGAGCGTCTCTCTATCCACGAAGGCAGCGTATGTACAGCGCAGTGTCTAGGAGCCCATGTGGGTGGATCGCCCGTGACGGCCCACAGGTACGGGAGTGCAGGTCCAGGCGTACTGCCAAGGGGTCATGGCTCCTTGCAAGCGGGGGGGCACTGGTTCGAACCTAGTACCGCGCACCTGCGAAAACACCCCGTCTCCGCTCTTGGAAACGGGCGCGTGACAAACGGAGTTACATGTTGAACGGCTACATGTCGTCGGCTGGCCGTGTGACGACCGGCCGTATCGGCTGACGGTAGACCGGCTCCGTAACCACCGTGTTGGAGCGCCTTATCAGGCGCGAGATGTCCTCGATCGGGATGTCATGATCCGAAAGCAGAGACACACAAAGCCGTGTCGCAGCTCTCTCGGTGCCCCGTCCCTGCCGGTGAGATCCCGGCACGCGGGCCCGGGGCAGCCCCCGCGGCTGTCCCGCTGTCCCTTCGGGTGGGGCGACGGCATACGGGCAGACCAGGGCACATCCCTTGTGGCGCTTAGGCCTCAAGATCTAAGCTTCGGGTTGTTTGGAGTCTGGTCAGAGCGCCTTGGGGCCCGCAGCTCAAGGAGGGGTGGGTATGGAACCGCTCCCGGATACGTCTCGGAGCGTCAGAATCCCGTGATCCCACCCTCCTAGATCATCTTTGAGCGACAAGCTGAGTGACATCGACGTCGCCCACCACAACACGACCATGCACATACTGGCCGGGGCTGCTCACGTGGCAGATCCTGAGGAACTCGCAGGCACCCGTTCCCGCTCTACGAACGGTTCGGCGTCCCGGCGCGATGCTCGCTTGAGATCACCTGACTACACGCCGGCGGGCGGTTCTCGTCACCTGGCTCCGAGGCGCGCGTAGGGGCATGGGTTCCGTCAGTTGGCGAGAGCCCCGGCGATCACGGTTCGGCGGGGCTCCTGCCGCGTCTCCTACTCGACGTGCAACTGCGTCCAGTGCGACGGTGTGCCCTGGTACATCACGTCGTCACAGTTGCAGCTTCCGCAGCCTGGGATCATTCGGTGCCTCCTCCATTGACCGATTGGGCCTTGTACTCAGAGTGACTGATTCATGCGCTTCCGTACATGCCAGAGTTTCGAATCCCCGCAGTGGATCTACGCCCTTGTGACGCAGTCAGGGCCGGAAGCGGCCGGGGCTCGGTCTTCCGGCATGAGAAATGCTTCGGCGTCGGCGCGCCGACCTCCTCGGCTGATCACCGGATCGCGATCCGGTCCCGGCCGGTGGATGGGGCGGGTGCCGTATCGATGCGGCGGCGGGCCGCTGCGAGGGCCAGGGCCGCCAGCAGCGTGGTCACGCAGATCGTCACCGCGAGTGCGGTCCACGTGGCCGCGTCGGGGTGGATCAGGGCCTGACCGCGCAGCGCCTGCCACGCCGTGATGGCGAACAGCGCGGTGTATCCCAGGATGACGACCCCGGTCAGCTGGGCGCGTACGCGTTCGTGGCGGAGCCGGGTGATCCGGGTCGCGAGGGTGGTGAGGATGAGCACCGCCAGCACGAACACCTGGACGGAGTGCAGGCCGATGAAGTGCGGAACGCGCAGGTCGCCGCCCACGGTGCTCCAGTTCGTGATCGGCATGCCGCCACCGTCCGGCACGCCCACCCCGTGGCCCCCCACGAGTGACACCGGGTTGCCGTAGGCGTCCTCGACCGTCCGGGGTCCGTTCGCCGAGGTCGACCCGGTGATGAAGGACGCCAGCGCCATGCCCAGGACGGCCAGCCCGATCCCGGCGCGCAGGGCCCAGGTGAGAGCCGCGTCACCGGTCCGCTGGAACAGCAGCATGACGGCGATGAGCAGGGTCGCTCCGAACAGCCCTATCACGCCCGTGGAGAAGACCAGCTGCCCGATCGCGTTGAACGCGTCGGTTTCGGCGTTGAAGTGGCTGTACGTGCCGCGGGCCGCCTGCACCACGATGAAGCCGACGTCGATCAGACCGGCGACGGCGAAGGCCGTTCCGAGGGTCCACATCGTGCGCCTTGCCTTGCGGAGCTGCGGCAGCATCCAGGCGAGCGTGGCGCCGTACATGACGAACGAGACGCCGAACTTCAACGGCTTCGCCCAGACCGACTGCTCCATGAGCGCGCGGCCGTCCACGAAGAGACCGAAACCCGCGACGACGATGAGCGCCGACATCGCCGCCACCATGACCATCAACGGCCGGTGCCACAATCTGACTGCGTACGGTGTAAGAAGTGTCATGCGTACAGCGTATGCGCGGTATTTCCGCTATACAGCTGGCTAACGCTATAAAGTGAACTAGTAGCCTGAAGAAGTGAACTAGTACACCAAGGGGCCTCATGCAGTCGTCGAGCCAGGATCCGCCTTACCGGCGCATAGTCGAAGAGCTCCGTGCCCGGATCCTCTCCGGCGACCTGCGGTCAGGCGCGCGGATGCCGTCCATCCGGCAGATCGCTCAGCGCTGGGGCGTCGCGATCGCGACCGCGACCAAGGTGATGGCGGCCCTACGCGACGAGGGGCTGGTCGTGGCGAGGGTCGGCGCCGGTACGGTGGTCGCCGCCCGCCCGGACCTCCAGCAGCCGGAACCACCTCCCAGGCAGGCACTGAACCGCGAGCACGTGCTCCGCACCGCCATCGAGATCGCCGACGCCGAGGGGCTCGGTGCCGTGTCCATGAGGCGACTCGCGGCCGAACTCGGCGTCGGCCCGATGTCGCTCTACCGGCACGTGGCGAACAAGGACGAGCTGGTGACGCAGATGGTCGACCAGGTCTTCGGCGAATCGGAACTGCCCACCCCCGGGCCGGAGGGGTGGCGGGCCAAGCTCGAACTGGTCTCCCGCCGGCAATGGCAGCTGGGGCAGCGGCACATCTGGCTGCCCAGGGCCATCTCGTTCACCCGCCCGCTGCTCGTGCCCAACATGATGGCCCACACCGAGTGGACCCTGCGCGCGCTCGCCGGGCTGGGGCTGTCCATGACGACACGGATTCGAGAGGCACTCGCGCTGCACGCCCTGGTCGTCACCGTCGCCCTGTCCAGGGCCGACGAGGTCGAGGCGGAGCAGGAGACCGGTGTGACCCTCACGCGGTGGTGGCTCGAACAGCAGCACCGATCCGACGAACTCCTCGACAGTGGACGTTTTCCCCTGCTGGCCACGATTCCTGGGGAGGCGGTGTCAGATCTGGACGGCCTGTTCGAGTACAGCCTGGCCCGCCATCTCGACGGTTTCGCCGTACTGCTGCAGGAGCGGACGCCGGCGGGGCCCGTCCCTGCTCCAGGCGCCTCGCAGCCCTACGATCGCTCGCCATGAAGAACCGCGACATACTGCTCTGCTTCGTCGGGCTTGGCTTGCTCGCCCTCGTTGTCGCCGCGTTCACGTCTGGAGGCACTTCGGGCGTCACCTTCGCCCTCATCGGGGTTGCCTTCATGCTGGCGTCAGGGGCCATGGCGCTGGTGGAACGAAATGATCAGATGCATACGCCTCCGGCGGGGACTCGGCTCCCGGATGATCGGGAGAGCGGCCCTGGCCGTCCGTAGGGCGCCTAGGCGCGTGGGACGGTGCGCAAGACGGCGAACAGCCCTCGCGTGCGGGTGCCATCCGGCATGTGCCAGGAGCCGGCGACGTGGCCTATCGCGTCCGGTGGGAGGGCAGGCGTGTTGTCCGGGGCGCCGGGACGCAGGAGCCGGCGCAGGCGGAGGGTCGTACCCCGCGGTGCGGGCAGCTCGGTGCCCTCCTGGTCGTCGGTGGCGGTGGTGGTGAAGTCGGCGGGGGCGAGGCCGTCGCCGAGGCAGGAGCGGGTGACCTCCCGGTCGGGGGTGTCGCTGGCGTTCTGGTCCTGGGCCTGGACCCGGCCCTCGATCAGGGCCTGCAACTGGGTGACCAGCACCGGGTCGTGACAGCCGTCGTAGGCCCAGCGCCGCCCCAGCACCCCGTGCTCCATGGTGCCGATCAGGGCGTGCTCCGCCCCGTCGAGCGGGGCACCGCGATAGGTGAGCGGCACCAGGTAGCCGGCCGGGTCAGCGCCGGAAGTGTCGGTGACCACCATGAACTCGATCCCGACCGCACCCTGCGGGTCGTCCAGCCGGAAGCCGCCGGCCTTGGCCAGTTCGGGTACATGCGCGCCGCCGGAGTACCACGGGCGGGAGGGCAGCCAGGCGGTGAGCAGTTCCAGCTTGGTCGGCTTCAGGGCGGTGTTGTGGATGACGGCCATGCCGAGGATTCTCTTCCGTCGAGCGGGTACGGTCCTCAGATCTTCCCATCTGCCGCGGAGCGGGGTCGGGGCGGCAGGTCACCTCGGCCGGTTGCCCTTCCTCCTGCGGCTGGACGACGGCGCGGCCCGGCGGCCGGAGCCATTCTGTGCGGGCTTTCGCGCCTGCCGCTGCGGCGGCTTCTCCCCAGGCTTCTTCCCAGGCTTCTCCGCCGGCTTCTCCGCAGGGGAAGCCGGGGTACGGCCTCGCGAACTGTTCACCGTCCGGCCGCGGACGACGCCGATGAAATCCTCCACCAGGTCAGTGGTCGCGTCCGTGGGCCAGGCCAGCGCGACCTGGGACTGCGGCGCGTCAGCCACCGGGCGGTAGGTGAGGTCTCGGCGGTGGTGGAGGCGGGCCAGCGACTGCGGAACCAGGACGAGCCCGGTGCCGGCCGCCACCAGCTCGACCGCGGCCGCTGTGGTGGGCGGACGGGTGAACGCGGGCAGCCCGGGCCGGGCCGTCCACTCGATGGTGTCGTCCAGGGGATGGAACACCTCGTCGTCGGTCAGGTCGGCGAAGGTCACCTCGTCGGCGGCCGTGACCGCGTGGTCCTTGGGCACCATGACCACCGTGGTCTCCACGTAGAGGGGGATCACGCTGAGCCCGTCCCGGTCGACCGGCAGCCTGACGAACGCGGCGTCGGCGCCGCCGTCCCGCAGGAGTGCCACCACCTCGGCGGCGGGAACCGTGACCAGGGTGATCGGCACGTCGGGCATCCTCTCGGTCCAGACGTTGACCCATTTCGCGGGTGTCACCCCGGGCACGTACGCCAGCCGGAACTCTCTGCCGGTCTCCCCATCAGTCACTTCCTCAGCGTACCGATGTCAGAGAACCCGTTCCGACTGACTACGCTTGGCGCTATGACCTCGTCCAAATCGAAGACCATCCAGACGATGAAGCCCGAGACCGCGGCCAAGAAGCTGGGTGTCCTTCTCTCGGCGACTCCCGCCGAGTTCCAGGCGGGTGTCGTCTCCAGGGACGAGCTGAACGAGCTGCAGGCGACGCCGCCCGCGTGGCTCACCGACCTGCGCCGTAACGGCCCGCACCCCAAGCAGGTCATCGCCGCGAAGCTCGGGGTCTCCATCTCCGGCCTGATCAGAGGCGGGATCACCGAACCGCTCACCACCGCTGAGATCGACGCGCTGAAGGCGGAGAACCCGGCCTGGCTGGAGCGCGAGCGGGCCGTCCAGGCGGAGAACCGCAAGGAAGCGCTCCGCCTCAAGCAACGCTAGACAGCTGAGCTGCCGCACACCTCCGACCCGCCGCTCCGAGCGCTTCCCATGGCGTCCCTGTGGACACTCGGATCCGTGACCGAAGGCGGGGGCCGTTCAGGCCGCGTGACTGTCGGCATTGGGAAGCGCTTGCCAGGGCTTTGCTTTCGCGGCCTGATCAACTACAGGGCGGGTCGCTGCTTCTCGACGCGGAGCTTGCCGGGCACCATGTGTGCGCCCAGGTCCAGCGGGAGATGTTCGAGCCGGGCGGACCTGCCTGTCCGGACGTTGACCGCGTAATAGCCGAACGAGCCGACGGATTCCGGCGTATCGGCCTGGACGAGGAACTCGTCGTCGTCGAGCCAGCCGTACGCGATGGCGTCGCTCGGCTCCGAGAGGAGCCGGAGTCCGAGCTTGCGCTTGACCTTGCCGGTCCCGGCGTCCCGGAGGACGAGGTGTTCCTGGCCGTCCTCGCCGTAGGTGGCGAGCACCTCGGCCGTCCGGCGGCCGTCCGGGGAAAGGGAGCCGGTGAATTCCCCGCCGGTCCATTCACCGATGGTGGCGCCCTGGCGGTTCAGCAGGGTCATGGTACGGCCGGCCGGGTCGTCCTCTCCGGCGTCAAGACAAACGCGGTGGGCGGCTGTCGCGGTGGCGGCCCGGCTCAGGCCGAGTACGCCGCAGAAGCCGGGGAAAGTGGCGGTTCGGGCGGTGGCGAATTCGGTGAGGAGGAGCCGGGGTCGCGCGCCGGTGAACGCGACCGCGAAGAAGCGGCCGTCGGGTGAGATTTCCACGCCGCTCACGTCTGCGAGCGCTTTCGCGTCCAGCCGGGGCGAGATGGCCGCGCGTTGTCCGGTGCGCAGGTCCCACGCGACGTAGCGCATCCACGACTTGCTGAAGTACGCGATGAAGTGGCCATCAGGGGTGACGGCGAGTCGTACAGTTTGCCGGCGCCGATCGGCGTCCACCTGGAATTGGCTGACGGCGTCGGGGAGCTGGACATCGCTTGAGCATTCGTTTGGCTCGGCGTCGGCGCCGCTGCAGCCGGCGCCATAGGTGATGTCCAGGTCCTGTCTTCCCTCGCCCAGCGTGTAGTTGACGTGCAGTCGCCATTCGCTGCACGTGATGATGGCGGGTTCGGCACTCTCCTCCGGTGCCGCGGTGAGGTCGTTGTGGCAGTCGGTATTCTCCGGAATGAATGCGTACTGAACCGGTGGGTCGAACGGGCCCGGATTCCATTCCGGTGCCGCGCTCGGCGGCTCGTCGTCGTGGCCCAGATAGAAGGCTCCCGCGGACAGCAGTATGCAGGCGAGAAGGAACGCGAACAGCCGAGTCCGTCGCATCGCCGAGCCCCCCGTCGCCCCGTTTGGAATCCCGAAAGGAGCTTAGGCCGTACCCGGTATCAGAGCGATAGCGATGGGGGTTTTGGCGGGAGGTCCGCGGCTATTGATGTGCGTTTCCGTAGCTTGGATGAATGGCCTTGCCGGTTCGGTGCGGGTCGCGTTGACGGGGCCTCACCTGGCGGGTCTGAGCTGGCGGGGGATAGTTCTGTAACTTAGAGTTACTTTACATGTGCGATGCGTAGTAGCGTCCGGGGGTGCGAGGGAAGCAGTTCAAGAGACGCGCGGAAAGGGCGGATCGCTCGATGGAGAGGTTGCGCATCGTCAGATCGTCGCTCGCCGTACTGGCGGGGGTCGTCACGGCCGGTGGGTTGCTGCTGGGGGCGGGCGGGCCCGCCTCGGCGGCCGGGGCGGTCGCCGGGCGCGCCGCCGCTGCCGGGGCGGCTCCCGGGTGCGTCGCGCGGGTGGTGGACGAGCAGCCGCACGGCCTGATCGTGTGGCTGCGGAACGAGTGCGGCAGGACCGTGCGGGTCAAGGTCGTCATCAGCTGGGGGCCCGACGGTCCCTGCGCGACGCTCGCCCACGGCAGCTCGCGCGAATGGACGTTCAAGGTGGGGTCGTACGACAAGACGGTCACCTGCTGAAACGTGTCACCTCGCGGCCCCGTACCTCTATGGGCGGGGCCGCTCGGGGGTCGGCGGGTGTGTCGCCAGCGATCGCCGGACTCGGAGTGATCAGCCTGCTGGCCGGGCGATCGGGCCGGGCCGGATTGAGTAGGGGGTACTCATGACCCTCGTCCCGCCGGGGGCGACTCTGGTGGGGCGGGCGCGCAGGCGCCGCATTGCTGGTCACCCTGGGGGGAGAGTCATGGCGGACACGACTAAGCAGGACAACTGGCGGCACTGCCGCAAGTGCTTCGGTCTCTGGTGGAACGGGGCCCCGACGAACGGGGTCTGCCCCGCCGGAGGGTCGCACGACGGGGGCGGTAGCTGGAACTTCTACCTGCCGGCCAACCCGCAGCAGAGCCTGTAGGGCCGAGCCCCGCCCGTCCCCTGGTGGGGGCGGGCGGTGTTTTGTCGGTGGTCAGCCTCGGGTCTCGACCCAGATGTTGACCGTCGTGTGCGGGGTGATGCCCGTGTAGGAGACCGTGCCGACGGGCTGCCACGGGCCCTCGATCGGGATCAGGCCGACCTCCGGCAGGAAGTGCCGTTGCAGAACGCGGATCCGGTGCTCGCCGGTGCCCGAGGTGCACAGGCTCCACGCCCCGCGGGTCTGGGTGTCGAGTTGTGCGGTGCAGCCGGTGGGCGTGGCGGCGGCGCTGGGGGCGGCGACGGCCAGCAGGGCAGAGGTCAGGAGGGCCGAGGTGGCGCCGGCCGCCCATTTTCTCGCGTGCATGATGGCTCCTTGGGGGAAGGGTGGAGCTGGCGAGAATGCTTAGGAAAGTTTCCTAAATGTAGGCGGCGGCGTCAATGGTCACCAGCGGTCGTGGACCTGGGGCCGGATCAGGTCGTCGTAGACGGCGCGCACCGCGTCCAGGGTGGCGGCGTCCAGCGGCGGCACCGAGGCGGCGCTGCTGTTGGCCGCGGCCTGGGCCGGGTTGCGGGCCCCGGGGATCACGACCGAGACGCCCTCCTGGTCGAGGATCCAGCGCAGCGCGAACTGGGCCATGGTGAGACCCGCGGGCACCAGGGGAGCCAGGCGGCGGACCGCCTCCAGGCCCGTGGCGAAGTCCACGCCCGAGAACGTCTCCCCGACGTCGAACGCCTCGCCCTGCCGGTTGTAGTTGCGGTGGTCGTCGGCCGCGAACGTCGTGTGCTCGTCGTACTTGCCGGACAGCAGGCCGCTGGCCAGCGGGACCCGGGCGATGATGCCCACCCCGGCGGCGCGGGCGGCCGGCAGGACCCGCTCCAGCGGCTTGAGCCGGAACGCGTTGAGGATGATCTGCACGGTCGCCACGCCCGGCCGGGCGATGGCGGTCAGGGCCTCCTCGCAGGTCTCGACGCTGACGCCGTACGCGGCGATCTTCTTCTCCGCGACCAGCGTGTCCAGGGCGTCGAACACGGCGTCCGTCGAATAGACCAGCGTCGGGGGGCAGTGGAGCTGGACCAGGTCGATGGTGTCCACGCCGAGATTCCGCCGGGAGCGCTCGTTCCAGGCCCGGAAGTTGGACATCACGTAGTTGGCGGGGATCTGCTCCATCCGGCGGCCCATCTTGGTGGCCACGGTGAGCTCCGGGCGGTCCTTGGCGAAGCGGCCGACGATCTGCTCGCTGCGCCCGTCGCCGTACACGTCGGCGGTGTCGATGAAGGTGACGCCCCCGTCCACCGCCGCCTGGAGGGTGGCGACGGCCTCGTCCTCCGTCACCTGGCCCCAGTCGGCGCCGAGTTGCCAGGCGCCGAGGCCGACCACGCCGACTCGGCGCCCGGTACGTCCCAAAACGCGCTCTTCCATGGGTGTCAACCTTTCTCGTACGTGACCAGCACCAGTGTGCCGTGCGCAGGGAAAACCAGGTGTGGCCGGGGTCATCCCTTCAGTACCGTCGGCAGGGGCGCGGGTCGAAGCCCGTCGGTCATGGGATCAGTGGGTCGCGGGTTCGAGTCCCGCCGTCACGGTGGCCCCGGCGTCGCCGGACGTAGCTCAGATGGCAGAGCAACCGAAGAAAGCCGGTGGGCGATCCCACATCCGCGCCCCTCGATCCACGTGAAGGAGGTCCTCGTGGCCCGTGATCCGCTCGCGTCCGTATCGGCCCTCTCCACCCCGCAGCGCGTGCGCATGCCGGGACGAGCGGACCAGGTGCCCAACGCCGAGGGCGGCTACGTCTTCCCGAAGGACCTGTGGACGAAGCTGACGGACTTCCTGATCCTCGGCACCACGGGCGGCACCTACTACGTGCACGAGTGGGAGCTGACCAGGAAGAACACCAGCGTCCTGGACGAGGCGATCGAGGTGGACGGCCCGCGGGTCGTCGGGCTGCTCACCGAGATCTCCACCGCGCGGCCGCCGCGGGCCCCCAAGCCGCGGCCGGTGCTGTTCGCGCTGGCGGCGGCGTACGCCATGGGCGACGAGGCCACGCGCCGCGCCGCCAAGGCGGCGCTGCCGAAGGTGGCGCGCACCACCGACCATCTCGCCCAGTTCTTCGGCTACTACAAGAACCTCGGCGGCAAGCCCACGGCGCAGGGCGTGTCGATGGTCAGCGGGCGGTCGCTGCGGACCGCGCTCGGCTCGTGGTTCCTGGAGGGGACCGCGGACGACGTGGCGTTCAAGGCGTGCAAGGCGGCGCAGCGCCGGACGCCCCAGGGTGAGAGCTTCTCGCTGCGGGACGTGCTGCGCGTCGCGCACCCGGTGCCGGACGACGAGCAGCGCGCGGTGCTGTTCGGGTGGATCGCCGGGAACGTGCCCGACGAGTCGGCGCGGGAGGTCCTGCCGGCGGTGGACCGGTTCCTCACCGCCAAGGCCGTCACCAGCGCGGACGAGGCCGTGACCGTGGTGCGCGAGCGGAAGGTGCCGTGGGAGTTCCTGCCGGACGCGGTGCTCGGCGAGAGCCGCGTCTGGCAGGAGCTCGTCGGCACCGTCGGGATGACGGCGCTGCTGCGCAACCTCGCGCGGATGACCCGCATCGGGGCGTTCGACCGGGCAGGCGGGGCGACGCGCCGGGCCGTGGCGCGGCTGACCGACCGCGACGCGCTGGCCAGGGCGCGCATCCACCCGATGGAGGTGTTCCTCGCGCTGCGCGTGTACGGCTCGGGGCGGGCCCAGCCGCACCCGCACGCCGAGATCCAGCGCTGGCACCCGCTGCCGGCCATCAGTGACGCCCTGGAGGAGGCGTACGAGCTGTCGTTCGGCAACGTCGAGCCCACGGGCAAGCGGCTGCTCGTCGCCGTCGACTCCTCGGGCTCCATGAGCTACGACCGGGTCCACCTGGGCGGCTCGCCGGTGGGCAGCGCGTACGAGGTCGCCTGCGCGATGGCGGTCATGCTGGCCAGGATCGAGCGGGGCGGCGTCCACGTCATCGACGTCGACACCTTCGTGCACGCCTCGAAGGTGACCCCGCGCACCAACCTGCGCGAGATCGCCTCCTGGCGGCCCTCGGGCGGCGGCACCGACCTGTCGCTGCCCTTCACGTGGGCGCTGGGCGAGCGGATGGAGGTGGACGGCGTCGTCGTGCTGACCGACAACGAGACCTGGGCCGGGCGCTCGCACCCGGCGCAGGCGCTCGAGGCGTACCGAAGGGCGCTCAACCCGCAGGTCAACGTCGTGATCGCGGCGATGACGGCGGCCGGCTACACGGTCGGCGACCCGCAGGACGAGCGGGTGCTCAACGTGGTCGGGCTCGACGCGTCGCTGCCGATGATCGTCAACGCCTTCGTGCGGGGCGAGTCCGAGGGGTGACGGGCCCGGCTCGGCGGGGGGTGGCTCCCGTGTGAGCCGGGCCCGATCCGAGCGGCAGCCGCCTGGCGCGGAACCCGGCGGCGACGTCCGCGCCCCTCTACGCGGCCGTTCGGCGGGCCAGGCGGTGGTCGTCCAGCGTGCGCGTCATGGCGTGCAGTGCCCGGCACAGCGAGACCTCGTTCAGGTGGCCGTAGCTGAAGACGATCCCGTTGCCGGGGGCGCCGTCCGGGTGGTGGAAGGCGGCCAGCTCGGTCACCTGCACCCGCCGGGCCCGCAGCAGCCTGATCACGGACGTGGCCGGCAGGTCCGCCGGGAGCAGGAGCGTGGCCGCCGCGCCGGTGTGCGCGCCGAGCAGCCGGGTGCCCGGGTACGCCCCCAGGGCCTGGCGGACGATCGCCCGCCGGACGGCGTACAGGGTCGTCAGGTGCTCCGCCCGCCCGGCCACGCAGCCCGACGTGAGCAGGTCGGTCACCGCGAGCTGGCAGCTGAACGACGGCCCGGCGGACATGCCGTCCTCGATCTCCCCGGCCAGCCGCCGCGGCACCACCGCGAACGACAGCCGCAGCGTCGGCGTCAGGACGTCGCGGAACGAGCCCACCATGGCGGTCGACCACGCGTCCCCGAGGGCCAGGACGCTGGGGCGCGGGCCGAGCGCGGCGTTGAACAGGCCGTCGAAGGCGGGTTCGAGCACGAGGCCGCCGCTGTCACGTGCCCACGCGGCCAGGGCGCGGCGCCGTTCGACCGTCATCCGGGTGCCCAGCGGGGCGCCCCGCTCCGGCAGGACCGCCACGATGTCGCAGGAGCCGGGGATCCGGTCGGGGCGCGCGCCCGCGCCGTCCGTGGGCAGGGGCAGCACGGTCCCGAGCCGGCCGAGCGCCGCCCGTAACGCCGGCGGCGCGGGGTCCTCCAGCGCGATCACCGGGTCGGGGCCGCCCTGCGCGCGCAGGACCAGCTCCAGAGCGTCGCCCACGTCGGCCGTGACGATCACCTCGTGCCCGTCCAGCACGAGGCCGCGCGTGTCGCGCAGGTACGCGCCGATCGCGGCGCGCAGCGCGGGCAGCCCGGCGGGCGGCGCGTCGAGGGGCGGTGCCTGGCGGCCGGCCCGCAGCCAGGCCGCCCGCCAGGCGGCCAGCGGGAACCCCTGGGCACTGGGCCGGTCCGACCGCAGGTCGATGACCGCCTCGCCGCCGCCCGCCGCGATCAGGCCCGCCGGCCGGCGGTGAGACGCATCGCGCGCGTGCGGGCGGGAGCCGGGCACCGGGTCCGGCGCGGGCGTGCCGGAGCGGCGGACCTGGTTGGGCGCGGGTGTGCCGGAGTGGCGGACCTGGTCCCGCGCGGGTGCGCCGGAGTGGCGGACCTGGTTCGGCGCGGGTGCGTCGGAGTGGTGATCGGGGTCCGACACGTACGTGCCGGAGCCCCAGCGGCTGGAGATGTGCCCCTCGGCCAGCAGCCTCTCGTACGCCGCCAGCGCCACCCCGCGCGAGATCCCCAGCACCAGGGCCAGGGTGCGGGTGGACGGCATCCGGGTGCGGGGCGCGAGCCGCCCACGGGCGATGGCCGAGCGGAGCTGGGCGGCGAGCTGGTCCTGCAGCGGCTCCGGCACATCGCGCGCGAGCTGGATCGGCACGTCGAGCCTTTGCGGATGGCGCATGGAATGTCCCCCAGTGAAGGTACGCGGTGGAAGAACGGGAAAGCGGCCCCCTCACTGGAGGCGTGACATCCCGTTCCACCCGCGTTCCGCGGTCACCGCGGACGGTACGAGCAGCGCACCCCCGTCTGCACCGACCCCCGCAACTCCTCACCGATCACGTGGTCCACGGCCGCGATCCGGCCCAGCGCCCGCCTGATCGCCTTGCCGACCGCGATCCTGGCCCGCTCCTCGCTGCCCGCGAACGGCCGCGCCCGCCCGCCGATCCCGGTCGCGGCGGACAGCTCGGCCACCAGCCATTCGTGCTCCAGCCGCAGCGCCGAGGCCCGTTCGAGGTCGTTCAGCGACTCCAGCTCGTCGATCTCGGCCCGCAGCTGCGCCAGCCGCCGCCGGTAGGTCTCCCTGGCCTGGTCGTCGAGGACGGGCTGCGCCGACTCGCCCTCCCCTTCCGGTCGCCAGGTGCCCGCGGCCAGGTCGGAGGCGAGGATCTCGCGGCCGGGGTTGGCCACCAGCGTGGCCAGGTGCTGCATGCCGACGCTGTGGTCGACCAGCGCCAGCCGCCCGCCGAGCTCGACCTGCCAGTGCCGCCCGTGGCGGCGGAAGCGGCACGCGCCGTCCGCCGCGGACGCCCGCCCGACCACCGCCGGCAGCACCATGCCCAGCTCCCTGGCCTCCCGCGCGGCGCCGGCCTGCTCGGCGCGGGCCACCTCGTCGTGCGGCCCGTCGCGCAGCGCCAGCGCCTGCCCGAGCCGGCAGCGGGACAGCGCGGCGGCCGGCCAGTGGCCCAGCGCCAGGTTGTCGTGCACGGCCGCGCGCAGGTGTCCGACGGCCAGGTCCAGGTCGCCGGTGGTGAGCGCGGCCATGCCCAGCGAGTGCCGGACCGAGCCGAAGCAGGCCACGGCGAGGCTGGCCATCATCGGCAGGTGGGCGTGGGGGCTCAGCAGCGCGTACGCGCTCGCGGCGGTGTCGGCGTCCCGCAGCAGGTACGCGGTCTCCACGACGCAGTACATCGAGATCAGCCAGGTGCTGGAGCTGGGCAGGGCCGCCAGGTCCCGGCCGCGTAACCGGGCCAGGTGCCCGGCCGCCAGGCGCCGCTCGCCGGCCACGGCCGCCGCCAGCGCCAGGCCGGCCGCGTAGGAGTGGTCGATGGGGCTGAGCGTGGGGGAGCTGACCAGGTCGGACAGGACGGGCAGCAGCTCGGCGGCGCGGCCCTGGTACCAGCGGATGGCGCCGAGCTGGCCGCCGTACCAGCCGGTCGCGTCCATGTCGCCGGCCGCCACACCGCGCTCGAAGCACTCGCCGGCCTGCTTCTCCGCCTCGTCGAAGCGACCCGCGCGGATGGCGAGCATGACCTCGATGGCGCTGACCACGTAGCCGACCGCCAGGTGGGCGTGGCCGTCGAGCAGGCGGCGCAACTCCTCCAGGCAGCGCTCCGCGTGCGGGTCCGCGGCCAGGTAGAGGTCGACCGTGCGCCACAGCACTCCCATGAGCAGGTCGCCCCTGCGCCCGGTGACCGCCGCCTGGCCGATCAGCTCCCCGGCCAGCTCCAGCCGGAGCGCCCCGTGCTCGGGGCCGAGCAGGCAGTGGTGCGCCAGGCTCAGCGCCTCGGCCCGGGCCAGGTCGTCGCCCGAGCCCCTGGCCCGCGCCAGCAGGCGCATGATCTCCTCGTGCCCGCCGGCACGGTAGTCCTCCTCGCCCCGCAGCCGCAGCCGCAGCCGCAGCGCGAGCGAGGAGACCGGGTCGATCAGCGACAGCGCGTGCCGCTGCCGGGCTCGCACCATCTCCGACTCCGCGCACGTCCGGTGCTCGTGCACCCAGATCCCGCCCAGCCCCAGCGCCGCCCGCGCCAGCGCCGGCGGGTCGGCGCACGCCTCCGCGTACCGGTAGGCCGTGTCGAACCAGCGCCGCGCGGTCTGCAGGTCGCCGTTCACGAACAGCGCGCGCTCACCCAGTGTGAGGGCCAGCTTGAGATCCGCGCATGAGGGCGGGTGCACCCCCAGCCCTTGTGCAACGCTCACGATTCCGCTCCCCTGTCGGTTGTCTTGATTGAGCGCTTCAACTGTTCGTGGAATACCGTTCTAGGTATAGGACGTATTGCACACTGGGCAGGGTTCAGCGGCACGTACCCTGGCTCCCATGATTCGTCCTGCAACGCCCGCTGACGTGCCCGAGATCGTCAGCATGATCCGCGAGCTCGCCACGTACGAGAAGGCCGCCCACGAAGTGCGCGTGACCGAGGAGCAGCTGCGCGACACGCTCTTCCGCGACAACCCCGCCGCCTACGTCCACATCGCCGAGCAGGACGGCGAGGTGGTCGGCTTCACGCTGTGGTTCCTGACCTTCTCCACCTGGCGCGGCGTGCACGGCGTCTACATGGAGGACCTGTACGTACGCCCGCAGCACCGCGGCGGCGGCCACGGCGTCGCCCTGATGCGGCAGCTGGCCGAGATCTGCGCCGAGCGGGGATACCAGCGCCTGGAGTGGGCGGTCCTGACCTGGAACGAGCCATCGATCCGCTTCTACGAGAAGCTCGGCGCGGTCAACCAGGACGACTGGTTCCGCTACCGGCTGACCGACGAGCCGCTGCTGCGCCTGGCCGAGCGCCGCGACTGACCGCACACACACACGTCACGCAGGTCACGCACAGTGACGTGACCTGCGTGACATATCCGTTAAACGCCGGCGTGCGATCGCGAGCGTACGCGCTCCGCCTCGTCGAACATCCCCGTCCCCGACTCTTCGAGGTCACGGTGGGTCTCTTCCATGCGGAGCGCGATCCCGAGCGCGAAGAACGTGGGAGCCCACTCCCCGATGAAGATCCCCCACCGGTCGGCCCGGTCCAGCCCAGCCGACTCGGCGTTCCTCGACACGAACCAGCTCGCGCAGGACAGCGCGATGGACACCACCCCCGCGGTGTACATGTGGTTCGAGCGCACACCCATGTCATGCAGCTTTTTGATCATGTTTCCCCCCTTGCTGTGAGTGCTGTTACCCCAGGAAGGGCCTGGTAACCGATCATTACGAGCATGTTTCCGGCGTGACGCTTGTGCGTGGCTTGTTACCGAGGTGAATCACACGTAACGAACGCACAGCCACGCACGGTCAAAGTGCGTAACGAGCGCTTCCTACCTTGGAGATCCCCGGACGCCGAGCGTAGGAGAGGTCGATGGCGCGCTGGATCGCCGAGTGGCACCCCGATGACCCAGCCTTCTGGGAGAAGACAGGCAAGCGCGTCGCACGGCGCAACCTGATCTTCTCGATCTTTGCCGAACACCTCGGCTTCACCGTATGGACCTTGTGGAGCATCGTGGCGACCAAGATGGGGTCGTACGAGTTCACCACCGACCAGCTCTTCTGGCTGGTCGCCCTGCCGAACCTGATCGGCTCGGTCCTGCGGGTCCCCTACACGTTCGGGCCCGCGAAGTTCGGCGGGCGCAACTTCACCGTGGTCAGCGCGACGTTGCTGCTCATCCCGGCGGTGCTCCTCGGGGTGACGGTGAACAACCCGGACACGCCCTACTGGCTCTTCCTGGTGATCGCGGCGCTGGCCGGCGTCGGCGGCGGGAACTTCGCCTCCAGCATGGCCAACATCACCTACTTCTACCCCCGCAACAAGCAGGGGGTCGCGCTCGGCCTGAACGCCGCCGGCGGCAACGTCGGCGTCAGCTCGGTCCAGCTCGTCATGCCCCTGGTGATCGGCTCGCTCGGCCTGGCCGCCGCCGGCTGGTTCTGGATCCCGCTCATCGTGGTCGCCGCCGCCTGCGCCTGGTTCTTCATGGACAACCTGACCAGCGCCAGGGCCAACCCCCGCGACCAGCTCGCGGTCGCCGGCAAGGCCCAGACCTGGATCATGTCGTTCCTCTACATCGGCACCTTCGGCTCGTTCATCGGCTACTCCACCGCCTTCCCGCTGCTGAGCAAGAGCCTCTTCCCCGACGCGCCCTTCGCGGTGGTGGCCTTCGTCGGCCCGCTGGTGGGGTCGCTGATCAGGCCGCTGGGCGGCCTGCTGGCCGACAGGCTCGGCGGCGCCCCGGTCACGCTGTGGAACTTCGCCGCGATGGGCGGCGGCGTGCTGCTGGTCTGGGCGGCGAGCACCTCCGGCAGCTTCTGGCTGTTCTTCCTGGCCTTCCAGCTGCTCTTCCTCACCGCCGGCATCGGCAACGGCTCCACCTACCGCATGATCCCGGCCATCTTCCAGGCCAAGGCGGTGGCCGAGCGCGGCGAGAGCGAGGAGGCCCTGCTGTACGGCAAGCGCCAGGCCTCGGCCGCCATCGGCATCATCTCGGCGGTCGGAGCGCTCGGCGGGTTCCTCATCAACCGCGCGTTCGGCATGTCGTTCGCCGCGGCCGGCACCCCGACCCCCGCCTTCCTCACCTTCGGCCTCTTCTACGTGTCCTGCTTCGCCCTGACCTGGTGGTGCTACACCCGCAAGGTCGGCGTCAACGTGGTGGCGAGCCTCGCCCATGCCCGGGTCTGATGTGGCGACGAAGACGCACTGCCCGTACTGCGCCCTGCAGTGCGGCATGGAGATAACCGCGGAGAAGGTCACGGAGACCGGCCGCGAGCTGACCATCAGCCCGCGCACCGACATCCCGGCCAACGCCTCGGGCGCGCTGTGCCAGAAGGGATGGACGGCGGGCGAGCTGCTCACCAACGGCGAGCGCCTGACCACCCCCCTCCTGCACGGCGAGCCCGTGGAATGGGACGTCGCGCTTGATTACGTGGCGTACCGGTTGTCCGCCATCCGCGCCGAGCACGGCCCCGACGCCGTGGCCGTGTTCGGCGGGGGTGGGCTGACCAACGAGAAGGCGTACACGCTGGGCAAGTTCGCCAGGGTCGCCCTCGGCACCAGCCAGATCGACTACAACGGCCGCTTCTGCATGTCCTCGGCCGCCGCCGCCTCCACCAGGGCGTTCGGCATGGACCGGGGCATGCCGTTCCCGATCACCGACCTGGACGACGCCGACGTCGTCATGCTGGCCGGCGGGAACGTGGCCGAGACCATGCCGCCCTTCGTCCGCCACCTGTCCGGGCCGCGCGTGATCGTCATCGACCCGCGCCGCACCCAGACGGCCAAGCTGGCCTGGCTGCACCTGCAGCCCACCCCCGGCACCGACCTGGCGCTGGCCCTCGGGATGCTGCACCTGGCCATCGCCGACGAGCTGGTGGACGAGGAGTACGTCGCCGCCAGGACCACCGGGTTCGACGAGGTACGCACCTCGCTGGCCTCCTGGTGGCCCGAGCGCGTCGAGCGGATCACCGGGGTGCCCGTCCACCAGATGCGGCAGGCCGTCAGGGCGATGGCCGCGGTGGACAAGGCGTACATCCTGACCGGGCGCGGCGCCGAGCAGCACGCCAAGGGCACCGACACCGTCACCGCGTTCATCAACCTGGCCCTCGCGCTGGGCCTGCCCGGCACCCACGGCTCCGGCTACGGGTGCGTGACCGGGCAGGGCAACGGGCAGGGCGGCCGCGAGCACGGGCAGAAGGCCGACCAGCTCCCCGGCTACCGCAAGATCGACGACCCGGCGGCCAGGGAGCACATGGCCCGGATCTGGGGGATCCCGGCCGAGGAGATCCCCGGGCCCGGGCGGTCGGCGTACGAGCTGCTCGACGCCCTCGGCACCCCCGGCGGGCCGCGGGCGCTGCTGCTGTTCGGCAGCAACCCGGTCATCTCCGCCCCGGCCGCCGAGCACGTGGCCGAGCGCATCGGCGCGCTCGACCTGCTCGTGGCCTGCGACTTCGTCATGTCAGAGACCGCCGCGCTGGCCGACGTGGTCTTCCCCGTGACCCAGTGGGCCGAGGAGACCGGCACCATGACGAACCTGGAGGGCCGCGTCCTGCTGCGCCGCCGGGCCGTCACCCCGCCCGAGGGCGTCCGGAGCGACCTGGACGTCATCGCCGGGCTGGCCGAGCGGCTCGGCCACCGCTTCGAGACCGAGCCGGCCGAGGTGTTCGACGAGCTGCGCCGCGCCAGCCAGGGCGGCCTGGCCGACTACTCCGGCATCACCTACGACCGCATCGTGAACGAGACCGGCGTGTTCTGGCCCTGCCCCGACGAGGGCCCTTCCTCCCGGCACCCGGGAACGCCGCGGCCGTTCCTCGACTCCTTCGCCACCCCGGACGGCCGGGCCAGGTTCGTGCCCGTCCAGCACCGGCCCCCGGCCGAGGAGGTCGACGAGGACTACCCCGTCTACCTGAGCACCGGCCGGGTGCTCGCCCACTACCAGAGCGGCGCCCAGACCCGCAGGATCGCGCCACTCGTCCAGGCGGCTCCCGAGCCGTTCGTCGAGCTGCACCCGGACCTTGCCGAGCAGCTCGACATCGCCGCTGGGGACATCGTGCGGGTCAGCAGCAGGAGGGGCGAGGCCAAGGCCGTCGCCCGCATCAGCGACGCCATCAGGCGCGACACCGTGTTCATGCCCTTCCACTGGGAGGGCGCCAACCGGCTCACCAACCCGGCCCTCGACCCGACGTCGAGGATGCCGGAGTTCAAGGTCTGCGCGGTCAGGGTGGAGAGGGACTCATGAGGCTCGTCGTCGTGGGCAACGGGATGGCCGGGTCACGCCTGGTCAGCGAGGTGCGCACCCGTGACCCGCACATGAAGATCACCGTGTTCGGCGCGGAGACGTGCCGGCCCTACAACCGGATTCTGCTGTCGAACGTGCTGGCCGGCAGCTCCCGCCCCGACCAGGTGCGGCTCGTCGACGCCTCCTGGTACGAGGCGCACAACGTGGAGGCCGCCTTCGGCAGCGCGGTCGCCCACATCGACAGGGAGACCCGGCACGTCGTGACCGAGGACGGGCGGCGCGAGCCGTACGACCTGCTGGTCCTGGCCACCGGCAGCGACGCCATCGTGCCGCCGATCCCCGGCGTGGAGCGGGCCATCCCGTTCCGCACGCTCGACGACTGCGAGCGCATCATGCAGTCGGCCGAGCGGGCCCGCAGGGCCGTGGTCGTCGGCGGCGGCCTGCTCGGCATCGAGGCCGCCCGCGGCCTGGCCGGGCGCGGCCTGCCCGTCACGCTGCTGCACCTGGCCGGGCACCTCATGGAGCGCCAGCTCGACGTCGAGGCCGGCGAGGTGCTCGGCGAGACGCTGGCCGGGCTCGGCGTCGAGATCCGCACCGGCGTCAGCGCCTCCGGCGTGGACGAGGGCGGCGTCCGGCTCGACGACGGCGAGCTGATCGAGGCCGACCTCGTTGTCCTGGCCTGCGGCGTCCGCCCGGTGACCGGCCTGGCCGCCGACGCGGGCCTGGAGGTGCGCCGCGGCGTCGTCGTGGACGACGAGCTGCGCACCGACGACCCGTCGATCTTCGCCATCGGAGAGTGCGCCGAGCACGACGGCACCGTGTACGGCCTGGTGGCGCCCGCCTGGGAGCAGGCATCCGTGGCCGCCGACGTCATCACCGGGGGCAAGGCGCTCTACCGCGGCTCCCGGCTCGTCACCCGGCTCAAGGCCAAGAGCGTCGAGCTGGCCGCGATGGGCGAGACGCAGCTCGGCGAGGAGCACGCCGAGGTGGTGCGCTTCAGCCACCGCGCCCGCGGCACCTACCGCAAGCTCGTCATCCGCGACGGCCGGCTGGTCGGCGCGATCCTGCTGGGCGAGAGCGACGCCGTCGGCACGCTCACCCAGCTGTTCGACCGCGGCGGGCCGCTGCCGGGCGACCGGGCCGGGCTGCTGTTCCCCGGGCTGTCGTCGGCGCCCGTGGCCGACAGCCCGACGCTGATGCCGGACGCGGCCAAGGTCTGCCAGTGCAACAACGTGACGAAGGGCCAGATCAGGGCGTGCTGGGAGGCCGGCGCGCGGGACGTGGCCGCGGTGGCGTCCGCGACCAGGGCCACGACCGGATGCGGGACCTGCCGCGACGCCGTGGAGGGCATCGTCGGCTGGCTGTGCGAGCAAGAAGGAGTCTCCGTATGAACAGGATCGTCGTCGTAGGGTACGGACCGACGGCTCACCGGCTCGTCGAGACCCTCGCGGGCAAGGGCTTCGACGGCACCGTGACCGTGATCGGCGAGGAGCCGCGCCCCGCGTACGACCGGGTGGCGCTGACCTCCTACCTCTCGGGCACCAGTGCCGAGGACCTCACCTACGAGGTGCCCGCCGGCATCGTGACCAGGCTGAACACCCGGGTCACCGGCATCGACCGGGACGCCCGGCTGGTCACGCTGGCGGACGGCGGCACCGAGCCCTACGACGTGCTCGTGCTGGCCACCGGCTCCGCCCCGTTCGTGCCGCCGGTGCCGGGCGCCGAGCACGCCTTCGTCTACCGCACCATCGAGGACCTGGACGCGATCAGGGTGGCCGCCAAGGACGCCGTGGAGGGCGTCGTGATCGGTGGCGGCCTGCTCGGCCTGGAGGCGGCCGACGCGCTGCGGGCGCTCGGCCTGAAGGCGCACATCGTCGAGATGAGCCCCTGGCTGATGCCGCGCCAGGTGGACGAGGGCGGCGGCTCGGTGCTCAAGTCGCACATCGAGGGGCTCGGGCTGAGCGTGCACGCCGGCGCGGGCGTCAAGGAGATCGTCACCGACGGCGGGGGCCAGGTGACCGGGCTGCGCAAGCCCGACGGGACGCTGGTGGACGCCCAGGTCGTGGTGTTCTCCGCGGGCATCAGGCCGCGCGACGAGCTGGCCAGGTCGTCGGGCCTGGACGTGGGCGAGCGGGGCGGCATCGTGGTCGACCCCGGGATGCGCACCTCCGACCCGTCGATCTACGCGGTCGGCGAGTGCGCGCTGGTCGGCGGCATGGTGTACGGGCTCGTGGGGCCGTGCAACACGATGGCCGAGGTGGCGGCCGACCGGATCACGGGCGGCTCCTCGACGTTCGAGGGCGCCGACATGTCCACGAAGCTCAAGCTGCTGGGCGTCGAGGTGGCGCAGTTCGGGGCGATGGAGGGGGCGCTCGACGTCACCTACATGGACCCGGTGGGCGGCGTCTACAAGAGGCTGTTCATCAGCGACGACGCGCAGACGCTGCTCGGCGGCATCTGCGTGGGCGACGCCTCGCCGTACACCTCGCTGCGGCCGTTCGTGGGCAAGGCACTGCCGGCCTCGCCGTCGGACCTGCTGTTCAGCGGGGCCGGCGCGAGCCTCGACCTGCCGGACGAGGCGCAGGTGTGCTCGTGCAACAACGTGTGCGCGGGCGACATCCGCACGGCCATCGCCGACAAGGGCGTCACCGACGTGCCCGGGATCAAGGCGTGCACGCGGGCCGGCACGACCTGCGGCAGCTGCGTGCCGATGCTCAAGCAGCTGCTGGAGAAGTCGGGCGTCGAGGTCAGCAAGGCGCTGTGCGAGCACTTCATGTACTCGCGGGCCGAGCTGTTCGACATCGTACGGGTCCGCAAGATCACGACGTTCTCCCAGCTCATCACCGAGCACGGGCAGGGCCGGGGCTGCGACATCTGCAAGCCGGCCGTGGCCTCGATCCTGGCCTCGCTGCACAACGGGCACGTGCTGGAGGGCGAGCGCGCCGCGCTGCAGGACACCAACGACGCCTTCCTGGCCAACATCCAGAAGAACGGCACGTACTCGGTGGTCCCGCGCATCCCGGGCGGCGAGATCACGCCGGACAAGCTGATCGTGATCGGCGAGGTGGCCCGCGACTTCGGCCTCTACACGAAGATCACCGGCGGGCAGCGCATCGACCTGTTCGGGGCCCGGGTCGAGCAGCTGCCGGAGATCTGGCGGCGGCTGGTGGACGCCGGGTTCGAGTCGGGGCACGCGTACGGGAAGGCGCTGCGTACGGTGAAGTCGTGCGTGGGCTCGACCTGGTGCCGCTACGGCGTACAGGACTCGGTGGGCATGGCGATCGCGCTGGAGCTGCGCTACCGCGGCCTGCGCTCGCCGCACAAGCTGAAGTCGGCCGTCTCCGGCTGCGCCCGCGAGTGCGCCGAGGCCCGGTCGAAGGACTTCGGCATCATCGCCACCGAGCAGGGCTGGAACCTGTACGTCGGCGGCAACGGCGGCTTCAAGCCCCGCCACGCCGACCTGCTGGCCAACGACCTGTCCACCGACGAGCTGATCAGGACCATCGACAGGTTCCTGATGTTCTACATCCGCACCGCAGACCGGCTGCAACGCACCGCCGCCTGGCTCGAGTCGCTGGACGGCGGGCTCGACTACCTCCGCGAGGTGATCATGGAAGACTCGCTCGGCATCTGCGCCGACCTGGACGCGCAGATGGAGCACCACATCGCCACGTACGCCGACGAGTGGCAGGCCACGCTGGACGACCCGCAGAAGCTGAGCAGGTTCGTCAGCTTCGTCAACGCCCCCGGGATGCCCGACCCGTCGATCGTGTTCGGCAACGAGCGCGGCCAGATCAAGCCGGTGATGGCCCGATGAACTGGACGACGATCTGCGCCTACGACGTGCTGCCGCCGGAACGCGGCGTCTGCGCCCTGGTGGAGGGCGTCCAGGTGGCCGTCTTCCGCACCTACGACGGCGACCTGTACGCGCTGGACAACCTCGACCCCTTCAGCGGGGCGTACGTGCTCTCCCGCGGCATCGTCGGCACCAGGAAGGGTGAGCCGACGGTCGCCTCCCCGCTGCACAAGCAGGTGTTCTCGCTGGTGACGGGGCGCTGCTTGGACGACGGGGGCGTGTCGGTGCCGGTCTACTCCGTGCGGGTGGGCACCGGCGGGCACGTGGAGGTCAGCCTGGAGCAGCGGGTGGAGGTAGGCGTCTAGCGGAACTCTCCGGCGAGGACCGGGCCCCGGGTCGTACGGCCTGGGGCCCGGTCTTTCTTCGCGTACCGGCTGCGACGCGGGCGAACGTCAGGCTAGGCTCTGGGTCTCCGCGGCGCCCGCTTCCACCGGGGGATAGACATGTGGGCTGCGGTGGGCCGCCGGAAGCACGCATCGACGTCCGGACTCGACGCTGTCACAACGTTCGGCTTCCTCGCGCTGGGGGAGAGGTTCGGGGTTCGCCTGGGTTCGCGGCACTGGATGGACGGTATCGGCGCTCCCGTTCGCGCTGGTCTCGGGACGACAACGATCACGGCACTGACCTGTCTCGCCAATTCCAGTGAACCGTTACGGTGAGTAATACCCGGACCAGGCAAAGGGGTCGTGCGGAGTGCCTAAACCCCGCATTCGCCGCCGACGGACGCGGGCATCAAAGCGGTCATGAGCAAGATTTCTCAGCGCAGGGCACTCCTGCTGGCCGCGATCGTCCCCGCCCTCCTCGTCGCGGGCTGCTCCGCCGGGAGCAACACGCAGGCGATGAAGGGGGCGGCGAGCCCCGGCACGCCCACCGACATGGACTCCATGCCACCGGAGGAGACCGACACCTCCTCTCCCGAAGCCACGGACACCGGCGAGGCCACGCCGACCGAGACCGGGGCCGGCGGCCAGGCGCAGTCGGCCGTCCAGGGCTACTTCAACGCCCTCAAGTCGGGGAACGTGGACCAGGTCGTCAGCTCGTTCGCCGACGACGGGATCGCCGCCGTGGACGGGGAGGCCACGGCGGAGGGCAGCCAGGCGATCCGCACCCTGTTCCAGAAGCAGTTGCAGGGCGCGAACGACATGGGGAAGGCCACGCACACCATCGACGAGGCGCGTACGGCCGGCAGCGACGACGCGATCGTCCGCTCGACGAGCAAGCAGGGGGGCGACAACTACCGGGAGCTGTTCGTGCTCACGCGGGACGGCGGGGAGTGGAAGATCGCGCAGTTCATGAACAACCAGGCATCATGAGGCACCCGCGCGGTTGAGAGCTCCCGATCGGGGTGCTCCCGGGGTGGGGTGGCGGCGTTTCCCGGGTTGGGGGTCTTCCCCCTTCCCGGCCGATCCGTCGCCACCGGCGGCCATTCCGGGGTCGAAACGGCTGGAGGTAACTAGCCGTATACCGCGCGGTTAAGGCTCGTCATATCCGGTAATATGGGCTTTTGGAGGCTTGGGTTAATTTTGCTGGTTGTCGCCGGGAATGCGCGGTCTGATGCGGCGCTGATCCACCAGGGCGAGGTAGACGGCGAAGGCGCCCTGCGTCCACATCGCGGCTTGTTGCGCGGTCAACCGGATCTCCTCGCCCTCGTGTGAGACGATCATGTAGCCGCCCAGCGGCATTCGTCGCCACGCGACCAATACGTTCTCGTAAACGAGCACGTCGAGCATCGCGGTCAGATATTCGCGGCCGGCGGCGGACACGGCGCAAGCCTCCTCGCTCCTCCCGAATTCTCGCTTCTGCCTTCATTGCGCTGCCTCTATTGTGCGCGCCGTATCGGGAAATGTCGCACCTTTCGCGCGGCGCCCGAGAACCTGGGCCCGGCCACCGGTGTATGTAGACCGGAGGTGGTCTCATGAGGAAGATCCTTGTCGCGCTGGCCGCGGCGGTGGCGCTGGCCGCCGGAGCCGTCCCGGCCGCGGCCGCCGGCGGGTGGGCGGTGACGTACCTGGATCCGCCGCCGTCCCGGTTCGAGGCCGGTCAGTCGTACGCGCTGGGATTCTGGGTGCTGCAGCACGGCACCCACCCGTTCGTGGGCAAGCTGGACCCCGTCGGGCTGCGGCTCACGCGGGCGGACGGCGAGAGCGTGACGTTCGAGGGGACGGCCCTGCCCGAGGCCGCCCACTACGCGACGTCCGTGGTGGTGCCCGAGGGCGTGTGGAAGGTGGAGGGCCTACAGGGGTGGTTCCGGCCGTACGAGGTGGGGACGCTCACCGTTCCCGGCTCGCTGCGGATCAACCCCGTGCCTCCTGACCTGGTGGCGGGGCCTGTCGAGGGCGCCAAGAACCACTGGGGCGACGTGCGCCCGCCCGGCTTCGAGCCCGGCACTGCGGCGGCTGCGCCGGCACAGGCGTCGGCTCCTCCGGTGTCGGCCCCGGCGTCGGCAGCGGCAGCGGCTTCGACCCCGGCGGAGGCGCAGGCTTCTTCGGCGCGGGTCGAGGAGGCCGGTGGGGTGCCCGCGTACACGCTGCTGCTCGCCGCCATCGGCGGGGCGGTGCTGGCGGTGGCGGCGCTCCGACTCCTGACGCGGCGGAGGGACGACGAGCCCGATCCGCCGGTTGACGAGAAGGAGGACACCATCGTCATTTCTGGGTAGGGGGCAGACCGCCGGGGTGCGCCCGCGACGCCGTTTTCCCGAGCGGCACCCGTCGGGGCGCACCCCGGCTCTCGTTCTCGCGTCGGGGGTGGGGTTGATGGGTGCGGTGCTGGGGCTCGTGGCGCTGCTCGCCGTGGGGGTCGCCGGGGTCTATGCCGTGTCCGCCTTTCTCGCGCCCCGGGGGGTGGTGCGGGCGGGGCCCTTCCTGTCGGGGGCGCGGCCCAGGGAGCACGCGCTGTCCCGGTTCCACGTGCGGTGGTACGCGGTGACGCTGATCTTCCTCGCCTTCGACATGGAGATGATCTTCATGTACCCGTGGGCGGTCGTGGTGGCCGAGGTGGGGGCCATGGCGGTGGTGGAGATGTTCGCGTTCCTGGCGTTGTTGCTGGTGGGGGTGCTCTACGCCTGGCGGGAGGGGGCGTTCCGGTGGGTGTGAGCGGGTGGTTGCTGCGGCGGGCCGCCGTCCGGCCGCGGATCCTGGTCGTGGGATGCCCGTACGGGACCCGGGCCCGCTTGCTCGCCGAGGCCGAGGCCGGGCGGCGGGGCTGGCCGGCGGCGCGGGCCCCGGCCGAGGCGGGGGTGCTGGTGGTGTGCGGGACTCCCGGGGACGAGATGGCGGCGGCCGTCGGCACCGTCTGGGACGACATGCCGGGGCCCCGGGCACTAACCGAGCTGGCGCCGGACGTGTCGGAGAGCGAGGTCGCCGCCGCCTTGGACACGGCCGTCGAGGTGCTGGGCGACGAACGGGCCCAGGACGCCGACCGTCCTGCGGGGATGTCGAGTGTGGCGGGGGGCGACCGACCTGCGGGGCCGCCGGGTGATCGGACGCACGGCGGCGACGGGCACATGGGGGCGGCCGGTGGGGTGGGTACGGCGGAGCGCGGGCCGGATCGGGACGGGCTGAAGCTGGATCGGCTGCACGTGCCGCTGGGGCCCGTGCTGGCCGACTGGCCCGCCGGGCTCGTGGTCGAGACCGTGCTGCAGGGAGATGTGATCCAGGAGGCCGTCGTACGGGTCGTACCGCCGGGCCGCCCCGGTGGCGTGGGGTTCTGGGACGAGCCCTGGCGGCGGGCGGGCGGAGTGCGCCGCGAGGAGGCGGGGCGGCGGGCGGCGGCGGCTCGCCTGGACAGCCTCGGGCGGCTGCTCGGCGTCGCCGGGTGGCCCGCGGCGGCCAGGGAGGCCCGGTCGCTCCGGGACCGGCTGCTCGCGGGCTCCTCCGCCGCCTCGGTGAGACGCGACTACGAGCGGTTCTCCCGGCGGGTGCGGCGGTCCCGGGTGCTGCGCTGGATGCTTCGGGGGGCGGGGGTGGTCGAGGGCGGGCCGGGATGGATGCGGGGGGACGTGCTCGATCGGGCGTATCGGTGGCTGGACTCGGCCGGGGCCGCTCTCGACGCCCTGGACGGACGCGCGCCCGCGGGGGCGGCCGGACACTTCGATGGGTCCACGTCCGTGGCGGCGCTTTCGATGTTGCCGGAGCTGCTCGCCGGGGCCGAGCTGGCCGTGGGGCGGTTGGTCGTGGCGAGCCTCGATCCGGACGTCGAGCAGTTGCCCGCCGGGTCGGCGGTGTCCAGTGAGTGAGCACGTTAGTGAGCGTGTGGGTGAGCACGTAGGCGTGCGCCGTGGGTGAGGCGGTGGGGCTGGTGCTCGGGCTGGTGGGGCTCGGGTGGGTGGCCGCCGCGCTCGATGCCGGCCTGGGCGGGGCGCGGCGTGGTGCCATGGGGGTGCCGTTGGGGGAGGTGGCGCGGTTGGTGACGCAGCGGCGGCGGCGCACGCTCGTACCCGATGGCCTGCTCGTCCGTACCGGCATCATCGCCCTGCTCCTCGCCGCCCTCCTGGCCGCCGTCGTGCTGCCCGTCGGCGAGGCGCCCGTGCTCGACACGAGTGTCGGGATCGTCTGGTTCAACGCCATGGAGGTGTGCGTCTGGGGTGCCCTGTGGCTGGTCGGGTGGGGGGTCAACTCCGTGTACCCGCTGATCGGCGGCTACCGGTTCCTGGTGCAGGGGCTGAGCTACGAGCTGCCGCACATGTTCGCGCTGATCACGGTGGCGCTGGGTGCGGGGTCGTTGCGGATCGGCGACGTGGTGGCGGCTCAGCGGGAGCTGTGGTTCGTGGTGTGGATGCCCGTCGCGTTCGTGGTCTACCTGATCTCGGCGGCGGCGATGGCGTTCTGGGGTCCCCTGGGGCAGCCGCTGGGCCGGGACGTGGCCGGCGGGGTGCCCGCGGAGCTGGCGGGGGCCGACCGGTTGTTGTTCACGATCGGCCGGTACGCGCTGCTGATCGTCGTGGCCGCCGCCGCGGTGCCGTTGTTCCTGGGCGGCGGCGCGGGGCCGGTGCTGCCCGGCTGGGCGTGGGCGGCGATCAAGACCGTGGCCGTGTTGTGCGTGTTGGTGCTGGTCAAGCACCGGGTCCCGGCCGTACGGATGGATCGGTTCACCAAGTTCGCGTGGGTGGTGCTGATCCCGCTCGCGCTCGTGCAGACGCTGGTCGTCGGAATCGTGGTGCTCCCGTGAGCGTGGCCTTCTGGGTGCTCGCCGTCCTCGCCGTGGCGAGCGGCGTGGCCGTCTTCGTGGTCGACTCGATGGCGCGGGCCACGTTCGCGCTGCTGGCCTCGCTGCTGGCCGTGGGCGGGACGCTGCTGCTGGTCGATCTGCACTACGTGGGCGCGCTGGTGATCCTGATGATGGTCATGGAGATGCTGGTCATGGCGGTATTCATGATCATG
Organism: Nonomuraea sp. MTCD27; assembly: GCF_041950495.1. Classification (NCBI taxonomy): domain Bacteria; kingdom Bacillati; phylum Actinomycetota; class Actinomycetes; order Streptosporangiales; family Streptosporangiaceae; genus Nonomuraea; species Nonomuraea sp. MTCD27. Next base: position 242,127 of record NZ_JBGNUW010000016.1, on the reverse strand, counting down.
TACATGATGAACCCGGGCGGGTTGACCCCCATGAAGATGGTGCACAACCCCCGGGGCGCCGAGCTGATCGCGGGGGCCGTCTTCGTGCTGCTGGCCGCGGGGGTGTTCCTGGCCCCGTGGCCCGAGCGGAAGGGGCGGCCGCCCGCCGACCCCACGCGCGCGCTCGGCCTGTCGATCATGGGGCCGAAGATGCTCGTGATGATGGTCATCGGTGTGGCCATCCTGGCGACCATGATCTCCACCGTCGTGCTGGCGACCCACCGGGGGCGGTACGACCGATGACGCTCGAAGCCTTCCTCCTGCTGGCCGCCACGCTGTTCTCCGTCGGCCTGTACGGCGCCCTGTCCCAGCAGTCCATCGTCATGCTCATGATGGGCCTCGAACTCATGATCAACGGGCTGATCGTGGCCGGCGGCGCCTTCTGGTACTTCGTCGCGCCCCAGACCGCCGACGGCCAGGTCCTCGTGCTGGTCGCCGTCACGGTCATGGCGCTCGAGATGGCCATGGGCTTCGCGGTCACCACCGCGATCTTCCGCGCGCGCGACGTGGACATGACCGACGACGCCGGAGACCTCAGAGGGTGAGCGCTCTCCTGTGGCTCCTGCCCCTGCTGCCCATCGGCGCGGGCGGCGCCCTCCTGCTCGTACGGCGGGCGGGCCGGGCCGTGGCGATCCCCGTGGCCGCGCTGACACTGGCGCTGGCCGCGCACGCGGCCGTGACCAGGCCCGCCGTGACCACCCGGCTGCTCCTCCAGGAGGGGCTGGCCGTGGACGGGCTGTCGGCCGTCATGGTGATCACGGTGGCGGCGGCCGGGCTGGCCGTGCTGGTCTTCGCGGCGGGGGAGCTGCGGGAGGCCAGGTTCCACGGGCTCATGCTGATCTTCCTGGGCGCGATGCTGGTGACGGTCACGGCCACGGACCTCCTGCTGCTGCTGATGGGGTGGGAGGTCATGGGCGCCATGTCGTACGCGCTCATCGGCTACTGGTGGCACGAACCGGGACGGGTCCGGTCCGGCACCGTCGCCTTCCTCACCACCCGGGCCGGGGATTTGGGGCTCTATTTCGCGGCCGGGGCGGCCATGGCAGGGGGCGGTGCCCTCCTGCTGTCGGGGCTGCCGCAGGCTCCGTGGCGGGATCTGGTGGCGGGCGGGATCGTGCTGGCGGCGCTGGGGAAGTCGGCACAGCTGCCGTTCTCGTTCTGGTTGTCGCGGGCGATGGCCGGGCCCAGCCCGGTGTCCGCGCTGCTGCATTCGGCGACGATGGTGGCGGCGGGGGCGTACCTGCTGCTGCGGGTGCAGCCGCTGCTCGCCGCCACCGGGTGGGCGGCGGCCGTGGTGACCTGGGCGGGGGCGGTGACGGCGCTGCTGCTCGGGGCCGTCGCGGTCGCGCAGCGCGATCTCAAGCAGCTCCTGGCCGCCTCCACGTGTGCGCAGCTCGGGTTCATGGTGGCGGCGGCGGGGCTGCCGGCCGTCGCCGGGGGTGTCGCGCACCTCGTCGCGCACGCCGCCGTCAAGAGCCTGCTCTTCCTCGGGGCCGGGGCCTGGCTGTCGGCGCTCGGGACGGAGGAGTTGCGCGGGCTGGGCGGGGCGGGACGGCGGTATCCGGTGGTGGGGGTGGCGTTCGGGGTGGGGGCGGTGGCGCTGGCGGGGGTGCCGCCGCTGTCGCTGTGGGTGACCAAGGACACGATCCTGGGGGCGGTGCGGGAGCCCGGGCTGTACGCGGTGCTGCTCGTGGCCGCGCTGCTGGCCGCCGCGTACTCGGCCAGGGCGCTGGTCGCGGTCTGGGGGCGGCCTGCCGGCGGTCGCCCGCCCGGTCGGGTGGTGACGGGGTGGGAGCGGGCGCCGATGCCGGTGCTCGCCCTGGCCGCCGCCGGGCTCGGGGTGGTGGGGGTGCCCGGGGTGTTCGAGGCGTGGGGGCGGCTGGTCGGCGATCCCGGCGCGGCCGCGCCCACGATCGGCGGCCTTGCGCTGTCCGGCGGCCTGGCGCTCGCCGTGGTGGCCGCCGTGATCCTGATCCGGCCCGGTACGGTCGTCGTCCCGGCGCGGCGGGCGGGCGGGGTGCTCGGCGGGTGGCTGGGTCTGGAGCGGGCGGCCGTGGTGCTCGTCGCGCGGCCGGTCATGGCGCTGGCCCGGACGCTCGCCCGGTTCGACGACCGGGTGCTGGACGCGGGCGTGCACGGTGCCGCCCGGGCGGGCAGGGCGGTGGCGGGGGCGGCCGGGGCGTTCGACGACCGGGCGGTCGACGCCGCCGTGGCGGCGGTGCCCCGCGCGGGCCTGGGCGCCGCCCGGATCGTCAGGGCCCCGTTCGAGGCCGGGCTGGACGGCGCCGTACGGGCGGTCGCCGCCACGGCCGGCCGCCTCGGCGCGCTGGCCCGGCGCCCGCAGACCGGCCAGGTACACCTCTACTTCGCCCAGGCGGCCGTCGCGCTGATCGTGCTGGCCGTCGCATTCGCCATCCTGAGGTGAGCGTGCTCTCCATCGTGATCTTCCTGCCCCTGGCGGCCGCCGCCGCGCTCCTGGCCCTGCCCCGGCTCGGCGCGCGGGCGGCCACCTGGATCTGGATCGCCGCCACGGCCGCCGACCTGGCCCTGGTCGTCGCCATGTGGGCCGGGTACGGCGGCGGCACCGCGTACGAGACCAGGCTGCGCTGGATCCCCTCCGTCGGCGCCGGCTACCACGTCGGGGTGGACGGCCTGTCGCTTCCACTGATCGCGATGACCTCGCTGCTGTTCCTCCTCTGCGCCGTCTACTCGCTCGGCGAGACCCACCGGCCCCGGGCGTACGCGGCGCTGTTCCTGTTCCTGCAGACCGTCTGCCTCGGCGTGTTCGCGGCGCTCGACCTGCTGCTGTTCTTCGTCTTCTTCGATCTGGCGATCGTCGGCATGTACTTCGTGATCGTCGGCTGGGGGCACGGGGACCGGGCGCGGTCGGGGCTGAAGTTCTTCCTGTACACGTTCCTCGGCTCGCTGGCGCTGCTGCTCGGCTTCATCGGCCTCTACCTCGCCGCCGAGCCGTACACGTTCGACATGGCCGACCTGATCGCGAACCCGCCGCCGGCCGGCGCGGCGGTGCTGCTCGCCGTGGGGATCGGGCTCGCGGTGAAGACGCCGGTGGTGCCCGTGCACACCTGGCTGCCGCCCGCCCACACCGACGCGCCCGCCGCCGGCTCGGCGATCCTGGCCGGGGTGCTGCTGAAGATGGGCACGTACGGCCTGGCGCGCATCGCCGTGCCCATGCTGCCGGGGCAGTGGCGGGCGTACGCCTGGGTGGTCATCGCGATCGGGGTCCTCAGCGTCCTGTACGGCGCCCTGGTCGCCCTCGCCCAGGAGAACCTGAAACGCCTGATCGCCTACACCTCCGTGAACCACATGGGCTACATCGTCCTGGCCCTCGGCGCGGCCGGGCTGAGCGGCGGCCGGGCGGCGCGGGAGCTGGCGGTCAGCGGGGCCGTCACGCAGATGGTCAGCCACGGTCTCATCACCGGCGCGCTGTTCCTGATCTCCGGCGTCCTGTGGGACCGGGCCGGGAGCTACCAGATCGGTAAATATGGCGGGATCGCCGGACAGGCGCCGGTCCTGAGCGGGCTGACGGCGATGGCGGCGTTCGCCTCGCTGGGCCTTCCCGGCTTTTCCGGATTTATCGCCGAATTTCAAATTTTCACCGGCGTCATCGGGGCGGGCGCCGTGGTCGCGGGCGCGGTCTCCCTCACCGGCATCCTCATCACGGCGGCCCTGCTGCTGCGGATGCTGCACCGGGCCTTCCTCGGCGAGCCGGGCGAGCTGACCGGCCGGGTCGCCGACCTGCGCCCGCACGAGTCGGCCGCGATCGCCCCGCTGCTGGCCCTGTCGCTGGTCATCGGCATCGCACCGCGCTGGCTGCTCGACCTGATCGAGCCCGCCGCCCAGGCCGTCGTGACGCTGGCCGGCCGATGAGCCTTCTGGCGCTGCTTCCCGAGCTGCTGATCCTGGCGGGCGCGGTGGCCGGGCTGGTCACGGGCCTGTTCGTGGCGCGGGATCGCCAGCGCGTGGTGGCCTGGACCAACGGGGTGGCACTGGCCGGCGCGGCCGCCGCGACCACGATGAATCCCGAGACGATGGCGTTCGACGGGTACGTCGTGGACCGCGTCACGAACGTCACCCGCCTCACCGTCGCCCTCGCCACCATCCTCGTCATCTGCCTGGCCGCCGGCCGGGCCAGGGGGAACGCGCGCGAGAGCGAGCTGTACACGCTGGTCGCGCTGGCCGCCCTCGGCACGATCGCCATGGCGGGGGCGGGGGACCTGCTCGTGCTCGTGGCGGCGTACCTGCTGGCGAGCATTCCCGCGTACGCGCTGGCCGGTTTCGCCAAGGACGCGCCGGGCACCGAGGCGGCGCTCAAGTACTACCTGATGGGCGCCTTCCTCGGCGTGCTCATGCTGGCCGGCGTCACGATCGCGTACGGCTCCTCCGGCGCCACCGCCTACCCCGAGACCCGCGCCCCCGCCGTGGCGGCGGTCCTGCTGCTGGCCGGGCTGCTGTTCAAGGCCGGCGGGGTGCCCGCCCACTTCTGGGTGCCCGACGTGGCGGAGGGTGCGTCGCGGCCGGTGGCGGCGTTCGTGACGACAGTGCCCAAGATCGGGGCGCTGGCGGCTCTGTACCGGCTGGCGTCCGGGGTGTTCGACGAGCCCGCGCTGATCGCGGTCGTCGCGGCGGCCACGATGACGCTGGGCAACCTGGCCGCCTTCCACCAGGACAACGTGCGCCGCCTGCTGGCGTACTCGACGGTCAGCCAGGCCGGCTACCTGCTGGTCCCGGTGGCCGTGGCCGGGCGTACGGACCTGGCGGAGCCGGCGCTGCTGTTCTACCTGGCCGCGTACGCGATCACGAACCTGGGCGCCTTCGCCGTCGTGGTCACGGCGGGCACGGACACCCTGGCCGACTACGCCGGGCTGGCCAGGCGGTCGCCGTGGACGGCCTTCGCCCTGGTCGTGTGCCTGCTGGGGCTCGTCGGAACCCCGCCGACGGCCGTCTTCGCCGGCAAGCTGCTGATGTTCGCGGCAGCCTGGGACGGGGGATACGCCTGGCTCGCGGTCCTGGCCGTCGCCAACACGGTGGCCAGCGTCTTCTACTACCTGCGCTGGATCCGGCCGGTCTTCGCCCAGGAGGGCGGAGCCGGGGAGAGCCGGACGGGCACGGTCGCCCTCGTGGCCGCGGCAGGTTCTCTCGCGCTGGGAATAGCCGCCGGCGTCGTCCTGCTCATCGCATGACGGCCTACGGTGTGGGCCGAGGAGGTAACGGCGAGCGGCAGCCGTCACCCGTGACGGGGCAGACGTCCACGGAATATTCGCGGTCGGTGAGAATTCGCTGCAGGGAGGCTTCCACGAGCGATCGCTGGAAGTCGGTGCGGATGCGGCGTGCGATGACCACGATGGTCACTTCCGCGGCTCCCCCGAGCAGGAGCGCGGCCGGCTGCGGACTGCGCGTGCCCGCCCTGGACCCAGGTGTCCTTCAGCACGACGATGTGCCTGCCTGCCACTGTCGCAGGATCAGGCACGATGAAGTGCTCGGGCCGAGCCTCTCGTCGCTGCGCCTCCGGAATGTCAGGAGCGGCTTCGAGCCTCAGCCGGGCCCAGCGATCTGGAAGGACGGCTGCCAGCGTGGCGAGAGGATGGGTGCCAGTACGTCCCCGAAGCGAGGGAACCGTCGTCACGCCTGTGACGGGCCTGGCGGCCACGACATCGAGACACGACGCGTGGGTACGGGAAAATCCCAGAAGGAGAAGAAGTAACCGCTGGTAAGAGGGATTGCGGAGCCGCTGGGCTTCGGGCATCGGATCTTTGTACCGGTACATGTCCCGGTCCGCCTGGGTGCCCACAATGGCATAGCTCAACGGGACGACCCGGCCCGCGACGGGCACTTGTCCTCGGCTGGCATCCACGTTGCAGCGGTAGCACCGCCTGTATTGCGGGGAGACGGGACCTGTGCAGATGTCGCACGTGACATTCGGTATGCGGAGAGGGTTCGACATGACCGCGCCAAGCCGCTCACGAATCATCTGCCGGAGCGCCGGTGATGTCTCCGACAATGGAGTCAGCCAATCCCCGAAAGGAAACTCTCAAGCTGCTTGGGACGGTCCAGCAGGTCATCGACGATGGCCATCGCCTCGTGGGTGTCCTGAGCCACGTGGACGTCGGGCTTGCCCGCCGTGACCCGTCCCCACTCGGTGCGGTCGAGCACGGAGCGCATCAGGATCACGGGCCGGCCGTGTTCCACCGCCTTGCGCGCCTGGATGCGGGTCCCGCTCCGCTCACCGGCCTCGACGATGATCGTCGCCAAACTGTAGCCCGACATCGTGCCGTTGCGCAGCGGGAACGTCGTCTTGTCCGGTGCTCTGTCCGGCCAGAACTGAGAGAACACCGTCCCTTGCTCCGCGACCTCCCGATGAAGATCGCGATTTTCGGGGGGAAAATGTTTGCGGATCCCCGTACCTATGACGGCCACCGTTCGGCCGCCCGCGCGGAGTGCGGCCTGATGTGCGGCCGTGTCGACGCCGGCGGCCAGGCCCGAGACCACGGTGAGGCCACGCTCCACGAGTCGCGTGGCCAACTCGGCCGTGATGGCCCGGCCTTCTGATGAGACCGCTCTGGAGCCGACCACCGCCACCCCGTCGTCCTCAGCGCGGACCGCCCCACGGGCGAAGAGCAGCGGGGGCCGGTCGAACACGTCGCGGAGGCGGTGTGGGTAATGATCATCGCCCAGGGTGATCACCTGGATGCCGTCCCGTTCGCAGGACGTGATCTCCTCCGTGGCTCTGGCGATAGCCTCATCCACGGGATCCGAGAACAGGTCGACGGGCGCCAGGTGCTCGCGCAGCACCGTCACCGGCGATGCTTCATCGGCGAGTCGCTGGACGAGCTCGCGCTCGCCCTTCTCCGTGGAGGTGTGCCGAAGTAGCGCCACCAACGCGGCGCGCTCCCTGTCGTCCCACCGGCCCACATCACCAGCCTAGTGTCTCGACCTGTCTCACGTCATCCTGGACATCGAACACATGTGCCCATTGTCCCGGTTCGGTCATGCAACTGCGGCACGTCCACGACCGGTGAGGGCAGCCGCTCAGCGCATCCTGACGATCAACCGGCGGATCTTGCGCAGGTCGCGCAGCCTGTGCTCGTACGTGGCGCCGGTGAACAGCAGGAACGCGCCCGCCAGCGCGATCGGCAGCCAGCGCGGGCCCTCGCCCATCAGCTCGGCGAGGGTCGGCGCGAACTCGTGCGCCGCCGTCACCACCAGCACCCCTCCACCGAGGATCAGCGGTGCCTGCAGTCGGGTCCACGCGCCGGCCAGGGTCGCGGCGAACGCGGCCACGCCCAGCAGCAGCGGTCTGGCCAGGGCCGGGTCGTTCCAGGCGGCGTAGGCGCTGGGCAGGAACGTCAGCGCCAGCGCCGGGCCGTACCCGCTCCAGGAGGAGATCCCCGGGTCGCGGCGCCTGGCCGTCCACGCCGCGACCAGCCCAGCCACCGAGAGGGGCAGGGTGTACGCCTCGGGGGCGGTGACGCCGACGTCGGCCAGCCGCAGCCAGAGGGCGAGCTGCAGCAGCCCCAGCCCGAACCAGGCGGCGCGCCGCCGGTCCCGGCGCAGGGCGGCGACGGCCAGGGCGAGCCCGCCGGTGCAGGCGAGCGCCAGGCTCAGCAGGCTCGGGTCCCGCACCGCCATGGCGAGCGCGGCCGCGGCCAGCCCCCACCCGGCCACCTCAACCCCCACCGCCACCCGAACCGGCCGCCGCTCGTCCGCCCCGGCCTCCATCGCCACCCGCAGCGTCTGCCGTTCGTCGGCCTCGGCTCCCGTCGCCGCTCGAACCGGCCGCCGCTTGTCCGCTTCGGTTTGCGCCGCCGCAGGGGTGGGGTGTCGGACCGGCGTTTCGGTTTTCGGTGCCATCCGGATTACCCGGCGTCCGGCGGCGGGGCCGAGGGGGAGGGCGGTGGTGGGGAGGGCGATGGCTGGGAGGGTGGACAGGCGGGTGGCGGCGAGGGCGGTCAGGGCGGCGGTGGCGAGTACGGCGAAGGCCGCCTGCTCCACCCGCAGCCCCGCCGACAGCGCCGTGGCCGCCGCCAGCCCGCCCGCCGCGATCGCGGACGTCGCGGCCGCACCCGTACGCGCGGTCTCGCTGCGTGCCGCCACCCCGGCCACCGCCCCCAGCACCGCCACCCCGCCCAGCACCGCCAGCGTGTACGCCTCCACGTCCAGCGACCACACCACCAGATGCCCGCCGAACACCGGCGCCAGCACCCCCGCCACCCCCGGCCGGACCCCCGAGACCGCCTGCGCGGTCAGCGCCACCAGCACCGCCCCGTAGAAGGCCAGCACCCACGGGTACGCCAGATCCCCCGCGACCGGCACCAGCACCAGGCACCCCGGTACGACCACGGTGGCCACGGCCCGCCCGGCGAGCGCGCCACGCAGCCCGCGTGCCACGAGCACGCCGGTCACCGCCACGAAGGCGCCCACCCCCAGCGCGGTCACCACCGCCGACAGCTCGAACCCGGGATCCACCACGAACGCCTCCCCCCGGGCCTCGAACGACCGGGCAAGGATCGGCCACCCCCCGAAGCGTTCGCTCCAGGGCCGGCCGATCCCCGCATACGGCAGCCCCAGCGCCATCCCCCACACAGCCAGATGCGGCAGCAGAGCCACCCCCGCCACCAGGCCCGCCAGCACGTACGCGCCCACCCGGGTCCCCGCCCGCAACCGCCCCGCCGCCCCGGCCAGCGCGAGCGCGCCCACGGCCAGCACCAGCGTCAACCGTGCCACGTCCTGCGACAGGACCATGGCCACCGGCCACAACGCCAGCGCGGCCCCGCCCAGCGGCCCCGCGACCGCCCCCGGCAGGTTCGGCAGCGCGGCGGCCCGCGACAGCAGCACCGTCACCAGCAGCAGGACCAGTGCCGCGTTCGTCTCGCCGAGCCCGCCGCCCAGCGCCGCCGCCACGCTCTCCGCCCCCACCGCCAGCCCGGCCACCGTCGAGGCCACGCTCGTCACCGGCGAGCCCTTGCCCCGGAACGCGCACACCAGCCACGTCACCACGATCGCCGCCAGCACCGCGAGCGTCGCCGTACGGTCGGCCAGCGACCAGGACACCGCCAGCGTCGCCGTCCACAGGCTCGCGCTGCCCACGGCCGACCGGCTCATCGCCGACCAGAGCGCCAGCCCCGCCGTGAGGGCGACGAGGAAGGCCAGTGCCGCCCAGTACGGCAGGTCGGCGACCACCGGCAACGTCGTGGCCGCCAGCGGGAACGCAACCCTCGCCACCCCCATCGCGGCCGGCCTGCCCCAGCGGGCCCAGGCGGCGAACGTACCGGCGGCACCGGCCAGCACCAGGACGGGCAGCAACATCGGCTGCTCGTGCCACGGGCCCGAGGGGCTGAGCGCCTCCCGCGCGCCTTCCGCCGCACCCGCCCAGGCGTGGGTCAGCCAGCCGTACGGGCCGACGAGCGCGGGCACGACGGCACTGCTCAGCGGCAGCGGCGCGAGCGCGGCCAGCACGCACGCCTCGACCGCCGCCACCGTACGCCAGGGGCCTCTGGGCCGCCGCCACGCCGAGGCCGCCGCCAGCACCGCCGCGATCGCCGTCAGGAGCGCCAGCCACTCCACCGGGAGCGAGTGCCCGGCCAGCGCGAACACCCCGACCGCCACGGCCGCCGCCTCCGCCGCCGTCCGCCCGCCCGGGCGCACCAGCCTGGTCAGCCGGTCCAGGGAGCCGAGGGCGAGGGTGCGGCTCGTCCGCCGAGCCCGTACGACGGCTGCGGCCAGCCTGCGCGACGGCCTGGTCACGACGAGCGTGGCGGCCCGCACGCCGAGCAGCGCCAGCGCCGCGGCCGGCCCGTTCCCGAACAGCGCCCAGACGAGCATCGCGGCGGCGAGCGTCGCTCCAGCCCCGCCCACGGCCTGCACGGCCCACGGCCGGCCGGCGACGGCGCAGGCCAGGAGCGCGACCAGCAGCCCGCCCGCCACCGCGGCCGAACCCTCCCGATCAGCCAGCGCCCAGCACGCCACCAGCACGGCCAGGTACCCGCCCAGCCACAGCGGCGCCACATACCCGCCGCCCAGGCGCTTGTGCCCGGAGGTCGTGTCCGGGCCCGGCTCTTTCGGCGGCGTGCTGCGGGCGGCCGTCCAGAGCAGCGCGCCCGCCAGCGCCACGGCCACGGCCAGCGCCGCCTCGTACGGCATCCCCGCCGCCACCGGCGCCGTGAGCACGGCGAGCGAGGCCGAGACCAGCAAGAGGGTACGCCGGAGCCCGGCCGTCCACAGCTCGCCGCCCCGAGACGGCACGAGCGCCAGCCCCGCCACCACGGCCGCCATCACGACGGGCGTGGCCTCGGCATCGTGCCAGACGAGCCCCGGCCCCAGCAGGTCGGACGCGCGGCCGGTGACGTCCCGCCAGATGGACGTGAGCCAGCCCAGCGGGCCGATCGCGACCGCGCCCACCGCGTACGCCTTCCACGCGGCGGTAACCGCCAGCACGAGCGCGCCGCCCGTACGAACGCCGTCCCGCAGGCGTACCGGAAGCCTGAGGGCGGCGACCAGGACCAGCAGGCCGGCGCCCGCTACGACGGCGGGCCGCCACGAAGGCGGCACCATGGAGGCGGGCACGGCGCAGCAGGCGCCCGCCGCGGCGAGGGCGGCGCAGGCGGCGATCAGCGCGCGCGCCCCCCGGGCCCGCGTCGCGGACGCCCACAGGAGGGCCACCGCCGCGGCGACCCCCAGCACGAGCGCCATCCCGGGCCGGGGAAGGTCGACGTTCGCCACCGTCACGTACGCGGCCAGCCCCGTGCTGGCGACCCAGGCGAGCGAGCCCGCCACGGCGGTGGTCACGTACTCGGCGGCGGCCCGTGCCCGCCGGGCCGCCCGCCACAGGGCCAGGTCGAAGGCGGCCGTGGCCACCAGGGCCCCGGCGACCCAGGCCAGAGCGGGCGCCGGGCCCTGCTGGACGGCCAGTGCGGCCAGCGGCAGCGGTGCCTGGGCCAGGGCGATCGCGACCGGCGTGGGCAGGCGCAGGGGAGCCCGCCACGCGTACAGGGCCCACATCACGCTCAGCGCGGCGGTGCCCAGCGAGTAGCCCCACAAGGGGTCCAGCCCTGGTCCCCCGGAGGGACGGCCGTCGTCGAAGATCTGCGTGATGGCGACGCCGTCCAGCGGGATCAGCACCAGCCCGATGAGCGCCACCGTCTCGGCGGTCGCGACCAGGCGGCGGCGTACCAGCAGCCAGGGGGCGGCCAGCACCGCCAGCGTGAACAGGCTCAGGATGAGCGCCCGCAACGCGGGCACCTGCCAGCTCACCAGCGTGAACACCACCGCCGCGATCGACAGCAGCACCCCGCCGAGCAGGAGCAGCAGGTTCTGTACCGCCCGATGCGACAGATCCCGCCGCGGCCCCCGCACCCCCTCGGCCGCCGGGGCGGGGTCGCGGGTCGTCGCGGCCTCGGCCGCCGGTCCGGCTTCGGCGGCGTGCGCGGGCGCCCGGACCGGCTCGGCGGGTGCCGCCCCGGCGGTGGAAACGGCGGTGGGGGTGCTCGCGCGCATGCCCGCGAGCGCCTGGTCGCGGCGCTTCAGCAACTCGGTACGGCGCTGCTCGAGCTTGGTGAGCGCGGCCGCGGCGGCCAGGTAGTCGGAGGCGGCGCGGCCTCGGAGGTGCAGCCGGCAGTCGGGGCAGGTGTCCACCGGGCCGGACAGGGCGGTGCGACAGGAGGGACAGGTCGGCCAGTCCATGCGGGCACCTCGCGAAGATCGGCGTTGCCCAAGACCTTGCCGTACGAATCACACTTTGTCTGGAAATCCCAACAGCCGCAGCCCCGTCGTGACCCAGCCTTCGGAGGCCGAGAGCGCGGGCCCGGTGGTGTGGATCGGGCCCGTGGTGTTCGGGCCGGGCGGAGAGGCGGGTGGGTGGGTGTGGCGGGGTGGGGTCAGAGGTCGCGTTCCTGCTGGTCGAGGATGGCGACGCAGACCGCGATCGCCTTCGCCGCGTCCCTCTCCTCGATCGCCCCCAGCAACTCCTCGTGCGACGTGTCCGGATCCAGCGCCGCCTGCTCCTGGTCCCGGACGCTGTCGCGCAGGGCGTCGCTCATGCTGCGGTAGAGGTCCGCGAGCAGCGGGTTGTGCGCCGCGTCGGCCACCTGGAGGTGGAAGTCCACGTCCGCGTCCGCGAAGCCGTCGAGGTCGCCGGCCCGGCCGGCCGCGTTGCGGCGGGCCAGGGTCTCGCGCATCGCGGCCACGTCCTCCTCCGTGCGCCGGCCCGCCGCCAGCCGGGCGGCGACGAGGTCGAGGCCGCGGCGTACGTCGATGATGTCCATGGCGGCGGCCGTGTCGAGCCGCCGGCGCAGGGCGACCTTGGACTCGTCGGTCGCGGTCACGTACGTGCCGTCACCCTGCCGGGTGTGCAGCAGGCCCGCGTGGGCCAGGACCCGCACCGCCTCCCGTACGGACAGCCTGCTCATGCCCAGGCTCTCCGCGAGCCGGCTCTCGGACGGGATCTTGGTGCCGACCGGCCATACCCCTTCGGAGATCTCCCGGCGGAGCTCGGCGATGGCGGCGTCCACGAGCGAGGTCCGGGCGACGTTACGCATGAACTCTCTCCTCATCGGCTGAAGAATCTCCACCCTAGATCCTGCCGGGGGATGGGTCCGGATGGTGGGACGGCCACGGCACGGTCAGGCGAGCTCCGCGGCGAGGCGTTCGATCGTGTCGCGGCCCTCCAGCGGCGCCAGCCACGCGGCGGGCAGGGCGGCGGTGCCGTGGAGGGCGCCCAGGAGGTTGCCGCACACCGAGCCGGTCGAGTCGCTGTCGCCCGAGTGGTTGACCGACAGCAGCAGCGCCCTGTCCACGGCGGGCTCGACGAGGGCGCAGTAGACGCCGATGGCCAGGGCCTCCTCGGCCACCCAGGCGCCGCCGAGCGATTCGACCGCCTCGGGCGAGTGCTCCCCGGTCGCCGCCAGCAGCAGGGCGGCGCGGAGCGCGGTGGTGGTCTCCTCGTGGCCCGGATAGGTGGACAGGAGGTCCATGGCCTGGCGGACGGCGGGCTCCAGGGCCGCTCCCGCCATCAGGCGGGCGATGATCGCGGCGAAGGCGCCGGCGGCCAGGTAGCCGGTCGGGTGGCCGTGGGTGATCTGGGCACAGGCCGCGGCCAGCTCGAACGCCTCTCGGGCGCCGATCCGGCCTGGATCGGAGGGCTCGCCGGCGGTGCCCCGCCCCGGACCGGACGGTTCCCCGGTGGTGGTCCGGCCTGGATCGGAGGGCTCGCCGGCGGTGGTCCGGCCTGGGTCGGACGGCCCTGCGGCCCGGGCCAGGCCGAACGGGGCCGAGCGCATCACCGTGCCGCAGCCTTTCGAGTCGGGGTTCACCGGCCCCGGCTCGCCCCACGCCGCCGGGCCAGGGAACGGCCGGTGCAGGCCCGACAGGCAGGCGCTGCCCGGTGCGCGCCGGGAGTAGAGCCAGGTCTCCTCCCGCAGCCGGCCCGTCTGGTGGGGGAGGGCCGCCGGCGGGGGATCGGGGTTCCGCTGGGTGTCGAGCCAGCGCAGGTACGCCTGCCGCACCGCACCGACCACCTCCCCGACCACCTCCGCCGGTTCCCGCGCGGCGCCGAGACCTTCGCCACCCGCTCCGCTAGCTTGGGCGGTGGCGGCGCGGGCGGCCAGGAGGCCCTCGACCGTGAAGAGCGTCATCTGGGTGTCGTCCGTGATCAGGCCGGTCTTACCGCGCCAGGTCGTGACATATCCCGAGATGCCGTCGGCACCATGATCCCTGCGGATCTCACGCAACGACTGGAACTCGATCGGCGCCCCGAGCGCGTCACCGATCGCTCCGCCCAGGAGGCAGCCCCGGACCCGATCCCGAACATCCATACCTGGGATCTTGCCACCTCCCGGGCTGTCTGAGAGATTGCGCTTTATTTGGTCAATTGTCCCGGAGGACATGCGTGTCACAATTACGCCCAGCCCTCTTCGCAGTCGCCCTCACCCTCGCGATCGCGACCCCGGCCCAGGCCGCTGCCGGTCCTGTCATCACCGTCGAGAACGGCCGCACACAGCCGGTCTTCTCCTACGCGGACGCCGTCCGTGAGCACGTGTACGTCGAGTCGACCGTCGACAGCGACCTCGACGGCAACCTCGACAAGGTCAGGGTGGACATCATCCGGCCCAAGGAGTCCGGACCGGGGCTCAAGGTCCCGGTGGTCATCGACGAGAGCCCGTACTACGACAACTCGGGCCGCGGCAACGAGGCCGAGCGCAAGGTCTACGACGCCGCCGGAAATGTCACGAAATTTCCGCTCTTCTACGACAACTACTTCGTCCCCCGCGGCTACGCCGTCCTCAACGTCGACATGCTCGGCACCACCAGGTCGGACGGCTGCCCGGACATCGGCGGCAAGGCCGACGTGCTGGGCGGCAAGGCCGTCATCGACTGGCTGAACGGCCGCGCCAAGGCGGTACGCGCGGACGGCACCCCGGCCGTGGCCGACTGGACGACCGGCAAGGCCGCCATGATCGGCAAGTCGTACGACGGCACCCTGGCCAACGCCGTGGCCGCCACCGGGGTCGAGGGCCTCAAGACCATCGTCCCCATCTCGGCGATCAGCTCCTGGTACAAGTACCAGCGCTCGAACGGCGTCGTCTACAACTACGACTACGCCTCCTGGCTGGCCAACTACGTCGACACCGACCCCGAGGCCAAGTGCCAGCAGGTACGCGACCAGATGGACGCCCAGGACGGCGACGACACGGGCAACTACAACCCGTTCTGGGCCGAGCGTGACTACATCAACGGCCTGCTCGGCGACGCCTCCAAGGTCAAGGCCAGCGTCTTCGTCATCCACACGGTCAACGACCTCAACGTCAAGCCCGACAACTTCTCCGCCTGGTGGAAGGCCCTGGCCGACCGGGACGTGCCGCGCAAGATCTGGGTCGGCCAGACCCAGCACGTGGACCCGTTCGACTTCGAGAACCGCAGGGGCCTGTGGGTGGACACGCTGCACCGCTGGTTCGACTACTGGCTGCACGGCGTGCGCAACGGGATCGTGAACGAGCCCCGCGCCGACGTCGAGATCGCCCCGGCGCAGTGGATCACCCAGCGCGACTGGCCGGCCCCGTTCGCGCTCAAGGCGTCGCTGCGCCCGTCGGCCGACGGCTCGCTCGGCCTGCGGCCCGCCGCCAGGAACAGCACCGCCTCCTTCACCGACGTCGCCATGAGCGAGAACGACATGGTGGCCGACGTGGGCACGGCGAACCCGGGCCGGGTGGCGTTCACCACCGGCGCCCTCCCGCTCAACCTGCGCCTGTCCGGCACGCCCACCGCCGACCTGCGGGTCAAGCTGGACAAGCCCACCTCCAACCTCACCGCGCTCCTGGTGGACTTCGGCGAGGACACCCGCGTCGACTGGCGCCGCAACCAGGGCATCACCACGCTCACCGAGGAGGACTGCCACGGCGAGAGCACGGCGGACGACGACGCCTGCTACCGCAAGGTCGTCACGAACGTGGCCACCCGCCCGCTGGAGATCGTCGCCCGCGGCTGGATCGACGTGCAGAACCGCGACTCGCTCAGCCAGTCCGCGCCGCTGCCCGTGGGCACGTATGGCAAGGTCAAGTGGCTGACGCTGCCGCAGGACTACACGTTCAAGAAGGGCCACCGGATCGGTCTCGTCGTCGCCGGCACCGACTCGACCTACACGGACGAGGCCGGCACCGGCGCGAACGTCACCATCGACCTGGCCAAGAGCAGCGTGACCGTGCCGTTCGTGCTGGGCACGCCGCTGGCCGACGTGCCGCAGGACAAGGCCAAGTTCCGCGGTCCCGACCGGATCGAGCTGCCGGCGCCCGAGCCCGAGTTCCAGTTCTTCTGATCCCCCGGCCGGTAGGGGCCCCGGGCCCCTACCGGCACCCGCTCCAGTGGCCGCCGTCGCCGTCGTCCCGCGGGAGCGTGGTCCAGGCCACGTTCAGCGTCAGGGTGCCGCCGGCGGCGGTGGTGCCACCGGTGCGCCGCCCGTCGCCGGTGGTCCGGCCGGTCCACCGGACGGTGATCTTCCCCCGCTCCACGCCCGGCCGGGGATCGCAGGCGTCGCGCTCCCTGATCCGGAAGCGGGTCCCGGACACGGCGACGCCCTCGGTGCCGGTGGCCGAGGTGATCTCGCACCGGCCGGTGCACGACAGCGCGAACGACCCCGTACGCTCCGCGCCCAGCCACATCGACGACGGCGACAGCCGGGCCACCGGCGGCGCGGGCCTGGGCAGCGCGGTCTTCCTGGGCATGGCCTTGAGCGCGGACCCGGCGGTGTCACCGGTGGTGCCACCGGTGGTGCCACCGGTGGTGCCACCGGTGGGGCTCTCGGTGGTGACCTCGGCCACCCAGCGCGACGGCTCCTCCAGCAGCGCGCTCGTCTGCGCGGCGGCCTTGGTGAGCGTGACCGGGTGCTCGCGGGCGTTCATGACGGCCCAGATCAGGCCGGCCGCCAGCAGGCCCACGCCGACGATCAGCCCGAGCCTGGCCACGGCCCTGATCGGCGTGCCCGGCTCGGGATCGTCGTCGTCGGGCTGGTTCCGCCAGTACTCCTGCCACTGAGCGCCGTCCCCGCCGGCCGTCTGCTGCAGGTTCGACAGCGTGATGCCGCCGTAGCGGATGACGGCGCCGTTGCTGTGCACGCCGTTGCTCTCGCCCTTGGTGGCGGCGGTGAAGACCAGCTTGTCGCCGTACGCGCCGCCGCGGAAGGGCCGCGTCCGGCTCGGCGGCGTGAACGGGTGCCGCCCGCGCACGGCGGGCGCGGGCGGGTGCTCCTGGTCGGCGGCAGCCGCGCCCGCCGCCGACCAGGGCTTTCCCGAGGTCGCCGTCGTGGGGCCGGCGACCGGGGCGGGCGGCGTGGCGTCAGCGACCGGCGGAGGCGGCGACGAGGAGCCGCTCTCCACCAGTGTGCGTGCCTGCACAGGAAAGCCGTCAGCCCGCCAGAGTGGCCCCTCGCCGGGCAACGGCTGCGCTGATGCCAGCCGGTTGGGCAGTGTGCCGGGCAGTGCCGCGATCGGCAGGCGGCGCAGCAGCGCCCCCGCCGTCATGGTCCTCGGCGCGGCCCGGCAGGTCGCGCAGGTCTGGATGTGGCGGCCGATCCGGGCCCTGGCCCGCCGGCCGGGGGCCGCGACCCACTCCGCCATCCGCGCGGTCAAGTCGGTGCAGCCGTCGGGGGAGCGGGCGGCGATGATCGCGGCGAACCACTCCTCCAGACCGGCGGCGGCCCGGGAGACGATGGCCCGGACCTCGTCCTCGGGCAGCTCGAAGAGCACGCTGAGCTCGGGGTCCGCCAGGCCGTGCCGGACGGACAGGTCGAGCAGCTCCCGCTGCGGGCGCTCCAGGGACAGCAGCGCCTCGGGCAGCAGCTCCGACATGCGGCCGGGGCGCGACCACGAGCCGATGCTGGCGGGCTTGGCCACGACCGCCCGGTGGGCCCGGGCCACCGCGTACAACCAGGGCCGCCGCAGGGCGGGATCCACCACGCGGTCCGCGTACAGGTGCGCCGTCATCGCGGCGCCGGCCACCGCCTGCTCGGCGTCGCCGGCGGCGAGCTCGGTGCGGCAGTAGTCGTAGAGGCGGGCTCCGTGCTTGTCGCACAGGTCACGAATGGCCTGGCGCGCGTCGTCGGACAGGGTTCGCCACATCCGGTGTCACCTCCTCCATTCGGTACGCGGACGCGTCTATGTCGGTCAGGCCCTCCCCGCGGAGTCGGACACGGCGGACTTGGGCAGGGTGTCGAGCAGGGACGCCTGCGCGAGGTAGGCACGGGTGGCGTCGGGGTCGCCGGCGATGGCCCGCAGGCCCGCCATGGCCGCCGCGAGCCGGGCGCTGTCGCGCTCGCGCACGCCGGCCAGCCGCGTCTCGCGGCGCGGGATGACCCGCTGCAGCACCACCGAGCGCCGCCGCCAGGCCCACGCCTCCAGCGCGGTGGGCGGGGCGAAGCCGCCGATCACGGCCGCGATCACCTGGCCGGCCTCGGCCGCGTCGTGGATGCCGGCGTTCATGTTGAGCCCGCCGACCGTGGACGTCAGGTGCGCCGCGTCGCCCACGAACAGCACCCGCCCGCACCGGTACGAGGTCAGCACCCCCCGCGACAGCCCGAACCGGTCGGCGCCCGTTACGTGGATCGGCCCGCCCGCGCCCGGCAGGGCCCGGCGGACCAGCAGGGACAGGTTCGACGGGGACAGCGGCTCGTGCGCGTCGCACGGGATCTTGAAGATGATCCGCCAGTGGTCGGGCAGGCCGAGCAGGGTGCACGACTGCTGCACGTCCCGTACGTACGTCAGCGGCGCCAGGCTCGGCAGCAGCCGGTCGAGCGGCGAGTCGGTGAACACCCGCAGCGCCTGGGTCGGATAGCCGGACCTGGGGAACGGCAGCCCCAGCGAGCCGCGTACGGTGCTGTGCGCGCCGTCGGCGGCGATCATGTACCGGGCCCGCGTCCAGGTGTGGCCGACGCGGACCCGGATTCCCGTGCCACCCTCCGCCACGCCGTCCACGTGGGTGCCGAACCGCACGTCCACGTCCGGGTAGACGTCGAGGGCGGCGAGCAGCAGCCGGGTCAGCGAAGCCTGGTCGGCGTGGATCCGGAACGGGTGCTTGGTCAGGCCGTCCAGCCGGTTCATGCCCATCTCGGCCAGCACGATCCCCGACCGGTCGCGCCACTGCACCCGGTCCACCACGCGGCCCCCGGCCACCAGCCGGGAGGCCACGCCGAGGTCGTCCAGCAGGTCCAGCGTGGCCGGGTGGAACGTGCACGCCCGCGGTTGCCGGGGCAGCTCGCTCTCCCGCTCCAGCACGGTGACCGGGATCCCGGCCCGGGCCAGCGAGAGCGCGGCGGTCAGGCCGGCCGGCCCGGCTCCCACCACGATGACGCCGTTCATGCCGTGCGCCTCCCGTGAGCCGCCATGTGACGGCGGTAGGGCACGCGGCTGAGCGTCACGTGCCGGCCGACGGCTCTGGACAGGGCCCACCAGGCCGTGCAGAGGTTCGAGGTGAGCAACATCCGGTCGTTGCCGCTGGCCAGCGGCCCGAGCACGGGCAGGGTCGGCAGCCCGGTGCCGGTGAACAGCAGCACGGCGTCCCCGGGCAGCTCCGCCAGCTCGACCTGGCTGATCAGCTCGGGCGGGGTGACCGCGTAGGAGGAGTAGCCGTCCTGGGCGCGTACCTGGACCACCTGGGTGACGTTCAGCCCGGCCGTCTTCCAGAACCGCTCGGCCAGCTCCGTGACCCAGGGCTGGTACGGGGACACCAGCACGATGTCGCTCACCCTGACGTGCTCCATCGCCTCGCGCGTGGCCAGCGTCGCCGTGGCGAACGGCACCCCGGTCACCGCCGTGAGCTCGGCGCACTGCTCGCGGTCCTCGTCGGGGCCGAGCAGGTAGCGGGGCTCGCTGCAGGCCAGGACCATCGCGTCCAGCCGCAGGCCGTCGAACGCGCCCGCCATGGCGGGCAGGGCCTCGTTGTAACTCTCCAGCCGGTCGGCCAGGGACGCCCCCGGCATCACGGGGAGGCGGGCGACGTGCATGTCGGCCCGCGAGCCGAGCAGGCGGGTCAGCTCGGGTTCCGCCGACGGGTTCGCGGGTGCCACGATCACGCCGACCCTGCCGCGGCTCACTGGGTGCCCCGGACGGTGCGCATGGGTTTCCTCCTGTGCGGGAAGGCGAAGAGGTCAGATGGCGCGGTGCCGCGGTGTCCGATGGGTCAGGGCCTGGTCGATCTCGGTGATGGCCTCGACGGACACCTGGCGGATGCGGCGCAGCCGGTGCACCGTGCGCGCCGATCCCGCCGCCGGCGGGGTGCCGCCCGGATCCTCGTCCTGGGGCGGCTGCGGCGCGCCGGGCCGTACGCCCCGCGCGTGGACTTCGTGTGGTTGGGACCTGCGCAGCTCGTCGGTGAGCATGATCGCTCCTGTTTATCGCGGGTTGCCGGATCGGATGGGGGATGGATCACGAACGTCGAAGCGGGCCGGCTCCTTCGCGGCCTCGCTCCGTACCTGGTCGAAGCCGATGCGCGGCCCGGCGAGGAGCCGGCGTGGTATTGCCGGCCCCTCTTCCGCCGCGCGTTGAGATCGAGGTCCGGTCTCACGTCCCGACGCCCCGGCGACCCGCACCAGCGCCGTGGCGGCGAGCAGAACGGCGGCCGGCGGAACGGCCACCAGCACGGAGGCGTGCCCGGGCGCCGGCCCGTCAAGGAAGGGCCGGCCGATCAGCACCGTGGCGCCCGTCACGCCGATCGCCCCCCGAGCACCGCTCCCGTGCCGATGGCGCCCAGAGCCGAACCCCCGCCGGGGCCGCGCACGGCGAACGAGGCCGCGCAGACCCGCAGGCGGGAAGAAAGCCGACCCCAGGCGCTACCCCTTGAGTTGGCCAGCACGCCAGCCGCTACCGCGCTGGCCAACAGCACCGAACCGACTAAGTCGGGCACGTGCCGCTCGGTGCCGGGGGGGTGGGGAAGCGCCGGGGCCGGCGCCAAGAGCGCTGCCATCAGTCCCGCACAGACGGCGAACGGGCCGGGCCGGCCGTACTCGGCCGACAACCACCCTCCGCCGGATGGCAGCGCCAGCATTCCTGCGCCAGCGCACACGAGCGCCAGCATTCCTGCGCCGGCGCACACGCACGCCGGCGCGATGCCCCGGGCCCTTCGGCCTGCCGGCAGCGCGCCGAGGAGCAGCGCGAGCGCGACGGGGCACATCATCGCGGTACCGATGCCCTGAGCCGGCCGCCCTCCCGGCAGCACCTGCCAGGGCGCGGCCGTGATGACCGCCGTCGCGCCCAGGCAGAGCAGGGCCAGGCCGAGCGAGAGCACGCTCCGCCGGCCGAGGAGGTCGGTCGGCCGCCCCGAGATCGCGGTCGCCGGGACCGGTACGGCCCGGTGCTCGCGTAGGGGTGTCAGCGTCATCGCGCCGTCACCGCGCTCTCGACCTCGTTGGGCACGCTGACGCAGACCATTCGCTCCGTCAGCCCCGCTCGGGGGCCCGCCGCGCGCGGCCGGGCCGGTCCCGCACCACCGGCCACCGTACGCGCGACTTTCGAGGCGAGGGCGAGATGCTCGCCGCAGCGACGGCTCACCTTGGCCTCCAGCCCGGCCACCTGCGCCAGCCTGAGCCGCATCGGCTCCAGCGACGACCAGCGTTCGAGGCCGTCGAGATCGGCCAGCCGGGCGGGCCAGCGCAGCGCGTCGGCGCAGCGAGCCTCCACCTCGTCGGGCAGGTCCTCGGCCGGGAACGCCTCATGACGCAGCCGGGTGGCGACCATGACGGCCATGAACGCCGTCTTGTCGAAGTCGGCCAGCCGACCCGTCAGGGCGGCGGCCAGCATCCTGGCGCGGTGGCTCAGGCAGACCGCACTCCACCCGAGCAACAGCAGCCGATCAGGGCCCGTCTCCGTGTGCCAACCGGCCAGCCGCAACTCGCGGGCCATCCGGTGATAGAAGCGCCAACGGTGACGGGGGCTGTCCAGCCAGACCTGGAGTCCGCCCAGCGGCAGCCCGGCGACGTGCACACCCGCGCCCGCCACCGGCCCGGCCACGCGGGCGCAGATGCGTTGTACCACCCGCTCCTGCCCCATGGGGGCCGGATCTTCCGCGAACCAGGAACCATTTCCGGGATCCATGGTCATGTCCGGCCACCTCCTTGTCCGGGGAATCTCTCCAGAATCCTTAGGCTGTTAAGCCTCAGTTACCACGCGCTCCGATAGTCCGCTTACGAGCGGGGCTATGTCAACTGACAGTTTGCGCATAAGTTGATACCTGACCGCGTGGCAGAGCTTGCCCGCATGGCAGGGGACACTGGAGCCCACGTCCCTTACGCTGGAAAAGTTCACGGGCGGTAGGAGGTGTGCCGTGGCGAACTTCGCCGAGCGGCTCGATCTCGCGCTGACCAAGCGCGGCTTCACCGGCGCGCAGGTCGCCTCCGCCCTGACGGAGGCGGGCATCCCCATCACCCGCGCCTACGTCAGCCAGTTGCGCACCGGCAAGCAGACCAACCCGACCCTCCAGGTGCTCAGGGCGCTGGCGTCCTGCCTCCAGGTGAGCGTCGGCTGGCTGGTCGGTGACGACTACCTCGAGTCCGGCTCCGTCGAGGACCTGCAGCTGCGGGCGGCCACGATCGGCCTGTCCGCCTCCGGCCTGTCGGAGGGCTCGCTGGCCGTGCTGCGCGGCGTGATGGAGCTGGCCCGCAGGGCCGAGGGGCTGCCCGAGGAGCCGGAGCCCACCTCCGACATCCCGGAGGCGGTCGCGCCGCTGAGCGGGCCGCAGCGCCGGGCGCTCGGCAAGCGGCTGCACGGCCTGCGCCTGTCCGCCCAGCTCTCCGTCGAGCAGGTGGAGACCGCGATCGGCAAGGGAGCCGCCGCGATCCCCGCCATCGAGGAGGGCCGCATCGCCCCCGCGCCCATCACCGTCGAGCGCCTGCTGACCGTCTACGGCGTCTCGGCCCCGCCCATCCGCGAATACGTGCTGGCGCTGGCGCGGGGAGAGCGCGAGGCCGCCTGGTACGACGCGCAGTCGGTGCCCGTCTGGCTGGCCACCGCCTACGCCTTGGAGCAGCGGGCCACGGTGATCCGCACCTTCCACACCCAGTTCGTCCCGCCGCTGCTGCAGACCGAGGAATACGCCAGGGCCGCCATCACCGTGGCCGGCCCCGCGACGCTCGGGCAGCAGACGGTGGAGGAGGCGCTCGCCCTCGTGCTGGCCCGCCAGGAGGCCGTGGCCCGCGACAGCGGCGTCGTGCTGTGGGCCGTGATCGACGAGAGCGTCCTGACGCGCTCGATCGTCGGCCTGCACGTCCAGCTCCGCCAGCTCGACGTGCTCATCGAGCACGCCAAGCGGCCCAACGTCTCGCTGCACGTGGTGCCGATGGAGGACCCGGCGTACGTGCCGCGCACCGGCCCGTTCACGCTGTGGCGCTTCGCCGAGGCGTTCGAGCCCGACATCGCGTGCGCCCACGGCATCGAGTCCGACGCGCTGATCACCGAGACGGCCGCGGTGGAGGCGTACCACCAGGCCTTCACCAAGTTGTCGGTGACGACGACGACGCGCGAGGAGACCTTCGAGATGTTGAATCTCCATCGCGAAAGGCTTTCGCGCTCGCTGGGTAAATGATCGGCGTTCCCGCCTGAGAGATCATTTATGCGGGCGAATGGTTACGCACATATACCCAAATCCAATAGCTTTTCCGGTTGTCTTTCGCCGTGGGGCGAGGATCATATGTTCTGGGTCATCGAGTGTGGGGTCCGAAAGGATCAGCTTTTCCCGAGATAGTGGGCGAGGGGAAAGGGGCAACACTCAATGCGTCAGCGTGCCATCCGAAACCTGGCGAAGCTGGAGATGACCCAAGCAAGAGTCACCCGGATTCTCGACGCCGCCGCGGGTGGGAAGAACAACTTCGTGGCGGACCGAGACGTCATGCGCCGCTACGACCAGGCCGCCCCCATCACGACGACCGCCGCACGGGCCGTGCTCCGATATTTGTGCCGTGTGGTCCGTCACCTGGCGACCGAGGGCGTGGACCAGTTCGTGATCGTCGGGAGTGGCGTCCCGAGCGGCCTGCCACCGGGCAGGCAGTTGCACGACGTGGCCCGTGACGCCCTGGGCGCCTCGGTGCCGCGGGTGGTCTACGTGGAGAACGACCCTATGGTGCTGGCCGGCGCGAGGGCGACCATCGAGCCCGTCACCGACCTCGTACGCGTTGTGGAGGGCGACGTGCGCGAGATCGACGACCTCCTCGACGACCGGGTCCTGCAGACGTTCCTCGACTGGGACCGGCCCATGGCCGTGTTGCTGCTGTCGGCCCACAGCCTGAACGACGACGAGTACTTCCATTACGTGATCAAGCGCATTCGGCAGGTGGTCCCGGAAAGGAGCTACCTGTCGTTACTGCAGACCACGTTCGACGCCATTCCGCCGGAGCTGCTGCCCGCCATTCACGACCTTTTGGCGATGACGCTGCCCGGTCAGGCGATTCGCACCCGGGAGGAGGTCAAGGCGTTGCTCGAAGGTCTGGTGCTGGTAGAGCCGGGGCTGGTGTGGGTTCCGGAATGGCGGCCCGACGGCCACGACATCGCCTGTGCGGAAGAGCCCGGCGCGTCGGGCAATTACGGGGCAGTGGCCCGGATTCCCTGACGGCGCGTCGACGGTTGCCGCGGGGGGTCCATCGGGACCCTCCGCAGGGATCGCAGCAGCGATCGGCTGGGACCTCAGTCCCACCAGAAGGACCAGGCGTGGCCGCCGATGAGCTGCTCGGCGTACGCCTGGAGGTCGCCCGGCCCCTGCACGACGTTGTCCGGGCAGAACGTCCAGTGTTCGGCCGCCACGTGTAACGCGTGCTCGGGATCGGCCGGCGGCGCCGCCACGCTCAGCTCCAGAGTGTTGAACCCGACGCTCACCACCCGCGCCCCGAACCGGTCCTCCCAGCTGCGCACCACCGCCGCCATCGGCACCATCCACTCGTTGTGGTGCAGCGCCCCCTGCCAGCCCATGACCGCCAGCGCGTCCGCGCTCCGGTCGGCGGCGACCAGGGCGAGCGGCATGCCCCTGGCGGCCAGCTCGCCCGCCAGCCAGTCGGCGACCGCCCCCGCGTCGGCCCGCGGCACGCCCGGGGCGGCCAGTCCGGGGCAGATCGCGCCGTACGGCTCCAGCTCGTCCAGGGCGTCCTGCGGCATCTGCGCCACCCACTCCTGCCACACCTCGGTCATGAACCCCTCGGCGGTGAAGTGGTCGATCTGGCGGGGGTCGTCCGGCACGATCTGCCCGATGCCCCAGGGCTGGGCCGACTCGTCCAGCAGGAGCGGCCACAGGCCGCTGTGCGGGTGCCACTCGCGCATCAGTTTCCAGTCCGCGCCGGAGACCGGCTCATCACTCATCCAGAACGCCGGCCGCGACGCCTCACCCTGCCTGGTGTAGCCGGGATCCGGCCAGACCACCTCACCAGGGGGGAGCTCCACGGGCAGCCTGCGCCCCCTGCCGCCGTCGGCGAACAGCCGGCACAGCTCGCGTGGCAGACGGAGATCGCTCATGCCCTACCGTTCCGATACCGAATCCTGTCTCGGAGATGGTAGTGCCGCCGGTCCCCTCAGCACCTGTGGGCTATGGACCGCTGTCGCGCGCGAGGCAGAATGGTGGGCTGTGATCCCCTTTGACGCTGTTCTGACGGACCTCGACGGCGTGCTGCGCCACTTCGACCACGCCGCGCAGGCCGACATCGAGGCCCGGTACGGCCTGCCCCTGATGAAGACGGCCTTCGACCCCGAGCTGATCACGCCTCCCACGCTCGGCCAGGTCAGCGAGGCGCAGTGGGCCGAGTCGATCGCCGTGGCGCTCGGCGGGGACGAGCGGGCCCGCCAGGCGGTGGACGAGTTCATCCGGATCCGCTTCTGGGTGGACGAGGAGGTCAGGGCGCTGCTGGCCCGGGTGCAGGAGCACGTACCGGTGATCATCGTGACCAACGCCATGGACACGCTGGAGGAGCACCTCGACCTGCTGGGGCTCACGTACTTCGCCGACGACGTGGTCAGCAGCGCCAGGGTCGGCGTGGCCAAGCCCGACCCGCGCATCTACCGGATCGCCGCGGAGCGCGCCGGGGCCGCGCCCGAGCGCTGCCTGTTCGTCGACGACCGGCTGCCGAACGTGGAGGCCGCCAGGGTGCTCGGCATGACCGGCGTGCACTACCGCACGCTCGCCGACCTGACGGCCGTCCTGGGCTGACCGGCCGGCCCGCCCGGAGATGTTGTTTCCGGCGCGGCTCGCGCCGGCCGCGCCGGAAACGCTGAGTGACCGCCGCCCCCCGCCGTTGTGGGCGAGCTGCGCTTCTCGCCAGGACAGGGGGCGGCGGCGACCGAGCGCCGGTCAGTACCCGCCGTAGGGATTCTGGGAGGGGGGCTGGGTATTGGGGGCGCTCGTCTGGTGGCCCGACGGATGGTTCGACGGGCTGCTGGACGGCGTGCCCGCGGCACCGTTCGAGCTCACCTTCGTGCCCTGCGGGGCGATGACGCCGATGAGGCCGTGCTTGGTCCCGTCGATGCCGGCGGAGAACCACAGGGAGC
Source organism: Nonomuraea sp. MTCD27 (assembly GCF_041950495.1). Lineage (NCBI taxonomy): Bacteria > Bacillati > Actinomycetota > Actinomycetes > Streptosporangiales > Streptosporangiaceae > Nonomuraea > Nonomuraea sp. MTCD27. The sequence goes on along the minus strand of NZ_JBGNUW010000016.1, from coordinate 216,073 downwards.
TCTCGCCGCCGGTGGCCGCGGTGCCGGGCTCGAGGTCCCAGAGGCCGGGCAGCACGATCGGCCTGCCGTCGGAGTTGCGCAGCGAACCGAGGTGACGGCCGCGCTTGTAGGCGTGTACGGTGCCGTCGCCGAAGTTGCCGACCAGCAGCGCGCCGGCGTACTGGCCCCAGCCCTTGGGCGCGGCGGTCAGGCCCCAGGGGGCGTTGAGCCCGACCCTGGAGATGCGGCCGGTGAGCCGCCCGTCGGCACTGAAACGGCTCACGAAGCCCTTGCCGGCGCCGAAGACGGGCTTGCCGGTGGACTGGTCGCGCAGGGCGTAGGCGACCCAGATGTTGCCGTTGGCGACCGCGACGTTGTAGGCCTTGTAGGTCGAGGGGACGGCCGGGTCCCTGAACTGCCAGCGGCGCAGGGGGATCCGCCGGAAGTCCTCGTCGAAGGCGTGGACGCGCCCGCCGGCGAAGTCGGCGGCCAGCAGGAAGGCGCCGTCCTCGGTCTCAACGAGCTCCAGCCCCTTGTAGTCGGCGCCGCGGGTGAAGGCCGCGATGATCGCGTTGGCCGGGTCGACCTCCGCGTTCCAGCCGGTGATGGCGCCGCTCGGGCTGGAGAAGATGAACGTGGCGGGCTTGCCCTTCACGGTGAAGCCGTCGCCGGGGTTGAACACCTGACCCGTCGGGGCTCCGCCCGGGATGGCCACCTCGGTCTGCTCCTTCTTGCCCGTGCCGGAGTAGACGGTGGCACTGCCGGTGCCGGTGTTCGAGACCCACAGAGTCTTGCCCATGGCCAGGCCCCACGGGTTGACGACCTTGGGGTCGGTGACCGGGGCTTTGCCCTTGACATCCGACACAAGGTTGATGACGTCGAATCGAGTCCTGGTGGTGGCGTGTGCGGGAGTGGTGAGAGTCGCTCCCAGAACGACCGCAACAGCGCAGAGTGTGATGATGCGTGGCCGCATCCGTTGCCTCCTAGTTAGCGCTTGTGACGCGAGATACGTGGAGGGTGGGAGGCGGGTTCAGTCGGGCCCGCAAATATCGGGTCGGGAGTTTTCCGCGCCTGGCGGGGGAGAGGGAGAACCATGAACGTCTTGGGCATCGACATCGGCGGCTCCGGCATCAAGGGTGCGCCGGTCGACACGAAGGCCGGTGAGCTGCTGGAAGAGCGGCTGCGCGTCCCCACGCCGCACCCGTCGGGGCCCGACGAGGTGGCCGGGGTGGTGGCCTCGATCGTCGAGCATTTCAGCTGGAACGGTCCGGTCGGGGTCACGTTCCCCGGTGTCGTGGTGAACGGCGTGGTCAGGTCGGCCGCCAACGTGGACCGCTCGTGGGTCGGCGTGGACGCCTCCCGGCTGTTCGGCGGTGCGACGGTGCTGAACGACGCCGACGCGGCGGGCCTGGCCGAGGTGCGGTTCGGACGGGGGCGCGGGCTCAAGGGGTCCGTGCTGCTGCTGACGTTCGGTACGGGCATCGGCAGCGCGCTGTTCACCGACGGGGTGCTGGTGCCCAACACCGAGCTTGGGCACCTGCAGCTGCACGGCAAGGACGCCGAGCATCGCGCCTCGGCGCGGGTCAGGGACGAGCACGGGCTCAGCTGGGAGAAGTGGGCCGAGCGGGTGGAGGAGTACCTGCGGCACGTCGAGATGCTGTTCTCGCCGTCGCTGATCCTGATCGGCGGGGGTGCGAGCAAGAAGGCCGAGAAGTTCCTGCCGTACGTCCATCTCGACACGCCCGTGGAGCCCGCCGCCCTGCAGAACGAGGCGGGCATCATCGGCGCCGCCCACGCGGCCGCCGCCGCCCGCGCGTAGCCGGCCTGGGTCATGGGTGTGCGGCCGGGTCAGCCCCGGCCGTCGGCCGACAGCGCGTCGGCCATGCTCTCCAGCTGGTCCAGGAGCACCCTGGCCTGGGCCGGGCCCAGCACGGCCGTCATGCGGCGCTCGATCGCCAGCACGTCGGCCGTGGCCGCCTCCAGGAGCCGTTCCCCGGCGGGCGTCAGCCGGGTCGGCAGCGCGCGCCCCGACGGAGCCGTCGCGGGCCGCTCCACCAGCCCGGCGTCCTCCAGGTTCCGCAGCAGCACGTTCATCGACTGCCGCGTCACGAACGCCCCGCGCGCCAGCTCCGCGTTCGACAGCCCGGGTCGCCGGCCGAGCAGGTCCAGGCACGCGAACTGCGGTGTCGTGATCCCGTGCGCGCGCAACGCGCCGTCCATGGCCGCGCGCAGGGCGGCCTGCACCCGCTTGAGCTGGTAGCCGACGGTACGGCCGAGGTCTTCTTGCTTCATGTCAGTATTCTGACATATGGTCCTCAAGTCAGATTCCTGACATATGACAAGGAGCAGCCATGACCGTCACCGGAGTCGACTTCATCGCCCTGCAGGTTCGCGACCTCGCCGGGGCCGCCGAGTTCTACGAGACGCGCCTCGGGCTCAAGCGCGCCCCTGTCGCCCCGCCGCACGCGGTCGTGTTCGCCACAGAGCCCATCCCCTTCGCCGTCCGCGAGCCGCTCCCCGGCGTGGAGCTGCCGCAGCGGCCCGGCACGGGCGTGGCGCTCTGGCTCAAGGCCGGCGACGCGCAGCAGCTGCACGACGAGCTGCGGGAGGCGGGCGTGCCGATCGTGACCCCGCCCGTCGACGGCCCCTTCGGGCGTACGTTCTCCTTCGCCGACCCCGAGGGTTACGTGATCACCATTCACGATCGCTAGACACGGCGTTATTGGGATGCGAGGAGTGGGCGTTGTCGGGCAGCATGGGCGGTTGGCTCCGGGGATGCGGGGCTCAAATATCCTGATAGCAGTATGGGAACGCCTTCGTTGTCCTCTCCACTCGCCGAGCTCCAGTCTCGCCTGCCCGACCTCATGCCGCGCGACCAGCGGCGGCTGCGGCGCAGGCTCGACGGCATGCGCCGGGTGCGCTCCCGCGACGCGCGGGACAAGATCGTCGCTGAGATCCTCGCCGACCTGGAGCGGGCCGAGCAACGACTGGCGCGGCGCCGCGAAGCCGTGCCGGTGGTGAAATATCCGGAAAACCTGCCTGTCTCCCAGCGTAAAGACGACATCCTCGAAGCCATCCGCGACCACCAGGTCGTGATCATCGCGGGCGAGACGGGCTCCGGTAAGACCACCCAGATCCCCAAGATCTGCCTGGAGCTGGGCCGGGGCGTACGCGGGCTGATCGGTCACACCCAGCCCCGCCGCATCGCCGCCCGCACGGTCGCCGAGCGCATCGCCGAGGAGCTCGGCACCGGCCTCGGCGAGGTGGTCGGCTACAAGGTCCGCTTCACCGACCAGGCGAGCGAGCGCACCCTGGTCAAGCTGATGACCGACGGCATCCTGCTGGCCGAGCTGCAGAACGACCGCATGCTCGACCAGTACGACACGCTGATCATCGACGAGGCCCACGAGCGCAGCCTCAACATCGACTTCATCCTCGGCTACCTGAAACAGCTCCTCCCCAAGCGCCCCGACCTCAAGGTGATCATCACCAGCGCCACGATCGACCCCGAGCGGTTCTCCCGCCACTTCGACGACGCGCCGATCGTCGAGGTGTCGGGGCGCACCTACCCGGTCGAGGTGCGCTACCGGCCGCTGGACGAGGACGACGACCAGACGCAGGGCATCGTGGACGCCTGCCGCGAGCTGACGGGGGAGGGCCCCGGCGACATCCTGGTGTTCCTGTCGGGCGAGCGGGAGATCCGCGACGCCGCCGACGCCCTGGCCAAGGCCGAGTTCCGCAACACCGAGATCCTCCCGCTCTACGCCCGCCTGAGCGCCGCCGAGCAGCACCGCGTCTTCCAGCGCCACACCGGCCGCCGCATCGTGCTGGCCACCAACGTCGCGGAGACCTCGCTCACGGTCCCCGGCATCAAATACGTGGTCGACCCCGGGTTCGCCCGCATCTCCCGCTACAGCCACCGCACCAAGGTGCAGCGCCTGCCGATCGAGGCCATCTCGCAGGCCAGCGCCAACCAGCGCAAGGGCCGCTCCGGGCGCACGTCCGACGGCATCTGCATCCGGCTCTACGAGGAAGAGGACTTTCTCAGCCGGCCGGAGTTCACCGACCCCGAGATCCTGCGCACCAACCTGGCCTCCGTCATCCTCCAGATGACCTCGATCGGGCTGGGCGACATCGAGGCCTTCCCGTTCGTCGAGCCGCCGGACCGCCGCCAGGTCAAGGACGGCGTCAACCTGCTGCACGAGCTGGGCGCGTTCGACGCCCAGGGCAAGCTCACCGGCGTCGGCCGCAAGCTGGCGCAGCTGCCCGTGGACCCCCGCCTGGGCCGCATGGTGCTCGAGGCCGAGAAGAACGGCTGCCTGCGCGAGGTCATGGTCATCGCCGCCGCCCTGTCCATCCAGGACCCGCGCGAGCGCCCCTCCGACAAGCAGCAGCAGGCCGACGAGAAGCACCGCCGCTTCGCCGACCCCGAGTCGGACTTCATGGCCTACCTCAACCTGTGGAACTACCTGCGCGAGAAGCAGAAGGAGCTGTCGTCCAGCGCCTTCCGGCGGTTGTGCAAGGCCGAGTTCCTCAACTACCTGCGCGTGCGGGAGTGGCAGGACATCTACAGCCAGGTCCGCCAGTCGCTCGGCGCCCAGCCCAACAGCCAGGACGCGCAGCCGTACCACGTGCACATCTCCCTGCTGGTCGGGCTGCTGTCGCACATCGGCGTCAAGGACGTCATGGACAAGCAGCGCGGCCAGGACGGCCGCAGGCCGATCCAGGAATACCTCGGGGCCCGCAACGCCCGCTTCGCCGTCTTCCCCGGCTCGGCGCTGGCCAGGAAGCAGCCGCAGTGGCTCATGTCGGCCGAGCTGGTCGAGACCTCGCGCCTGTGGGCCCGGGTCAACGCCAAGATCGAGCCCGACTGGGTCGAGCCGCTCGCGCAACACCTGGTCAAGCGCACCTACTCCGAGCCCCACTGGGAGAAGAACCAGGGCGCCGTGATCGCCCTGGAGAAGGTCACCCTCTACGGCGTGCCGCTCGTGGTCGGCCGCAAGGTCAACTACGGGCGCATCGACCCCGACCTGTCGCGCGAGCTGTTCATCAGGCACGCGCTGGTCGAGGGCGACTGGGACACCCACCACCGCTTCCTCAAGGACAACCGCCGGCTGCTCGAAGAGGTCGAGGAGCTGGAGAACCGCGCTCGCCGCCGCGACATCATGGTGGACGACGAGGCGCTCTACGACTTCTACGACCAGCGCGTACCGGCCGACGTGGTCTCGGCCCGCCACTTCGACTCGTGGTGGAAGAAGGCCGCGCAGGAGCAGCCCGACCTGCTCACGTTCTCGCCGGAGATGCTGGTCAACGAGGGCGCCGACGTCAGCACCCGTGACTACCCCGACACCTGGAAGCAGCTCGGGCAGCGGATGAAGCTGACCTACCAGTTCGAGCCCGGGGCCGACGCCGACGGCGTCACCGTCCACGTGCCGCTCCAGGTGCTCAACCAGGTCAGCTCCGACGGCTTCGACTGGCAGATCCCCGGGCTGCGTGAAGAGCTGATCACCGCGCTCATCCGGTCGCTGCCGAAGAATCTGCGCCGCAACTTCGTGCCCGCCCCCAACTACGCCAAGCAGGTCCTGGCCGGGGTCGAGCAGGGCGGGGAGCCGCTGCTGGCGGCCGTGGAGCGCGAGCTGCTGCGGCTGACCGGCGTACGCGTGCCGCGCGAGGCCTGGCAGCTCGACCAGGTGCCCGACCACCTGCGCATCACCTACCGGGTGATCGACGAGCGCAGGCGCACGGTGGCCGAGGACAAGGACCTCGACGCGCTCAAGCGCCGCCTCGCGCCGCGCCTGCGCCAGACGCTCTCCCAGGCCGGCGACGACCTGGAGCAGACGGGCCTGCACACCTGGAGCTTCGGCACGCTGCCCAAGGTGTTCGAGCAGGGCCGGATGAAGGGCTATCCGGCCCTGGTGGACGCCGGCGACTCGGTCTCCATCAAGATCTTCGAGACGCAGGCCGAGCAGCGCCGCTCCCACTGGCCGGGCGTGCGCCGCCTGCTCCTGCTCAACGTCACCAACCCGGCCAAGTCCCTGCTCGGCGGCCTGTCCAACCAGGCCAAGCTGGCCCTGTCACGCAGCCCGCACGGCGGGGCGGTGGCGCTGTTCGACGACGTGGTCAACGCGGCCGTGGACAAGCTGATGCTCGACGTCGGCGGCCCGGCCTGGGACCCGGTCGGCTTCGACCGCCTCTACCAGCACGTGCGGGCGAACCTGTACGGCACGGCGAAGGACGTGCTGGCGCGGGTGGAGCAGATCCTGAGCGTCTGGCACGAGGCCGGCGCCCGCCTCGACGCCCTGCGGCCGAGCGCGTCGACCGACGACGTCAGGGAGCAGCTGGCCAGACTCGTGTACGCGGGCTTCGTGACGGCCACGGGTCACCGGCGGCTGCCGGACATCCTGCGCTACATCCGGGCCATCGACCGCCGCCTGACGAAGCTCCCTGAGGAGCCGTGGCGGGACCAGGAGTGGATGGACCGGGTGCACAAGGTCGAGGACGACTATCACGACCTGCTGGAGAAGCTGCATCCGGCGCGGCGCGGGGACGCGGACGTGGTGGAGATCCGGTGGATGATCGAGGAGCTGCGGGTGAGCTTCTTCGCCCAGACCCTCGGCACCCCGACCCCCGTGTCGGAGAAGCGGATCGGGAAGACGATGGAGAAGCTCGCACCGTGAAGACGATCGGCCGGTGAAGACGATCGGCCCGTGAAGACGATCGGCCCGTGAAGACGATCGGCCGCCTCCGCCGGGAGCGGAGGCGGCCGATCGGTAAAGCTGATCACGCGGGAACGCTGGACACGTCCCGCTCGTAGAAGCGGTGCCCCGCCACCGCCTGCGCGAAGGCCGTCGCGATGTCGTCCCCCACGAACACCCCGACGTCGTTGGGCAACTGCGCGGCCTCCACCAGTTGCCGACCTGAGCCCACCGCGCCGATGGCCTTGTTGTGCCGGAACGCCTCCAGCAGGAAGAACCGCGCCCGCCCCATCGAGGCCAGCGCCGCCCCGTCCGCCGCCACCACGGCGTCGTAGATGACGGAGTTGGCCGCGCTCAGCTGGCGGTCCACCGGGAGGCCGCCGACCTCGCCCTCGTGCGGGGCCACGATCTCGCAGATCGCCCCCTGTCCCTCCAGGGCCTGGCGCAGGGAGGTGACGGCGGCGGCGTCGGCCCCGTCGCCCATGAGGACGGCGATCTTGCGGGTGGCGACGCTGCGCGGCTGGTCGGTCATGCTGAGCGCGGGCGAGGCGTTCGCGTGCACCGGGCCGCCCCCGGCCGGCGCCGGGAGGCCAAGCCCCCGGGCCACCTGGGCGCCCAGGTCCGGGTGGATCCTGCCCAGATGGGTGACCATGGCCTCCTTGATGTGCTTGCGCTCGACGTGCCCGAGCTCGAACAGGTACGCGGCCACGATGTGCTGCTTCTCCCAGTCCGCCATGCTGTTCCAGAACAGGGTGGCCTGGCTGTAGTGGTCCTCGAAGCTGGGGCTGCGCATCCGGATCTTGGAGCCGTCCACCTTCTCCTGGTGGTGCCGGTAGCCGTCCATGGCCGCCGGGCAGCCGCCGCTGATGGAGTTCGGGGCGTAGCTGGTGCGCGACTCGTGGATCTGGTGCTGGTGGAAGCCGTCGCGCTGGTCGTTGCGTACGGGGGCGATCGGCCGGTTGATCGGGATCTGCGGGAAGTTGGGCCCGGCCAGGCGCAGCAGCTGGGTGTCGAGGTAGGAGAAGTTCCTGGCCTGCAGCAGCGGGTCGTTGCTGAAGTCGATGCCCGGCACCAGGTTGGCCGTGTGGAAGGCCACCTGCTCGGTCTCGGCGAAGAAGTTCTGCGGGTTCCGGTTGAGCGTCATCTTGCCGATGGGCCGCAGCGGCACCTGTTCCTCAGGGATGATCTTCGTGGCGTCGAGCAGGTCGAAGTCGAAGTCGTGCTCGCGCGACTCGGGCACGAGCTGCACGCACAGCTCGTACTCGGGATAGACGCCGCGCTCGATCGCCTCCCACAGGTCACGGCGGTTGTAGTCGGGGTCGTTCCCCTGGATGCGCAGCACCTCGTCCCACACCAGCGAGTACGTCCCCAGCACCGGCCGCCAGTGCCACTTGACGAAAGTCCCCTGCCCCGCGGCGTTCACCAGCCGGAACGTGTGCACCCCGAACCCCTGCATCATCCGGTAGCTGCGCGGGATCGCCCGGTCGGACATCAGCCACATGACCATGTGCAGCGACTCCGGCTGGAGCTGGACGAAGTCCCAGAACGTGTCGTGCGCCGACTGCGCCTGCGGGATCTCGTTGTGCGGCTCCGGCTTGACGGCGTGCACGAAGTCGGGGAACTTGATGCCGTCCTGGATGAAGAAGACCGGGAAGTTGTTGCCGACGAGGTCGAAGTTGCCCTGCGTGGTGTAGAACTTCGTGGCGAAGCCGCGCACGTCGCGTACGGTGTCGGCCGAGCCGCGCGAGCCCGCCACGGTCGAGAAGCGCACGAAGGTCGGCGTCTTCACCGTGGTGTCGTTCAGGAACGCCGCGGTGGTCAGGTCGCCGAGGGGCTCGTACAGCTCGAAGACCCCGTACGCGCCGGCGCCCCTGGCGTGCACCACCCGCTCGGGGATGCGCTCGTGGTCGAAGCGGGTGATCTTCTCACGGAAGTGGAAGTCCTCCATGATCGTGGGCCCGCGTGTGCCCGCCTTGAGCGAGTTGTCGGTGTCGTCGACCGGAACGCCCTGGTCGGTGGTCATGTTGAGATCGTCGAGGGGTACACGGTGCTCGTCGAGCTGACGGTCCTTCGCGTCGCGCTCTGGTTGCATGGAAAAATCCCCCTTGCAGGTATTTGTCCGGGCTGTGGTCTAGTGCCCGGATGAATGAGGTGAAACAGGGTTTGCCGAGCAGGGGGATCGATGATCAAGACAGTGGTGCTCGACGTCGGGGAGACGCTGATCGACGAGACGCGCATCTGGAGCCGCTGGGCCGGCCGGCTGGGCGTCAGCCCCTTCGTGCTGATGGGCGCGCTCGGCGGCATGGCCGCCCTGGACCGGCCGCACGGCGACGCCTTCCGGCTCGTCCGCCCCGGCTTCGACCTCGCCGCCGAGGAGGCCGCCTGGGAGCGGGACGACCCCACCGGCCTGCGCAACCACTTCGACGCCGACGACCTCTACCCCGACGTGCGCGAGGCCCTGGCCGGCCTCCGAGCGGCCGGGTACCAGGTGATCATCGCCGGGAACCAGCCGCGGCGGGCCTTCGACGCGCTGGTCGCCATGGACCTGCCCGCCGACTCCGTGCACACCTCCGAGGGATGGGGCGTCTCCAAGCCGGATCCCGGATTCTTCGCCAAGGTCGCGGCGGTCGCCGGGCGCGAGCCGGCCGAGATCCTCTACGTGGGGGACCGGCTCGACAACGACGTGCTGCCGGCCGCCGCGGCGGGCATGCGGACCGCGCTGCTGCGCCGCGGCCCGTGGGGCTACCTGCATGCCGAGCGCCCCCAAGCAGCGGCCGCCGACGTGATCGCCGACGGCCTGCATGCTCTTCTCCCCGCCCTGGGACGGCTCATGTGAGATTTTCGTCGGGATCGATGCGGACCGCCCGCTCCTCCGCCGACAGGTCGTCGGAGTCGTCGCCCCAGTCCTCGCCGATCTCCTCGTCGTCCCGGTCCGGCTCCAGCCCCTCGTCCGGCTGGGTCAGCCGGTGCTTGGAGCGGGGTTCGCGCAGCCGTTCCGGAGCCTCGCGGCGCAGGCGCTCGTCGAGCGTGTCCCTGTGCTGCGGGTCGTCCTCGGCGACTTCATGAGTGAGGCCGAGATCGTCGGTCCACTCCTCGACCTCGATCTCCTGCTCGTCGCTCATGCCGTACCGGTTCGGAGGTGTTTCGGTCATACGCGCCCCCTACCCAGGGAACGGCCCGGAATCCTATGACTTGGCGTGCCTTAGGGCCTGCTCCAACTCTTCCTTGCCCATATGGGACCTGCCGGGAATGTCGGCCTTCTGTGCCTGCTCGTACAGCTCGGCCTTCGTGGCGCCGTCGCCCGTGCCGGACAGGGCCTGCAGCTCCTCGGCCCTGCGCTGCTTGAACGCCCGGCCGAGCTGCTCCAGCTCCTTCGCGCCGGCCGACTTCTTCAGCGAGGGCAGGATCTTGGTCTCCTCCTCCTCGACGTGGTGGGTGACGGAGGCGATGAGCTCGTCGAGCGTCTTGGTGAACTCCGCCGAGCCGGGCTCCGCGCGTACGAGGGAGTCGAGGAGGACCTCCGCCTCCTTGTGCTCCTCGACGCTGTGGTGCGCGTCGATGCCCGGATAGACGCGGTCCTCCTCGGCGCGCGCGTGCGCGATCAGGAGGGCGTGCAGCTCGGCGACGGTGGCCTTCTGATCGCCCTGCTTCTTCTTGAGCCGCTCGAAGAGGCCTTCCACGACTCTGTGGTCCTGGGTGATGAGAGTGATGACATCGGTAGCCATGGTGACGCTAGCTACCCGGACGGTCACCGTCCAATCGCTGAGCCGACGAGCGAGCGCGGGTCGGCCGCCCCCGCCAGCATTCCGTCCGGCCGCAGGTCGATGACGTGCGCGTGGCCGAACGAGCTCCCGTACGGCAGCGCCGCCACCCGGTGCCCGAGCGCCGTCAGGCCGTCGGCCCAGCCGCCGCCCTCCTCCAGGTCGAGGACCGCGTCGTCGGGCGCCTCCCAGGTGTCGAACCCGGTGCCGCCGGTGCCCAGCCGCCAGCGCGGCGCGGAGATCGCCTGCCCGGGCTCCTCACCGTGCCGCAGCAGCCTGGTGATGACCTGCAGCAGGATCTGGGGCTGCGCGTCGCCGCCCATCGTGCCCACCACGGACCTGAGCGTGCCGTCGGGGCGGGTGATGAGCGCCGGGGTCAGGGTGTGGGGCGGGCGCCGCCCGGGGCCGTACTCGGCGGGGTGGCCGGGCTTGAGTGAGAAGCCGATGCCGCGGTTGTGGAGGTTGATCCCGGTACGCGGCTCGAACACCATGCTGCCGAACCCCGACGCGTTCGACTGGATCAGCGACACGCCCATGCCGTCGCCGTCCACCGCGCACAGGTACGTCGTGTCGCCCCGCTCGGTCTGCCCCCGCAGCCGCAACCGTGACCGGGAGTCGATCAGTGCCCGTCGCCCGGCGATCTCGGCCGGGTCGAGCAGGTCCTTGGCGTCCTCGTGCAGCACGTCGAGCCGGTCGTGCCCGGCGACCCTGGCGGCCTCGGCCAGCAGGTGGGCCCAGGCGGGATGGTGCGGGGAGGCGGGCAGGTCGAGGCCCTCGGCGATGGCGAGGGACATCAGCAGCAGGTAACCCTGCGAGTTGGGCGGCATCGACCAGACGTCGTGGCCGGACGAGCGCGCCTTGAGCGGCTCGACCCAGTCGGCGCCGGGCGCGGCCAGGTCGGCCTCGGTGTATTCGCCCGCGCCCAGCTCGATCAGGCCCTGGCCGAACTCGCCCAGATAGAAGCCGTCCCGGCCGCGCTCGGCCACGGCCTGGAGCGCGCGGGCCACGCCGGGCCTGGTCAGGCGGTCGCCCGCGGCGCGTACGGGGGCGAAGTCGGAGCCGCCCGGACGGCGGGCCGCGTTCCTGGCGCCGGCCACCATCAGCGGCGAGGCGGGGAACCCGTCGCGGGCCAGCCGGATCGCCGGCGCGAGCAGGTCGGGCATGGGCAGGCGGCCGTGCCGGGCGTGCAGCGCGAGCCAGCCGTCCACGCAGCCGGGCACCGTCACCGACCTGATGTCGTGCAGGTGGGGCATGCGCGCGTGGCCCTCGGCACGCAGCCGGGCGGGATCCGCGCCGGAACCCGCCCGGCCGGAGGCGTTGAGCGCGCTCACGCCGCCGTCGTGGACGAGGGCGAACAGGTCGCCGCCCAGGCCGCACATGTGAGGGGCGACGACGGTGAGCACGGCGTTGGCGGCGATGGCCGCGTCCGCTGCCGACCCGCCGCGGTCCAGCGTCGCCAGCCCGGCCCCCGAGGCCAGGTGGTCGACGCTGCACACCATGCCGGAGGGCGCGTATCTGGTGTTGTGCACGTCCAAGAGAGTACGCGCCCCCGCCCGGCACCCGCTCGGGCTCACCCCTGGTCGCGCAGCCGCGCCAGCGCCTCCTTGAGCTGGTGGCGCAGTGTGGCGACCTCCCGCTCCAGCTCCAGGATGCGGCGGATGGCGATCAGCGTCATGCCCTCCTCGGCCATCCGCGTGACGTGCTGGACGATGATGATGTCGCGCCGCGAGTAACGCCGCTGGCCGCCGCTCGACCGGCTCGGCCTGATGACGTCGTGCTGGTCGAGCCGCCGCAGGAAGGCATGCTGGACCTGCAGCATCTCCGCCACCTGCCCGAGCGAGTAGAGAGGCGCGTGCTCGTCGTCGAAGGGCAGGTCCGGCATCTCGCTGGTCTCCTCGTGGCTCGGGGGCGGGGGTGCCCGCCCCCGGACCGCGCGTCAGGCCTTGATGGCCTTGGTGTCGCCGCGCTGGATCGCCACCTTGCGCGGCTTGGCCCGCTCCAGGACCGGGATGCGGACGGTGAGCACGCCGTTGGCGTAGCCCGCGTCGATCTTGTCGCTGTCGAGGTGCTCCGACAGGTAGACACGCCGGGTGAACGTGCCCATGGTGCGCTCGCGGACGAACAGCCGCTCGTCCTCCGCGACCTCCTCCTCGCGCCGTGCGCTGACGCTGAGGACGCCGCGGTCGACCGTCACCTCGATGGAGTCGGGGTCGATGCCGGGCAGGTCGAACCGCAGCAGCACGTCGTCCGCGCGGCGCAGGCCGTCCATCGGCATCGCGGCGGCGCCGTTGTCGAAGGTCTGGCGGGCCAGGCGGTTGAACTGCCGCTCGAACTCCTGGACGAACGGATCGATCGAGGTCAACAACATTTTTTCCACCCTCCTCGCTAGATGCTCGGATGCAGCTAACCTCCAAGTTCAGTTGTATGTTAGCTGCTCACCCGTATGCAACCAAAGAGGGGTAAGGAAGAATTCCCGGTTAGGTCAGGCGTTCTCGAGGCGGGGCCGCACCCTGACGGCCTGCCTGATCGTCCGGCCGGACAGCCGGGCCAGCGCCACCGCCGCGAGCAGCGACGCCGCCACGCAGGCCACGCCGCCGATCTCCAGCGCGATCCGCGGGCCGAGCGTGTCGCTGAGCCGACCGAGCAGCGGCCCGCCGAGCGCGCCCGCCCCGGCGCTGACGATGGACAGGGCCGCGATCACCCGGCCGCGCATCGCCTCCGGGCTGTCGAGTTGCGCCCTGGCGGAGACGGTGGTGTCCAGGGCCACCGCGCCGGCCGCGATCGGCAGCATCATGGCCGCGAACGCCCACAGCGACGGCATCAGCCCGCTCAGGGCCTGCGCCACCCCGGTCACGAACGCCATCACCAGCAGCAGCCGGATCGTCAAGTGGGGCCGGGTGGCGGCCAGGAAACCGCCCATTACCGTGCCGACGGCGAAGACCGTGGACAGCAGGCCGTACCCGCCGGCGCCCGACTCCAGAGGCCCGGCGCTCATGGCCGCCATGGTGACCTGGTAGTTGCGGCCGACGCTGCCCGAGACGAACCAGAGGGCGAGGACCACCAGCAGCCACGGGGTGCGCAGCACGTACCGCAGGCCGTCGAGCACGGCGCCGGGCTGCCGCTCGGCGGCGGCCAGCACGTGGAACTCCGCGCGCCGCATGCCGGCGACGGCCGCGATCACCACGAAGAAGCTGGCGGCGTTGATCACGAACAGCCCGCCGTTGCCCGTGATCGGCAGCAGCGCGCCCGCCAGGCTCATGCCCAGGATGCGGCCGGCGGAGCTGAGTATCGAGCCGAGCGCCATCGCGTTCGGCAGGTCGGCGGGCGGCACGACCTCGGCGCCGAACCGGCCGAGCGCGGGCCCGCCGAGCGCGGTGACCACCCCGCCGGCCAGCGCCACGCCGTAGATGGGCAGCACGGAACGCACGTCGGTGAACGCGATGACCGCCAGCGCGGCCGCGAGGGCGGCCTGCGCCACCTGGGCGGCGATCACGACGGGCCGGCTGGGCAGCCGGTCGGCCAGCGCCCCGCCCCACATCCCCAGCAGCAGCGTCGGCAGCGCCTGCATGACGAGGCTCAGCCCGACGCTGGTCGCCGACCCGGTCAGCGTGAGGATGAGCCAGTTGACGCCCAGCACCTGCATCCAGGTGCCGGTGACGGAAACGATGTCAGCTCCCGCCCAGAGCCGGTAATTGTGATGACGCAGGGCTCTGAACGTGGAGGAGGAGGGAGACAAAACGGGTCCTTGCCTTGGGGATGCACCGGGGGAGCAAACACCCTTTTCCCGGGACCGGATTCCGGTCTGGCCGGAATGTGAGGCAAGACACGTTTGAAAGTGGATTAGACGAGTTCCAGGGGCTGGTCGCGGCTGACCAGGGCCGCGTAGTGGCCGCCGCGGGCCATCAGCTCGTCGTGGGTGCCGCGCTCGACGACCCGTCCGTGGTCGAGCACGACGATCTGGTCCGCGTCGCGGACGGTGGACAGGCGGTGGGCGATCGTGATCGTCGTACGGCCCCGCGCCAGCGCGTCCAGCGCCTCCTGCACGGCCCGCTCCGTCTGCGTGTCGAGGGCGCTGGTGGCCTCGTCGAGGATCAGCACCGGCGGGTCGCGCAGCAGCGTGCGGGCGATGGCCAGGCGCTGCTTCTCGCCCCCGGAGAAGCGGTAGCCGCGCTCGCCCACCACGGTGTCGTAGCCGTCGGGCAGCGAGGCGATGTGGTCGTGGATGCGCGCGGCCCGCGCCGCCGCCTCCAGCTCCTCGTCGGTGGCCGACGGGCGGGCGAAGCGCAGGTTGTCCGCGATCGAGGCGTGGAACAGGTACGTCTCCTGCGACACCACGCCCACCGCGTCGCTCAGCGTCTCGAACGTCAGCTCCCGCACGTCCACCCCGTCGATCGTGATCCGCCCGCCGGTGACGTCGTAGAGCCGGGGCAGCAGGTAGCTCAGCGTGGTCTTGCCCGAGCCCGTCTCGCCCACGATGGCCAGGCTGGTGCCCGCCGGCACGGTGATGTCCACGCCGGTGAGCGTGGGGGCGTCGCCGTACGAGAAGTCGACCTCCTCGAAGCGGACCTCGCCGCGCACGTCCTCCAGCGCCCGCCGGCCGGGGTGGAGGTCCACCGGCAGGTCCAGGTACTCGAAGATCCGCCCGAACAGCGCCAGCGAGGTCTGCACCTCGACCCCGAGCCGCAGCAGCGAGACCGCCGGCCGGAACAGGCCCGCCTGCAACGTCGTGAACGCCACCAGCGTGCCCACGGAGACGGACCCGGTGTGGCCGACGGCCCAGTAGATCATCGCGGGCATCGCGGCCATGACGAGCTGGATGGACGACTGCCGCCAGCGCCCGGCCATGCTGGTGCGCACGCCGAGCTCGGCCAGCTCGTCGGAGGCCCGGCCGAAGCGCTCGGTCAGCTCGGCCGAGCGGCCCATCGTACGGCCCAGCAGGATCCCGCTGATCGACAGCGACTCCTGCACCATGGACGCGATGCTCGCCAGCTTGCGCTGCCGCTCGGAGGTGATGCGCTTGCGCTCGGAGCCGACCTTGCGGCTGATCCACACGAAGACCGGCAGCAGCACGAGCGAGACCACCGTCAGCCGCCAGTCGAGCGCGAGCATCGCGACGATGGTGGCGAGCACGGTGGTGAGGTTGGAGACGATGGCGGCGGCCGTCGAGGTGACGACCGACTGCATGCCGCCGATGTCGTTGGCGATGCGCGACTGCACCTCGCCGGTCCGCGTCCTGGTGAAGAACGCCATCGACATGCGCTGCAGGTGGCCGTAGACCGCGATGCGCAGGTCGTGCATGACCCGCTGGCCCACGGTGGTGGAGACGAGCGTCTGCAGCACGTCGAACACCGTCGTCGTGACCGCCACGAGGATCATGCCCAGGGCCAGCAGCGTGAGGAGCCCGGTGTCCCGGGCCGGGATCGCCACGTCCAGCACCTCGCGCAGCAGGAAGGGCGAGGCCAGCGACACCAGCGAGGAGAGCAGGATGAGCGAGCCCACCACGGCCAGGCGGCCACGATAGGCGCCGAACAGTTTGACGATGCGCCCCAGTGGCGCGCGTGGTTCCTCCGCCAAGTGGGTCTCCTAATGAGTCCTGGGAGTAAGCCATCCGGCAGACTCCGTGGTGGATGGTGGCCGCCGGCAGGTGAGCACTCGGGTGTCCTGGACGTCGAGTCCTGATGAAAGACCGTGCCCCTGCCGGTTGGTCGGGAGAGTTGATCGCTGATGGGATGTCGTGCCCGCCCGCATGCGGCGTGAGCACTGCTTCATTAGGTCGCAGATGCCTCTCCCACGGGCTGCTGACCAGCGGGAACGAAGACATCGACGGGAGGAACTGTGCGGCTGTTCGTGGGAGACGACTGGGCCGAGGACCACCACGATGTGGAGCTGATGGACGCCACCGGCGCGCGGCTGGCCAAGGCCCGACTGCCGGAGGGGGTGGCGGGCATGGCCCGGCTGCACGCGATGATCGCCGAGCAGCTCGGCCCGGACATTGAAGATGAGGAGGAAGCCGCCCGTCAGGTGCTGATCGGCATCGAGACCGACCGGGGCCCGTGGGTGCAGGCGTTGGTGGCGGCCGGCTACCAGGTGTTCGCGGTCAACCCGCTGCAGGCCGCCGACTACCGCAAGCGGCATAAGGTGTCGGGCGCCAAGAGCGACGCCGCCGACGCGCACGTGCTGGCCGACATGGTGCGCACCGACGCCCACCAGCTGCGTGCTGTGGCCGGCGACAGCGACCAGGCCGAGGCCATCAAGGTGGTCACCCGCGCGCACAAGACGCTGATCTGGGAGCGCACCCGGCAAACCCAGCGGCTGCGGCACGCACTGCGCGACTACTTCCCCGCCGCCCTGGCCGCCTTCGACGACCTGGATGCACCCGAAGCCCTCGACCTGCTGGCCCGGGCGGCCGATCCTGCCGCCGCCGCAAGGCTGACGATCAGCCAGATCAGCGCGGCGCTCAAGCGGGCCGGCCGCCGCGGCGACCTGGCCGCCAAGGCCGCGCCGATCCAGGCCGCCCTGCGCACCGAGCACCTGGGCCAGCCCGAGGTGGTCACCGCCGCCTACGCTGCCTCCGCCCGCGCCCTGATCGCCGTCCTTGCCACCCTGAACCAGCAGGTCGCGGCCCTGCACAAGGAGGTCGAGGCGCATTTTGGGCAGCACCCGGCCGCTGAGATCATCTGCTCCCAGCCGGGACTGGGACCGATCCTCGGTGCCCGGGTGCTCGCAGAGTTCGGCGATGACTCCCAGCGGTATGCCAGTGCCAAGGCGCGTAAGAACTACGCCGGCACCAGCCCGATCACCCGGGCCTCGGGCAAGAAGAAGGTCGTCGCGGCCCGCTACGTGCACAACGACCGGCTGATCGACGCCTTGCTCACCCAGGCGGCCACTGCCGTCCGCGTCTCGCCCGGCGCCCGCGCCTACTACGACAAGCAACGGGCCCGCGGCGCCGACTACAACGCCGCCCTGCGCCAGGTCGCCAACCGGCTCGTCGGCATCCTGCACGGCTGCCTCAAGACCGGCGCCCTCTACGACGAGGCAACCGCCTGGTCGCATCACGCCGAATCGCTTGCTGCTTGACAACTAAAGCTCCTGGGATGTCTTTCAGGGCGGGGGGTGATGCCCTTGTAACAAATGAAACAAACGTGTAACGCTGCTTGCCATGAGCAGCA
Source organism: Nonomuraea sp. MTCD27 (assembly GCF_041950495.1). Classification (NCBI taxonomy): domain Bacteria; kingdom Bacillati; phylum Actinomycetota; class Actinomycetes; order Streptosporangiales; family Streptosporangiaceae; genus Nonomuraea; species Nonomuraea sp. MTCD27. The sequence goes on along the minus strand of NZ_JBGNUW010000016.1, from coordinate 198,469 downwards.
GAACACGAGTCAACATGGCAGTCAACCGATGTAACAAATGAAACAGTCAGCGCGGGACCGGCCCTGTCGAGCCGCGCACGACCAGCTCGGTGCCCAGCGAGACGTGCAGCGCCTCCAGGGTGTGCCTGCTGAGCAGCCGCATCAGCAGCGTGACCGCCATCCGGCCCATCTCCTCCAGCGGCTGGCGCACCGTGGTGAGGGCGGGCGAGGCCGCCCTGCTCACGTCGATGTCGTCGAAGCCCGCCACCGACAGGTCGCCGGGCACGCCCAGCCCCCGCTCGGCCGCCGCCCGCAGCGCCCCGACCGCCATCTTGTCGTTGAACGCCACCAGCGCCGTCGGCCGCCGCGGCAGGTCCAGCAGCTCGCAGGCCGCCCGGTAGCCGTGCTCCATGCTCGGCTCCGGCACGTTGCGCAGCAGCTCGGGCGCCGGGAGCACCCCGGCGTCGGCCAGCGAGGCGGTGTAGCCGGCCAGCCTGGCCTCGCTGGGCAGCCAGCGCACCGGGCCGCCGATGATCCCCACCCGGCGGTGGCCCAGCTCCACCACGTGCGCCATCAGCTTGCGACCGCCCGCGAAGTGCGCGGCCGACACGGCCACGATGTCCTTGGGGGGCGGCGTCCTCGGGTCGATCACCACGAAGGGGAAGCCGCGGTCGCGCAGGCGTACGAGCTCGTCGCCGGGCTCCGGCGGCAGGATCAGGATCGCGCCCGCGACCCCCGGGCGGTCGGGGAGCCCGGGCAGCACCGCGCTCCCCTGGGCCGCCTCCCCGGCGCCGAGGATCATCTGCCGGCCGTGCAGCTCGATGGTCTCGCCCACCGAGGAGACGATGAGCCCGAAATAGTCGGTCAGCACGTAGGGGCAGCGCACGTAGACGGCGCCGCCCGGGGCGTCGGGCGCCGCGCGGGGCCTGGGCGCCTGGTCGCCGAGCCGGCCGACGGCGCGCAGCACCAGCTCGCGGGTGTGCGGGGCGACGTTGGACTGGCCGTTGAGCACGCGCGAGACGGTGGCGATGGACAGGCCGGTCTCGGCCGCGACGTCACGCACTGTCGCGCGCGCCCTGCCCTCCCTGGCCGCCATCGCACACTCCCCGCTCGGGCTGTGCCGCCAGGATATTCACCGGGCGAAGCCGATCTCCACCTCAACGGATTCTCACCGGACGTATTCGGTGCGTTACATTGAGTTCTCGTGCCGGAAAAGGATGAGCCCGAAGGCGGAAAGCGGACCAAGATCCTGCTATGGGCCGGTGGGATACTCACCGCCGTCATCACGGCGTGGGCGACCGACGCGCTCAGCCTGATCGTCCGGCCGGCCGACCTGCTCGGCCTCGGCAAGCCGGCGCTGCGTGCCACGGTGCTGCCCGCCACCGGCCGCAACCCGCACCTGGCCGTGCCCGCCCTGCCCGTGACGCCGCGGGACCGGGCGATCTTCCTGACCGGCCGCTTCGACGACCCCGCCTTCCTCGACCTGGCCGGGCGGCTGGGCGGCGCCTGGGTGGAGTGGATGCGCGTGCGCGTGGTGTTCGAGGCCGACCGCGCCCCCGTCCGCATCACGGACGTACGCGTGAAAGAGGTCACCGGCGACCGGCCGAACATCACCGGCGCCTTCGTCGAGTTCCCCAGCGAGACGGCGGAGCGGAACCCGCAGCTCACCGTGGACCTCGATGCTCCCCGCAAGTTCTTCACCAGCGCGGGCAAGCCCGGACCGCCCTACTTCGGCCGGCAGAGCCTGTCACTGCAACAGGGCGAGCAGACCGAGCTCGGCCTCGAGATCCGCGCCGGAGCCCGCAGCCACGCGTTCAACCTGGAGGTCGAATACGTGCCCGGCGGCGGCGACCGGGCGGAGCGCATCACGGTCACCGATCAGGCGGGACGCCCGTTCCGGGTCACCGGCGCCCCCGAGCGCCACACCGGCTACGGCACGGTCTACCTCAACACCGGCGCGGGGCTGCGGGCCGCCACCGGCCGGGCGGCCTGCGAGTTCTTCGAGCCGGACCGGGCATGCGGCTCCGGGCGCTGATCGCCGGCGCGCTCGTCCTCGCCTGCGCCGCCGGCAGCCGGGCGGCCGGGCCGGAGCGGGCGGGGCTCACCGCCGCCTGGAGCGTCGAGCTGGGGCCGCTGGGCGACGAGGGCATCGACCTCCACGTGCCCACGGCGACGATCCGCGGGCGTCACCTGCTGGCCGTACGATCCGCCCGGCCGCGCTCCGTCCGCGTCCACGACGCCGGGACGGGGCGGCTGGTGAGCACCTTCCCGCTGGCCGAGCCTCCGCTCGGCGCCACGATGGACGTGCGGTTCGTCGGGGAGTCCCTCGCCGTGCGCGTCGACGAGGGGACCGGGCAGCGCATCAGCCTGCACGACCCGCTCACCGGCACAACGACGTGGTCACGCGCGCTCCCGTACGCCAGGGCCTCGGCCCTGACGCCCACCGGCATCGCCTGGGCCGCGCACGACGGCCTGCGCGGGATCGACCCGGCGACCGGCCGCGACACGTGGACCCTGCCGTGGCCGCCGGGCTGTGCCCCACCTGATCTGATCGGTGCCGGCCTTCCCGTCCTCGCCGCGGACTGCCGCGGCAAGGGGGTTCTGCGCGGCGTGGACCCGCGCACCGGACAGGTGGCCTGGGCCCATGAGGTCCCCGGCGCGCCCGAGCAGATCCTCAACACCGAGGTCTCGTCCACGGGGCTGATCACCGCCTCGATCGACGGGCTCCTCACCGTCCTCGACTCCCGCGGCCGGCTCGTCGCGCGGGTGCCGGACACCTTCCCGCAGGTCGCCAGGACGACGGCGGTGCACGCCGGCGCGCTCACGCTGGTCGTCCACAGCGTGGCCGGCGCCCGGCTGATCACCGCGCTGCGCGACGGGCGGGTCGCCTGGCGGACTTCGCTGAGGCCGCGCACGGGAGCGGAGAGCCTCGAGGACCACCTGCCCGGCGCCGGCCATCTGACGGCCCGCCACGCGGTGGGAGAGCTTTTCAGCGGGCTCGAACCCGGCCTGGTCGAGGTCATCTCCCTGGCCGACGGGACACGGGCCGTGCTGCGCCTGCCGGTCGCCCAGCGGGCCGCGTCCGTCGTCGGCTCCACCGCGCGCGACGTGCTCGTGTACGAGATCCATCCCGGTGGTGGCCGCCTGACCGCCTACACCTTCCACGGGCGGACCGGGCTGCCGCCGTCGTTGCCCGTGCCGCCCGGGAGCTGGCCCGACGCGTGCGCGCTCCTCGGCCCGGCGGCGCCGCCCGGGTACCTCCCGGTCCCGGGCACCGGCGGGCATCTGGGGCTGCGCTGGCCGCGGCCGAGCACGTGCACGTTCGTCCCGCCGGACGACGCCGGGGCCCAGGTGCGGGTGGCCATCACGTGGGTCGCCGCGACGGAGGCCGACGTCCGGCTGCTGGCCGCCACGAAGGCCGCCGCGGACCCGGCGGTGCTGCGGCTCGGCGAAGGGGCCTACCTCGGCTCGGAACCCGACCGCGCCGACCGGCGTACGTACGCGTGGGCGACGGGCGGCCGGATCCTGGCCGCCGTCCAGGCCGTCGGCGACCCGGCCCTGACCCGGCGCACGGCCCTGGCGGTCGCCGCCCGCCTCCGCACCGCTGGCCCGGCACACAGTCCTGGCGGTCGCCGGCCGCCTGCGCAGCGCTGACGCGACGCACGGCCCTGGAAGTGCGGGCACCCCCAGGGCCGGTGACACGACGTATGCCCCCTGGGTGCGGCGCCGGAGCGAACCTCGGGGTCAGTCGGTGGAGGCGGGGCGGCGGCCGCGGGCCGCGGGCTTCTTGCGGCCCGCCACCAGCGTGTCGCCCGGCGCGGGCGACGGCTCCTCGTTGCTCTTGGGCTCCCCCGCCGGTCCGCGGGGCCGCGGGTGCGGCGCCGTGTCGTCCGACTCCGAGACCTCGGGTCCGTCCTCCGGGGCCGGGTCCGCGGCCGTGGTGCGCGCGAGCGGATCGGGCCGGTCCGGATCTCGGAACGAGGCGATGACCCGGTCGGCCTCCGTGTCGGCGGCGAACTCGTCGGCCGCCTCCGACTCCCTCCGCCGGATCACGACCATGTGGTCCACCGACACGCGCCCCGCGCCGACCACGGCGAGCAGGAGGGAGGCGGCTCCGAGGAGGATCAGCTCGTTCATGGTGATGGGATTGAGCGGAGGGGCCACCAGGAAGACCGCCAGTGCCTCGGCGAAGAGGATCAGCCCCGTGGCGGAGACCACGAGCCCGGCGATGAGCAGCGCGCCGCCGATCAGCTCGGCGAGCATGGTGACCGTGGCCCAGGCACGGGGTGCGGGGGCACCCTGCTGGAGGAAGTTCGCCCCGGTGACTTTCAGACCGTCTTCCAGCTTGGTCCAGCCGTTGGCGAAAAAGATACCGCCCACACCGATGCGGGCGACTAAAGCGGCAAGATCACGAAGGACCTGTTTCACGGTACTTGACTGCCCTAATCGGGACATGGCACACCTCAATCACGGCTGAGCAGCACGGCCACCGCGACGGCGGTCAGGCTGAGCAGGACGACGCTCACGACCACGGTCGTGTGCAGGGCGTTGACGAAGGCCCACCGGGCGGCGTCGAGCAGCGCGCCGCCCGCGTTGCCGCCGATCTCGTCCGCGACGTGGGCGGCCGAGGCCAGCGACTGCCTGGCCTCGTCCATGCCGCCCTCGGACACCCCGGGCACGGCGGGCAGCCCCGGCGCGTAGACGATCGCGGTGATCGTGCCGAGCACGGCCACGCCGAGCCCGGCGCCCAGCTCGTACGCGGTCTCCTCGATGGCCGCGGCCCCGCCCGCCTGTGACTCGGAGGCCGACGCCATGATCGTGTCGGAGGCGGCCAGCAGCGCCACCTGCACCCCGAACCCGATGCCGATGAAGCACACCGCCAGCATCACGGGGTGGCCCTCGACCCCCCAGCTCAGGGTGGGCGTCAGGGCCAGCGCGACGAGCCCGAGCCCGCCGCTCATGGTGGCCCGCATGCCGATCCTGGGCAGGATGTGGGCGGCGGCGAGCCCGCCGAAGATGGCGGAGACGACCAGGGGCAACATCCTGAGCGCCGCGCGCACGGGGCTGTCGCCGAGGACGAGCTGCAGGTATTGGGCGAGCATGAGCTGCAGGCCCACCAGCGCGAACACGCCCAGCAGCACGCCGGCGACCCCGGTCGTGAACGCGCGGCGCCGGAACAGCCCGATCTCCAGGAACGGCTCGCGCAGGCGGGTCTGCCGCCGTACGAACGCCACGAGCAGTCCCAGCCCCGTCAGGAACACCACCGCCGCGGCCCAGAACGGCATCAGGCTGCCCGAGCCCGCCTCCTTGAGGCCGAACGCCAGCGCCAGGATGCCGAACACCGACAGCGCGGCGCTCACCACGTCCCATGTTCGGCCCTTGCGCGCGCGGGACTCGGGCAGCAGGCGTACGGCGGCGGGCAGCAGCACCAGCAGGATCGGCACGTTGATGAGGAAGACCGCGCCCCACCAGAAGCCGACGAGCACGCCGCCGATCAGCGGCCCGACCGCCGCTCCGGCCGCGGCGACGGCGCTCCAGACGCCCAGCGCGACGGCCCGCTCGCGCCTGTCGGTGAACACCTGGCGGATCAGCGACAGCGTGGCGGGCATGATCATCGCACCGCCCACGCCGAGCAGCGCCCTGGCCATGATCAGCGTCAGCGGGGTCGGGGCGAACGCGGCGCCGGCCGAGGCCACGCCGAACAGGACGAAGCCCCACAGGACCAGCCGTTTACGGCCGTACCTGTCGCCGAGCGTGCCGAACACGATCAGCAGCGGCGCGACCACCAGCGAGTAGATGTCGATGATCCAGAGCAGCTGCACCGCGGAGGGTTCGAGGGCGGCCGTGAGCGCGGGGACCGCGATGTGCAGGACGGTGGCGTCGACCGTGATCAGCAGCAGGCTCAGGCAGAGCAGCACGAGAATGGCCCAGCGGCGGTCGTGGTGCTCCCGGTCGGCAGTCCGTACGAGGGGTGCGGCCTGTGTGACGGTCATGGGCCTCCTTGCAGGCCGATCCGTTTCCCAGGGCCCGCACGTGCTGTTCATCGACAGGCGGCGGAGCCATGGGGCGGCGCTCACTCCTCCCGAGCTCAGCCGCCTGGCTCCGGCGCTCCGGCTTGCGTGGCAGCTTAGGCCATGCCACGGACTTGTCATAGCGGTATCGGGTGATCCGGGGTCACCCCCAACCTCTCTAGAGAGATACAGCCATATGTCGGTATCTATCCAACATTGCCCCGCCAGCCGATCATGGGACTCGTGGGGACCGACGCAAGTGGCACAAGAGGCAACTTTTCCGACCGGTCCTCACGCGAATGGTGTGACGAGGCCCTGACCAGGCTGAACGCCGGCCGCCCCGAGTCCGCGCTGGACGCCGCCCGCCGCGCCGCCGACCTGGAGCCGGCCGCCGAGTGGCCGCAGCGGCTGATCAGCCTCGCCCACGAGAGGCTGGGCCGCGACGCCGACGCCGTCCCCGCCGCGGAGCGGGCCGTCGACCTGGGCCGCGGCTCCTGGCCGGCCCGGCTGCGCCTGGCGGCGGTGCTGCGCCGCGTGCCCGGCCGGTGGGCCGAGGCGGTCGAGCACGCGACGCTGGCCAGGAAGTTCGCGCCGGAGGAGCCGGGCCCTGAGGTCATGCTGGGCGACCTGGCCCTGCTGCGCGGCGAGCACGCCCGTGCCGAGCGGTCCTACCGGACCGCCCTCGCCCTCGACCCCGATGATCCGCAGGCCCGGGTCAACCTCGGCCTGGCCCTGCTGCGCTGGGACCGGCCCCGGCCGCACCACGACCCGGCCTGGCCGGTCGACCCGCGCGACACGGGCCGGGCCAGGCGCGCGCTGGAGGTGTGGTCCCGGCAGGTGCGCCTCGTGGTCGCCGTGGCCACGGTCGCGGTCGCCGCGTGCGCGCTCTTCCTCGACTGGGGCGTCCAGGCGCAGATCGGCGGCTTCGCCGTGCTCGTGCTGCTGGTGCCGCTCACGGTCAGGCAGGCGCGGCGGGTCGGCGTCTGGGCGTACGCGCGGGCGATGCTCTGCAGGGACCCCTGGCTCGGGGTGTCGGTCGCCTCGGCGGCGCTGGCGGTGGCCGCGTACGCCGCCTGGCTGCTCCTGGGGGCGGTGCCGGCGCTGCCGTCCTCGCTGGATCCGGTCTGGGCCGGGCTGGCGGGCATCGTGGTGCTGGGCTGGCCGGCGCTGGCGGCCGTGCGCGCGCTGGCGGAGACGTGGCGCGGGCGCCCGCTGCTGGCGCTGGCCGAGACGGTGCGCGCGACCGAGCGGACGGCCAGGCGGAACGCCGGGGTGACGCTCTGGATCGTGCTCGGCAGGACCTGGTCGGTGCTGGTGGCGCTGGCGGGCGGGGCACTGGTGCTGGAGCCGAGGGCGGCGCTGGCGGCGCTCGCGGTGCCGTACCCGATGGTGCGCGGCTACCTGCGCGCCCGGCGGGGCGGCGACCGGTGGCTGGCCACCGCGACCGGGCTCGTCGTGCTGGCCGCAGCCGCCTGCGCGACGGGCGGGCTGCTGGGCTCGGTGTGGGCGTGGCGGACCGGGCTGGGCGCGCTGGGGGCGGCGGCGGTCGTGTTCGCGGCGCGGGCCGTGCGCTCGTGGTGGCGGGGCGGTCCGGGACCGTGGCGCGCCTCCCTGCTCATGTGCGACCTGCCCATGGGGGCCCAGCCGTCGGTGACGCTGGACTCGGAGGTACGCCAGACCTTCTCCTACGCCCGCAGCATCGTCCTGTCCTACGGCGACGCCCTCGGCCCCCGGGTCGCCGGGGCGGTGGCCTCCGTGACCTCCTCGGGCGAGCTGCGCCTGATCGCCGAGACGGAGGCGTGGGAGGCCATCGAGGAGGACCCCAGGGTGGCGGTGTTCGCCACCGACCCGCTGCAGCGGCGGTTCTGGGTCGAGGTGCGCGGGATCGCCCTGGCCGACTCGGACGTCCTGCGCGTCACGCCCAAGCAGGTGCTGGTGGGAGAGTTCCCGGGACGTCACCAGCGCCGCTGAGTAGAATCTTGTTCTATGCGAACCCTGCGCACGCCCGAAGAGCGCTTCGCGAACCTGCCCGACTTCCCCTACGAGCCTCACTACGCAGAGATCGCCGACGGCCCGCGCATGGCCTACGTCGAGGCCGGCCCCTCCGACGGGCAGCCGGTCGTGCTGCTGCACGGCGAGCCGAGCTGGTCGTTCCTCTACCGGCACGTGCTGCCGGAGCTGGCGGCGGCGGGGCTGCGCGCGATCGCGGTGGACCTCGTCGGCTTCGGCCGCTCCGACAAGCCCGCCGACCTGGCCGACCACACCTACGCCAGGCACGTCGAGTGGACCCGCGCCCTGTTGCTCGACGCCCTCGGCCTCGACGGCATGACGATCGTGGGCCAGGACTGGGGCGGCCTGATCGGGCTGCGGATCGCCGCCGAGCACCCCGGGAGCGTCGCCAGGATCGTGGCCGCCAACACGGGCTTGCCGACGGGTGACATTCCCATGCCTGACGTGTGGCACCGGTTCAGGGACGCGGTGCTCAAGGCGCCGGTGCTGGACATCGCCCGGCTCATCCAGGCGGGCTGCCGGAGCGAGCTGCCGGAGGAGGTACGGGCGGCCTACGACGCGCCGTTCCCCGACGAGTCGTACAAGGCGGGACCGCGTGCCATGCCCGGCCTCGTGCCGATCACGCCGGCCGATCCCGCCGCGCCCGCCAACCGCGCTGCCTGGCAGATCCTCACCACACTGGACCGGCCGTTCCTGGTGGCGTTCTCCGACAGCGATCCGATCACGGGGGGCATGGCGCCCATTCTGCTCAAAACGATGCGCGGTGCGGCTGGCCTGCACCATCCCGTGATCAAGGGCGCCGGGCACTTCCTCCAAGAGGACGCGGGGGCGGAACTCGGGCGTCAGATAGCCCTTTTCGTGACCTCCACCTAGCGTGTCAGGTCCGCCCAATAGTCGGTCCGGTGCGGTATAACCGGGGGCGGACCGGGGAGGCGTGATGCGTGAGTCCGACAGCGCCGCTGACAGGGGCCAGGCCTTGGGGCGGGCCGCGGCGCGGGATCTGTTCGAGAAGGTTCGGCTGCGTTATTTCCAGATTCCCCCGGCCGCGCGCCGGGTGCTCTACGTGGTCGTCCTGGTGGCCGCCATGGGGGTGGGCGCGGCGCTCGGGTGGGACCTGCTCAAGACCTTCCCCCTGGTGCTCCTGCTGCTCGCGTTCGTCGCGCTGACCATGCGCTTCCCGCGCGCCGCCGCCACCGCGCTGGTGGTCGCGGGCTGGATCGTCCTGGCGCTGGTGGCGTTCTCCGGGCTGTTCCCCGCGGGCGCCGCGACCGTGCACGCGATGGTCGCGCTGGCCCTGCCGGTCGCCGCCGCGGCCCACCTGATCCGCTGGGTGACCCCGTGGATGAGCACGCTGATGGCGCTCGTCCCCGCCGGCCTGCTCGCCGCCGCGCTCTCGCCCGTCTCCGACGGCACCGCGGTCTGGGTCGCCTACGCCGCCGCCGCGGCCGTCCTCGTCCACCGGTTCGTGCTCGCCCGCAAGGCCAAGGCGGAGAGCGTGGCCGCCCAGGAGCAGCAGGTCCGCGTCAGGGCCCGCGAGGGCAGGCCCGAGGCGCCGCACGACAAGACCGGCGCGCCGCCGCAGATCTCCGTCGAGGAGGCGCTCGGCGAGCTGGAGAGCATGATCGGGCTGGCGCCGGTCAAGGAGCAGGTGCGCTCGATCGCCGCCTCCATAGAGGCCTCCAGGCTGCGCGCCGAGGCCGGCTACACCGCCGGGCGGCCCACCAGGCACTTCGTCTTCGTCGGCCCGCCCGGCACCGGCAAGACCAGCGTCGCCCGCGCGCTGGCCAAGATCTTCTACGCGTTCGGCCTGCTGGAGACCCCCTACGTGGTCGAGGCGCAGCGGGCCGACCTGGTGGGCGAGTTCCTGGGCGCGACCGCGATCAAGACCAACGAGCTGGTGGACCGGGCGCTGGGCGGCGTGCTGTTCATCGACGAGGCGTACGGGCTGGTCAACTCCTCCGACGGGCAGCCCGACCGGTTCGGCGCCGAGGCCGTGCAGACCCTGCTCAAGCGGGCCGAGGACGACCGCGACCGGGTGATCATCATCCTGGCCGGCTACGAGCAGGAGATGGGCTCGTTCCTGTCCAGCAATCCGGGCCTGGCCAGCAGGTTCGCCACCCGGGTGCGCTTCCCCGGCTACTCCCCCGCCGAGCTGGTCGAGGTCACCGAGCTGCTGCAGCGGCGCAGGGGCGACACGATGGGCCCCGAGACCCGCCGGGTGCTGCTCGGCCTGTACGACGACGTGCACCGGCGCGGGCTGATCGACGAGCTGGGCAACGCCAGGTTCGCCCGCAGCCTGGTCGAGGCCGCGGCGCAGGCCCGCGACGTACGCGTGGTGGGCGCCGGCGGCACCCCGACCACGCAGGACCTGGTGACCACCACGACGCCCGACGTGACCAAGGCGTTCCAGGAGCTGACCGCCCGCTTCCGCGGCTACGTCGCCACCCCCACGCTGGAGGAGGCGCTGGCCGACCTCGACAGGATGGCCGGGCTGGCCCCGGTCAAGCGGCAGGTGCACGCGATCGCGGCCCAGCTCCAGGTGGCCAGGATGCGGCAGGAGCGCGGGCTGCCCACGCCGCAGCAGATGCGCCACTTCGTGTTCGCCGGCCCGCCCGGCACCGGCAAGACCACGGTCGCCCGGGTCCTGAGCCGCATCTTCGCCGCGCTCGGCCTGCTGGCCCGGCCCGACGTGGTCGAGGCGCACCGGGCCGACCTGGTGGGCCAGCACCTCGGCGCGACCGCGATCAAGACCAACGAGCTGGTCGACCGGGCGCTGGGCGGCGTGCTGTTCATCGACGAGGCCTACAGCCTGGTCAACCCCGGCTACCAGGGCGGCGACGCGTTCGGGGCCGAGGCCGTGCAGACCCTGCTCAAGCGGGCCGAGGACGACCGCGACCGGCTCGTCATCGTGCTGGCCGGCTACGAGCGCGAGATGGACGCCTTCCTGGCCACCAACCCGGGCCTGGCCAGCCGGTTCAACCAGCGGGTGGCCTTCCCCAGCTACTCGCCGGCCGAGCTGTCGCAGATCGCGGTGCTGCTGGCGGAGAAGTCGGGCGACTCGTTCGACGAAGAGGCGCTGAGCCGTCTCGACGAGGTGTTCGCCTGGGTGTGCGAGGAGCGGCTGATCGACGGGCTCGGCAACGGCCGCTTCGCCAGGTCCCTGTTCGAGCGGGCGGCCATGCGGCGCGACGTGCGGCTGGCCGCCCACGCCGCGCGCGGCGGATCGGCCAGCTCGGCCGACCTGACCACGATCACGAGCGAGGACGTCCGCACGGCCGTGGACGAGCTCGCCGGGCGCTGAACGGCCGCCACGCCCCCTCCCGGAACCCCACAAGGTAGGGGTCCCAGTCCATGGCATGTTGCCTCATAGTGTCCGCGCGATGTCGTAGAGTGAGCGGGTCGGTGATGGCCAAGCCCGGCACCGCTACGTGCGGGTGCGCGTCGGAGGGGGAGCGATGGCGGGGTTCCTGGCCCGCAGGCTGCTCAACTACGCCGTGCTCGTCGCCGTGGCGGCCAGCCTCGCCTACCTGCTGGCGGCCACCGCCCTGGATCCGCGCTCCAACTACGCCGACCGCACCCCCAAGCCCCCTCCGGCCGTGGTCGACGCCCAGCTCAGCGCGCTCAACCTCAACGACAAGACGCCGCTGCTGCAGCGCTACGCCACCTGGGCGGGCGGCCTGCTGCACGGCGACTTCGGCAGGACCGTCGCGGGCGCGCCGGTCAACGAGGACATCAAGCGCCGCATGGGCGTCACCTTCCGGCTGGTCGTGCTGGGCCTGCTCTTCGGCAGCCTGCTCGGGGTGCTCACCGGCGCGCTGGCGGCGGTCCGGCAGTACGGGTGGTTCGACCGGCTCTCGACCGGCCTGTCGTTCGTGGTGCTCGCGGTCCCGGTGGTGGTGCTGGCCAACATGCTCATCCTGCTGGCCTCGTGGGCCAACGAGCACCTGTTCGGCCGCCAGGTGTTCCTGGTCAGCGGCGAATACAGCGACGGCCTGACGACCGGGTTCTGGGGGCACGTGGTCGACCGGCTGCAACACCTGGTCCTGCCGACGATCTCGCTGTCCATGGGGCTGATCGCGGTCTTCAGCCGCTACCAGCGCAACATGATGCTCGACGTGCTGGGGGCCGACTTCGTCCGTACGGCCAGGGCCAAGGGGCTCAGCAGGCGCAAGGCGCTGACCCGCCACGCGCTGCGCACGGCGATGATCCCGGTGGTGACCTACTTCGCGTTCACGTTCGGGGTGCTGCTGACCGGGGCCACGTTCACGGAGAAGATCTTCGGCTGGCACGGGCTGGGCGAGCAGCTGATCAACTCGATCTTCGGCAACGACGTCAACACCGTCGCGGCCATCTCCTTCCTGGCCGCCATCGCCGTGTTGTGCGCCTCGCTGGCCGCCGACCTGCTGCACGCCGCGCTCGACCCGAGGGTGCGGGCCCGATGACGCTGTCCGACGAGGAGCGGGCGGAAGAGCTCACCGACGGCGTTCTGACCAGGGCGCCGTCGAGGGCGCGGGTGGTCACCGGGCGGTTCTTCCGCTCCGCGCAGGGCCGGATCGGTTTCGCGGTGCTCGCGCTGATGTTCCTGCTGGCCTTCGTGGGGCCGCTGTTCAGCCCGTGGACCTACACCGACAAAGACTTCACCGCGTTCATGCAGCCGCCCTCGCCGCGCCACTGGTTCGGAACGCTCCAAACGGGCTCCGACGTCTTCGCGGTGACGCTGCGCGGCATGCAGAAGTCGCTGGTCGTGGGGTTGCTGGCGGCGCTGGTGTCCACGGCGCTGGCGGCCGTGGTGGGGGCGTTCGCCGGCTATTTCCCGGGGTGGACCGACCGGGCGCTGAGCTGGGTGACCGACCTGCTGCTCGTGCTGCCGGCGTTCCTGATCCTGGCGATCCTGTCGCCGCTGTTCGGGTCGGGGCAGTGGTGGCTGTTCGTGATCATGCTGGCGCTGTTCCTGTGGATGGTGACCTCGAAGATCGTGCGCGGGATGGCGATCTCGGTGAAGGAGCGGGAGTTCGTGCAGGCCGCCCGCTACATGGGCGTGCCGCCGGTGCGCATCATCTTCCGCCACGTGATCCCCAACCTGTCGTCGCTGCTGATCGTGGACGCCACCCTCAACGTGAGCAGCGCCATCCTCACCGAGACCTCGCTGTCCTACTTCGGGTTCGGCATCCAGCCGCCCGACGTGTCGTTCGGGACGCTCATCGCCGACGGCTCCAAGACCGCGGTCTACGCGCCGTGGACGTTCTGGTTCGTGGCGGGGCTGCTGGTGATCACCGTGCTGGCGGTCAACCTCGTCGGCGACGCGCTGCGCGACGCGTTCGACCCGTCCTCGGCGAGGGGGGCGCGATGACCCCGGTCCTCGAGGTCAACGACCTCAACGTGTCGTTCGGCGACGTGCGCGCCGTGCGGGGGGTGAGCTATTCCGTACGCCCGGGCGAGGTGCTCGGCATCGTGGGCGAGTCGGGCTCGGGCAAGTCGGTCACCTCGGCCGCCGTCATGGGGCTGCTGCCGCCGGGGGCGCGGGTCACCGGCTCCGTGCGCCTGCACGGCCAGGAGCTGATCGGCGCGCCGGAGCGCAGGCTCAACGCCGTCCGCGGCAAGTCCATGTCGATGGTCTTCCAGGACCCGCTGTCCGCGCTCACCCCGGTCTACCGGGTGGGCGACCAGATCGCCGAGGCCGTGCGCGTGCACCAGCGGGTCAGCAAGGAGACGGCCCTGGTCAAGGCGATCGAGCTGCTGGAGCTCGTCGGCATCCCGCATCCGGCCGAGCGGGCGCTGGCCTTCCCGCACGAGTTCTCCGGCGGCATGCGGCAGCGGGTGGTGATCGCGATGGCCATCGCCAACGACCCCGACGTGATCATCTGCGACGAGCCGACCACGGCGCTCGACGTCACCATCCAGGCACAGGTGCTGGAGGTGCTGAAGCGGGCGCAGGCCAAGACCGGCGCGGCGATCATCATGATCACGCACGATCTCGGGGTGGTGGCCGGGTTCGCCGACCGGGTGCTGGTCATGTACGCCGGGCGGCCCGTCGAGGTGGGCGGCGTGGACGACATCTACTACCGGATGCGGATGCCGTACACCGTGGGCCTGCTCGGCTCGATCCCGCGCGTGGACCGCGACGGGCGGCAGCCGCTGGTGCCCATCGAGGGCAACCCGCCGTCGCCCTCGGCCCTGCCGCCCGGGTGCCCGTTCGCGCCGCGCTGCCCGATGCGGATCGACGCGTGCGACGAGCGGGAGCCGCCGCTGTTCCAGGTGGGCGAGGAGCACCGGGCGGCGTGCATCCGCTGGGAGGAGGTGGGGCCGCGTGGCCCCGGCCGGCACGCGGCCCCGGGCGACGGCACCGTGCTGCGGGTGCGCGGCGAGCGCGCCGTGCTGGAGGTGCACAACCTGGTCAAGGACTACCCGCTGCTCAAGGGGGCGGTGTTCAAACGGCGGGTCGGCACGGTACACGCGGTGGCCGGGGTCAGCTTCGACCTCCGGCAGGGCGAGACGCTGGGCCTGGTCGGCGAGTCGGGCAGCGGCAAGACCACCACGCTGACGCAGATCCTGGAGCTGACCCCGCCCCAGGAGGGCGGCGTCGTCGTGCTCGGCCACGACACCGCCCGGATGAGCCGGGCGGAGCGCACCGAGGTCAGGCGCGACATGCAGGTCGTCTTCCAGGACCCGCTGGCCTCGCTCGACCCGCGCATGACCGTCTACGACATCCTGGCCGAGCCGCTGCGCACGCACGGCCGGCGCGACCCCGGGCGGCGCATCGGCGAGCTGCTCGCCCTGGTGGGGCTGGACCCCGCGCACGCCGCCCGCTACCCGCAGGACTTCTCCGGCGGGCAGCGCCAGCGCATCGGCATCGCCAGGGCGCTCGCGCTGGAGCCCCGGCTGCTGGTGCTGGACGAGCCGGTCTCCGCGCTGGACGTGTCGATCCAGGCCGGGGTGATCAACCTGCTCGACTCGCTGCGGGCCAGGCTCGGCCTGTCCTACCTGTTCGTGGCGCACGACCTGGCCGTGGTGCGGCACATCGCCGACCGGGTGGCGGTGATGTACCTGGGCAGGATCGCCGAGATCGGCCAGGTGGACGCCGTCTACGACGCCCCGGCCCATCCGTACACGCAGGCTCTGCTGTCGGCGATCCCGCTGCCCGATCCCGTGCGCGAGCGCTCCCGCGAGCGGATCCTGCTCGAAGGCGACCTACCCAGCCCGGCCAACCCTCCGACGGGCTGCAGATTCCGCACCAGGTGCCCCAAGTTCCGCGCCGAGCTCACCGACGAGCAACGCAGGCTCTGCGTCGACGTCGAGCCCGAGGTGCGGCTGCTGGGCGACGACCAGGGGGCGGCCTGCCATTACGCAGAGAGGCGCGAAGTCGTATAGACCTCGCTCGATCCAGGAGGAATTCGCTCGATGAAAGCATCACGTCTGGTCGTGGCCGCCACGGTGGTGGGCTCGCTGGCGGGCTCGCTGCTGCTGGGGGGCTGTGGGGGCAACCAGGGCGGCCCGGAGGTCCAGGACAGCGCCGGGGACGAGCGTACGATCAAGGCCTTCGACATCAACCCGCAGCCGCGGGACAAGGTCAAGGACGGCGGGACGCTGCGCTGGGGCATCAACGAGTTCCCCTCGCAGTGGAACAGGAACCACGTCGACGGCAACCTGGCCATGGCCGCCGTGGTCAGCAACGCGCTGCTGCCCTCGCCGTTCACGTCCAACGAGAAGGCGGAGATCTCGGTGGACCACGACTACGTGGTCGACGCCAAGGTGACCGACCAGCGGCCCAAGCAGGTGGTGACGTACACGCTGAACCCGAAGGCGAAGTGGTCCGACGGGAAGCCGATCACCTGGGCCGACTACCAGGCGCAGTGGCGGGCGCTCAACGGGCGCGACTCGGCCTTCCGGATCGCCTCGTCCACGGGCTACCAGGACATCGAGAAGGTGGCGCGGGGCAAGGACGACCACGAGGTGGTGGTGACGTTCGCCAGGCCGTTCGGTGACTGGCAGGCGCTGTTCGGGCCGCTGCTGCCGGCCTCCACCAACCACGACGCCGGGGCGTTCAACACCGCGTGGCTGAACAAGATCCCGGTGACGGCGGGGCCGTTCAAGTTCGGCGGGTTCGACCAGACGGCGAAGACGATCACGCTGGTGCGGGACGACGCGTGGTGGGGCGACCGAGCCAAGCTGGACAAGATCATCTACCGGGCCTCCGAGCACGACGCGCTGATCAGCGCGTTCAGCAACGGGGAGCTCGACATCATCGACATCCAGCCGTCCGCGCCCGACTACGCGCGGGCCAAGGCCACCACGGGGGCCCAGGTGCGCCACGCGGCCGGGCCCGACTTCCGGCACTTCACCTTCAACGGCTCCAGCGAGCTGCTCCGGGACCGCAGCGTGCGCCAGGCCATCCAGCTCGGCATCAACCGCCAGGCCATCGCCCAGTCGGACCTGCAGGGGCTGGACTGGCCGATCGCGCTGCTGAACAACCACTTCTTCATGAACACCCAGGAGGGCTACCAGGACAACGCCGGAGAGCTCGGTGCGTACAACCCGGGCAAGGCCCGGCAACTGCTGGACGCCGCCGGCTGGAAGCTGAGCGGGTCCGTCAGGCAGAAGAACGGCAAGCCCCTCGACCTGCGGTTCGTGGTGCCCTCCGGGGTGCAGATCAGCAAGGCGGAGGGGGAGCTGGCGCAGACCATGCTCGGCCAGATCGGGGTCAAGCTCACCATCAAGGCCGTGCCCAGCGACGACTTCTTCACCAAATACGTGATCCCCGGGAACTTCGACATCACGCCGTTCGCCTACATCGGGACGCCGTTCCCGGTCTCCAGCAGCTACGGCATCTACGCGAACGCGACCAACGGCCAGAACTGGAACGCGAACTTCGGGCGCACCGGATCGGCGGCCATCGACCAGGCCATGAGCCGGGCCGCGCAGAGCCTGGAGCCGGTGCGGGCCCGCTCGGCGACCAACGCGGCCGACAAGCTGATCTGGCAGGAGGTGAACGTGCTCCCGCTCTACCAGCGGCCGCAGATGGTGGCCGTGCGGCAGACGCTGGCGAACGTGGGGGCCCGGGGCTTCTACGACCTCCAGTACGAGGACATCGGCTTCACGGGCTGAAGTGTCGGCGGCCCGGTGTACTACTGGACGCATGACGACGAGGTTGACCTGGACCCAGATCCTCGCCTGGCGCCTGCGCCGGCAGTTCGTGAGCGGGGCCGGCGCGGAGAACGCCGTGGCCGTCGCCCGGCGGCTGTGCGGCGTGCAGAGCCAGGTCACCTCGTCGGCCCGGCTGGCGGTGGCGGTCAGGAGCGCCAGGCCCGATCCCGAGGAGATCGACAAGGCGCTGTGGAGCGAGCGCACGCTGGTCAAGACCTGGATCATGCGCGGCACCCTGCACCTGGTGCCCGCCGACCAGCTCGCCGACTACTGCGCGGCGCTGAGCACGCTGCGCTTCTGGGAGAAGGGCTCCTGGCAGCGCGGCCACGGCGTCACCGCCGGTGAGATCGAGGCGATCATCGACGCCGTGCCCCGCGCGCTGGGCGAGCGGGCGCTGACCCGGGAAGAGCTGGTCGACGCCGTGGTGGAGGTGACCGGGGACGCCCATCTCCGGCAGGCGCTCACGTCCGGCTGGGGCGCCCTGCTCAAGCCGCTGAGCCGGCTGGGCGAGCTGTGCTACGCGCCGCCGCTCGACGGCCGGGTGGCCTTCACCGCCCCGCGCGCCTGGGTGCCCGGCTGGCCGGCCGGGTTGCCGCCGCACGAGGAGGCGGGGCCGCGCCTGGTCCGTGCCTTCCTGGGCGCGCACGGCCCGGCCACGCCGGAGATGTTCGACACCTGGCTGTTCGGCGGCGTGGCCAGGAAGGCCGTGCTGAAGGGCTGGTTCCGCGACCTGGCGCCGGAGCTGACGGAGGTCGAGACGGACGACGGCATGACGCTGACGGCGCTGACCGAGCACCTCGACGACGTCGCCGGCACCGCGCCGTCGGCCGAGGTGCACCTGCTGCCGGGCTTCGACCAGTTCGTCCTGGCCGCGCCCCGCGGGCTCGCCCCGCTGCTCCCGCCGGAGCTCAGGCCCAAGGTCAGCAGGCAGGCAGGGTGGATCTCCCCCGTGGTCGTCCACGAGGGGCGGGTCGCCGGGGTGTGGGAGGCCAAGGGCGGTGACATCACCCTCGACCTCGCCGCCCCGGTGCCGCAGGGCCCGCTCGACGAGGCGGTGGCGCGGATGCGCGCCCTGCTCGCCGGCTAGCGGGTGCCTACGCCGAAGTGCCGGCCATCACACGGTCGACGATGCCCTTGTTGCCCTCCTCGCGGGCGCAGTGGGCGCAGCAGTACCAGTGCTCGCCCGACTGCACCCCATGTCCGATGACCTTGGTGCCGCAGTGCTCGCAGATGGGCGCCATCGCCTCGATCGCGCACTGGAAGCAGTCGAAGGTGTGCACCGCTCCCTGCGCGTGCACCTCGAACGCCATGTCGTAGTCGTTACCGCAGGTCTCGCAGACAGCCATGGTGATCCCCTTTGCAGTCGATCCGCCGGGGGGATACCCGGTTCCGGGGTCTCTTTTCCCCAAGAAACCACCATATTCAGGCCGCCTGCCTCCGTCACGGGCGCTCGACGGCGAAGCGGGCCAGCAGGGGCAGGCCCAGGAGCCCCAGCGCGCCCAGGGCGGCAGGCAGGCCGAGCCACCCGCTCAGCCCGGCCACGAGCAGCGGGCTCACCACGAACCCGGTGTAGGAGATGGTCGACACCCCCCACACCATCGTCCCGCTCGCGTCGTCGGCCGCGGCCCGGCTGAGCAGGGCGGGCACCAGCGGGCCGAGGGCCAGCCCGGTGACCGCGAACCCGGCCAGCGAGAGCGGCACGCCGCCGCCCAGCCCCGCCAGGGCGATCCCGGCGCCGCCGCCGAGGCCGGCCACCAGGTACAACGCCCTGAGCGGCGTCCGGGGCAGCGCCTGCACGATCAGCCGGCCGGCCGTCAGCGCAGCCATGTAGACCGAGGGCGCGGCGCTGGCGACCAGCGGGGTGGCGTCCCGGTGCTCCTCCAGCAGCAGCACCGACCACTGCTCGACCGAGTTCTCGATGACCAGGACGCAGGCGGCCAGCGCCCCCAGCACCACCGCCGAACCCCACAGGCGCCGGCCGGAACCGGCGGCAGGGGTGTCGGGCAGGCCGTGGCCCAGGGGCAGCGCCAGCAGGGTCAGCGACGTGGCGGCCACGATCAGGGCGACGATCAGGAGCACGGCGGCGACGTCGAGGCCGTACGAGCGGGCCAGGCCGGTGAGCGGCGCCGCCGCGATGACCGTGACCGGGAAGGCGGCGTGCACGGGCTGGAAGAGGCGCCGGCCGCTCTCGCGCTCGGCGCGGCCGGTGGCCAGGTTCAGCGCGACGTCGAGGGCGCCGCTGGTGGCGCCGACCAGCAGCAGCGCCAGCGCGAGCTGCCAGGCGGAGTCGGCCAGCCCGATGGCGGCCACGCTGAGCGCGAACAGGCCCATCGTGACCATCAGCGCGGCGCGTTCCCGCCCGCGGGCCAGCCGACCGGCCAGCGCCATCGCGGGCAGCGCCCCCACCGGCACGGCGCTCAGGGCCAGCCCGAGGTCCCCCGCCGACAGGCCCAGCTCCAGCTTGACGGCGGGAAGCAGGGCCGACCACGACCCCCAGAACACGGCCCACGCCGCACAGACCGCGATCAGCGGCATCTACCGGCCCCCCTCGGAATTCGGTCAGGCCATAGTAAGGATCTTCCTCCGGGCTCGGCCGCGCACATCCGGGTAGGGGGTGCTCGTCGAATCTCTTTCGCCGGAGTTGTCACAGAGGACGGGCCGTCGCGGTCTATAGGGGCGTACGACGAATGTGTGCGCGCTCGTAGAAAT
This sequence comes from Nonomuraea sp. MTCD27, assembly GCF_041950495.1. NCBI lineage: Bacteria > Bacillati > Actinomycetota > Actinomycetes > Streptosporangiales > Streptosporangiaceae > Nonomuraea > Nonomuraea sp. MTCD27. The sequence continues at coordinate 178,619 of NZ_JBGNUW010000016.1, read as the reverse complement.
GCATTGAGCGAGCCGGCCGGCCCGGATTAGGTTGGCGCGCATGGCGGGCGGCAAGCCCCGTCGGCACGCCGCAGACCGGCGCGGCGCGGGATCTTGAGAAGGAGAAGGGAACGCGCTTCGGAAGGGGAGATCATGAAACGCGTCAGAGTCACGAAGTCGGCCGCCAAGCGGCGCACCCGGCTGACCACGGAGCTGGACCTGCGGTCACCAGCAGGTCGCAGACTTCCCTATTGACTTACTCCTTACACCAAACTTACGGGGGTATCTGTAGATAACATAGGTAACAGAAATATCACGGGGGGCTCACGATGAAGAGGCTTGTGGTGGTGCCACCACACGTTGCCAGGCACAAGATCCGCGACATCCGCTCGGCCGGGCACCGCAAGCCTCCCGCCGATCCCAAGGTGATCGACCTCCGCGCCTACACCGGCCGGAACATCATCCGCTTCCCCGGCGGCCCCACCCCCGCCGCCTGAGGTCAGCCGTACAGGCGCTTGGCGTACGCCTCGCCGTAGTAGTTCTCGAGCTCCTCGAGGCTCTCCTCCACCTTCTGCACGTCCTTGACCAGCCTCGCGTGCGACGGCAGGGCGTCGGACCCCCAGCTCTCCGGCTTCCACAGCGCCGAGCGCATGAACGCCTTGGCGCAGTGGAAGAAGATCTGCTCGATCTCGACGACCAGCGCGAGGTGCGGGCGGTGGCCCTTGACGATCAGCTCGTCGAAGAACGGGGCCTCGCGGACCAGCCGGGCCCGGCCGTTGACGCGCAGGGTCTCGTTGCGCCCGGGGATCAGAAAGATCAACCCCACATGCGGATTTTTCAGGATATTGAGGAATCCGTCCGCCCGGCGGTTCCCCGGACGATCCGGGATCGCGATCGTCACGTCGTCGATCACGTGGACGAAGCCGGCCGGGTCGCCCTTGGGCGAGACGTCGCAGTTGCCCGCCTCGTCCGAGGTGGCGATCAGACAGAAGGGCGAGGCCGCCAGCCACTCGAGGTCGCGCTCGTGCAGGCGTACCCGCTCCTTGGTCGCCGCCCGCGGCATGACCTCGCCGAGGAGTTCGCGCAGCTCGGCCTCCGACTCGATCTCCGACCAGCTCATGTGATCTCCCTTCGGGGTTTCATCAAATTTTGTCAGGAATCGGGGCCAACATCCGGTGGGGCGTCCGAAGGGCGAGACTCACCTGGTCCTGCCGCGTGTCGGCGCTGAGCCCCGGGCCGGGGCGGACCTCGACCTCCTCGATCGGGACGCTCCTGCCGCAGGTGCAGCAGACCGACAGCGGGTCGAGCCGGGTGCCGCAGGGCACGTGGTGGAAGAGGCGGCGGGGGCCGTTCGCGGCCAGGTGGCGGTCGCTCCACTGACCCAGGGCCAGCAGGGGTTGCCAGAGCTCGCGGCCGACGGGGGTCAGGAGGTATTCGTCGCGGGGCGGCGCGTCCTGGTAGCGGCGGCGCTCCAGCAGGCCCGCCTCGACGAGCGCGGCCAGCCGCTGGGACAGGACGGCCCTGGGGATGTCGAGGTGGGCCTGGAAGTCGCCGAAGCGGCGCACGCCGTACATGGCGTCGCGGATGACCAGCAGCGTCCACCGCTCGCCGATCACTTCCAGGGCACTGGCCAGCGCACAGTCCTGGCCGTCGTAGTTCTTGCCGAGCGCCATGGGACCCATGTTAGTTCATTCACCGAACCGTGCTAGCGTGCGCGGCATGAGTTCAATGACCGAACCGATGACGTCGCGGCGCGGGCCGACGCTCGCCGTGGCGTCGTGGGCGCCGCTGCTCGTGCTCACCAACTTCACGCTGCCGATGGTGACGCTGCCGCAGACCGCGCGATCGCTGGGCGCCGGGCCGACCGGGCCGGTGTGGATCCTGGGCTCGATCGCGCTCGGGCTGTCGTCGATGTTGCTGGTCGCGGGCGGGCTGGCCGACGACTACGGGCGCCGGCGGGTGCTGGTCGCGGGCACGGGCGTGCTGGCCGCCGCCAGCGTGGTGGCCGCGGTGAGCCCGACCGTGCCGGTGTTCGTGCTGGCCCGGCTGGTGCAGGGCGCGGCGAGCGCGGCGATGCTGGCGGCGAGCCTGGGCATCGTGGGACATGCCTTCCCCACCGGGGCGGAGCGGGTGCGGGCCACCGGGCGGTACGGGGCCATGATCGGGCTGGGCACCGCGGTGGGGCCGCTGGTGTCCGGGCTGCCGGCCGCGGTGACGAGCTGGCGGGCGGCGTACTGGCTGATGGCGGCCGGCGCGCTGGTGCTGGCGATCATGTCGGCCCGGGTGCTGGAGGAGTCGCGCTCCGAGGTGCCGCGCAGGCTGGACGTGCCGGGGGTGGTGCTGCTCAGCCTGGGCGTTGCGGCGCTGGTCGCGGGGGTGACGGAGGGGCGTGCCGGGTGGGGCCGGCCGGTCGTGCTCGAGGCGTTCGCGCTGGCCGTGGTGCTGCTGGCGGCGTTCGTGGCGGTCGAGCGGCGGCGGCCGGAGCCGCTGCTGGACCTGGAGCTGTTCGGGCGGCCGGCGTTCCTGGTGGCGACCGGTGGGGCGCTGGTCGTGGGGGCGGCGGTGGTCGGGCTGCTCAGCTACCTGCCGACCGTGCTGCAGACGGCCCACGGGCTGGCGCCGCTGGACACGGCGCTGCTGTTCTGCGTCTGGTCGGGGCTGTCGTTCGTGGCCTCGCTGCTGACCCGGCACGTACGCCTCGGCACGGCCGCGCGGCTGGCCCTGGGCCTGGGGCTGAGCGCGGCCGGGTTCGCCGCGCTGCTGGGCGCGGGCTCCTCGTTGTCCCTGCCGCTGATCGCCGGCGGGCTGGCGGTGAGCGGGGTGGGATCGGGACTGATCAACTCCTCGATCACGCACCTCGCGATCGAGAGCGTGCCGGCGCACCGGGTCGGCATGGGCTCGGGGGCGAACAACACCGCCAGGTACGTCGGCTCCTCGCTGGGCGCCGCCGGGATGGCGGCACTCGTGGGGGCCTTCGGCCTGGCCCAGGGCACGGCGGTCGCGGTGGCGGCCTGCGTCGTACTCACGGGCGGCACGGCGCTGGCCGTGCTGGCCGTCCGGAAATGACCATGATGGAGTGGAGACCATGACCGGATCGCGGATGGCCGACCTCGACGGCCTGCGCATGCACTACCTGATCGACGGCGCGGGCCCGCTGCTCGTCCTGCTGCACGGATGGCCGCAGACCTCCCACTGCTGGCGGCACCTCATCCCCGCGCTGGCTGAGCACTTCACCGTGGTGGCGCCCGACCTGCGCGGCTACGGCCACACCGACAAGCCGGCCACCGGCTACGACAAGCGCACGATGGCGGCCGACGTCCGCGCCCTGGCGCGCTCGCTCGGCCACGACCGGGTCCTGCTCGCCGGGCACGACCGGGGTGCCAGGGTCGCCCACCGGTACGCGCTCGACCACCCCGGCGAGGTGGACCGCCTGGTGGTCATGGACATCATCCCGACCAGGGAGATGTGGCGCAGGTACGACATGACGACCGGGCTGGCGGCCGGCACCTGGCACTGGACGTTCCACCTGCAGCCCGACCTGCCGGAGCGGCTCGCGGGCCAGGACGTGCGCGGCTACCTGGGCTACTTCTTCGACAAGTGGACGGTTCAGCGGTCGCGGCTGGAGGTCGACGAGTACGTGCGGGCCTTCGAGCGGCCGGGGGCGCTGCGGGCGGGGTTCGAGGACTACCGGGCCTCGTTCCCGTACGACGCCGAGCACGACGACGCCGACTGGGAGGCGGGCCGGCGACTGGAGCTGCCGGTGCTGGCGCTGTGGGGCTCGGCCGGGCTGCCCAGCAGGGTGCCGGTGCTCGACATCTGGCGCGATTACGCACTTGACGTGCGGGGAGCCGAAATTCCCGACTGCGGGCATTTCCTGGCCGAGGAGCAACCGGACGCCGTGCTCGCGCACCTGCGGGACTTCCTGCTGCCGAGGGACTGACCAGCCACCGAACGGCTACCAGCGGCGGGCGTGCGCCATCACGCCGAGGAGCGCGTCGCGCTCCAGACCGAACCTGCGCGGCTCCACGGCGTGCCGCTCTGCCCGCAGGTGCAGCAGGGTCAGCTCGGTCGCCGCCTGCTGGTAGTCGCTCATGGCGCGGCCGAGCCCCGCTCCCCTGGCCCACTTGCGGGCCGTCTTGCGGGTGGACAGCGTGGTCAGCATGCGGACGTCGGCATCGGTGATCAGGCCGGTCTGCTGGTAGGCGGGCAGGTAGTAGGCCATCCGGGCGACGAGCTGGCGGCGCTCGACGACGGTCACCACGATGAGCAGGACCAGCGTGGCCATGATCACCAGGTAGGCGACGCCCAGCCAGGTGAGCGAGCCCGTGGTGGCGGCGCCGTTCCAGAGGCCGTGCAGGAGGACCGCGCCCAGGTAGCCGAGCGGGATCGCGGCGAACCTGGCCGCCGTGCGGCGGGTCAGCGCGTACGCGACACCCAGGCCGATCATGGAGGTGTAGATGGGATGGCCGAGCGGGTCGATCAGCCCGCGCACCACGAAGAGCTGGACCGCCGCGCCGGGGCCGTCCTCGCCGAACGCGAGCAGGTAGTAGCCCACGTTCTCCACGGCGGCGAAGCCGAGGCCGGCCATGGAGGCGTACACGATGCCGTCGGTCAGGCCGTCGATCTCCGCCCGCCGGCGCAGGAGCAGCAGCAGCGCCGAGCCCTTCAGCGCCTCCTCGACCACCGGCGCCAGCACCACGGCGCCGATGTCCTCGACGGCCGCGGAGGCGTAGCCGGCCCGGACGAACAGCTGCTGGCCGAGCAGCGTCAGCGCGATGCCGGCCACGATGGCCACCCCGGCGCCCCACGCGAAGGCGAACGCGAGGTGCAGCTTCGGCTCGGGTTCGAGCCGGTCCAGCGAGAGGACGGCCGCGAGGAGCACCGGAAGGGGCGCCACGGCCAGCAGCGCGGACAGGCCGAACCCGACGGGACCGCCGGAGAACAGCATGACGGCCAGCACGATCAGGGCGAGGACGCCGGAGACGACCAGTCCGACCAGCAGGGCCTTGCTGGGGCGCGGGGCGAGCAACGGAGCAGTCATTGTGGTGCCTCTCTTCCCGTTGGCTTCGCCCACTATGCGCGCCGCGCATCTACATGCGCTTAACGGTCACTTGATTCGCGATAATACGGATCAGCCACGACGGGCTCACCGCTCGTGTACGAATACACCTCCCGGCCGGAAATGAACACCCGCAGCGCCCGGCTCATGACGTCCAGCGGGTCGCCGGACCAGATGACCACGTCACCGTCCAGTCCCGGCCGCAACGCGCCCACCCGGTCGTCGAGGCCCATGATGCGGGCCGGGTTCACGGTGATCGAGCGCAGCGCGGCGGCCGGGTCCATGCCCTCCTTGACCGCCAGCGTGGCCTGGTGCACGAGGAAGTTGATGGGCACCACGGGGTGGTCGGTGGTGATCGCCAGCTCGACGCCGGCCCGGTCGAGGATGCCCGGGTTGCGCAGGGAGCGCTGGCGCAGCTCGACCTTCGACCGGGTGGTGAACAGCGGGCCGATGATGACGGGAACGTTCCGCTCGGCCAGGGTGTCGGCCAGCAGGTGCCCCTCGGTGCCATGGTTGATCACCAGGCGGTAGCCGAACTCGCCGGCCAGCCGGAGCGCGGTGGAGATGTCGTCGGCCCGGTGGGTGTGCTGGCACCACGGCAGCTCGCCGTCCAGCACGCGGACCAGGACCTCCAGCGTGCCGTCACGGTCGAACGGCTTGCCCTCGTCCTCGGCGGCGGCCCTCCTGGCCCGGTAGTCCTGGGCCTTCATGAACGCGTCGCGGATCACCGCGGCCACGCCCTGGCGGGTGGACGGCAGCTTCTTCTGGTCGCCGTACACCCGCTTGGGGTTCTCACCGAGCGCGCTCTTGACGCTCACCGGCTCCTTGATCAGCATCTCGTCCACGGACCTGCCCCAGCACTTGATCGCGACCGTCTGGCCGCCGATCGGGTTGCCGGAGCCGGGCTTGATCACCGCGGTCGTCACCCCGCCGGACAGCGCGTCGCCGAAGGCCAGGTCGGCCGGGTTGATGGCGTCGAGAGCGCGCAGGCGGGCGCCGTTGGGGTCGGTCATCTCGTTGGTGTCCTGGCCGGCCCAGCCCTCGGCCTCCTCGTGCACGCCGAGGTGACCGTGGGCCTCCACGAAACCGGGCAGCACCCAGCCGCCCGCGGCGTCCACGACGGGGATCCCCTCGGGCACGTCCACGTCCCGGCCGACCGCGGTGATCTTCCCGTCCTGGATGAGTACGGTTCCGCCGTCGATGGGGTCGCCGTCGACCGGCACGACATATCCACTGGTAATGGCAAGATTCATGAGTTGTAACCTACCGGCGAGCGGGTAGTGGGCCTGGATGATCGCGAACCTGTACAGACGATGGCTGCTCGAGCTGTGGAACGGCGACTTCGATCTGGCACACGAGCTGGTCACCCCCGGCTTCACCGGGCACTGGCCCGGCATGGACGTGTCCGGGCCCGACGGGCTGATCGAGGCGCTCCGGCAGGGGCACGCGCCGTTCGCCGACGTCAAGGTGACCCTGGACATCGGGCCGATCGTGGACGGCGACCTGGTGTCGGCGCGGTGGACGTTCGGCGGGACGTACCGGGGCGGCATCCCCGGCGCGGAGACGGCCGAGGGCACCAGGATCGCCTTCAGCGGGCACGACATCCTGCGGGTCGAGGACGGCAGGTTCGCCGAGTACTGGGTGATCTCGGACGCTCAGACGTTCAACCGAGAGCTCGGTATAGGGTGATATTTCCTGATCCGGGCTAAAGGTGATGCATGACGGTGAACTCCGGGGCCGGAGCGGTCCCCGAACCCCGGCCGCTCGGGGACGCGGAGCTGTCGGAGCTGCTGGCCAGGCAGCGGTTCGGCGCGCTGGCGACGAACAAGGGCGACGGCCACCCGTACCTGTCCACCGTCCTGTACGCCTGGGACCCGGAGCAGCGCGTGGTGCGGATCTCGACCCTCGCCGACCTGCCCAAGGTGCGCCAGCTGCACAAGGATCCGCGTGGCGCGCTCTACGTGGCCAGCGACGACTTCTGGTCCTACGCCGTGGCCGAGGGCAAGGCGGAGCTGTCGCCGGTGACCGCCGAGCCGGGCGACGAGGTGGGCAGGGAACTGCTGGCCATGCGGCCGTCGTTCGCCGAGCCCGCCGACACCGAGGCGTTCCTGCGGCAGGTGGTGGCCGACCGGCGGCTGGTGATCAGGCTGAGGGTGTCGCGGCTGTACGGGACGCTGCTGCCAGCCGCATAGCGCGGCGCCGGTTGTAGGCCACGGTCGAGATCACGACCAGGACGAGCGCCAGGTCGATGGCCGCCGACCAGCGCATGGCCAGGACATGCTGCCCGCCCTCGGCGACGGCGAAGAAGACCGCGCCGATCACCGCCACGCCGCCCGCGCCCGCGAACTGCTGGGCCGTGCTCAGGATGCCGGAGCCGATCCCGGCCTGGTGCGGCGCGACCTCGACCAGCGCCGCGCCGATGAGCTGCGGCAGGACCAGGCCGTTGCCCGCGCCGACGAGGATCAGCGCGGCCACGACGTACGGCAGGCCCAGCCCGGCCCCGGCCACCATCATGCCCAGGCCGAGCGCCGTGACGGTGCCGCCGATCATGACGACGATCAGGCCGTACCTCCGGACCAGCCGCGTCCCCAGCAGCGAGGTGATCGAGAACATCACGCCCATCGGCGCGAACGCCAGCCCCGCCTGGAACGCCGTGAGCCCGCGCCCGGCCTGCAGCAGCAGCGTCAGCGTGAACATGAACGAGGCGAAGTACGCCATGAACGCCACGATCGAGCCGATCCCGGCCTGGTACGAGTGCACCTTGAGCAGCGCCAGGTCGAGCACCGGCTGCCCGCCGCGCGCCCCGAGCACCCGCTGCCGGCGCCAGGTCAGCGCGAACACCGGGACGCTCGCCGCCATGCAGGCCCAGGTCCAGACCGGCCAGCCCAGGCTGTTGCCCAGGCCGAGCGGCACCAGCACCAGCGCCAGCGCGGCGGCCAGGCCGGTGGCGCCCGGCAGGTCGAGCCTGGCCCGGCGGCCGGTCTCGACCTCCGGCAGCAGCCACGCGGCCAGCGGCACGACGACCAGGCCGACGGGCAGGTTGATGAGGAAGATGACCCGCCAGCCGAGCCCGAGCACGTCGGCGGTCAGCAGCAGCCCGCCGAGCACCTGGCCGGCGATCGAGCCCAGGCCGCCGGTGGCGCCGTACCAGCCGAGGGCGCGCCCCCGCTCCTCCGGCGGGAACGCGGCCGAGATCGTGGCCAGCACCTGCGGCACCATGACGGCGCCCGCCAGGCCCTGGAGCAGGCGGGCGGCGACGAGCTGGGCCGGGGTCGCGGCGATCCCGCACAGCAGCGACGCGGCCGTGAACGCGGCCACGCCCCAGACGAACATCCGCCGGTAGCCGTAGCGGTCGCCCAGCCGGCCGCCGGTGATCATGCCGGCCGCGTACGTGAAGGCGTAGCCGCCCACGATCAGCTCCAGGGCGGCGGGTCCGGCCCGCAGGTCGTGCTCGATGGAGGGCGCGGCCACGTTGACCACGAAGAAGTCGAACTGGGCCATGAACCACGCCGACAGGAGAACGGCCAGCGTTCCACCGACTTTCACGACGAACAGGCTAGAACCACCCGGCCGTCCGGGCCTCGGCCGGGCCCTCGCAACTTCCCGGGCACCGGCTTGCGCCGTCCTCGTGATCGTCGCGCTGTGCGGGATCCCCACGCAGGCCGCGAGCCGCCTTCGGCGTCGAGCAGGCCGTGGACGTCTACCTCCGGATCCCGGGTGCACCCCCGCAAGATCACTGACGACGCCTGGTCGCGCGGCAAGGGGCTGCTCGGCGCGATGACCTGGAGATGTCCGGCGACACCGGCCCTCTGACCACCGCGCTCGAAGCTGGACTCCGCCAGCACCGTTCCGCAGTACGGCGGCGCCGGCCTCCGCGAACCCGGAGCTCCTGAGTGCCGGGCCGCGTGTCGAATGCTCATCCCTGCGGCATCGCACGGCTACTCTGCTCTCAACTTCAGGTCATGCGATCTTGTCATTGTCGAGTCGTTTGTCTCTCCCCAGCAGAGGAGACCCATGTTCAGACGACTCGTCGTCATCATCGCGACCTCCCTCACCCTCCTCGCCGAACCCGCTCTCCTCGCCTCCCCCGCCCACGCCGCGACCGTCATCAACGTCGCCCACAGAGGCGCCTCCGCCTACGCCCCCGAGAACACGATCGCCGCCTTCGAGCTGGCCGGCGCGCAGGGCGCCGACATGTTCGAGCTCGACGTCCAGGAGACCAAGGACCACGAGCTGGTCCTGATGCACGACACGACGCTGGCCCGCACCACCGACGTCGAGCGGGTCTTCCCCGGCCTGTCCCCCTGGAACGTCGGCGACCTCACGCTCGCCCAGATCCGCGAGCTGGACGCCGGCTCGTGGCTGTCCGGCGAGTACGACGACGAGCCCGTGCCCACCCTCGGCGAGGCGCTGAGCGCGATGAGCGGCTCCGGCATGGGCCTGCTCATGGAGGTCAAGGCCCCGAACCTCTACCCGGGGATCGAGGCCCGCATCGCCGCCGAGCTGCGCCGCCATTCCTCCTGGCTCGCGCCGGGGCGGCTCGTGGTGCAGTCGTTCGACTGGGGGTCGATGCGGGAGTTCGACGAGTTGCTGCCGAACGTGCCGATCGGGTTGCTCGGCACGCCCTCGACCGGGGAGTTGCCGGGGCTGGCGGCCTTCGCCGACCAGATCAACCCGCCGTACACCACGCTCACCGCCGCGTACGTGCGGCGGGTGCACTCCCTCGGCATGGACGTCCTGGCCTGGACCGTCGACAACCCGGACACCATGCGCCGCATGATCACCTACCGGGTGGACGGCATCATCACCAACAAGCCCGACGTCCTACGCGACGTGATCGACGCCTGAGCTCGGTGCCGCCGGCACGGCCAGCCGGATCCGGTTGGTCGTGCGGTCTTGCGCATCAGGCTCGCCACGTACGTCTTCACCGTCGAAACCCCCAGGTAGAGGCGCTCGGCGATCTCCCGGTTCGACGTGTCCGCGCGGCGCCGGGGCTCCTCGGCGTCGGCGCGGTCGCGGGCCTGGCGGGCGTTCTCGCGGGTCAGCCGCACGTACGCGCCGGACAGCAGCGGGACTCCCAGCAGGATGGACAGCCGGTAGAGCGTCGGCGCCACCTCGGCGGCCGGTGCCGACATGGCGTGCAGGGTCAGGAAAAAGGCCGACACCCCCGCCCCGTACGCGATGCGCCGCCCCCGCCCCCGCAGCGCCAGCTCGAACAGCGCCACGGCCACCATCGCCTTGATCGGCACCCCCACGCCGCGGGCGTACCGTGGCCATGCGCTGCGGCGTCCGCCACAGAAGCCGCCCGTCCGCCAGGTCGAATGCCGCCAAGGGCGTATAACCGCGCCAACCGCCGACGACGACCGTGCTTCCGCTGGCCACGACATGCCCGGTGAATTCCCGCAATTCGGCGCTCCATCGCACCACCCCCGTCGCGAGATCGAGGCAGGACAGCTGAGCTTTGTCCTGAGGGAGAACCAGGCAACAGTCGCCGGCCACCACGACGGCCCGCGGCCAGGCCCCCACCGGACGGTCCCAGCGGACCGAGCCGTCGTGACGGTTCAGGCAGACCAGCCGCGTGTGGCGCTCATGCACCACGACCCGGCCAACCGTCGCTGCCGCCCTCGACGCCATACCCGGCTGATGAAGCCGCCGCTCCCACAATGTCTGCCCGATCATCAGGGCATTTCACCAGGGAAGCAGTGATATCGCCAGCGGTTGACGGGCCGGGCGGGGAATCAGGGCCATCCCCGGTTCCCCGCCCGGCCACATCGAACTGTCGGCTACTGGTTGATCAGCTGCAACCGCTGGTCGAGCCGCAGCCCTCGCAGACGTAGCAGCTACCGGCCGGACGCATCTTCGTGCCGCACGTCATGCAGAGCGGCGCGTCGGCGGTGAAGCGCTGGTGGCTCTCCAGCGTCAGCTCCTGGGGCGCCTGCTCGGCCTTCGGCTGGGCGGCGGCGGACTCGATGGGGGCCGACTGCGCCAGCGCCTCACGGTCGACCGTCTCCTGCAGGGCCGCCGGGTCCTCGCCGCGCTGCTGCGCCGCCCGCTCGGCCGCCGAGAAGATGCCCAGCGCCGCCCGCTCGTCGTAAGGCAGGTGGTCCAGGGCCAGGCGGCGGAAGATGTAGTCCATCACCGACGTGGCCATCCGGATGTCCGGGTCGTCCGTCATCCCGGCCGGCTCGAACCGCATGTTGACGAACTTGCTCATGTACGTCTCCAGCGGCACTCCGTACTGGAGCCCGATGGAGATCGCCACCGAGAAGGCGTCCATGACGCCCGCCAGCGTCGAGCCCTGCTTGGACATCTTGAGGAAGACCTCGCCGAGCCCGTCGTCAGGGTAGGACGAGGCGGTCATGTAGCCCTTGGCACCGCCCACCGTGAAGCGGGTGGTCATGCTCGGCCGCTGGTTGGGCATGCGCCGCCGGGTCGGCCGGTTGACCTCGATGACCTTGACCTCGGGCTCCTTGACCTCCTTGGCCTCCTGCTTCTTGGAGCCGTCGCCGGCCGACAGCGGCTGGCCGACCTTGCAGTTGTCGCGGTAGACGGCCAGGGCCTTGAGGCCGAGCTTCCAGCCCTCCAGGTAGACCTGCTCGATGTCGTCGATCGTGGCCGACTCTGGCAGGTTGACCGTCTTGGAGATGGCGCCGGACAGGAACGGCTGGGTGGCGGCCATCATGCGCACGTGGCCCATCGGCGCGATCGCCCGCTCGCCCATGGCGCAGTCGAACACCTCGTAGTGCTCCTGGCGCAGGCCGGGGGCGTCGACGACGTGGCTGTGCTCGGCGATGTACTCGACGATGGCCTCGATCTGCTCCTGCTGGTAGCCGAGCTGCCTGAGCGCCCGCGGGATCGTCTGGTTGACGATCTGCATGGACCCGCCGCCGACGAGCTTCTTGAACTTGACCAGCGCCAGGTCCGGCTCGATGCCGGTCGTGTCGCAGTCCATCATGAGGCCGATCGTCCCGGTGGGGGCGAGGAGGCTGGCCTGGGCGTTGCGGTAGCCGTTCTTCTCGCCCAGCTTCAGGCACTCCGACCACTGACGCGACGCCTCGGCGTGGATCTTCGCGTCCATGGAGCCGACCGTGCGCAGGTCGTCGTTGGCCGCGGCGTGCTTGCGCATGACCCGCTTGTGCGGCTCGGCGTTGCGGGCATACCCGTCGTACGCCCCCACGACCCCGGCGAGCTCGGCACTGCGCCGGTAGGACACACCGGTCATCAGCGACGTGATCGCTCCCGCCACCGCCCGGCCGCCGTCGGAGTCGTAGGCGTGACCCGTCGCCATGAGCAGCGCGCCCAGGTTGGCGTAGCCGATGCCGAGCTGCCGGTATGCCCGCGTCGTCTCACCGATCTTCTCCGTCGGGAAGTCGGCGAACGTGATCGAGATGTCCATCGCGGTGATGATCAACTCGGTCAGCTTGACGAAGTCGGCGACGTTGAAGGTGTTGTCGTCCTTCAGGAACTTCAGCAGGTTGATGCTGGCCAGGTTGCAGGAGGAGTTGTCCAGATGGACGTATTCGCTGCACGGGTTGCTGGCGGTGATCCGGCCCGTCTCCGGGGTGGTGTGCCAGTCGTTGATCGTGTCGTCGTACTGGACGCCGGGGTCGGCGCACTCCCAGGCGGCCTTGGCCATCTTGCGGAACAGGTCCTTGGCGTCGACCTTCTCGATGACCTCGCCGGTCAGGCGGGCCCGCAGGCCGAAGTCGCCGCCCTTCTCCACCGCGCGCATGAACTCGTCGGAGACGCGTACGGAGTTGTTGGCGTTCTGGTACTGGACGGAGACGATGTCCTTGCCGCCCAGGTCCATGTCGAACCCGGCGTCCCGCAGCGCGCGGATCTTGTCCTCCTCGCGCGCCTTGGTCTCGATGAACTCCTCGATGTCGGGGTGATCGACGTCGAGCACGACCATCTTGGCCGCCCGGCGCGTCGCGCCACCCGACTTGATCGTCCCCGCGGACGCGTCGGCGCCGCGCATGAACGACACCGGCCCGCTGGCCGTGCCACCGCTGCTGAGCAGTTCCTTGGACGAGCGGATCCGGGACAGGTTCACCCCCGAACCCGAGCCACCCTTGAAGATCACACCCTCTTCCTTGTACCACTCCAGGATCGACTCCATCTGGTCGTCCACGGAGAGGATGAAGCAAGCGCTCACCTGCTGCGGCGACTGGGTGCCCACGTTGAACCAGACCGGCGAGTTGAACGCGAACACCTGGTGCGCCAGCGCGTGCTTCAGCTCGTGGTCGAAGATCTCGGCGTCCTCGTCACTGGCGAAGTAGCCGTGCTCGAGCCCCGTCCTGGTGTAGACGCCGACGACTCTGTCGATCAGCTGCTTCAGGCTCCACTCGCGCTGCGGGGTGCCCACGGCCCCGCGGAAGTATTTGGTCGTCACGATGTTGGCCGCGTTGACCGACCAGAACTCGGGGAACTCGACACCCCGCTGCTCAAAGTTGATCGACCCGTCGCGCCAGTTCGTCATGACGACGTCGCGGCGCTCCCACTGGATCTCGTCATACGGGTGCACACCGGGCTTAGTGAAGATCCGCTTCATCTTCAGTCCCTTACGCGGACGCTTGCCCCCACGCGCGACTGAACCGCTGGCCGTCTCCGTCATGACTCCCCCTTCTCCGCCTTCAACTGTTTGATCTCGGCCTCGAAGTCCGCCAGGCTCTCGAAACCGCGATATACCGATGCGAACCGCAGGTAGGCCACCTCGTCGAGCTCCCGCAGCGGGCCGAGGATGGCCAGACCCACCTCGTTGGAGGGAAGCTCGGCCGCGCCCTTCGCCCTGATGGCCTCCTCCACCCGCTGCCCGAGCTGCGCCAGCGAATCCTCGCTGACGGGCCTGCCCTGGCACGCCCGCCGCACGCCCGCGACGACCTTGTCCCGCGAGAACGGCTCCGTCACTCCGCTGCGCTTGCTCACCATGAGCAGTACGGTCTCCTGCGTGGTGAACCTGCGCCCGCACTCGGGACAGGTGCGCCGACGCCTGATGGCCGCGCCGTCGTCCGTGGAGCGGCTGTCGATGACCCTGGTGTCAGGGTGGCGACAGAACGGACAGTGCACGCTTTCGCCTCCAAGACCTGCGGCCACCACACGCGCCAGAACCGTCCGCACGGGACGCTCGCGCACACTCCACGGCTATCCATGGAGCGGTCACGGAAACACAAGGTGTGGTGAACTACATCGGTGTAACTACTAGATGTTGTGGTCCAACCGTAGAAGCGCGCGACCATGAACGCAAGTTGAGCGACCCCATCCTGCTGAAGTCGCTGATCAGCCCCGCCCTCCCCACCGGACCCGGGCGTGTCGCCGGTCAGCAGTGATCTTCCCGCAGGTGAGGGCGTCACATGGGTTGCGCTGGGCCTCGCCCGTGAACAAACCTCACAACGGTACCCGAGGACTCATCCACCGCCTGCCATCCCTCCCGGCGCCGGCTTCGCGAGCCTGCCCGAGAGCACCGTACGCACCCCTCAGATCTGGCCGACTCCGCCCCAAACTCGCCCAAATACGGTCTGCGGGAGCCCCCCATCTCACGCGGCCCCAGTCCGAGGAGTCCGCAGTCCTGCCACGGGACACCCAGGAACCCCCTCGCCCGGAGGAACGAACCGGCGATCGTGGACAGGCAGACGTCAGGAACCCCAGGAGCGCGGACACCCCTGGTGCCCTTGACGCCTTGCCACGCTTTCCTGCCGGCCGACCGGCCATGGGCCAGCGAGACAGCGGGCCGCCGGTTCGACGATCAACGTAAGGCGGCCGTGTCCCCCGGCACGTAGAGACGGGTGCCCGGCCGGATGAGAGAGTCGGACAGGCCGTTCAGCCGCTTGATCTCCGCCACCAGGGCGCCCGGGTCATTCCCCTCGGAGAGCGCATCGGCGATCTTCCACAGCGTGTCGCCCTTGTGGACCTCGACCCACGGCAGCCCGGCCTGGCCCGCCACCACGACCCGCACCTCCGCATGCCCGGCCGCCCGCGTGCCGAGCCAGAACCCGCCGAGGGCCAGCAACGCCATGGCGATCACCAGCACGACGCGCCCGCGCCGGGTGAGCCGCACGGGCCTACGATCCCGCCGCGCAGGCGCAGAACCTCGCCGTGCAGGCGCATGACTCGGCTGGGCCGGAGCATCACCTCGCCAGGCAAGCGCACGTCCCTGCCGCCCGGGAGCAAGACCCCGCCGAGCAGAAGCGGAACCCCGCTGCACAGAAGCGGAACCCCGCCGCGAGGAAGCGAGACCTCGCCACACAGAAGCAGCACCTCGCTGCGCGGACGCGGGACCTCGCTGCCCGGAAGCAGCCCCTTGCAGCACAGACGCGGGACCTCGCTGCACGGATGACGCGGAAGCAGCGGCAGCGCCCCGCCACCCGGGGATGACCCGCCGCAGCCGGGCCGGCGACCGCCTCGCAGCAACACCCGACAAGCGCCTCACGGCACCCGCCAGTCGCCCCGGCACACCGGGTCGGCGCCGCCCCTTCCCGCGCCCACGCGCAAGGCCCGCCTTCGCAAGACGCCCCTTCCTTGTGCGGAAAGCCCCTACGCGCAGGCCGCCCCCGCCTTCGCGCTCCCCGCGCTCTCGGTAAGCCTCGCGACCCTCGTAAGCCTCGCGACCCTCGTAAGCCTCGCGACCCTCGTAAGCCTCGCGACCCTCGTAAGCCGCGCGCCCCCTTCCCCCTCGTCCCCCACCCGCCGAACCGCCATCCCCCTGCACCTGTGCCCTACCGCCCGGCGCCCTGTCCCCCGCATCGGGCCTGCGGCTCGCCACGGTGTCATCGCCTCCACCCGGCGCTCCGGATCCGCGACCACCCCGTGAGCCGGCCCTTGCCGGGGGGACGGTGTCGTCCGTGTCGCCGCCCTCGCGGGGCGGGGGGACGAGGCGCAAATGGGATCTTCCCCCACTACTCGAACGGGGCCCCAACCTCTTGCCGGAATTCCCCCGGACACCGGTCGCCGCACGCGTATTGTCTCCCCGTCGATCCCCACTCCGCGTGGCATCGGCGATCAGTGTGAGCTGGTTGACGTCTTCGCTGGTCGTGTCCGTATTTGTGGGCGTTCGCATGGTTGACCTCCTGCCGTGTGGCCTGAGGAAAGGCCAAATAAAGATCAGCAAATCGAACACGGTGTCGATCGAACTCCCGTACGATGTTGTACACCACACTGGCGACAATTTCGAGGAAGACTCGAACAATTGTTTGAAGATGATCTTCAACAGCGATAGCGTCGCTGTGTGCGACATCAAGACCACGGACCGGGAGGTTCGCCGGTGAGGCGGGCCGCCAGGCGAGGAGGAAGAGCATGACCGAGCGGGATGACGCAAACGGGGTCAGCGACCTCGCGGTGCGCCGGCGAGACTCCCTGGGCCTGACGCCCAGGCAGCGCAAGATCCTCGAAGTGATCCGCGACTCGGTACAACAGCGCGGATATCCGCCCTCCATGCGCGAGATCGGTGAGGCGGTGCAGCTGACCAGCACGTCCAGCGTGTCGCACCAGCTCACGGCCCTGCAGCGCAAGGGCTACCTGCGGCGCGACCCGCACCGGCCGCGTGCGCTCGAGGTTCGCCTTCCGGGCGAGCCCGTGCTGTGGGTCGATCCCGACGCCACCGACGACGAGCCGACGATCAACCGGCCCACGGCCGCCTACGTCCCGCTCGTGGGCCGTATCGCAGCCGGTGGCCCGATCCTGGCCGAGGAGAGCGTCGAGGACGTCTTCGCCCTGCCGAAGCAGCTCGTCGGCGAGGGCACGCTGTTCCTCCTCCAGGTCGCCGGTGACTCCATGATCGAGGCCGCCATCGCCGACGGCGACTGGGTGGTCGTGCGCCAGCAGCCCGTGGCCGAGAGCGGCGACATCGTGGCCGCCATGATCGAGGGCGAGGCGACGGTCAAGACGTTCAAGCGCAAGGACGGCCATGTCTGGCTCGTCCCCCACAACCCCAACTACGAGCCCATCCCGGGCGACGAGGCCAGCGTCCTGGGCAAGGTCGTAGCGGTCCTGCGCCGGTTGTAGGCAGCCAGCCGACCGGGCAGCCAGCCGACCGACCAGCCAGGTGGCTGACTAGGTAGTGGCCGACCGGTTGCAGGAAGCCGGAGGTAGTAGGGGCTCGGGGTCGGGCGCGCGTCCAACCGCCGTACCGCGTACTGGCGCGCGCCGGAGCATGCACCCACGGGGTACGTACGACCCCGGGGGTGCTGACTGCTGTCCCTAGGAGCATTCCCCGAGGGTTCCGGCGCCCGAAGGCCCCAGGCCGTAGCAGGTCACTCCAGTACGAAGCTCGCGCTCCCCCGGAACCCGCTGGACCCGTCGTCCCGCTCCACCCACACCTGCCCCGCCCGATGCCGCACGAAATACCCGGGGAAGTTCGCCGACTCCAGCGACACCGTCCCCGCCCCCGCCAGCCCGCTCCTCCGTACGAAGCTCGCGTCCGCGTCGAACAGCCCCGACCCGTCGCGCTGCTGCACCCAAGCCTCGAAGTTCCGATGCCGCAGGAAATACCCCGGGAAGTTCGTCGACTCCAGGGACACCGTCCCCGCCCCGGACAACCCGGCCACGAGCCGGAACTGCGAGTCCGCCAGCGGCGTAACGTTGGCCTCCAGCCGGGCCCGGTAGTCCCAGTGCCGCACGGCCACCCCCGGCGTGTCGTACGACATCAGCCGCACCGGCGTGACCCCGTCAGGCACCGGGATGCCGAAGTCGGGAGTGCCGTCGGCCCGCCAGTACACCTTCTGCACGCGTGTCCGCCGGTTCGGGTCGTTCAGGGGGTCGCCGGAGATGTCCCGGTAGTTACGGTCGTGGTAGACCAGGATGTCGCTCTGCCCGTCCTCCGAGGTGGTGAAGGAGTTGTGCCCGGGGCCGTACTGGCTGGTGGCGGCGTTGCTGGCGAAGACCGGGTTCGGGCTCTTGGTCCACGATGACGCCTGGAGCGGGTCGGCCGAGGCGGACGCGGTCAGCAGGCCGAGGCAGTAGTTCGCGTCGGTGGCGCTGGCCGAGTACGTCAGGAAGAGCCGCCCGTTGCGCTGCAGCACCGAGGGCCCTTCGGCGACCTTGTACCCGCGTGTCTCCCAGGCCAGCGTCGGCACCGTCAGCCGGGTCGTCGCGCCGGTGATCGTCCACGGGCTGGCGCCCATCCGGGCGACGTACAGGTTGGAGTTGGTCGAGATGCCCGGCTCCTGCTGCGCCCAGAGCAGGTAGCGCACGCCGTTCGCGACGAACGTGGTGGCGTCCAGGGAGAAGGTGTCCCAGGGGGTGGTGATCCGGCCGCGCTCGGTCCAGGTGCCGGTGAGCGGGTTGGCGGCGGTGCTCTCCAGCACGTACATGCGGATGCGCCACACGTCGTCGGCCCGTCCCGCCGCGAAGTAGACGTACCACTTGCCGTTGATGAAGTGGATCTCCGGCGCCCAGATGTGCGCGCCCATCTCGCCGGTCGAGTGCTTGCGCCAGATGACGCTCTCGGGCGCGGTGGCCAGGCCCTGGATGGTGGTGGCGCGGCGCAGCACGATGCGGTCGTACTCGGGGGCGGTCGCGGTGAAGTAGTAGTAGCCGTCGGTGTGGCGGAAGATGTGCGGGTCGGCGCGCTGCGCGGCCAGCGGGTTGGTGTACTGCACCGCCGGCGAGGCGTGCGCCGCGCCCGGCGACAGGAGGTTGGCGGTCACGGCGAGCAGCGTAGCCAGGACGGTGAGGACCGCCGTCCGGCGGAGGGGGCGTGCGAGCATGAGCGTCCTTCCAGTACGCGGGCAAGACCTTCCGGCCGGTACGCGGGCATGACCTTCCGGCACGCGGCCCGGCGCTCAGACCGGCGGCGCGACGACCGGGTACGAGGCGGCGGAGGCGAACACCGGCCCCGGCTCCCGCAGGTCCGCCGCCGCCCCCCGAACGTGCATCACCCAGGGCGGCGCCACAGGACCTCAGAGAGCAAGAACGAGCACGCAACCAGCGGCCCTCCGCAGTGTTAGCGCTAACATCTCACCGCCCAGAGGTGGGCCGGTGAGAGCGTTCGCGCGCATTCGTATCCCGGCCCGGGACGGCCCGTCAATCCCCGCCCGGCGGAGTTGCAGCCGATGTGCAGTGGCGGGCCGGCAAGCCCGGTACAGGCCGAGGCAGGGTCAGCGGGCCTCGTACAACTCGTGCGCCGCCGTGATCGCCTGGCCGGCGAAGTCCAGCACGTCACGCCTGCGCTCGAACGGCGAGCCGTAGAGCGAGCGACGCGGCGTGCCGAAGTGGTCGCCCAGCCCCGAGACCGCGCTCGCCAGCGTCGGCAGGGCGGCGTCCTCCTCGCGCAGCCGCAGTGCCTCGTTCACCACCCGGTGCCAGCGATCGGGGAACACCTCCAGCGCGTACCGCCCCGCCCCCGTCTTGGAGGTGATGTCGCCGGTCGCCAGCGTGTAGTGCAGCCGGGCGACCCCGGTGACCACCCACACGACGCCGTAGCCGCCCAGGCAGGTCAGCCACCACAGGGAGGACGGGTGCGAGGCGCGGGTGACCAGGCGGCGCCAGTAGCCGTCGAGGTTGCCGTCCGTCCAGGTGGCCAGGGCGCCGGGATCGTTCCAGATCTTCAGCTCTTCCGGCTTGGGCCCCCGGCAGGTCAGCCCGTGGCAGGCCAGCGTGTGCCAGGTGACCGGGTTGACCTGGCCCCGCCGGTTGAGCCGGCCCGCGTGCGCCTGGGGGCGTTCGCCCAGCTCGGCGGGGTCGTGGCCGAGATCGTCCCAGGTGAGATAGACGCCGTCGAACGGGTGGACCCCGAGTCGGGTGTGGATCCGCTCCAGCACCCCGGCCGGTGGCGGCTCGGCCGTCACGGCCACGAAGTCGACGTCGCTCGTGCCGGGCCGGTAGTCGCCCAGAGCCGCGGAGCCTTCCAGGTAGAGCCCCTCCACCAGGCCGGGAGCCTCCGCGTCGGCCAGAGTCAGGTACGTGTCGACGATCGCATCGATCTTCGGGTGGGGCGTCATGGCCGCCCAGCCTGCCACAATCCGCACTGCCGCCTCATCACATTCAAGAATCCTAGAATGGCGGAGTGAATGACGCATATCCCCCTTTAGACCTTAAGTCCACACATGATGGTCTGAAATGGGCGATGGTCGAGCCGGGAGTGATCCCCGCCTGGGTGGCCGACATGGACCTGCCCACGGCGCCCGAGGTGACCGACGCCCTGCGACGACGGGCCGGCGGTGACCTCGGCTACCCGGCCTGGCTGCTGGACCCGAACAGCGGCCCGCTGGCCGAGGCGTTCGCCGAACGCATGTCCGGCAAGTACGGCTGGCAGCCCGACCCCGGGCTGGTGCGCTCGTTCAACGACCTCAACCAGGCCCTTCAGGTGCTCCTCCAGGTCTGGACCAGGCCGGGTGACGGGGTCGCCGTACACGTACCGGCCTATCACCCGTTCCTGACCACGCTGAGCACCATGGACCGTCCCCTCCACCCCATCCAGCTGGAGCCGGACGGCGACACCTGGCGCTTCGAGGTGCCCGACCTGTCGGCCTGCCGCGCACTCCTCCTGGTGAACCCGCACAACCCGACCGGCCGCGTGTTCACCCGCGCGGAGCTGACCGAGCTGGCCGAGCACGCCGAACGCCACGACCTGCTGGTCATCGCCGACGAGATCCACTCCGACCTGGTCTACGAGCCGCACCGGCACATCCCGTTCGCCACGATCCTGCCGGAGCGCACGGTCACGCTCACGTCCGCGACGAAGGCGTTCAACCTGGGCGGCATCCGCTGCTCGGTCGCCCACCTCGGCCACCCGGGCGTCCGCAAGGCCCTCGAAGATCAACCCCCGTTCGTGTACGGCTCCGCGAACGTGTTCGGCGTCGAGGCCACGGTGGCGGCGTGGCGGCACGGCGACGCCTGGCTCGCCGAGACCCTGACGCTGCTCGACCGCCACCGGCGCACGATCGCCGCCCGCCTGCCCGGCGCGTTCCGGTACCGGGTCCCGGAGGCCACCTACCTGGCCTGGCTGGGGGTGGGCCGGGCGGGGATGGCGGAGGTGCTCGAACGCGAGGCCCGGGTCCGGCTGAGCGACGGTGCGGCCTTCGGGCCCGGCGGTGAGCACTACGTCCGGCTCAACTTCGCCACCACGGAGGCCATCCTCACCGAGATCCTCGACCGCCTCATCGGCGCCTCCGGCTGAGGGAGCGCGTCGGGTTCTCCCCCACCCACCGCACCTCGGCAGAGGTCCTTGAAGGGGGGAGAAGAGTGAAAGGACCGACGGAAAGCCCGCAGCGGCCGCTGGGATGGGCGCGCCCTCGGCAACAGGCACACAGCGACCGTCGGCGGCGGGCGTGGCGGGGAGGAGCAGCGGGGAGCCCGCAGCAGCCGGCCGGAGACCCACTGCGGCCGACTGGAGGCCGCAGGCGGGCGGCCGGTGCCCGAGGCTCGCGCGGGTCGCCGTCGGCGTGCGAGCGGCGACCGCGCGAGCCCCGGGACGGCCCAGGGTCAGGGCAGTGGGGGCAGGGCCGGTGGGGTGGCTGCCGGGTTCTGCTCGATGGCGGCGAGGGCGAGCTCGATCGCCTTGTCGAGCTGCGGATCCCGCCCCGCCACCCGGTCCTGCGGCGTGATCACCACCTCGATGTCCGGATCGACCCCGTAGTTCTCCACCCCCCACCCCGGCCCGTCGAGCCAGAACGAGTAGCGCGGCTGCGTGACCCGGGTGCCGTCCACGAGCGAGTAGCGCGAGTCGATCCCGATCACCCCGCCCCACGTCCGCGTCCCCACCAGCGGCCCGATCCCGCGGTTCTTGATGCCCGCGCTCACGATGTCGCCGTCGGAGCCCGCGAACTCGTCCGTGACCGTCACCACCGGCCCCCGGGGCGAGTCGTCGGGGTAGCGTCTCGGCTGGTACCAGCGGGCGTGCGCCCAGCCGGTGACCTTGCGGGACAGCTTCTCCAGCACCAGCTCCGACAGGTGCCCGCCGCTGTTCTCGCGCACGTCCACGACCAGCCCCTCGAAGGCCATCTCGGTGCGCAGGTCGCGGTGGAACTGCGCCCACCCGGAGGCCACCATGTCGGGCACGTGCAGGTAGCCGAGCCGCCCGCCGGACGCCTGCCGGACGTGGGCCCGCCGGCTCTCCACCCACTCGTGGTAGCGGAGCTGGCCCTCGTCGGCGATCGGGCTGACCACGACCCGGCGCACGTCGCCGCCGGAGGCGTGCCGCACGGTGAGCTCGACGGGCTGGTTGGCGGTGCCGGCCAGCAGGGGCAGCGGGCCGCGTACCGGATCGACCGGGCGCCCGCCCACCGCGAGGATCGCGTCGCCGGCACGGATGGCGACGCCGGGCGCGAGCAGCGGCGAGCGGGCGGCGTGGTCGGAGGACTCGCCGGGCAGGATGCGCACGACCCGCCACACCCCGTCGCCGTCCCTGGCCAGGTCGGCGCCGAGCAGGCCCTGGCGGCGCCGGGGGTCGGCGCCGGAGCCGTTGGCCACGGCGTAGGCGTGGGAGGTGCCCAGCTCGCCCTGCGTCTCCCAGAGCAGGTCGATCAACTCGGAGTGGGAGCCGATGCGGTCGACCAGCGGCTCGTAGCGGTCGAGGACGCCCTGCCAGTCGACGCCGTTCATGTCCTCGCGCCAGAAGTGGTCGCGCATGAGCCGCCCGGCCTCGCGGAAGCCCTGCCGCCACTCGGCGATCGGGTCGATCTGGACGTTGATCCGGTCGAGGTCGATGGTGACGACCTCGTCGCCCTCGCTCGCGGCGCGGGTCTGCAGGCCGTTCTTGCCGTTGGTGACGAGCCTGGAGCCGTCGCCGCTGACCTCGAACGCGCGCACCTCCCTGCCCAGCTCGGCCTTGGCGCGCTTCTTGAGGTCATAGCGTTCGAGCACGGTCTCCGCGCTCTGCTCGGTGCCGTCGCCGAGCTGCCCGGTGAGCGGGTAGCGCAGCCAGAGCAGCGCGTCCTTGGCGGTGCGCAGGTTGCCGTAGCCGGCCGCGGGCACGGGCACGGGCACGACGCGGGAGGCCAGCCCGTCAGGATCGACCTCGGTGCGCGGCGGCGTGTCGTCCTTCTTGTCGTCCTTCGAAAGTTTGTCGTCCTCGCCGTTGAACCCGCGCCCCTGCAGCGAGGGGTCGAACGGCGAGGGCGTGGTGGCCTGCAGGGGCACGATGTACGGCTTGCAGCCCTGGGGGAAGGACAGGTCGAAGACGTGCGCGTCGTAGACCGGGTCGAACGTCCGGACCGACAGGAACGCCAGGTGCTTGCCGTCCTTGGTGAACACGGGGTCGTAGTCGGCGAACCGGGCGGGGGTGACCTCGATCACCGAGGTCCCGTCCACCCGCCCCATCCTGATCTGGGTCAGCCGCCGGTGGTGCGGGTGCTCCCAGGCCAGCCACCCGGAGTCGGGCGAGAACGCCAGCCCGCTCACGTCGCCCTCGTCGGTCCGGTCGAGCTCCCTGACGTTCTCGGTGGCGAGGTCGACGACCAGCAGCCGCCCGTCGTGCGTGGCCACGGCCACGTGCTTGCCGTCGGGCGCAGCGACCAGCTCCAGCACCCGCCCGAGCTGTCCGGCGGCCATGGTCCTGACCTCGCCGCCCGGGGTGCCGATCTCCAGCCCGTCCTCCCCGCTCGCGTCGGACACCCACACGGCCTTGCCGTCGGCGTCGAGCACCCGAGGCAGGCGGACGCGCACGCCCGGCTGCGCCCGCAGCGCGCCCGCGGGCCCGTCGCGGTGGGTGACCCAGTGCGCCGTCCCGCGGATCTCCACCGCGCTGGCCCGCCCGGTGGTGTCCGGCGAGAACGAGCCGACCCGCGTGGGCACCAGCCGCCTGGCCCGCCCCGGTCGCGGCCCGCCCAGCCGGATCTCCAGCGGGTGGGGCTCATCGTCCAGGCTCTCCAGCAGCCACAGGTCCCCGGCGTGGCCGTAGATCACCCGCTCGCCGTCGCTGACGGCGTGCCGGGCGTAGAACTCCTCGTGGGAGCTGTGCTTGCGCAGGTCGGACCCGTCGGGCAGGGCGGAGTAGAGGTTGCCGACGCCGTCGGCGTCGGACAGGAACACGATCCGGTCCCCGACCCAGCTCACCGACCAGTATTGCGCCGTGCTGTCGGCGAACAGCCTGGTGAACTCCCCGTCGCCCTCGGCGTCCACCCAGAGCTTGCCCGCCGTGCCGCCCCGGTATCGCTTCCACTGCGAGGGCTCGCGCCAGATCGACGAGACGGTGGCCACCTTCCCGCCGCTGACGGCCGCCTCGCTCACCCACCCGTACGGCAGCCGCGTGGCCGGACCTCCGTCGAGCGGCACCGCGTACGCCCAGCGTCTGCTGCGGGAGCCCTCTCCCGTCGCGCTGACCGCGAGCACGTCGCCGTCCGCGGTCCACCCGCGGACCGAGGTCGTGGCGTCGCCCCAGTGGGTCAGCCGCTCGCCCTCGGCTCCGTCGACCTCAGCCGCGAACACCTCGGGAGCACCCTCTTTGGTGCTGGTCCAGGCGATGCGTGCGCCGTCGGGCGAGAACCTCGGATATGCCACCGGTACGCGGTCGGCGGTGAATCGCCACGCGCGTCCCCCAGCCCGCGGAGCGAGCCAGACATCGTCGTCGGCGACGAAGGTGACCAGGTCATCGTGCAGGTGCGGGTATCTCAGATATGCGCCAGTTGCCACAGCTGCACACTAGTGCGAGATGTCAAGAGGAGCCCATGGATTCCTCCCCGGGCGGACGTACGACGGCCCGGGAATGACCAAGTCCGGGATGCGGATGTACGTGCAGGGAAGGGGGGATATGCCCGATTTCCCACCCTGTGAGGAATCATGAAGATCTTCGCCCGTACGCATCAGCTCCCGCCCCGCCTGGCCGCCGGGGCCTTCATCCTGAGCTCCGGGCTGGACCTGGCGCACGCCGACGAGGAGACCGCCGCCTCCCTGCACGGCATGGCCGCGGGCCCCTACCCGTTCCTGCGCCGCATGGACCCGGCCGTCTTCGTCCGGCTGCTGTCGAAGAGCCAGATCGCCGTCGGCACGGCAATGCTGGTGCCGTTCGTGCCGTCGTTGCTGGCGGGGGCGGCGCTGACCGGGTTCGCGGCGGGGCTGCTCGGCATGTATCTCGGCACGCCCGCGATGCGCCAGGAGGGCAGCCTGCGGCCGAGCCCCGGGGGCACCGCCGTCGCCAAGGACGTCTGGCTGCTGGGCATCGGCCTGGGCCTGATGGTCGAGGAGCTGCGCGCCCGCGGCCGCCATTGATCTCCGTTCTTTGACCGCTAACGTTGACAAAGTCGGGTAGCCCGGACGCATGGTACAAATCGGCTACACCTTGATGTCCGAACAGACCCCGGCCCGCGAGCTGGTCGACTACGCCGCCGCGGCCGAGCGGATCGGCTTCGACTACGCCGTCATCTCCGATCACTATTTCCCGTGGCTCGAGGAGATGGGGCACTCGCCCTACTGCTGGTCGGTGCTCGGCGCGGCCGCCCAGGTCACCGAGCAGTTGCCACTCATGACGTACGTGACCTGTCCGATCATGCGCTACCACCCGGCCGTGGTGGCGCAGAAGGCGGCCACGGTGGGCGTGCTGAGCCAGGGCAGGTTCACGCTGGGCCTCGGCGCCGGTGAGAACCTCAACGAGCACGTCATCGGCGAGGGCTGGCCGCCCGTGGACACCCGGCACCAGATGTTCGCCGAGGCCGTGCAGATCATCAGGGAGCTCTTCAGCGGGGAGTACATCACCTACCAGGGCGAGTTCTACGACGTGGACTCGGCCAAGTTGTACGACCTGCCGGACACCCCCGTCCCCATCGGCATCGCCGCCTCGGGCGGTCAGTCGGCCGAGATCGCCGCGGAGCTCGGCGACGTTCTGGTGGTCAACGAGCCGATGCCCGAGGTGGTCCAGCAGTTCAACGCCGCCGGCGGGCAGGGCAAGCCGGTCTACGGGCAGCTCGCCATCGCGTACGACACCGACGCCGAGGCCGCCAAGCAGCGCGCGCACGAGCTGTGGCGCTGGGCGAGCGTCGGCGGCTGGAAGGTCATGGCCGAGCTGCCGGGACCGGTGAACTTCACCGCGGCCGCCGGCACGGTGCGCCCGGACGACGTCGCCCAGAACGTGCCCTGCGGCAACGACGTGGACGCCGTCGTGCAGAGCGTCCGGAAGTTCACCGAGGCCGGATACACGCACGTGGCCCTCGTCCAGATCGGGCACGACCAGCAGCAGCCCTTCTTCGAGTGGGCGGAGAAGGAGCTGCTGCCGGCGTTGCGCGAACTGTGACTACGGGACGATGTTGACCAGCTTGGGCGCCCGCACGATCACCTTGCGCGGCATGCCCTGCAGGTAGGGGGCGACCTTGTCCGAGGACAGCGCCAGCTCCCGCAGCTCGTCCTCGGCGATGCCCGGCGGCACCTCCAGCCGGTCGCGCACCTTGCCCGCCACCTGCACCACGCAGGTGACCGACTCCTGCACCAGCAGCGCGGGGTCGGCCACCGGCCACCCGCCGAACGCGACGGACCCGGTGCGGCCCAGCCGCTCCCAGCCCTCCTCGGCGGTGTAGGGGGCCACCAGCGACAGCATGACCGCCAGCGACTCGGCGGCCTCGCGCACCGCCGGGTCGGCGGGCCCGCAGCCGGAGTCGATGGCCTTGCGCGCGGCCGAGGTCAGCTCCATCATGCGCGCCACCGCCACGTTGAAGCGGTAGGACTCGACCAGCTTGGTGACCTCGTCGATCGTGTGGTGGGTCACCTTGCGCAGCTCGACGTCACCGTCCGCGAACGGGACGCCCGGCTCGCTGGCGACCTCCGACATCACGCGCAGCGCGCGGGCCAGGAACTTCTGCGACGCGGCCGGCGACAGGTCGGCCCAGTCGATGTCGTCCTCGGGCGGCCCGGCAAACACCATGGTCAGGCGTACGGCGTCCACGCCGAAGTCGTCGATCTGCTGGCCCAGGTCCACGCCGTTGCCCAGGGACTTCGACATGGCCTTGCCGCCGTTGATCACCTGGCCCTGGTTCAGCATGCGGACGAACGGCTCGGTGAAGTCCACCATGCCCATGTCGTGCAGGACCTTGGTGAAGAAGCGCGAATACAGCAGGTGCAGCACCGCGTGCTCGATGCCGCCGACGTACTGGTCGATCGGGCCCCACTTACGCACCTGCTCGGGGTCGAACGGGCCGTCGGTGTAGCCCGGCGAGCAGTAACGCAGGAAATACCACGACGAGTCGACGAACGTGTCCATCGTGTCGGTGTCGCGCTTGGCCGGCCCGGAGCACTTGGGGCACTCGACGTTGACCCACTCCGTGGCGCTGGCCAGCGGGGAGACGCCCTTGGGCGCCAGCGCCTCGCCGCGCAGGTCGGGCAGCGTGACGGGCAGCTGCTCGTCGGGGACGGGCACCTCGCCGCAGTCGGGGCAGTGGATGATCGGGATCGGCGTGCCCCAGTAGCGCTGCCGGGACAGCAGCCAGTCGCGCAGCCGGAAGTTGACCGCGCCGGCGCCCTTGCCCTCGACCTCCAGCATCTCGATGATCTTGGTGATCGCCTCGGTCTTGGCCAGGCCGTCCAGCGGGCCGGAGTTGACCAGCGTGCCCTCGCCGGGCGTGGCCTCGCCGGTCTCGCCCGGGTCGGCCAGGCCGGTGTGCACGACGACCTTCACCGGCAGGTCGAACTTGCGGGCGAAGTCCAGGTCGCGCTGGTCGTGGGCGGGCACGGCCATGATGGCGCCGTGACCGTAGTCGGACAGCACGTAGTCGGCCGCCCAGACCGGGATGCGCTCGCCGTTGACCGGGTTGATCGCGTGGCGGCCCAGGAAGACGCCGGTCTTCTCCTTGTCGGTGGACAGCCGCTCGATGTCGCTCAGCTTGGCGACCTCGGCGCGGTAGGCCTCGAACGCCGGGCGCTGATCGTCGGTGACGATCTCGTCGGCCAGCGCGGCGTCGGCGGCGACCACGAAGAACGTGGCGCCGTACAGCGTGTCGGGGCGCGTGGTGTAGACGTGGACCGGCGCGTCGCGGCCCTCGATCTCGAACAGCACGTCGGCGCCCTCGGAGCGGCCGATCCAGTTGCGCTGCATGGTCAGCAGCCGCTCGGGCCAGCCCTCCAGCTGCTCCATGTCGTCCAGCAGGCGGTTCGCGTAGTCAGTGATCTTGAAGTACCACTGCGTCAGCTCGCGGCGGATGACGTCGGCGCCGCAGCGCTCGCACTTCCCGGCCACGACCTGCTCGTTGGCCAGCACCGTCTGGTCGTTGGGGCACCAGTTGACCAGGCCGCCCTTGCGGTAGGCCAGGCCGCGCTCGAAGAAGCGGTTGAACAGCCACTGGTTCCAGCGGTAGTAGTCGGGGTCGCTGGTGTGCAGGCGGCGCGACCAGTCGAAGGCGATGCCGTAGCGCCGGAACGAGGTGGCCTGCGTCTCGATGTTGGCGTAGGTCCACTCGGCGGGGTGGGCGTTGCGCTTGATCGCCGCGTTCTCCGCGGGCAGGCCGAAGGAGTCCCAGCCGATCGGGTGCAGGACGTTGTAGCCCTTCTGCATCCAGAAGCGCGCGACGACGTCGCCGATGGCGAACACCTCGCCGTGGCCCATGTGCAGGTCGCCGGACGGGTAGGGGAACATGTCGAGCATGTAGCGCCGCTCGCGGGTGTCCGCGGCGTCCTCGCTCGCCCGGTAGGTGTCCTGCTCCTCCCATCGCTGCTGCCACTTGGCCTGCAGCGCCTGCGGGTCGTACTCACTCACGGCTACTGTCCTTCTGGCTTGATTCGGACCCATAAGAAAACCCCTCGCGCACACAACGAGGGGTGAAGCCGCGACGGCGAGTGCTCAGGGCCGTCGCGGCCCGCTAAGAAGCAGGGTCGCGGAACGCACGTGTCAAGCCTAGCGCACGTCTTCGGCTGAATGCAGAAACTCGATCGAGGTCCGCGGGCACAATGGTCTCTTCAGGTCCGGTGAGACCTGATGGTGATGTATCCGTTGTGACCTCATTCGTCCCACAAGAATAGCCTTGTCGCCGTGGTATACCCAGCTGAGCCTGATCGACCGGAGGGCGGCCTGCCGTTGCAGGACCCGCCCACCGATCCACATGGCTTCGCTCGTTTCGCTGCGGAACCACCTGGGTCTCCTGGAAAATCCCATGAGATCATGCGTGACACGTCAAATCCGGATATAACGGGACATCCGGACACAACCTCGGGAGGGCCGGCAGCAATGGCAACGGAGAATTCCGGACCTCACCTGCCATCGTCCTGGCCGGAGGCACCACGACGCGACGCGGCGCCCTCCTGGCCGGACTCCCCCCCGGCCGAGGTCCCCACGTCCTGGCCGGAGTCCCCCAGGCCGGCCCAGCCGGAGCCGTCCTGGCCGGAGCCGCCGCGCAAGGACACCTCCTGGCCGGAGCCCCCGGGCGCCTCCCGCACCGGCCCGGCCGGCCCTCCGTCGTGGCCCGACGCGCCCGCGCAGGGACCGTCCTGGCCCGACGCGCCCCGCCAGAACGGGGGCCGGCCCGAGGGCTCGCCGCACGACGTGCCCATCGCGTGGCCGGACGCGCCGCCGCAGAGCACCGGGCCCGCCCCCTGGCAGGACGCTTCCGCGCACAGCACCGGGCCCGCCCCCTGGCAGGACGCTTCCGCGCCGGGCGGGGCGGGGCCGGCGCCCTGGCAGGACGCGTCCTCGCCGGGCCTCCCCGCGCCCCCGCCCGGCCAGCCGGTCGTCCCGGACCCGGTGCCCGCGTGGGCGCAGCCGCCCACCCCCTCCCCCGGCGCGTGGTCCAACCTCTCCAGCCCCGCCCCCTGGCCCCAGGCCGAGCGCGCGGCGGCGGCCGACTCGTCGGCCGAGCACACGATGATGTACGACAGCCTGAACGCCCCGGCCGGCAACCTGAGCCCCCCGCAGGCCGGCCCGCACACCGGCCCGCACACCGCGCCGCCGGCCGCCCCGCCGCACGACGGGCCGTCCGGTCCCCAGCCGCCGCCCCAGGGCCACCCGGCCGAGGAGCGCACGGTCACCTACGCCCAGCACTCCGAGAACCTGCTGAACGACCGCGCCGTCCCCTCCACCCCCATGGACTCCGCGCACGTCGGCGCGCCTCCCGGCGAGGACCAGTCCGGCCGCCCCGGCTCGAACCTGAGCCGCGACCCCTCCGACCCGGAGCACCGGTTCGTCACGGCCGGCCAGATCAGCGGCTCCCGCACCCCGCCACCCGAGCGCCAGCAGGAGCTCTGGAACACCGTCTTCGGCGACAACTACCAGTCCATGGGCGAGCAGGACTCCTTGGACGACGACGAGCCGGGCAAGCCCATCTGGATCTACGCCCTCGGCGGCTCCGTGGCGATCGCGCTGGTCGCCGCGCTGCTGTGGGCGTTCCTGTGGGGGCCGCTGGCCGGCGAGGAGCCGTCGAGCGCGAACGTGGCGGGCGGCAAGGCCACGGCGTCGCAGGAGCCGAAGACCACCAAGACGTCGACCTCGATCGGCCCGCTGCCGAAATACTCCGGCCGGGCCGCCCCCGTGATCGGCCGCGTTCCCGTCGCCGCCGCCGGGGTCTCGATCCCGCGCCTGGGCGGCACGTGGCAGCTCGACCAGCGCGCCACGGTCAAGGGCACGTACGGCTTCGACAGCCGCCAGTACGTCCAGGTGGCGCCGGAGAAGTACGCCGAGCTGCTGGTCGGCCCGCTGTCGCCGAGGCTGGCCTCGTACTACGAGCAGGACAACCTGGAGCCGGTGATCAAGCAGGTCGTGCTGAGCGCCCGCAAGCGCTTCTTCCCGCCGGACAACAAGGTCCGCAAGATCGCCCAGCAGCCGATCAAGGTGAACGGCCAGACGGGGCGGCTGATCGCGTACTCGCTGACCTCGGAGACCGAGAAGGCCACGATCGTGACGATGGCCGTCAACACCGGCGCGAACGTGCCGGCCATCGTCTACATGTCGATCCCGTCGGACAGCAAGCAGCTCCTGCCCGACATCCGCACGGTGATGAACCAGATGAGGCTGGCCGGCCAGTCCTGACGGCCGCCGCTAGAAGCTGCACTCCATGTGCTTGATCCCGTTGATGAAGCTGGAGTGCAGCCGGTCCGGCCGGCCGCCCTCGATGGCCGGCACGCGGCGCAGCAGCTCGCGGAACATCACCGTGATCTCGCGCCTGGCCAGGTGGGCGCCGAGGCAGAAGTGGGGGCCGGGGCCGCCGTAGCCGACGTGCGGGTTGGGGTGGCGGGTGATGTCGAAGCGCAGCGGGTCGGCGAACACGGCCTCGTCCCTGTTCGCCGCCCAGTAGAACAGCACCGCCTTCTGGCCCTTGCGGTAGAGGTGCCCGTTCATCTCGAAGTCCCTGGTGACCTTGCGGCGCATGAAGTTCACCGGGGAGGCCAGCCGGACGATCTCCTCCACGGCCCCGGGCGCGCGGCCGTCGATGTCCTCCAGCCAGAGCGCGCGCTGGTCGGGGTTCTTGGTGAGCAGGCGCAGGCCGTACGAGATGGCGTTGCGCGTGGTCTCGTTGCCGGCCACGACCAGCAGGATGAAGAACGAGCCCAGCTCCTGCATCGTCAGCCGCTCGCCGTCGATGTTGGCGTTGACCAGGGACGAGGTCAGATCGCCGGTGGGGTTGTCGGCGCGGTGGGCGGCCAGGTCCTGCACGAGCTGCTGCAGCTCCATGCCGGCGTTGAGCAGCCGCTCGGCGAGCTGTTCGAGGTCGCCGCCGGTGTATTCGGGGTCGAAGCCACCGAGGATGATGTTGGAGCGGTCGAAGACGAACTGGTAGTCGCGCTCGGGGATGCCCATCATGTCGCAGATGATCTTCAGCGGCAGCCGGGCGGCGACCTCGGTCACGAAGTCGCAGCCGGGGCCCTTGGCCACCAGGTCGTCGACGATGCCGACGGCCGCCGACTCCACGTCGGTCTCGAACTGCTTGATCATCTTGGGCGTGAAGGCGCGGGAGACGATCCGGCGCAGCCGGGCGTGCCGCGGGTCGTCCATGTTGATCATGGAGCCGAAGTACTCGGCGAACTCCGCCGGCATGTCGGGGATGTTGGTCGCGCCGCCGTCGCCCGAGCAGAAGATCTCCGGGTTGCGGCTGGCCTCGAGGATGTCGGCGTGCTTGACGAGCGCGTAGTAGCCCGGGCCCTGCGGCGCGTACGACATCTCCATCTCCTCGAAGAAGGCCGGGGTGTCACGCGCGCGCAACCGCTCGAACGCCTCCTCGCGCTCGCTCATGGGCTTGGCCCAGAAGTCGCGGTCCGACAGGTCGAAGTCCAGGACGCTCATGACCCAATCATTGGAAAAGCAGCCACTTACGTCAATGGGTGCGACGTACAC
Source organism: Nonomuraea sp. MTCD27 (assembly GCF_041950495.1). Classification (NCBI taxonomy): domain Bacteria; kingdom Bacillati; phylum Actinomycetota; class Actinomycetes; order Streptosporangiales; family Streptosporangiaceae; genus Nonomuraea; species Nonomuraea sp. MTCD27. The sequence continues at coordinate 146,412 of NZ_JBGNUW010000016.1, read as the reverse complement.
CGTACGTACGAAGGCGGAAAAAACCTGTGGCTCCCGGTGCCCCGCGTCCCTAAGGTGTCCTCCATGACCTTCTTCTACCTCCGCTAGCGATCCGCCGGCGGGTCGCGGACGACCCACCGCCGGCGATGCGGGACGGCCGAGCGACCGCCGTCCCGGGTCGCGACGTGGGAGAAGGACAGTTGGCTACCTTTGCCGTGGCCAGGGCCGTGCGTGGCATCGAGCCCCTGGTGGCCATGGAGATCAGACGTTCCCGCATCGGCGTGGTGCGCGGTGTGCGCCATCGCGAGGTGTGGTTCGAGGCCCCGCCGGGGGCCGACCTGCTGAGCCTGCGCACGGCGGACGACGTGTTGCTGGCCGCCGCCGTGGTCGACGGGATCGGCCACGACCGCTCGGCGCTGGGCCGGCTGGCCAGGGCGGCGCGCGAGCTGGACACCGGACCGCTGGCGCGGGCGGGCAACGGGCTGGAGGTGTCGGCGTCGTTCGTGGGACGGCGCAACTACACCAGGTTCGAGATCGAGGACGCGGTGGGGACGGAGCTGGCGCGGCCGCTGCGGCTGCCGTACCACTCACGGCGGGACGGCGGGCGGCCGCCGCTGGACGCGATGTCGTGGCGGGTCACGATCGAGGGCGACCAGGCGGTCATCGCGGTCCGGCCGGGACGGCGTCCGCTGCACCGCAGGACGTACAAGACGGCCTCGGTACGGGGCACGCTGCACCCGCCGGTGGCCGCCGCCATGGCGCAGCTCGCCCGGCCGGCCGGGGCCGGGACGGTGCTCGACCCGTGCTGCGGGGCGGGCACCACGCTCATCGAGGCCCGCGCGGTGGCCGGGCCCGGCGTGCGGATGCTGGGCTTCGACCACGACCCGGCCGCCGTCGCCGCCGCCACGGCCAACTCGGGGGAGCACCGGGCGTCGTTCGCCTGGGCGGTGGCCGACGGGGGGCGGATCCCGGTGGCCTCCGGGGGCGCGGACCGCGTGCTGGTGAACCCGCCCTGGGGCCGCCAGGTGCCGCCGGCCGGGCGGCTCGCGGGCGGCCTCGCCCCGCTGTGGCGGGAGGTTCGGCGGGTGCTGGCCCCCGGCGGGCTGGCCGTGGCGCTGGTCCACGACGAGATCCCGCGCGGGTTCGCGGTGGAGGAGACGATCCGGGTGAGCCTGTCGGGGCAGCACCCGGTGATCGCGGTCCTCAGCGTCTCATGAGGCCGGGCCGAGCCAGTCCAGGATGAGCCGGTTGACCTCGGCGGGCCGTTCCAGGTGGAGGAAGTGCCCGGCGCCCGCCACCTGCTCGGCCCGCGAGCCCTCCGGCAGGTGGTCGAGCGCGTTCTTCACCAGCTCGGCGCCCAGGCACCCGTCCTGGGCGCCGTGCAGGTACAGGACGGGACCCGCGACCCCCTGCTCGACCGCCGGGTAGCGGCCCGAGGGCGGCGTGGTGCCGAGCATGGCCCGGTAGTAGCCGATGGCCGCGCTCAGGTTCGCCGGGTCGCCGAGGCTGCGCCGGACGAACTCCAGGTCCTCACTGGCGTCGTAGCCGGGCGACCAGTCGCGCCAGAGGTTGTCGATGAAGCCGGGGGTGGCGGCGGCCGCCTCCGCCAGGCCGGTCTGGAAGAGGAAGATGTAGAACGAGCGCTTGAGCTGCTCGTAGTCGAAGAACACGCCCGCCAGCGAGCCCGGCGGCGGCACCGCGAGCGTGACGGCGCGCCGGAAGCGACCGGCCGTGGCGTAGACCGGGAAGCTGCCCCAGTCGTGGCCGATGACGACGGCGTCGTCACCGCCGTCGAGCTCCTCGTGCAGGGCGCGCAGGTCGGCGACCAGCGCCGCGTCCTCGTAGGCGCCGTCGGCCGGGACCTCCGTGGGCGCGTAGCCGCGCAGGAACGGCGCGACCGCGCGGTAGCCGCGCTCGGCCAGCGCGGGCATCAGGTGCCGCCAGGTGTGCGCGGTGTCAGGGAAGCCGTGCAGGCACAGCGCCAGCGGCCCCTCACCCAAGGACAGATACGCGAACTCCACCCCATTGGCGTGGATAGTCCTGATCTCCATGACTGCGAAACCTAGCATTCGACTCGCTCGGAGGGTGGCACAACACGTGGCACCCGCTGGTCAGAACGTGTAGCGGAGGTGCTTGACGCCGTTGATGAAGTTGGACAGCAGGAAGTCGGGCTCCCCCACGGCCCTGATGTCCGGCAGGCGGGTGAACAGCTCGCGGAACATCACGGTCATCTCCCTGCGCGCGAGATGGGCGCCCAGGCAGTAGTGCGGGCCGGGGCCGCCGAACCCGACGTGCGGATTGGGGTCGCGGGTGATGTCGAACGTGTCCGGGTCCGCGAACACCGACTCGTCGCGGTTGGCCGAGTTGTAGAAGAGCAGCACCTTGTCACCCTTCTTGTACGCGGTGCCGTTCATCTCGTGGTCGCGGGTCAGCGTGCGGCGGAACTGGATGACCGGCGTGGCGTAGCGGACGATCTCGTCGCAGGCGCCGACGATGCGGCCGTCGAAGTCCGCCAGCAACAGCTCGCGCTGGCCGGGGTGGTCGGTGAAGAGCTTGAGCCCGTACGCGATCGCGTTGCGGGTGGTCTCGCTGCCCGCCACCACCAGCAGGATGAAGAACGAGCCCAGCTCCTGCGAGCTGAGCCGCTCCTCGCCGTTGACCAGGAGGCTGACCAGGTCGCCCGTGGGCCGCCGGCGCCGCTCGTCGCCCAGGCGGGCGGCCAGGCGGTTGAGCGAGAAGCCGGCGTGCAGCAGCCTGACCAGGCCGCGGGCGACGTTGACGCGGCCGAACTCGGGGGCGATGCCGGTGTATTCGGAGTCGGCGTTGCCGAGGATGACGTTGGTCCGCCGCAACACCAGGTCATGAAATTTCGCGGGGATGCCCATCATGTCGCAGATGACTCGTACGGGGAGCCTGGCCGCCACCTGCGTGACGAAGTCGCCCGGACCCTCCTCGATCGCCCGGTCCACGATCTCCCTGGCCGCCCGCGCCAGGTCCTCCTCCATCTTCGACAGGATGCGCGGCGTGAACGCCCGCGAGACGATCCGCCTCAGCCTCGCGTGCCTCGGGTCGTCCATGTTGATCATCGAGCCGAAGTAGACGCTCAGCCAGCGTGGCATGTCGGGGATGCTGTTGGAGCACGGCTCGCTGCTGAACACGGCCGCGTTCCTGCTGGCCTCGGTCACGTCGGCGTGGCGGACCAGGGCGTGGTAGCCCGGCCCGCCTCCGATGAACGGCACCGTCTGCTCCGGCACGAAGACCGGGCGGTCGAGCTCGCGCAGCCTGCGGAAGGCCTCCATGCGCTCGGCCTGCGGCAGCCCCCAGAACGGGATCTGCGACAGGTCGAGGTCCGCGGGCATCGTCATACCGACGAGATTACGCAAGTGACCACTTACGTCAAGGCTTGCTCCCCCTGATGAGGTCGGCCCCCTTCTCGCCGATCATGATGGCGGGCGCGTGGGTGTGGCCGCGGTTCAGGGTCGGCATGATGGACGCGTCCACGACCCTGAGCCCCTGGACGCCGCGCACGCGCAGGGCCGGGTCCACGACGGAGTCCTCGTCGGCGCCCATGCGGCAGGTCCCGACAGGGTGATACAGGGTCTCGCCGCGCTCGCGTACCCACTGGGCGAGCTCCTCGTCGGTCTCCGGCGCCCAGTAGGGCGCCATCGGCCCGCCCGCGTACGGCCTCATCGCGGCGGTGGCGAACACCTGCTTGGCCATCCGCAGCCCCGCGACCAGGCGCCTGACGTCGGCCTCGGCGGTGAGGTAGCCGGGGTCGATCACCACGTCCCTGCCGCTCAGCCCGACCCGGCCGCGGCTCTCCGGCTGCAGCAGCACGACCCCGACGGTGAGCCCGTGGCCGGTCGGCGGGGTGAGGCCGTGGTCGATGAACGGCCCCGGCGCGAAGATCAGCTCGATGTCCGGCGCCGGTTCCCCGTCCGAGGTCTTGATGAACGCGACCGCCTCCCCCACGTTCGTGGTGAGCATGCCGGAGCGCAGGACGATGTAGCGCAGCAGGTTGCTCATCGACTCGGCCTTGGTGAGCGTCACCGGCTGCTTGCACTCGATGAACACGCCGCTGGACAGGTGGTCCTGCAGGTTCCTGCCGACCTCGGGCAGCTCGTGCACGATCGGGACCCCGGCGTCGCGCAGCTCGTCGGGCGCGCCCACGCCGGAGCGCAGGAGCAGGTAGGGGGAGCCGATCGCGCCCGCGGCCAGGATCACCTCCAGCCGGGCCTTGATCTGGGCGCCGCCGCTGTGCTCGATGCCCGTCGCCCGCTTGCCGTCGAACGTCACCCGGTCCACCGTGGCGCCCGTGATCACGTGGAGGTTGGGCCGCGAGGTCGCGGGGCGCAGGTAGGCGTCGGCGGAGCTCCAGCGCCTGCCCCGGTTCTGGGTGACGGGGGTGGGGCAGTAGCCCTCGTTGGAGCGGCCGTTCAGCTCGCCGAGGCGGCTGAGGCCGAGCTCCTCGCACGCCCGCAGGAACGCGGCGGTGGTCACGTTGGGGCTGCGCAGCTCCGAGATGTACAGGGGGCCGGTGGTGCCGTAGACGCCGCCCTGGTTCGTGCCGACGCGGCGCTCGGCCCTGGTGAAGTACGGCAGGACGTCGTCGTAGGCCCAGCCCTGGACGCCCCACTGGTCGTAGTCCTGCTGGCAGCCGCGCACCCACATCTGGGCGTTGAGCGAGGAGGAGCCGCCGAGCACGCGACCCCGCGGCCAGTAGAGCTCGCGGCCGGACATCTCGCCCTGTTTGGCCGTGGTGTAGTTCCAGTCGTAGTCGGTCTTGAACAGTTTGGCGAAGCCCGCGGGCATGCGGATCTCCAGCTTGTCGTCCGTCCCGCCGGCCTCGACCAGCGCCACCGACACACCCGGGTCCGTGGATAGTCGGTTGGCCAGCACGCATCCTGCGGAGCCCGCCCCGACGATCACGTAGTCGTACTCCATGACCCCCTCCAAGGGGTAAGTAACTTCCTACTTGCTTACTCGACGTAGGCGGGCGCGTCCATATCCAGTTGTGGCACGCGTTGCCTCCGGTGGTCCGTGTTCGGCGGACCGCTGCAGGTGGCGATGAAATTGCCCCTACCAACCGGTATGCACGGCCTGCGAGGATGGCGCCGAAGCCGTTCAGAGGGAGGAAGGCGTCATGCTCAACTTGTCGGTCGTCTTGGAAGACAGCGCCAGGAACACCCCCGACCGCACCGCGATCGTCTTCGGCGACATGCGGCTGCCGTACTCCATGATCGACACGGTCGCCAACCAGGTGGCGAACCTGCTGGTGACGCGCGGCATCGGCAAGGGTGACAAGGTCGCGCTGGCCTGCCCCAACCTGCCGTATTTCCCGTTCGTCTACTACGGCATCCTCAAGGCCGGCGCGACGGTGGTGCCGCTCAACGTGCTGCTGCAGTCGCGCGAGATCGCCTACCACCTCGACGACAGCGACGCCAAGGCGCTGTTCTGCTTCGAGGGCACGCCCGAGCTGCCGCTGGGTGAGCGTGGCAAGGCCGGTTTCGAGGCGGCGCAGGGCTGCGAGCACTTCTTCGTGCTGCCCGCGACCCCGTTGGCGACCGAGTCGGAGTACGGCGAGTCGATCTGGGCCGCGCTCGGCGGGATGGCGGCGGAGTTCGAGACCGTGCAGACGGCGCCCGACGACACCGCGGTGATCCTCTACACCTCGGGCACCACGGGCCAGCCCAAGGGAGCCGAGCTCAGCCACCAGAACATGCTGATGAACTCCATGGTCAGCGACAAGATGTTCCCGCGGGAGGAGGGCGCGGCCGACACCTACCTGGCGGTGCTGCCGCTGTTCCACTCCTTCGGCCAGACCGTCGTCATGAACACGGGCTTCCTGCGCGGCGCCACCGTGGTGCTGATGCCGCGCTTCGAGCCCGGCGAGGCGCTGTCGATCATGGTCAAGGAGAACGTGACGTTCTTCGCCGGGGTGCCCACGATGTACTGGGGCATGCTCACGAAGATCCACGCCGAGGGTGCGGAGGTGCCGCGCTCGGTGCGGGTGGCCGTGGCGGGCGGCGCGTCGTCGCCGGTCGAGGTGCTCAAGGACTTCGAGCAGACGTTCGGCATCGGCATCCTGGAGGGCTACGGCCTGTCGGAGACGTCGCCGGTGGCCAGCTTCAACCAGCTCGGCCGGCCCACCAAGCCCGGCACGATCGGCACCCCCATCTGGGGCGTGGAGATGAAGCTGATCGACGGCGACTGGAAGACCGTCGAGGGCGAGGGCCCCGGCGAGATCGCCATCCGCGGCCACAACATCATGAAGGGCTACTACGGCCGCGCGGAGGCCACGGCCGAGGTCATGAAGGACGGCTGGTTCCGTACGGGCGACATCGCCACGCGCGACGCCGACGGCTACTACTCCATCATCGACCGGGCCAAGGACATGATCATCCGAGGCGGGTTCAACGTCTACCCGCGCGAGCTCGAAGAGGTCCTCATGACGCACGAGGCCGTGTCGCTGGCCGCCGTGGTCGGGGTCGAGCACGAGTCGCACGGCGAGGAGATCAAGGCGTACGTCATCCGCACCCCCGGGACCACGACCACCGAGGACGAGCTGATCGCCTGGGCCAAGGAGAACATGGCGGCCTACAAGTACCCCCGGATCATCGAGTTCCGCGACTCCCTGCCGATGACGGCCACGGGCAAGATCCTCAAGCGCGAGCTCCGGTAGCCGGCCGGTCTCCGATCCTCGAAGGCGCGGGCCCGGCCCGCGCCTTCTTCCTCGCCGGCCCATGGGATGCTCGCGCGACTCTGGTGGCGGGCCGGCCACGCGGGTGGCGGACGACCCGGAGATGGGACATCGCGGGCGGGCGCGGCGCGGGCCTGCTTATCCAGGTGAAGTGACCCCGGACGGGCCGATAGCTTGCTCGGTATGCGCGATCGGCCGGACGACTTCGACGAGGGGCTGCTGCGGCCCGCACTGGGCGAGTGGGAGATCGAGGCCGCCACGCTGGACTACGCGCCGGTCGGGTTCGGCGACTTCCACTGGGTGGCGGCCGACAGGGGCGGGCGGCGCTGGTTCGTCACGGTCGCGGACGTGCGGCGGCGCACGTTCGACGGCCTCCGGCTGGCCATGGAGACGGCGGCGGCGCTGCGCGAGGAGGCGGGCCTGGACTTCGTCGTCGCGCCGCTGCGCGCGGCCGACGGCACGACGCTGCGCCGCCTCGACCGCCACCGGTACGCCATGAGCGTGTTCCCGTACGAGGACGGCACCCCCGGCCACTTCGGCGACGAGCTGCCCGCCGGCGAGCGTGCCCTCGTCATCGACCTGCTGGCCGAGCTGCACGCGACCCCGCCCCCGCTGCCCACCCCCGGCCGCCCGGTGGAGCTGACCGGCCGGGCCGGGCTGGAGCAGGCGCTGCGCGACACGTCCCTGTCCTGGCTCGGCGGCCCGTACGCCGGGCCCGCGCAGGAGCTGATCGCGGACCACGCCGGGGTGCTGCGGCGCGGGCTGGAGGAGTTCGACCGGCTGGCGGGCAGGCCCGGGGAGCCGGTGGTCACGCACGGCGAGCCGCACCCCGGCAACCTGCTGCGCGCCCCCGGCGGGCGGCGGCTGCTGCTGGACTGGGACACGGTCGGGATGGCCGTGCCGGAGCGGGACCTGTGGCTGGTGGCCGGAACCGACGACGACCTCGCCCGGTACGCGGAGGCGACCGGCCGCAAGCCCGACCCCGGCGCCCTGGCGCTCTACCGGCTGCGGTGGGCCCTCGACGACGTGGCGGAGTTCGTGGCGTGGTTCCGGGGGCCGCACGGTGCCACTCCGGACGCCGAGCAGGCGTGGCAGGGCCTCACCGGCACGCTGCGCGAGCTGGCGAAACTTTCATCGTCCTGACCGCCTGAGCCGCGCCTCTTGGCAGCTCATCGCCTTCCGTCTCGGCCGGTCGCCCCTGGCTGTTGCGATGCCGAAATTTTCTGTGGACACTCGCAATGTTTCGGCGGACGAGCGAGAGGAACTCGATGAAGCTGAGAGCTCGAATAGCAAGCGCCGTGATCGCCGCCGCGGCACTGGTGGCCGCCGGGCTGACGGCCGCGCCGCCGGCCTCGTCCGCCCAGCTCACGGAAGTGACCGGCTTCGGTACGAACCCCACCAACTTACGCATGCACCTGTACGTCCCCGACGGTGTCCCCGCCCGGCCCGCGCTGCTGGTGGCCGTACATTACTGCACGGGATCCGGCCCGGCGTTCCACTCCGGCACGGAGTTCGCCTCGCTCGCCGACCGGTACAAGTTCGTGGTCATCTACCCGTCGGCGACCAGGAGCGGCTCCTGCTTCGACGTCTCCTCGCCGCAGGCGCTGCGCCATGACGGCGGCAGCGACCCCGTCGGGATCGTCTCCATGGTCAGGTACGTCCAGCAGCGCCACAACGCCGACCCCGCCCGTACGTTCGTGACGGGCGCCTCCTCCGGCGGCATGATGACCAACGTCCTGCTGGGCGCCTACCCCGACGTGTTCAGGGCGGGGGCGGCGTTCATGGGCGTGCCGTTCGGCTGCTTCGCCACCACCGACGGCTCCAGCTGGAACAGCGCCTGCGCCAACGGCCAGGTCACCAAGACGCCGCAACAGTGGGGCGACCTCGTACGCGCGGCCTACCCCGGGTACACCGGCGCGCGGCCGCGCATGCAGACGTGGCACGGCACCGAGGACACCACGCTGCGCTACCCGAACTTCCAGGAGCAGATCAAGCAGTGGACCGACGTCCACGGCCTGAGCCAGACCCCCAGCCTCACCGACCAGCCCCGATCCGGCTGGGCCCGGACCCGGTACGGCGGCACGGGCACCATGGCCCCGGTCGAGGCGATCAGCCTCCAGGGCGTGGGCCACAGCCTGCCGCAGAGCGGGATGGCGGCCGCGGTGATCGACTTCTTCGGCCTCTCGGAGGGCGGCGACCCCACCACCACGCCGACCACCTCACCCACCCCGCCGACCGGGGCGTGCCGCGTCACGTACACGACGAACGCCTGGAACACCGGCTTCACCGCCGCCGTCACCATCGCCAACACGAGCACGACCCAGGTCTCCGCCTGGAACCTGGCCTTCACCCTGCCGGCCGGCCAGACGATCACCTCGACCTGGAACGCCTCGATCTCGCCGACCAGCGGCCAGGTGACGGCCAGGAACGCCTCCTACAACGCGGCCATCGCCCCGGGGGCGTCCGCGTCGTTCGGCTTCCAGGCCACGCACGGCGGCAACACCGCCCAGCCATCCTCCTTCACCCTGAACGGCACCACCTGCACCTGATGCGCCCCCTCTTGCCTGGCCCGGCGATCTGGTCAGGGGTCGCCGGGCCGGCTCCCTCCCTGAAAACTGCTTCACCTTTACCGGGTTCCCGCTTGCCCCGATGCCGACTGTAGCCATACGGTCACTTTAAGCAGTTGGGAGAGTCTAAGGAGATCACGTGGGCAGGCACGCGAAGCCCCACAATCCCAAGGAGCAGCCGCTGGAGTCACCAGAGGACTCCAGCACGGACGAGCACCATCCCAGCAGGGGGCGGCACGCCAAGGACAGGCACCATCGCATGGCGGCCGGACACGGCGAACAGGCCGATTCCTTGTCCACGTCCGCGGGATAGCGACGGAGCTTGCGTCAACCGCAAGCTCCGTTTCGCTTCAGGCACCGACCCGAGGTGCGGATCGGCGCCGCCTCAGGGCCAGTCGACGGCGGGCCGGAGCGGGACGCCGGAGCGGCCCTGCTGGTCGAGCTTGACGCCCAGCACCTGGTGGAGCTGGACCTTGTTGCGCTCGAAGCCCACGATGCACCCCGCCATGTACAGGGCCCACACCCGGGCCGTGCCCATGCCGACCTCCTGGACCGCGTCGTCCCAGTTGGCGTCCAGGTTGTCGCACCAGTGGCGCAGGGTCTTGGCGTAGTGCTCCCGCAGGTTCTCCTCGTGGCGGATCTCGAAGCCGGTGTCCTCCATCTGCCGGATCAGCCAGCCCACCGACTCCAGCTCACCGTCGGGGAAGACGTAGCGGTTGATGAAGCCGCCCTTGTTGAACGTCTTCTCCTTGCCGGTCGGCCGGGTGATGCAGTGGTTCAGGATGCGGCCGCCGGGCCTGAGCTTGCCGTACAGGAACTGGAAGTACGACGGCACGTTCGCCTTGCCGATGTGCTCCGTCAGGCCGATGGAGCTGACCGCGTCGAAGCCCGACTCCTTGACGTCGCGGTAGTCCATGAAGCGGACCTCCGCCAGGTCCTGCAGGCCCGCGTCGGCGATGGCCTTCTGCGCCCACTCCGCCTGCTGGCGGCTCAGCGTGACGCCGAGCGCCTTGACGCCGTAGTGCTTGGCCGCGTGCATGACCATGCCGCCCCAGCCGCAGCCGACGTCCAGCAGGCGCATCCCCGGCTCCAGGCCGAGCTTGCGGGCCACCAGGTCGAACTTGGCGTACTGGGCCTCCTCCAGCGTCGAGTCCTCCGTCGGGAAGCACGCGCACGTGTAGGCCATGGACGGGCCCAGGACCCACTCGTAGAAGCGGTTGGAGACGTCGTAGTGGTGGTGGATGGCCTCGGCGTCGCGCTGCTTGGCGTGCCGGGAGCCCAGCCGCGCCAGGGTGCTCTGGCGGATCTCCTGCGGTGGCGGCGGCACCCGCATGAGGAGCGGCTTGACGCCCAGCGACCGGACGGCGGCGACCTTCTCGGAGGTCGTCAGGTCGTTGGTGGTGATGTTCCACATCCGGTCCAGCAGCGCGTACAGGTCGCCGTGAACGTCAATGTGACCGGAGATGTACGCCCTGGCCAGGCCCAGTTCCCCCGGTGCCTGGGCCAGGTAGGCCACCGCGATCGGTGATTTGACCTCGAGGGCCAGGTCGGCGCCGTCCGGCCCGGCCTTGCTGCCGTCGTAGGCCATGAACGCGAGGTTCGCTTCCGTGCCGACGATTTTCTCAAAGATGGTTGCGAGAGCCATCAACTCACCTTCCCCGTACACACTTTTCGTACAGGTCCAGCAGGCGACCGTTCGGGTCGTATTCCCGCTTGACCGGCCAATAGGCGTCGCCGTTGTACAGCTGCCAGAACTGCTCACGGGCATAGAACGAGGTCGAGTAGAGCGACTTGTGGCCATCGAGGTCGTGTACAGAAGACTCGATGAGCCGGTTGTAGTAACCGTCGAACCGCCCCCGTGGCAGCGGCACCATTCCCCAGAAACCGAAATTGACGTAGAGCTTGCCCGGCTCGAGCGGGTAGAGCGGCCAGCGGGTCGAGGCCCGCAGCGGGCACATCCACACCGGGGTCATGCCCACCTTGTCGTGGAAGAACTCCAGGAACTCGGCCCCGCGCTCGACCGGGGTCTCGACGTCCTGGATGACCGACTCCTGCACCGGCTGGTCGCGCCACCTGTCGACGCGGGCGGTCAGGCCGTATTTCCGGTCGAGCGCCACCAGGCGCCGGTAGACGTCGGAGCGCATCCAGCGGCGCGGCATGAGCGAGCGGACCACCGGCTGCTGCACGCCGAAGGCGCGCGAGCACCAGAACCAGTCGGTGTCCCAGCGCCACAGGTAGTCGCGGATCGTCAGCCAGTCGCGGCTGCGCTGCCTGATGGACTGGTAGTAGATCCGCATTCCGGTGTAGTCGGAGATGTAGGGAGCGCGCTCGGCGAAGCGGCCGAGCGTGAGGTACATCTCACCGGGGGCGAAGAAGACGCCGTCCACGAAGTCGACGCTCTCGCCGTCGTACACCATGCTGTCGCAGATCTCCTGCATGGCCAGCATGCACTTGCCCGCGTCGGTGAACTTGACGTGGGTGAGATGCACGTACGGCTGGACCTTGCGGAGCTTGATCCGGATGCGCAGGGCGTAGCCGAGCGTCCCGTAGGAGTTGGGGAACGCGCGGAACAGATCGCGGTGCTCGTTGTCGTCGCGGGCCACGACGACGCGCCCGTCCCCGGTGAGGATCTCGAGCTCCTCGACCGACTCGTGCGGCAGCCCGTCCCTGAAGCTGGTGGACTCGATCCCGAGCCCGGTGACGGCGCCCCCCAGCGTGATCGTCTTGAGCTGCGGCACCACATAAGGCATGAGCCCGTGCGGCAGCGTGGCGTCCACCAGGTGCTCGTACGTGGTCATGCCCTGGACCTCGGCCGTCATCGTCTCGGGATCGACGCTGATGACCTCGTCGAGATCCCGGGCCGAGAGCTTGGCCGTCCGCCCGCCGTCGCGGAACCTGAAGAGGTTGGACGTGGACTTGGCCAGCCGGGGCGCGGCGTCGCCGGGGATCGCGGCGTACGACTGCCGGATCTGCTCTACTGCCCGTTGGTGTGTCGACATCGTCGTCGTCACGAAAGCACCCCCTTGAGCTGGTAGAGATCGTCCGTAAGACGGTATCTCCCATGAGCGATCCGGAACAGACCGGGGTCGTTAAAGACACGAAAACTGTTCATCGTGCCAGGTGGATCCCCTACGTGGTAGGCGATTCCGTAAACTTTCGGTTGATCACCGGCGATATTCCGTTAAGCACGCCGTCGACCTCCCGTCCCTCGACGGCGGCGGTCAGATTGTCCAGGGTGGCGGTGAGCAGGCGGCCGGTGGCCTCGGGGGTGACGCCGGCGACGTGCGGTGACAGCAGGACGTTCGGCAGCTCGCGCAGCGGGTCGCCGGCGGGCAGCGGCTCCACGTCGAAGACGTCCAGCGCGGCCCCGCCCAGCCGGCCCTCGCGCAGGGCGGCCACGAGCGCCGGCTGGTCTACCACGCCGCCCCTGGCCGCGTTGACCAGCAGGGCGCCCTGCTTCATGCGGCCGGGGTCGACCAGGCCACGGGTCTCATCCGACAGCGCGATCACGACGACCACGACGTCGCACGCGGACACGAGCGTCTCCAGGTCCTCGAATCCGGGGTCCGGGCGCGGGGTGCGCGTCCAGTAGGACACCTGGCAGCCGAGCGCGCGGAACATCTCCGCGCAGGTGGCGCCGATCGGGCCGTAGCCGACGATGCCCACGCGCCGGCCGCGCAGCTCGTGGGGCTGCAGCCCCTGCTGCGGCCACTCCCCCGCGCGTACGGCGGCGTCGGCGGCGGCCAGCTTGCGCGACAGCGACATCGTGGCGGCCAGGCACCACTCGGAGACCGCCACCGCGCTGACCCCGGGCGTGTTGGCCAGCGGCACCCCGGCCGCGGCCAGGGCGTCCAGGTCGTGGCCGTCCACGCCCACCGACGGCTGCTGCACGAACGCCAGCCGGGGCGCCGCCCGGACCGCCCCGGCGTCCATGACCAGCGTGCCCGTCCAGTCGCCGAGCACGATCTCGGCCTCCGGCAGCGCCGCGAGGAGCGCGTCGCGGTCACGGGAGGCGGGCACGCGCACCGCCACCCGATCGCCGAGCGGCGCCAGCAGGCGGCGCATGACCTCTTCGGGCAGCGGTGGCAGTGCGAGCAGGTTCCAGGGGCTCATGCCCCAACAGTAAAGCTGTTGATCACCTGTCGCATAAGGGCCCGGTTGCGCCGCCACTGGTTCTCGGTGACGGTCCAGGACAGCAGGTAGGCGGTGTCGCCGATGGCGACGGCCCGGCGTACCTCGTGGTAGCGGGTGCCCGGCCGCTGCCACGGCGCGTCGCCGGCCGCGCCCGCCGTCCAGGAGAACTCCCACTCCACCGCCGGCACGCCCTGGTGCGTCACCGTCCGCCGGGCGCGGTTGACGACGTTCTGGGCGGTCTCCGCGAGGGTCTCCTGGGAGTTGCGGATGAGCTGGCTCGGGTCGAGGTTGGAGTAGACGGCCTCGACCCCGAGGTGGGCGTTGCCGTCCCTGCGGGTCCACTCCGTGTACGCCTCGGCGCGCGCTCCCCGCCAGCCGGTCGGCCGCATGATCGACCAGCCGTCCCGCGACCTCCACGCCCGCACGGCGGGCACGACCCTGCTCACGCTGGGCGTCGGTGTCGCGGAGGGCGTCGCGCCCTGCGTGGTCGGCGCGGCGGTCGGGGTGAGCGGGGCGGTCGCCGCGGCCGGCTGAGCGGTCGCGCGCGGCGTGCCCTCGGCCGGGGAGGCGATCCTGAAGTACGCGACCGCGCCGCCCGTCAGCACCAGCACCACCGCCGCGGCCGCCGCGAGCAGCGCCCGGCCGGGACCCTCGCCCTTCTTCCGCTCCGGCGGGTCGAGGTCGGCGGAGGCGGGCCTGGCCGCGGCGATGGCCGCCAGCAGCCGGTCGGCCTCCTCGGCGGTCACCCGGTCCTGGGGCTCCTTCCGGAGCAGCCCCTTCAGGATCGGGTGCATGGCCGGCGGGATCCGGCGGTAGTCGGGCTCCTCGGTGAGCAGCGCGTTGAGCGTGGCCATGGGGTCGCCGCGCTCGAACGGCGAGCGGCCGACCATGCACGCGTACAGCGTGGCGCCCAGCGACCACAGGTCGGAGGCCGGTCCCGCGTTCTCGGCGCGGACCCGTTCCGGGGCCAGGAAGCTCGGCGAGCCCGTGACCATGCCGGTCCTGGTCAGCGACGCGTCACCCTCGACCGTGGCGATGCCGAAGTCCATGAGGACGGCGCGGCCGTCGTCCGCCAGCAGGATGTTGCTCGGCTTGACGTCGCGGTGCAGGATGCCCGCCTCGTGGGCGGTCCGCAGCGCGGACAGCACCTGCCGGCCCAGGTCCGCGGCCTCTCGCACCGGGAGTGCGCCCGTGGTGAGCACGACCTGCTCGACCGACGGATGGCTGACCAGCTCCATCACGATCCACGGCCGGCCGCCCTCCTCGACCACGTCGTAGACGGCGACGACGGAGGGGTGGTTCAGCTTGGCCGCGGTGCGAGCCTCGCGGGCGGTCCTTAACAGCTGACGCTCCTGGTCGCCCGGCGACAGGCCGTCCGGCAGCAGCACTTCCTTGATGGCCACCTGCCGGTTCAGCAGTGTGTCGCGGCCTTCCCAGACCACGCCCATCCCCCCGCGGCCCAGTTCGCGCACTAACTGGTAGCGCCCTGCGATGAGCCGGTTGCTATCCGAAACCATGTCCTACCCCTGTATCGGCGCAAGCGCCTGATGCGGCATCGAACGCCTGCTGCAGACGGTCGCTGAACGCACCCGTCTTCAGACCACCCGAACAGTGGGCAAGTTTCCCATACCTCCCACCACTTCGCCGGGAGGTCGCCAAGGCCGCTTGCACCAGATCACCGAATGTTGTTCTACTGAGGCAGGGTCCAGAGCAAGGAGAAGTCGATGCCAGAGGTTCGCCGGGGTCCGCTGTCCGGGGTGCGCGTGCTGGAGCTCGCGGGGCTCGCACCGGGGCCGTTCGCGGGGATGATGCTAGCCGATCATGGGGCGGATGTCCTGCGGGTGGACCGGGTGAAGGCGGTTTCCGACCGTCCGCGGACGGATGTCATGGACCGCGGCAAGCACACGATCGGCCTGGACCTGAAGGCGCCCGAGGGCGTGGCGGCGTTCAAGGAGCTGGTACGCCACGCCGACGTCGTGATCGAGGTGTTCCGCCCGGGCGTGGCGGAGCGGCTCGGCATCGGGCCCGACGACCTGCACGCGGTGAACGAGCGGCTGATCTACGGCCGGATGACCGGGTGGGGGCAGGACGGGCCGCTCGCCCCGACGGCCGGGCACGACATCGACTACATCGCCGTCTCCGGCGTGCTGTCGATGCTCGGGCGCGAGGGGGACAAGCCGACGCCGCCGATCAACATCCTGGGCGACTTCGCCGGGGGCGGGCTCATGCTGGCGTACGGCGTGCTGCTGGCCCTGTTCGAGCGCGAGCGCACCGGCAGGGGCCGGGTGATCGACGCGGCCATGGTGGACGGGGCGGCGATCCTGTTCTCGATGTTCTACCAGGGGGTCCAGAGCGGACACTGGGGCCCGCGGGGCACGAACCTGCTGGACACCGGCGCCCCCCAGTACGACACGTACGAGACCGCCGACGGGCAGTACGTGGCCGTCGGCTCGCTGGAGCCGCAGTTCTGGGAGGCGATGGTGTCCCTCATGGGCCTGACCGACCTGCCCGACAGGAACGACCGGGCGCAGTGGCCCGCGCTGAAGGCCCGCCTGGCGGAGGAGTTCGGGAAGCGGACCCGGGCCGAGTGGGAGGCGGTCTTCGAGGGCTCCGACGCCTGCGTCTCGCCCGTGCTGTCCATGTCCGAGGCCGCCGGCCACCCGCACAACACCGCCCGCGGCTCCTTCGTCGAGATCGGCGGCGTCACCCATCCGACGCCCGCGCCCCGCCTGCTCGGCGTGCCCACCCAGGACCTCTCTCCCGCCACCCGCCTGGCCGATTTGTCCGGCTGGGGCCTGTCGCAGGAGGAGGCGGACAAGCTACGCGGCCAAGGAGTGCTGGCATGATCGACTTACTCGACGGCGACCTGTACGCCGGTGACCCCACCCCCGTGTACGCCTGGCTGCGCGAGCACGCCCCCGCCTACTACGACGCGGCCAACGGCCTGTGGGGCATCTCCCGCCACGCCGACATCTCGGCCGTCGAACGCGACCCGCAGCTGTGGACCAGCACCGTCGGCTACCGCCCCCAGTTGCCCTCAGAGCCGTCCATGATCGGGCTGGACGATCCCGAGCACGCCGAGCGCCGCCGGCTCGTCTACCGCCGTTTCACGCCCCGCCACGTACACGAGCGCTACGCCGCCCGCGTCCGCGAGGTCGTCGTCGAGCTGCTCACCCGCGCCCTGGAGAAGGGCGCCGTGGACGTGGTGCCCGAGCTGGCGGCGCCGCTGCCGGCCCGGATGATCGGCTGGCTGCTCGGGTTCCCCGACGAGGACTGGCCCAGGCTGAAGCACTGGTCGGAGACCACCATCGTCGCGGGGGGCGGCCTGCGCTACGTGACGCACGAGGCCGCCGTGGCCGCCGGCGAGTACGGGCAGGCGGTGCTGGAGCTGGCCGCCGAGCGCCGTGCCCACCCGCGCGACGACCTGCTGTCCGTGTGGTGCGCCAGCCCCGGCTACGACGACGAGAGCCTGGCCAACGACGCGCTGCTGCTGCTCGACGGCGGCGCCGAGACCACCCGGACGGTCATCGCCACCGCGATCGACGCGCTGATCCGCCATCCGGACCAGTGGCGGCTGCTGCGCGAGGACCGGGGGCTCGTCGAGGGGGCGGTGGAGGAGTTCATCAGGTGGACCACGCCGATACTCAACATGTGCCGCGCGGCCACCCGGGACACCACCCTGCACGGGCAGGAGATCCGCGAGGGGCAGCAGGTGCTGCTCATGTACGGGTCGGCGAACCGGGACCCCGAGGTGTTCACCGACCCGGACGTCTTCGACGTGACCAGGAAACCGGGCGGGCACATCGCGTTCGGCCTGGGCACGCACTTCTGCCTGGGCGCCGCGCTGGCCAGGCTGGAGCTGCGGATCTTCTTCGAGGAGTGGCTCGACCGGGTGGGGACGGCCTCCTACGCGGACGCGGAGGGTCCGCGGATCCTGCCCAACGCCTTCGTCAGGGGCGTGACGTCGTTCCCTGTCGTGCTGCGTAGTCCTTGAGCATGATCGAGTCGTGCAGCCGCACGCCCTTGCTGCCGGCCTTGACCGCGGCCCTGGTCAGCGCGACGGGCAGGCGGTTCACCAGGCGCGCCCCCCGGGTCAGCGCCCACAGGTCGAACCTGCTGCCTGGCACGATGCCGCGGGCCGCGCGGACGGCGAAGGCGCGGCTGCGGCGCACGTACTCGCCCAGTTCGGCCTCGTACGCCGGGAAGGCCCGCGTGTGGTCGCCGCCGTGCGCGGCCAGCTCGCCCGCCAGCACGTACGCCCCCACGACCGCCAGGCTCGTGCTCCCCCCGACCGCCGGCCCCGGGCAGTAGCCGGCGTCGCCCACCAGCGTCACCCGGCCGCGCGACCAGGTGTCC
Source organism: Nonomuraea sp. MTCD27 (assembly GCF_041950495.1). Classification (NCBI taxonomy): domain Bacteria; kingdom Bacillati; phylum Actinomycetota; class Actinomycetes; order Streptosporangiales; family Streptosporangiaceae; genus Nonomuraea; species Nonomuraea sp. MTCD27. The sequence continues at coordinate 128,676 of NZ_JBGNUW010000016.1, read as the reverse complement.
AGGCGGAGCTGGGTGATCGAGTCCATGTAGAACGCCGGCGCGCGGTCGATCTCCTCCAGGATCCTCGGCACCTGCCAGCCCAGGCCCCCGAAGCGCTCGCGCAGCAGCTCCTTCTGCCGGGCGACGTCCCGGTGGTGGTAGTCGAGCGGCTCCGGGGTCCTGAACAGGAACCCCGCCCGCGCGTCGTCCATGTGCACCGCGCTGTACAGAGCCGCCATCCAGCCCACCCCGGCCATGCCCTCCATCCGATCGTCGAGCCCGAGGAAGTCCGGCACCGTGGCGACGGCCAGGTAGGCGCCGATCCACGTGGTGAAGCGCGACTCGGGGCCGAAGACCAGGCGGCGGACGTTGGAGTGCAGGCCGTCGGCACCCACCACGAGGTCGTAGGCGCTCGTCCGGCCGCTGTCGAACGCCACCTCCCCGTCGTCGGAGACGGACGCGATGGAGTCGCCGAAGACGTAGTCCACGTCGTGCCGGGTCGCCTCGTAGAGAATCTCGCTCAGATCGTCGCGCATGATCTCGACGTGCCGGTCGGAGACGGCGGCCATCACGCGCCGCAGCTCCAGCTCCACCGGCCGGCCGCCGCCCTCCGTGTGGAGGGTGAGCCACTGCGTGCCGGTCTTGGCCGCCAGCACCGGCTCCAGGACGCCCATCCGCTCGACGATGTCCATCGCCGGCCTGAACAGATCGACCGCGTGGCCGCCCGCCTTCCTGAGCGCCGGGGCCCGTTCGACGACGGTGACCTCGAAGCCGTACCTGCGCAGCCAGTACGCCAGCACCGGCCCCGCCACGCTCGCACCCGAGACGAGAACCTTCATCGCTCTCTCCTTACCTATCGTTAAGTAAGCACGCTAGCACGATGGCTTACTTAACGGTAGGTAAGGGATAGTCTTTGCCCATGCCCAGTGACACCAAGGCACGCATCCAGGCGGTGGCGCGCGAGCTGTTCGTGCGGCAGGGCGTGCAGAACACCAGCCTCCGCCAGATCTCCGAACGGCTGGGCATCACCAAGCCCGCGCTCTACTACCACTTCTCCTCACGCGACGACCTGGTGCGCAGCATCGTGCAGCCGATGGTGGAGGACATCGAGCGCTTCGTCCGCGACCGCCGCTCCGGCGACCCGCGACAGCTGCTGGACGACTACTTCGAGCTGATCTGGCGGCACCGGGACGTGCTCGTGATGATGATCCGCGAGCTGTCCACGCTGAGCTATCTGGACCTGGGCACGCGCATGTTCGAATGGCGGCGCGAGCTGATCGCCATGCTGCTGGGGCCCGAGCTGACGCAGGCGCAGCACATCCGGGCGACGGTGGCGCTGGGCGGCATGTCGGACTGCGCGGTGGAATATGCGCACCTGCCGCTGGAGGAGGTCAAGCCGACGGCCGTCGAGGCGGCGGCCGTCGTGCTCGGCATCTGACTCAGACCGCGATGTAGAGATCCACCCCGTCGGGGTGGTGCACCTCCAGATCCGTCGTGAACGCCCGCGACGGCGTGCCGCCCGACTCGGTGTGCTTCCACAGCTGCTGCCACGCCTCCACCAGCGCCTGCGGCATCTGACCGCGGACCTCCAGCTTCAGCGCCTGCCCGGCCGGCACGCGCACCGCGACCATGCCCTCCGGCAGCCGGGGCACGGTGCGCACCCCGGTGCCGACGATCTGCGTGTAGGCGCCGTGGTGATCGCTCTCGTAATCGGTCAGCACGGCATAAAGATTCTCGTCCACGCGACCGGGAACATGCGCGAAAGCCCCCGGCGCGCCCGCCCGCTGCCAGAGCGCCGGAAGCCTGGCCCGGCCCGGATCCATTTCGTCGGCGTTGGTGGTGCGTACGGCGAAGCCGACCACTACCAGCTCGGCCCGTTCGATGACGTTCACAGGCCCTCCCCTCCCCCAAAAGTGTCCCGGCCGATCATAAGCCCCCGAGAAAGGGGGAAACCCCTTGTTGAACCTGTCACCACATAAGATGGATGAACGTGAAATTTCTCAACGACCTCGAGCCCCATTACGACCTGACCTATAGCGACGTTTTCATGGTCCCGTCGCGTTCTGCGGTCGGTTCCCGGCTCGCAGTCGATCTCTCGACGAACGACGGCACGGGCACCACCATCCCGATCGTCGTGGCGAACATGACCGCGGTCGCCGGCCGGCGCATGGCCGAGACCGTGGCCCGGCGGGGCGGCATCACCGTCATCCCGCAGGACATCCCCCTGGACGTCGTGGCGAACGTCGTCGACTGGGTCAAGAAGCGCGATCTCGTCCACGACACGCCGCTCACGCTCACCCAGCACGACACCGTCGGCGAGGCCCTGCAGCTGCTGCCTAAGCGGTCGCACAACGCGGTCGTCGTGGTCGACTGGGAGAACCGGCCCGTCGGCGTGGTGACCGAGGCCGACTGCCAGGGCGTGGACATGTTCACCCAGCTCTCGCACGTCATGTCGAGCGAGCTGCTCACGCTGCCCGCCGGGCTCGACCCGCGCGGGGCCTTCGAGCGGCTGCACGAGGGCCGGCACCGGCTGGCCCCCATCGTGGACGAGGACGGGCGGCTGGTCGGCATCCTCACCCGTACGGGCGCGCTGCGCGCCACGCTCTACGAGCCGGCCGTGGACGCCCAGGGGCGGCTGCGCATCGCGGCCGCCGTGGGCGTGAACGGCGATGTGGCCGCCAAGGCCAAGGAGCTGCTCGAGGCCGGCGTCGACTGCCTGGTCGTGGACACCGCGCACGGCCACCAGGACAAGATGATCTCGGCCCTGCGCGCCGTCGCCGCCCTCGATCCCGGCGTGCCGGTCGCGGCGGGCAACGTGGTTACCGCCGCCGGCGTGCGCGACCTGGTGGCCGCCGGGGCGGACATCCTCAAGGTCGGGGTGGGGCCGGGCGCCATGTGCACCACCCGGATGATGACCGGGGTGGGGCGGCCGCAGTTCTCGGCCGTGCTGGAGTGCTCCGCCGAGGCGCGCCGCCTGGGGCGGCACGTGTGGGCCGACGGGGGCGTACGGCATCCGCGCGACGTGGCGCTGGCGCTGGCGGCCGGGGCGTCGAACGTGATGATCGGGTCCTGGTTCGCGGGCACGTACGAGTCGCCGGGCGACACGCACACCGACGCCAACGGGCGCAAGTACAAGGAGAACTTCGGCATGGCCTCCGCGCGGGCCGTCCGGCTGCGGACCGCCGAGGACTCGGCGTTCGACCGGGCCAGGAAGTCGCTGTTCGAGGAGGGCATCTCGACGTCCAGGATGTACCTGGACCCGAAGCGGCCGAGCGTGGAGGACCAGATCGACGCGATCGTGGCCGGGTTGCGGTCGTCGTGCACGTACGCGGGGGCGTCGAACCTGGAGGAGTTCCACGCGCAGGCGGTCGTCGGGATCCAGAGCTCGTCCGGGTACGCGGAGGGCATGCCGCTGCACCAGAGCTGGTAACCGGCTCGTACCGGCTCAGGTCCGGCGCCACCCGCCCGCGGCGTTGATCCCGCCGTCCACGTGCACCGTCGTCCCCGTCACGAACCTCGCCAGGTCGCCGGCCAGGAACACGGCCGCCCCCGCCGCGTCGCAGGGCTCGCCGAGGTGGCCGAGCGGCGGGATGCGTACGGGGTCGTACGGCAGCGGGCGGGCCAGCATCCGCTCGCGCACGCCCGACTCGCCCTCGGTCCGGAGGGCGTCGGGCGCGATCGCGTTCACCCTGATGCCCTTCGGGGCCAGCTCCAGCGCCAGCGACTTCGTCAGGCTCTCGATGGCCGCCTTCATCGCCGCGTACACCGCGAACCCCGGCGCCGCCTGGTGCGCCTCGCTCGAGGTCACGTTGATGATCGACGCGCCCGGGCGCATCATCGGCAGCAGCCGCCGGATCATGCCGGTGACCTGCGTGAAATTCTCCTCGATGAGGACCTGCTCGCCGCGCGGCGAGGTGTCGGCGAACCCCGCGTGGAAGGTGCCGCCCGCGTTGTTGACCAGCACGTCGACCCGGCCCCAGCGCTCGCGTACGGCCTGGGCGAACACCTCCACCGCCACCGGGTCGCGCACGTCGAGCGTCATCGCCAGCTCGGCGTCCGGCTTGTCGCGGTCGCAGACGGCGACGTGCGCGCCGAACGCGGCGAACGCCTCGGCGATCGCCAGGCCGATCCCCCTGGCGGCTCCGGTGACGACGGCCACGCGGCCGGTGAGCAGGAACGCGTCGGGAGAAAGGGCGGCCATGAACGATGACGATATCCCGACCGCATAGAGTCGTCGGGTCCATTCTCATCGTCAACAATGCCAACAGGAGCACTTCGTGGCACTCGAAAAGCCCGAGATCGACTTCCCGGGTGGCAACCCGCCCGCGGACCTCGAGATCGAGGATCTGACCGTGGGCGACGGCCCGGAGGCCAAGCCCGGCCAGAACGTCAAGGTCCACTACGTGGGCGTCTCGTTCTCGACCGGGGAGGAGTTCGACGCGTCGTGGAACCGCGGCCAGCCGTTCGACTTCCCCCTGGGCGCCGGGCGCGTCATCGGGGGCTGGGACCAGGGCGTCGCGGGCATGAAGGTCGGCGGCCGGCGCAAGCTGGTCATCCCGCCGCACCTCGGCTACGGCCAGCGTGGCGCCCCGCCGCGCATCAAGCCGAACGAGACGCTCATCTTCGTCGTCGACCTGCTCGGCGTCAGCTGACGTCCGCGGACGTCAGCTGAGGTCCGCACGGCGTCGCCTGACGGCCGCACGGCGTCGGCCCATGCGGGGCCGGCGCCGCCCCCCACCGACACTCAGCGGATACGCCGAGATCGGGTGGGGAAAATGTCGCCGCCGTGAGGCACCATAGGCGTGTGCTTCTGATCGACGTGGTCCGGGTTTCCGAGGCGGTGACGCGCACGTCCGCCAGGCTCGGCAAGATCGGCCACCTGGCGGAGCTGCTGGGCCGGGTGGGCCCGGACGAGGCGGAGATCGCCATCTCCTACCTCTCGGGCGAGCTGCCCCAGCGGCAGGTGGGCGTGGGCTGGCGCACGCTGGAGGACGTCCCCGAGCCCAAGCTGGCCGCCACCGCCACGCTGACCGCGGTCGACGAGCTGCTGAGCCGGATCAAGGCCGTCTCCGGGCAGGGCTCGCAGGCGGCGCGCAAGGCTCTGGTCGCCGAGCTGTTCGCGGGCCTGACGAGCCAGGAGCAGCAGTTCATGCGGCGGTTGCTGCACGGGGAGCTTCGGCAGGGCGCGCTCGACGGCGTGATGATCGAGGCCGTGGCCAAGGCGTCCGGCGCGCCGTCGGCCGACGTGCGGCGGGCGCTCACGCTGCGCGGCTGGCTCCCCGCTGTCGGGGCGGCCGCGCTGACCGGCGGGGTGCCGGCGCTGCACGCGTTCCGGCTGGAGGTGGGGCGGGCGGTCTCGCCCATGCTGGCGGGCAGCGCGCCCAACGTGGCCGCCGCGCTGGAGAAGGCGGGCACCCCCGCCGCGCTGGAGTGGAAGCTCGACGGCGTGCGCGTGCAGGCCCATCGCTCCGGCCCCGAGGTGCGGGTCTTCACCCGCACCCTCGACGACATCACGCCGCAGGTGCCCGAGGTGGTCGAGGCCGTCCTGGAGATGCCGTCCGACGACCTGGTCCTCGACGGCGAGGTGCTGGCCCTGCGACCGGACGGCCGGCCGCACCCGTTCCAGGTGACGGCGAGCCGCGTCTCCAGCAAGACCGACGTGGCGCGGTTGCGCGAGCGGACGCCGCTGAGCGTGTTCTTCTTCGACGCCCTGCGGGTCGACGGCGCCGACCTGCTCGACCTGCCCTACTCCCGGCGCCAGGAGGCCCTCGCCCATGCGGCCCCGCAGGGCCTGCTGACGCCGCGGCTGGTGACGGGCGACGTGGCTGAGGCGGAGAAGTTCTTCACCGACGTGGTGAAGGCCGGGCACGAGGGCCTGGTCGTCAAGTCCCTCGCCTCTCCCTACGCGGCCGGGCGGCGGGGGGCGGGCTGGATCAAGGTCAAGCCGCGCCACACGCTCGACCTGGTGGTCCTGGCGGCCGAGTGGGGTCACGGCCGCCGCGAGGGCAAGCTGTCCAACCTCCACCTGGGCGCCCGCGACCCCGAGGGCGGGTTCGTGATGCTCGGCAAGACCTTCAAGGGGCTCACGGACGAGCTGCTGGCCTGGCAGACCGAGCGCTTCCTCGAGCTGGCCGAGGGCCCCACCGACGAGTGGACGGTCACGCTGCGGCCGGAGCTGGTCGTGGAGATCGCCTTCGACGGGGTGCAACGCTCGCCCCGCTACCCCGGGGGCATGGCCCTGCGCTTCGCCCGGGTGCTGCGCTACCGGCCGGACAAGCGGGTCGAGGACGCCGACACGGTCGAGACGGTGCGCTCGCTCATGCTGTAGGCAAGGTGTGTCAGCGGTGCCGCCCTGACGTGCGGGCTGTGGCGGGAGACGAGGGCCGCGGCAGAGGATCACACCGCACCGAGACAGCGGGCGAGGCGACGCCGTGTGTCGCCACCTGCGCAGGAGGCCTGCCCTGCCAGGAGAGATCTCACCCTGGGACGACACCCAAGAACGTGGCAGGCGGCACCCGGACGCCCATCCAGCCCTGCCATGCCTCCCCATCAACCCGATGCAGCGGTCGAACGGGTCTCCACACACCTCACCGATCGCCCTCTTCCCATGTTCTCCGGAAACCGGAAGATCCACGGCGTACGCTCGGCGGTCTGGGCAAACCTGCGGCATAAGTGAGATATATCACTTGATGTCCCATTAAGTTACCTTTACCGGCTCTTTGTCCCTTATGTTCGTCCTCACTGCGCGGGACCCCCCGTCCCGCCCGCGGATCGGCCGCCGAGCGCCCCCACCCCCTCCCGGCCCGGCCTTTCCCTGCCCTATCCCCTAGCTAGGACCGTGGTTTACCTTGGGCCAGCACTCCCGCACGCCGTCCCCCCAGGACCGCAAAGCCCCAGCGAGCAAGCGCCGCTGGACCACCGTCGCAGCCGGCGCGGCCGTCCTTGCCGCCGCCTCGACCACCGCCTGGGCCGCCATCGGCAACGACGACTCCCCCAAGCGCACGGCGGTCGTCAACCCGCCTCCCTTCGCCCCCGGCACCGCCAGGACGACCCCGAACCCGGCCGCGGCCTCGAACGAGGCCGCCCGCCACCACACCCCGAAGCCGTCATCCCCGGCCCCCAAGCCCCCGGCAGCCGCCCAGCCGAACGCGACGGCCTCCCCGGCCACCACCAGGTCCCCACAGCCCGCCAAGACCACGGCCCCGGCCAAGACCTCGGCGACCCCGGAGAGCTCGGAAACCGCCGAGACCTCCGTGAGGTCCCGGACCACGAAGCCCAAGTTCCGCGTGCTCTCGTCCGGCGCCTGCGGCGCCTCCTACTACGGCGAACCCCAGATGACGGCCAGCGGCGAACGCTTCAACCCCGCCGCCATGACGGCCGCCCACAAGACCCTGCCGCTGGGCAGCAAGGTACGCGTCACCAACCCGAACAGCGGCGATTCCGTCACGGTCCGCATCAACGACCGAGGCCCGTACATCGGCGGCCGCTGCCTCGACCTGTCCAGGGCCGCCTTCGCCGCCATCGGCAACATCAGCGCAGGGGTGATGCGCGTCAAGTACGAGGTGCTCGGCCGCTGACCACCGCCCGCCTCGCATGGCCACCGCCCGCCTCGCATGGCCACCGCCCGCCTCGCATGGCCACCGCCCGCCTCGCATGGCCACCGCCCGCCTCGCATGGCCACCGCCCGCCTCGCATGGCCACCGCCCGCCTCGCATGGCCACCGCCCGCCCGCGTGGCCTCGCGGCTCCGTGTCGCGGCTTCGCTTGGCCATTGCGCGTCTTCGTGCGTTCAGTTCCACACACCAACCCCTTCGCCCCACCTTGCGGAAACGATCTCCACGCAGCACGCAGAGCCCATCTCCGGCTACGTGAGACGACAGGAGCAACCGCAAAGGGGCGATCACGCGAGATGCGTGACGGCCGGCACACAGCGATCACGCGCTACCGGAATAGGCACACCGGTTGAACGGCGAGCGGCGGATCAACCCTTAGTCGTTACATTTGCGCAGGTCAAAAGGCGAAAGTCGCAATCCGGTGGTCGTGGAAAAGCCGTCCGCCCCGCCGAGGCCAGGGGCCTTCGCGGGGCGGAAATTCAGGCTGTGGTGGCGGAAAGGTCATCTCCGGTCGGTGGCGGCGGTCACTTCACCATGCGAATCGTCAGCGGGTAACGGAAATTGCCCTCGGTCAGCGCCGCGACGCCACCGACGATGGAGAGGATCACGGCCGCGACCCAGATGAACGGCACGAGCACGATGCCGATGAAGGTCAGCGGGAGAAGTACCGAAGCCCCCACCACGGTGATCTGGAAGTTGAGCGCCTCCAGGGCGTGCTTGCGGATGTAGGGCGAGGTCTTGCCGCCGGTGAGCAGCAGGAGCAACGGCCCGACGATCGGGAAGCCGACGACGGAGAGCAGATGGGCGAGGGCGCCGCCGAGGCGCTCGTTGCTCTCCGTCGGACCGTGGGTTCGGACCGGTGGCGGCAGCGGGGCGGGCCGGACAACGGCCTCCGAGCCGTACAGCTCGCTCATGATGGGCATCAGATCACCGTGCGTGCGCGCCGTCATGGCGCGCTCCAGCCGGTCGTCGAACTCGAGCTTGTCGAAGCGGCCCTCCGCGTACGCGGCCTTGACATGCTCGACCACGTTCTCTCGGTCCTGGTTGGTGACGCGCAGTTGAGCTGGCGGCACCTGTCCCGGCCCGGGGGTTTTCGGTACCCCAGCCATAATCGCCATGCCTCTCCTTAGAGAATCGGACTGTCACCACTCATACTGCGTCCCGCGAACGTCAGGTGCCATCGGGAGAATCCCGGATTTGTCCCCTAGATCATCCCCGACGCAGGGGCTCCAGACGGTATAAAAAGGATTCATGAGATGGCGAGACCGCTACGGCATTCGTCGACTGCGCGGCCGAAAGATCGCGAAGTTCGACCGCGAGGCGACAGACGCCGACATCGAGGCGCTCATCGCCTTTGCTCGTTCACGGCGTGGTGTCGAGTTTTACGTCGAGCCAGAGACTTTTGCCACTGACACGACCGCCGTCGCGGTGGCCGACGACGGCGAGTGGACCAGGCGCAGGGTCGGCTCCCCCGCGGTGATCCACAAGGTCGCCCGCGATCTTGCGTTGCCCGTGTACGACGTTCAGCTCACTGGATATCCGCAGCGTATGCGTGCCTACAACGAGCGGCGCAGGAAGGAAGAAGGCGGAGGCGGCCTCTAGGCTTCCCCTTCGGTAGCTGGGCCGACCGGCCTGCTTGTCAAGACACACCACGGCTCTCGATCCCCTCGGCATGGCGCGCATGCATGCCGTCGGGCCCCTCCCCCACCGCACGGATGCACGCCACCGGGTCCCTCTGTACGGAACTCGTCCAGGACGTCGGCCCCATGCCCCCGGGTTCCCGTCCCAACAGCGTGCGGGGTGCGCGAAATGTTGGCCCGATGGCGTGCAGCTTCGTGGCTCGGGGTTGGGTTCCGACGGCGTGCGCCAGTGCGCGCCTCAGGGTCCCAACGGGGTTCGTATAGCTGTGCGGCGTGGGGAGAGCCCGCCGCCGTGCGTCATCGCGGCACGAGGGCAGTCGTGCGAGCTTGATCCAACCCTGGGCTCGGACATTCGGCCGAGAGGCGATGCGTGCGGGTTGGTGGCTATTCGAGGGTGGGAGGTAGGTCTTCCTCGTCGAGGAGGTTGACCAAGGGGAGCAGCCAGGCGGCGTTGGCGGGGCCCATGGTGGCGTCCAGCTCGGCGGGGGTCGGGAGGCGGTCGCGGAGGATGGCTGGGGAGAGGAGGTTCTGGAGGGCGTGCATGAGGAGGTTGGCCATCGAGTAGCCGGGATCGGTGGTGAGGGCGCGTTCGAGGGCGATGGTGGCCTGGACGCTGTTGCCCGCACGCCAGGCGGCCATGGCCAGCAGGGACGCCGCCGGGGGCATGAAACGGGGCTCCAGCCGGCGGGTCAGGTCTTTCCAGAGCAGGGAGTGGGATTCGTGCATGAGGGTCCACGCCTCGTCGCGGACCCTCATGATCGCTAGGTCCAGGCCCAGCCTCGCCACCGCCGCGTCGTCCAGGCGGCCGCCCTCGGCATGGGCCGCCAGCGCGGATCGCACCCTGGCCAGGCCGTCGGACACGAACCGGGTGGCGAAGGTGTCCAGGTCTGTGGCGGCCATGAGCTGGGCCCGGAACTCCGCGATCGCCTCGGCCGTGGCCCGGCGCATCGCCATCCGGACGGGGCCGGTGACGGGGGCGAGCGTGCGCTCCAGGGCCTCGCGATCCGGGAGGGCCACCAGGCCGCACACCGTCGCCTCGGCCGATATCTGGCTGGTGGACAGGTCGTACGGGGTGCCTTCCGCTGGACAGCATGTCGCCAGCCGGCAGACGTATGACCAGTAGCGGCCCTCATGCGCTCGCAGGGCCTCACCCACGTGAACCCCCGCCTTGGTCGCGAGCAGCCTGGCCTCGTCGGCCGCCGGGGTGACCAGCTCTCCGGGGCCGTAGCCGACGATGACGATCTCCGTGATGCCCTCGCGATCGAAGAGGGGGTCATGGGGTCGAGAGTGCCCGGCGGGAAGGGCAGGCTCCACCTGGCCACCATCTTCGCCTGACCGCGAGCCAGGCCGATGACGATGAGGCTGGCGGTGGGATGGAACCCGACGAGGTAGGGGACGGCGGCCAGGATGTCGGTCGGGCTGGTCAGGGTGAGGCAGGGCTGCGAGTCGAAGGCGGGGGAGGTGGATGGGGAGGGGGGGGGGGGGGGGGGGGGGGGGGGGGGGGGGGGGGCGGGTGGATACGGGAGAGGCGGGGGCGCCGGATCTGGGGCTGGGGATGGAGACGGAGCCGGCGTTCTGGACGGAGGCATAACCGGGGTTGGGGGTTGAGTGGTTGGTTGTCATGGGCCCATAGGGTGCCGGGCCTGGAGAGGGCCGTGCAGGGCCGAACCGGGTTCTGTGGAGGACGAGGTGTTGTCCACAGTCTTGCGCACGGGTAACAGGGCTGTGCGCTGCCTTGGGAGAGCGCGGGGGCAGGCTCGTCCGGACGATCCCCACGAATCCTCTGCCGCCAGGCGCTAGGAAACCGGGGCCAGACGAGTGCGTACGAGCAGTGCGGCGCCCGCCACCGCGGCCGGCATGGCGATGACGGCCACGAACGGCACCAGGAACAGGACGAACACCGCCACCCCGAACCCCAGCGCGCCCGCCTTGTTGGACCTCAGGAGGGCGAAGCGCTGCTTGCGGGCCATCCCGCGGCGCTCCAGGGCCAGCGTCGTGAGCTCCACCGTCAGGAAGAATCCGGACACGGCGGCGCCCAGGACCGGCACCACCGTCTGCCCCACCACCGGCACGAAACCCAGGATGAACAGCGGGATCGTGAACAGCAGCACGTAGAAGAGCGTCACCAGGCTGTCGCGGATCGAGCGCGGCAGCGTACGCCACCACGGCTGCTCCTCCGCGCCCTCCAGCGGGTCCACCGTGGCCGACAGCCTCTCGTAGAACGGCTCCCCGATCGCCAGCGTGAGCGCCGCGAACGTCAGCACCGCCAGCGCCAGCCCCCCGAGGAACAGCGCGATCCCCACCAGCGTGCGGAACGACTCCCGCCAGCTCCACGAATCCGCGAACGGCGTCAGGAACTCGGCCACGGACGACGCGTTCGTGCCGAGGAAGACCAGCGCCACCACGTAGACGGCGAACGCGATCAACGCCGGGATCAGACCGAACAACCACCACCGGGTGTTCTTGGCGACCCAGCTGAACCCCTGGAAGAAAAAGCCGACACCGGCCATGAAGTCGCGCACTGATCGCATGCCCGGCAGGCTAGCGCCAGAACGACGTGACCGCGTAGCCCAGTTCGGCGAACAGCTCGCGCAGCAGCGGGAGGGAGATGCCGAGCACGTTGCCGTGGTCGCCCTCGATGCCCTCCACGAACCAGCCGCCGCGCCCGTCGATGCTGAACGCCCCGGCCAGGCCGAGCGGCTCGCCGGTGGCGACGTAGGTGGCGATCTCCTCCTCCGACGGCTGGCCGAAGTGCACGACGGTGGTGGCCACCTCCGCCACCTGCCGGCCGGCGGTCACGTCGATCACGCAGTGGCCGGTGACGAGGCGGCCGGTGCGGCCGCGCATCAGCCGCCACCGCTCCAGGGCCTCCTCGGCCGTGCCGGGCTTGCCGTAGGGACGTCCGTCGAGCTCCAGGATCGAGTCGCAGCCGATGACCAGCCCCTCTTCGAGCCCCTCCGCGACCGCCTCGGCCTTGGCCCTGGCCAGCACCAGGCTGAGCGCGGCGGGCGAGTGGGCGGAGAAGGCGTCCTCGTCGACGCCGCTGACGATCACCTTCGGGTCGAGCCCGGCGCTGCGCAGGAGGGCCAGGCGGGCGGAGGAGGCAGAGGCCAGAACGATCACCGGCCTAGCCTACCGGTCACCAGTCGGGGTTCGACGTCCCCGGAGCGACCTCCCGCTCCGTCCGGTACGGCTCGTACGGGCTGCTCTGCCGCGGCACGGCCCCGCCGAAGATGTTGCCCAGCATCCCCCCGAGCAGCTCGCCCAGCCCGCCGGGGATCGACGACTGCTCGCGGTTGAGGTCGTCGGCCACGGCCCCGGCGTCCATGTCCCGGCTGGCGGCCCGGTTGGCCAGCAGCGACATGATCATCGGGGCGATCAGGGGCAGCAGCTTCATGATGGTCCCGGAGTTGACCCCGGCCAGCTGCGAGAGCTCTGCCGCGGCCTGCTCGGTCCCCTGGCCGCCCAGTACGTGACCGAGGATGCTGTGCCCGTCACGGGTCAGCGAGGCCACGTCGCCGTTGAACGGGTCGGCGTCCATGTGGTCGTCCAGCGCCCCGCGCAGGGCGTCGGCGCCGTCCGGGTGTTCGGCGTTGCGGGCCATGCCGCCGACGATGGTGCCCGCCACGGCCTCGACGACCTTGCGGGCCGTGAGGGTGTCCGTGCCGAGCATCCCGGCGATCTGTTCCAGTCCTGAGTCTCCGAGCCCGGCGAGAAGCTCGTCATTCAGTGTCACGACGGTCCCCCGATCAGTGTGTCTCGGGTGACCTGCCCTCGCCGGGCCAGGGCGAACGTCCGGATTGTCCTAATTATCGGAAAAGGTCACCGCAGGGCCGCCCCCAGGAGCGGAGGCCGCCACGCCGTTCTCGGAGGCCCCGGCGACGGCCGGGCGGACCTCCGCGGCTGCCGTCCGGGACAGGCCCGCGGCCGCGTACGCGCCGGCCTCGTCGAGCGTCTCGTGCTCCAGCAGGGCCCCGACGATCCCGTCCAGCTTGTCGCGGTTGTCGGTGAGGATCTGGATCGCGCGCTCGTAGCACTCGTCCACGATCCGCCGCGCCTCCTCGTCCACCATCGCGAGCGTGACAGGCGAGGCCTGCGGCGACTGGCCGTCGTTGGGCAGGATGGTCAGCGGGCCGACCTTCTCCGACATGCCCCACCGGCCGACCATGCCACGGGCGATCATGGTGACCTGTTCGAGGTCGTTCTCGGCGCCGGTGGTGATGACGCCGTACACGACCTGCTCGGCCGCCATGCCGCCGAGCGCGCCGGTGATGCGTCCGCGGAGATACTGCTCGTCGTAGGCGTAGCGGTCGGTGTCGGGGGTGGAGAGCGTGACGCCGAGCGCCCGGCCGCGCGGGATGATCGAGATCTTCCTGACCGGGTCGGCGCCCGGCTGGAGCATGCCGAGCAGCGCGTGACCGGCCTCGTGGAAGGCGGTCCTGGTGCGCTCCTCCTCCGGCATGACGATGCTGCGGGCCGCGCCGAGCTGCAGCTTCTCCAGCGCATCGGCGAAGTCGGCCATCGTGACCTTGTCCTTGCCGCGCTTGGCGGCCAGCAGGGCGGCCTCGTTGACCAGGTTGGCCAGGTCGGCGCCGGTCATGCCGGGCGTGGTCTTGGCGAGCTGGTCGAGCACGACCGCGCCGTCGAGCGGCACGCTGCGCGTGTGCACGCCCAGGATGGCCGTGCGGCCGGCCGCGTCGGGCAGGCCCACCTGCACCGTACGGTCGAAGCGCCCGGGACGCAGCAGCGCCGGGTCGAGGATCTCGGGACGGTTCGTGGCCCCGATGACGATCACGCCCTCGGCGCCGGAGAAGCCGTCCATCTCGGTGAGGATCTGGTTGAGCGTCTGCTCGCGCTCGTCGTGGCCGCCGATGCCGCCGGCCCCGCCGCGGGCCCGGCCGATGGCGTCGATCTCGTCGATGAAGACGATCGACGGCGCCACCTTCCGCGCCTCCTCGAACAGGTCCCGCACGCGCGAGGCGCCCACGCCGACGATCATCTCGATGAACTCGGAGGCGCTGGCCGAGAAGTACGGCACCTTGGCCTCGCCCGCGACCGCCCTGGCCAGCAGCGTCTTACCGGTGCCGGGAGGGCCGGCCAGCAGCACGCCCTTGGGCAGCTTGGCGCCCAGCCTGCGGTATTTGTCGGGGTCCTTGAGGTAGTCGACGATCTCGACGAGCTCGTTCTCGACCTCGTCGATGCCCGCGACGTCCTCGAACGTGACGCGCACCTGCCCGGCCTCGACCGGCTTGGCCGCCTTGGACTTGCCCAGCCCGCCCAGGCCGCCGCCCATCATGCTGGCGCCGCGCCGCATGATCCAGATCCACAGACCGGCTAGCAGCAGCACGGGCAGCAGCGACAGCATCAGGTTGGAGAAGAAGCCGCGCGTGATGGGCTTGGAGGTGATCTCGACCTGCCCGGTGGAGAGCTGCTGGTCGAGCTGGTCGGTGTTGGCGAAGGCCGGGATCTCGGTGGCGAACCTCGTGTAGGAGGCGCCGCCCTCGGGGTTCTTCGCCGCCGACCGCAGGTCGCCCTCGACCGACAGGCCCTCGGCGTAGATGTCCTTGACGTTCTTGGAGTTCACCTGGTTGGTGAACTCGGTGTACGAGATCGTCTCGACGGATCCGCTGTCGACGAACGACGAGACCACGAAGAAGCCCGCGTACACCACGAGCAGGGTGACGACGAAGCGCCACCAATTGATCTTGGGCCGGCCTCCGGGTGTGCCTGGCAGGCCCTCCGAGCGCCAGGGCGGCTTGCCCTTGCCCTTGTCCTGAGCCTGCGGCGGTCCAGAGCGTTCCACGGCGTCAACTCCCCCACATCGCCGCATTCATGATCTTTCTAGCCTAGAACACGCACCCCTGAGGCCACGCGGCCGATGTCACGCCACTGCTTGCGCTGCGAGTCTGGCACTGTGACGAACGCAAGTCCGGGCTTGCTCATTCCCCCGTCCATGACCACGACGGCCGCCCGCGAGGCGTGCTCGCCGTACGTGACGCGGTAGGCGAGCATCCAGCCGCCCTTGACCGGCTGCGAGGCCAGCCAGGTGATCCGGGAGCCCTTGGGGTGGTGGTTGAGCGTCCAGCGGGCGGCCAGCAGCGCCGTGTCGCGCGGGGATTTCTGCTCCATGATCGGCAGCGGGCAGGTGACGAACATGCCGCGCAGGCTCGTGCCGCGCTGCTTGGGCAGCACCTGCTTGGTGGTGAACGGCGCCGCCCCGTACGACTTCCACGGCCCCGGCAGCCGCGGCACGGCCAGGCCGCTGCGCGTGTCCTTGACGAACCGCCGGCCGGGCGAGGCCAGGGGCATGCGCTTGACCCCGCCGGTGAGCTTGGGGACGCGCGGGTCGGCGTACAGGGCCTCCATGGCCGTGTAGCCGGGCGCGAGCGACGAGCCGGGGCTCGGCGTCACGCGCTGCCCCGGGGCGGCGCTGGAGGCGGGGCCAGAAGACGGCCCGGAAGACGGCCCGGAAGATGGCAGGGGAGAGGACTGCGCCGGACTGGGCGACGGTGCTGGGCCGGACGAGGGCGGTGCGGCCGGCGGCGCGGTTACCGGCCCCGCCATCACCTCGTCCGGCTCCGACGGGAGCACCAGGACCACGGCCACGGCGACGGCCGCGACGGCGGCCACCACGGCCAGCCCCCGATACACCACCCGCATGCGCAGATCGCCTATGCGGGAGCGCCTGGGCGGAGAAGCGGGGACCCCGGGCTTCGCAGCGGTTCTCACTCGGGAACCCTTGATCTCATCTTCCCCATCGAGCACGACGGGAGCGTACGACAAATCACGCCATTGCGCTTATGAAGCAACCGAAGTGCAATCATGACGATGTGGAACAGGTTGAGCTGCGATTCGACCACGCCTCGCAAGCGTCACAAACGCACACAAACCTCTCAGCGATCCGGCAGAGCTCAACGGGCCTGTGGATCGCCGGCGACGAGACCGCGACCTTCGAACACCTCACATGGACGGGCGACCACTACGGCGCCCAGCGCACGTTCCGGCTCGACGACTACGTCACCCTCCCGGCCGGCCCCGAGGACGAGGCCGACATCGAGGGCATGGCCCGGGCGAACGGCTACCTCTGGCTGGTCGGCTCGCACGGCCTCAAGCGCAAGAAGGTCAAGTCCAAGGACCCGGAGAAGGCCGCCGAGCGGCTGGCCACGGTCATCAGGGAGGAGAACCGCTTCATCCTCGCGCGCCTCCCCCTGAGCCACGACACCGAGGTGCCGGGGCCTGGCTCGATCCTGGCGGGGTCGAACAACCTGACCGCCCACCTCAAGGACGACCCGCACCTGGGGCCGTTCCTGGCGCTGCCGGGCAAGGACAACGGCTTCGACGTCGAGGGCATCGCGGTCACGCCGGACCGCGTCTACCTGGGGTTGCGCGGTCCCGTGCTGCGGGGCTGGGCGGTGGTGCTGGAGCTGCGGATCGAGGACGCGGGCAAGGGGCGGCTGCGGCTGCGGGAGCCGTACCGCAAGCACTTCCTGGACCTGGGCGGGCTCGGCGTGCGGGACATGTGCCCGGACGGCGACTCGCTGATGCTGCTCGCCGGGCCGACCATGGACCTCGACGGGCCGGTACGCGTGCTGCGCTGGCGGGTCGGCCGGAAACGGCCGGGCATCGTCCCGGCGGACGAGCTGGAGGCCGTGGTGGAGCTGCCGTACGGCGTGGGCTGCGACCACCCGGAGGGGCTGGCGCGGCTGGCGGACGGCCGGCTCATGATCGTCTACGACAGCCCGTCGCCGGCCCGGATCACCCCGGCCGGCGGCGTGCTGGCGGACGTGTTCACGATCTAGCGACGCGCCCGCGGAGCCAGGGGGCGTCGGCGACGAACGTGCACGAGCCCGGCTCGATCTCGGTGAACCCCGCGTCGCGGACCACGGGCAGCCCGGAGGCGGCCATGGCGTCGAAGTCACCCCGCGCGATGGCCGTGCGGACGGACACCGCCAGGCCCCGCTCGCGCCAGGCCGCCCGCTCCTCCGCGTCGCTGGCCCACCAGGCGAGCTGGGCGGCGTGCCCGGCCTGGGCCATGGCCTTGCCGGCGGACATCTCCAGCGCCGGGTTCGCCCACAGCACCGGCGGCTCGGCCGGCCCGGGACCGGCGGTGTCGGTCAGCTCGGTGCCCGACACCTGCAGCCGGGCCAGGTCGCGCGGCCAGTCGTCGAGCGGCACGGGCGGGTGCACGCGCACCTCGGCCGTACGGTGCTCGACCGTGCGGCCCGGCAGCGCGAGCGCCCTGCTCCACTCGGCGCCCCTGGCCCGGCGCACGACCTTGCGGATCTTCCCGGTGGACTGCCAGGCGTGCAGCTCGGCGGCCCACTCCCCCGGGTCGTCCAGCAGGCTCAGCACGGCCATGGCGGCCGCCTCCAGGGCGTCGGTGCGCTCAGGAGGAGTGGCCCGCTCGATCCTGACGACCAGCGGCAGGACGTACAGCTCTGTGTTCGGTTCCGGGTTCATCGCCCTCTAGCATGCCCGATGGCCAGGGACATGCCGGCGGCGAGGAGGCAGAGGGCGCCGGCGCCGTACCAGGCCAGGTCGTAGGCGCCCAGGTGGTCGCGGGTGAGGCCGGCGCCGACGGCGGCGATCGCCGCGCCGACCTGGTGGGAGCCGAACACCCAGCCGAACACCACGGCTCCGTCGGCGCCGTAGATCCGGCGGCACAGCGCCACCGTGGGCGGCACGGTCGCCACCCAGTCCAGGCCGTAGAACACGATGAAGATCAGCATGCTGGGCTCGGTCGTGGCCGCGAACAGGCTGGGCAGCACCATCAGCGACAGCCCGCGCAGCCCGTAGTAGACGCCGAGCAGCACCTTCGGGTCGATCTTGTCGCTGAGCCAGCCGGAGGCGATCGTGCCCGCGATGTCGAAGATGCCGATGACCGCCAGCAGGCCTGCCGCGACGGGCTCGGCCATGCCGTGGTCGTGGGCGGCGGGGATGAAGTGGGTGCCCACCAGGCCGTTCGTGCTCGCGCCGCAGATCGCGAACCCGCCCGCGAGGAGCCAGAACGGCCGCGTCCTGGCCGCCGCGGCGAGCACGGAGACGGCTCTGACGGCCGCGTTGACCTTGCCCTGCGGCGCGGGGCGCGGCGCCTCCGGGTCGGCGCCGAGCGCCGTCGTGCCCACGTCCTCGGGCCGGTCGCGCAGCAGCCACCACACGAACGGCACCACGGCCAGCGCCGCCGCGGCCACGGTCAGCGACGCGAAGCGCCACCCCGGCCCCACGGCGAGCTGGGCGAGCACGGGCAGGAAGACGAGCTGCCCGGTGGCGCCGGCCGCCGTGAGCACGCCGGTGACCAGGCCGCGGTGGCGGACGAACCAGCGGTCCACCACGGTCGCGGCGAACACCAGCGCCATCGACCCGGTGCCGAGCCCCACCAGCACGCCCCAGAACAGCAGCAGCTGCCAGCTCGCCGTCATCAGCACGGTGAGCCCGCTGCCCGCGGCGATCAGCAGGAGCGCGATGGCGACCACGCGGCGCATGCCGAAGCGGTCCATCAGGGCGGCGGCGAAGGGGGCCGTCAGTCCGTAGAGCACCAGGTTGATCGACACGGCCAGCGAGATCGTGCCGGCCGACCAGCCGAACTCCTCCCGCAACGGGGTGATGAGCACGCCGGGGGTGGCGCGGAAGCCGGCGGCGCCGAGGATCGCCACGAAGGCGACGGCCGCGACGAACCAGGCCCGGTGCAGTCGGCGGCGGGCAGGGGCGGTGGTGCTCGCTGTCATGCGCCAATACTGATTTATCCCCTTACATGGTTCGAGTGGCCGGATAGCCAATATGTGAAAGAATCTGGCCATGACCCATCGGATCGCGGTCGTCGTGCTCGACCACTTCGCCCCGCTCGACCTCGGGGTGCCCGGGCAGGTGTTCTGGGCGGCGGAGACACCGGCGGGCGAGAAGCTGTACGAGGTGGTGACCTGTTCGGAGGGGCGGGCGCCGGTGCGGTGCAGCGCGGGCTACAGCGTGCTGCCCGACCACGACCTCGACGTGCTCGACACGGCCGACACCGTCCTGGTGCCCGGCATCCACGCGGGCCGCGCGCTGAAGGACGGCACGATCTCGGACACGCTGTCCGCGGCCCTGCAGGGGCGGCCCAGGACGATGTCGATCTGCACGGGCTCGTTCGTGCTGGCGGCGGCGGGCCTGCTCGACGACCGCCCGGCCACCACGCACTGGCGCGAGGCGGCCCGCTTCTCCCGCCTGTTCCCGCAGGTCAAGCTGGATCCCGACGTGCTGTTCCTGGACGACGGAGACGTGCTGACCTCGGCGGGCGTGGCGGCGGGTCTGGACCTGTGCCTGCACGTGGTCAGGCGCGACCACGGCAGCGAGGTGGCCAACCGCACGGCCAGGCGCTGCGTCATGCCGCCGTGGCGGGAGGGCGGCCAGGCCCAGTACATCGACCGGCCCCTCCCGTACGGCACCGGCGGCGGCACGGCGGCCACCCGCGACTGGATGCTCGCCCACCTCGACGCCCCGCTCGACCTGAACGCGCTGGCCGAGCACGCCAGGATGAGCGTGCGCACGTTCACCAGGCGCTTCCGCGAGGAGACCGGCGTGAGCCCGGCCAGGTGGCTCACCGGGCAGCGGGTGCAGCACGCCAGGCACCTGCTGGAGACGACGGACCTGGGCGTGGAGGAGGTGGCCAGGCGCTCGGGCTTCGGCACGGCGGTCTCGCTGCGCCAGCACCTGCACGCGGCCGTCGGCGTGCCGCCGCTGGCCTACCGGCACACCTTCCGGCGCGCCTGATCGGCCGCTCGTCGCAGGGTTTGCGGCAATTGCTCCCTTTCCGCCTAGAATCCGGAGAAGAGGATCAAGGAAAGGGTCGTCACATGGCCGAGGCGGACCACTTACCCGCCGGGATCAACCCGCACGTGCCCAGCGTCGCCCGCATGTACGACTACTACCTCGGCGGCCGGGACAACTTCGCCGCGGACCGCGAGGCGGCCGAGAAGATGATCGAGCTCGGCCGGCGGATGGGCAACGACGCCCGGCAGATCGCCCTGGCCAACCGCGGCTTCCTCGGCCGCGCCGTACGCATGCTGGCCGAGGCGGGCGTGCGCCAGTTCGTCGACATCGGCGCCGGGCTGCCCACCCAGGACAACGTGCACCAGGTCGCCCGGCGGCACGTCGCCGGCTCCCGCGTCGTCTACGTGGACAACGACCCCATGGCGCTCGCCCACGCCCGCGCGCTGCTGGCCAGGGAGCCGGACGTGATCGCGCTGGAGGGCGACCTGAGGGACCCGGACGCGATCCTGGACGACCCGCTCGTCACGGGACACCTCGACCTCCACGAGCCGTACGCGGTGCTCATGGTCGCCGTCCTGCACTTCGTCCCCGACGACGCCGAGGCCGCCCGCATCGCCGCCCGCGTCCGGGAGCGCCTGCGCCCGGGCTGCCACCTGGTGCTCTCCCACCTGTACGCGGGCAACGCCACCGACGACGAGACCCGCGCGGGCCAGCAGGTCTATTCGGGCACCACCTCGGGCGGCCTGGCCCGCCGGGACCGCGCCGGCATCACCGCCTACTTCGACGGCCTGGAACTGCTCGGCCCCGGCGTCGTGCCGGTCGCCGACTGGACCCCGGATGCCTCCCCCGACGGGGCGTACGACTTCGTCAAGTCGGGCATCCTCGCGGGGGTCGGCCGCGTCTGACCTCCGTGCCTGACCTCCGTGCCTGACCTCCGTGCCTACGCGGCCTCCAGGGTCTCGCCGAACCAGGTCTCCAGGGCCTCGTCCAGGGTCTCGTCCGGGGTGCCCGCCCAGGCCACGTAGCCGTCGGGCCGCACCAGCACGGCGTCCGGCCCGCCGGATGGCACGACGTCGACGCGCCCGTGGCGTACGCGCAGGCCGCCCGTCGCGTCGAGTAGCACCGGACGGGCCCGGGCCGCCGCACCGGCGGGCAGCTCGGGCAGGAACCGGCCGACCAGCGGGTGCGGCGGCGCGGGCATCGGGTAGGCCACGTCCGACCCGGCCAGCAGGGAGGCGATGCGGCGCCGCGCGCCCGGGTCGCCCAGCAGCTCGCCGAACACCTCGCGCAGCGCCGTGACCGCGGAGCCGGGCGCGGCCAGCGCCAGCTGGGCCTGGGTGTGCATGGCGACCCGCCCGGCGGCCGGGCGGCGCTCGGCGTCGTAGGTGTCCAGTAGCCCTGGCGGCGCCCAGCCGTGCACCTCGGCGGCCAGCTTCCAGGCCAGGTTGGCGGCGTCTTGCAGGCCCAGGTTGAGGCCGGGCGCGCCCATGGCCGAGTGGACGTGCGCGGCGTCGCCGGCCACGAACACGCGGCCCTCGCGGTAGCGGTCGGCCACCCGGGTGTTGCGGCCGTTCAGCCGCCTGAGCAGGTGCGGGCCGGGGCCGGTGGGCTCGGCCAGCGGCACGTCCGCGCCGAGCACGCGGGCCAGGCTCCCCCGCAGCTCCGCGACGGTCATCGGCACGTCCTCGCCGGGCGCTTCGGCGTCCCACTCCATCGCCGCCACCATGAGCAGGCCCGGCCCGGCCGGCAGCATCGCGTACGCGCCGCGCTCGGTCCTGTGCCACGTCCACAGCCCGAACGTGCCCGCCCCCGGCACCTCCAGCTCGGCCCGCTCGGGCCGGATCACCGCGCCCGGCACGGTGACGTGGGCGGTGCGGCTGACGACGTCGGCGGCGCTGACGCCGGGAAAGCCGATGCCGGCCAGCTTCCTGACCGCGCTGTGCGCGCCGTCGCAGCCGACCAGGTAGCGGGTGCGCAGCTCGTAGGGCCCGTCCGGCCCCGCCAGTCGCAGCGTCACGCCCGCGTCGTCCTGGGCGAGACCGGCCAGCTCGTGCCCGCGCCTGATCCGCACGCCGAGCTCGGTCGCGCGCGTCTCCAGCAGCTCCTCCAGGGCGGGCTGGCTGATCCCCATCCCGTGGAGCGGGTTGTCGTCGAGCCCGGCCAGGTCCAGCGGCATCGCGCCGAACACGAACCCGGGCATCGGCGCCTCCTGGTCGGTGAGGCCGCGCAGGCGCAGCAGCCTGACGACCTGGCCGATGATCCCGTTGGCCTTGGGTTGGTCGCTGCGCCGCGGCAGGCGCTCGACGACGGTGGGGCGGACCCCGGCCAGGCTCAGCTCGCAGGCCAGCATCAGCCCGTTGGGGCCACCGCCGGCGATCACGACGTCCATGAGGTCTCTCCTTGTTGCGAAGGGGGTCCGGAAGGGGCGGGCAGGCCCGCGGCCAGCGCGCGCAGCGAGTCGCGCAGCAGCGGCACGAGCGGGACCGGAGGGTCGGCCCGCAGCCAGTGGCCGACCGCCGCCTGCACGGTGGCGGTCACCGCGGCGGCGACCAGGTGGGGGTAGAGGTCGCGGGCGGGGTCGGTGCCGGTGCGCTCGGCCACGGCCGCGGCCAGCTCGCCGTCGGCCGCGAACGCCACCCGCAGCGACTCCGCCCGCAGCGCGGGCTCGTCGCTCAGCATCCGGATGCTCGCCAGCAGCTCGGCGGACGGGGCGGTGTCGGCGGTGCCCGCGTGCTGCTCCCACGGGAGCACCATGGCCTCGGTCAGGGCCTCCCAGAAGGGCTCGCCGGGCGGCCGGGCGCGCAGCGCGGTCACGGCTCCCAGCACGCGGTCGGTGTGGCGGGCGGTGATCGCCTCGTACTTGCTGGCGAAGTAGTTGTTGTACGTCCTCGCCGAGACCCCGGCCGCGGCCGCGATGTCCTCGACGCGCACGTTCTCCAGCCCTCGTTCCAGAGCCAGCCGGAGGGCGGCCGTCATCAGCGCCTCGCGCGTGGCCTGCTTCTTCCGCTCTCTCAGTCCGCTCATGCCGCGAGCCTATCGCAAATATTTGCGTGATGCGAAAATTTTCTGGTCACGCACAATCTGGGTCGTGGGCGGCGTACAGGCGGGCGACCATGTTGTTCAGCAGCGAGCGCTCGATGGGCGTCAGCGGGCCGAGGAAGGCGGCCTCGGCCTCCGCCATGTGGGCCAGCGCGGCCGCCACGACGCGGGCGCCCTCGTCGGTCACCGTGATCAGGTATTTGCGCCGGTCGGCGGTGTTGCGGACGCGGCGTACGTACTGGAGCTCCTCCAGTTTGTTGATCACGACGGTCATCGTGGTGCGGTCCATGCGCGAGACGGCGGTGAGGTCGCGCTGGGACCTGGCGGCGTCGTGCGCGTAGGTCAGCACGCGCAGCTCCTTGCCGGTGATGGACCAGCGGGCGAGCTCCTCCTCGATGCGCTGCCGCGCGAAGTCGCCGATGCGCACCAGCATGTAGCCGGTGGCCGTGGAAATCCGCTCAGCCGCGCCGCGCTCGCTCATGCCGTCCAATGTAGAACCCTTGAGCTTCCGGAAAGTCGTCAGCTATGCTGACGGTTATCGTCACTCGCCAGGAGGCTCTCCCATGTCGCTGCCCGTCCGTGCCGAACCCGCCCTGCGCGTGTTACTCGCGCTGATCGGCGCCATCACCACGCTCCCCGTCCTCGCCCTGGTGAACGTGGGCATCCTCGACTGGAACTACGGGGTGGCCGACCCGGCCCCGATGACGCAGGCACTGCTGCAGCACCGCGGCATGCTGCAACTGCTGCTCGGGGCCGCCATCATGTGGGCCGCCTTCCACCCGCCCGTGCGCCTGCCGGCGGCGCTGGCCGCCGTGGCGGGCAAGACCACGTTCCTGGCGCTGATCCTGCCCAACGCGGCCATTCGGGGCGACCTGTCGCCGCTCAGCGTCTGGTTCGACCTGTTCTGCATCGTGGTGCTGGGACTGCTGGCCGCCCGCCTCCTCACCCGGCCGAGAGAGGCGTGATCCGGCGTCTCACGGGTGCAGGTGCTGTTCGGCGTTAGATTGAGGAGATGTCCTACCTGATCCTGGAATTCGTCAGCACGATCAGGGCCGACCGGTCCGGCCCGGTCGACCACCTGTCGGGCGTGGACGGCATGACGGCCTGGGTCCGCGAGCACGCGGCCGGCCTGGGCCTGGACCCGGGCTTCACGGCCACGGAGGAGTTGTGGCAGGAGACCGTACGCCTGCGCCAGGCCGTACGCGCCCTGTTCGCCAGGGCCGTGAGCCCCGACCCGCCGAGCCGGGCGGACGCGCCGGACCTGCCCCCGTTCGAGAAGGCGCTGGCCCTGGTCAACGCCACCGCCCTGGCCGCGCCCACGGCCCCGCAACTGTCCTGGAACGGCGCGCCGGCCCTCACCACGACCCCCGCCGCCGGGGCGGACGAGTCCGCACTCCTGCGCGGCCGGCTCGCCACGGCGGCGGTGGAGTTCCTGGCGAGCCCGGACCGGAGCCTGCTGCGCACGTGCCAGGCCCCGCGCTGCGTGCTCTATTTCGTCAAGGAACACCCACGTCAGGAGTGGTGCTCGACGGCCTGCGGCAACCGCGCCCGGGCGGCCAGGCACTACCGGGAACACAAAAAATGACCTCTTCTAACGCCAAAAGCCGAGATTTGCCGTTATAGTTCTTCTAATGGCAAGCCAGTCAGGCAAGCGTTAGAGGAGTGTGGGATGTCCTTCCAGACCGGGCACATCGGGCTCAACGTCACCGATCTCGACAAGTCCAAGGAGTTCTACGGGCGCGTCTTCGGGTTCACGGTGGCGGGCGAGTCCCAGGAGGACGGGCGGCGCTACGCGTTCCTGGCGCAGGACGGCACGCTCGTGCTGACGCTGTGGCAGCAGAGCGAGGGCCGCTTCGCCACCGCCCGGCCGGGGCTGCACCACCTGTCGTTCCAGGTGGCGGACCTCGACGCGGTGCGGCGCGCGGAGACGGTGATCAAGGAGCTGGGCGCGACCCTCCACCACGGCGGCATCGTGCCGCATCGCGAGGGGGCTTCCTCGGGCGGCGTGTTCTTCGAGGACCCCGACGGCATCCGGCTGGAGATCTTCGCTCCCGACGGCGGCGGAGACCGGCCCGCGCCCACCTCTGACGCGCCGACCTGCGGGTTCTTCTAATGGGAAGGCATCCGGGAGAGGTCGCCGTGCAGCGGCGGGCGGGGGTGCGGCTGGAGGACCACGGCAGCGCCCGTGCCCGGGCGGAGATCCCCGAGGTGGCGGCCGGGTTCCTGCGGAACCAGCGGATGATCGTGGCCGGCGCCGCCGACGACCTCGGGCGGCTCTGGGCGGGCTTGCTCACCGGGCCCGCCGGGTTCGCCGCTCCGGAGGACGACCGCACGCTCGTGCTGCACGCCCTGCCCGCGGCCGGCGACCCGCTGCACGGGCTGTTCGCGGCGGAGCGGGACGTGGGCCTGCTGGCCATCGAGCCGCACACGCGGCGCAGGATGCGCGTGAACGGCACCGCCGTACGCGCGGGGGACTCCCTCGTGGTCTGGACCGAGCAGGTCTACGCCAACTGCCCGAAATACATCCAGACCCGCGAGCCCATCGCCGAGCCCGGCACGCCCGCCGTTCTCGGCCGGGGCGACTCCCCCGGGCGGCGGC
This sequence comes from Nonomuraea sp. MTCD27, assembly GCF_041950495.1. NCBI lineage: Bacteria > Bacillati > Actinomycetota > Actinomycetes > Streptosporangiales > Streptosporangiaceae > Nonomuraea > Nonomuraea sp. MTCD27. The sequence continues at coordinate 103,061 of NZ_JBGNUW010000016.1, read as the reverse complement.
ACCTGGACTGGATCGCGGCGGCGGACACGTTCTTCATCGCCACCCGCGCCCAGGGCTTCGGCGCGGACGTGTCGCACCGGGGCGGCAACCCCGGCTTCGTCCGCGTCACCGGCCCGCGCTCGCTGGAGTTCGCCGACTACCCGGGCAACGGCATGTACATGACCCTGGGCAACCTGGAGCTCGACCCGGCGGCCGGGCTGCTGTTCCCCGACTGGGAGCGTGGCGAGACGCTGCAGCTCACCGGCCGGGCCCGGGTGGAGTGGGGGGAGGACCGGCCGGTGGTGCGGTTCGACGTCGACGAGTACGTCCACCTCGCCGGCACCCTGCCCGCCGGATGGACCGCCCCCGGATACCACCGCTTCAATCCACCCGTGTGAGGAGGCGGCTCGGACGTCCACCGTGGGGTCACAGCCGCTTCTCGAACCAGTGGTGGGCGTAGGGCTCGTCGTTGAACGCCGCGACCTCCGCGTAGCCGGAGGCCCGGTAGAGGGCGATCGCCTCGGTGAGCGCGCGGTTCGTCTCCAGCCGCAGCGTGCGGGCGCCGTGCCCGGCCGCGCGCGCCTCGGCCTCGGCGAGCAGCCGGCGACCCAGCCCCAGCCCGCGGGTCGCCGGGTCGACCCACATCCGCTTGATCTCGGCCGTGGCGTCGCCGGGGTGCAGCTTCAGCGCCACGCAGCCCACCGGCTCGGCGTGCAGCGTGGCGACCAGCAGCATCCCGGCGGGCGGCCGCAACTCCTCGTCGCCCGCCGGGATGCTGCGCTCCGGGTCGAAGCCGCCGTCGAAGCGGCGGGCCAGCTCGGCGACGTACGCGCGGATGCAGTGCCGGGCGGCGGGACGGCTCGGGTCGAGCGCGTCGATCGCGACCATGGAGGCCGCCAGCAGGCGCTCGACCTCGCCCATCGCGGCCACCAGGCGCTCGCGGCAGTCGGCGGGGAGCGGCTGGAGGATCGCGGCGGCCGCCTCGTCGGAGCGCCGGTCGAGCTCCTCCCGCTCGGCCAGCCCGGCCGGGGTGAGCCGGGCCGTGCGCACCCTGCCGTCGGGGCCGCTCCCCTCGACCACGACGAGCCCGTCGGCCTCCAGGGAGCGCAGCAGCCTGCTCATGTAGCCGGAGTCGAGGTCGAGCCGGGCCCGCAGGGCGCGGATCTCGCTGCCCTCCGGCCCGATCTCCCAGAGCACCCGGGACTGGCCGAGAGGCCGGTCCCGGGCCAGGAACCTGTCGTTGAGCGCGCCGATCCGCTGCGTCACGGTCCGCTGGAAGCGGCGCACCTGCCTTATCGCCGTGCCGTCCATTCTCTGACTTTAGTCAGAGAATGCCGCCCACGTGAAGGGGTCGGCGATCGGGACCGCGCTGTAGTCCTCGCCCGCGACCGGATGAATTTCCTCCCAGCGCACCCAGCGCGCTTCCAGCGTCGTCGGCGGCCACAGCAGGTATCCCCACCGCGCCCCCTGGGCGTCGTCGCCCCAGGCGAGCAGGTAGCGGGCCGCGCCGTCGCGGATCGCGTGCTCCACGATGGGCGGCCTCCAGATCTCGGGCAGTTCCACAGGAGTCATGATCCCAGTGTACGAACTCCAGTTCGAGATTACCATCAGGCGGGCGCCGGCGGCAGGCCCTGAGGGGCCGGGGGCTCATTTCAGGCCGGTGACGAACGTCCTGGCCAGCTTGGTCAGGGCCCGTTCCGCGGCGGCGGGGTCGAGGACCGGCTCCTGGTAGCCGTCGGCGCCGACGACGCCACCCCCGGCCGTCGTGCCCCTGAAGGTGAAATCGACCGTCCGGTCGCCGATCAGCACCTTGACCAGGATCTCCCGCATGGGCTTGTCGTCCGGCTTGTCCGGCCTGGTGGCCGAGGAGAGCACGACGAACGCCTGCTCGCCGAGTCCGGAGAGCTGCCGGCGGGGCTCGTAGTCCGTGTGGGTGGTGGTGTCGCCGATGCCGCCCTTGGCGCGGTAGCGGTCGAATTTCGCGGCCTCCCGGTCGAACTGGAACTTCGCCCCGGACTCGCCGCCGCCCCAGTCGACCAGGTGGACGCGCAGCTCGCCACCCCTGGCGGTGAACTCCTGGCCGGGCTCGTGCGCGACCTCCTCGCTGATCCGCCAGGTGCAGGTGGTGTGCTTGATGCGGCCGTCGCTCCCGCCGACCGACGGGCCCTCGGCGGTGCGGAAGAGCGCCGACTCGACGTTCGCGGCCGTGAGGATCGCGCACGGCCCGTCGAGCCTGACCTTGCCGGCGGCCTTGGCCATCTCCGCGGTGACCCGCTCGGCGACCTTCCCGGCCGCGGCCCGGACCTCGTCGCCGGAGGGGTACTTGGCGCCGGTGCGGTTGCTGCCGCCGTACTCGACCTGGATCAGCCAGGGCCCCTGGCGGACGAACACGGCGGCCTTGAGCCCGCTGTGCCCGATCGAGCTCTGGCTGTAGGACGCGTCGCCGTGGTCGAGCTCCTTGAGCTCGCCGAAGGCCGAGCCGGAGGTCCTGCCGTCGGTCCGCTTGCCGTCGCGGACGTTGACCCGCCGCTCGTGGCCCTTCCTGTCCGCCTCGAACCGGTCCTTGGCGTGGTCGAGCGCGCTGCCGCCATCCGGGCTCCGGGCCGCGACCGCGATGGTCAGGCTGCGATGGCCCAGGACGCCGCCGCCGACGTCCATCTTGCTGTTGTGCCACGCGCAGGCGGCCCGCTTCTCGGTCTCGGTGGCGGCCGGCGTGGACGCCTGCCTCCCGCCGTACCGGCCGTCGGTGACCAGGCTCTTGCGGAGGGCGTCCGGAACGGCTGAGCAGAGCTGGTCGCCGGTGACCGGCCGCAGTTTCACGGGCTTGGCCGACGGCGACGGCGACGTGACCGTTCTGCGCCGCTCCCCCGTCGAGCTCGCCGGGGGTTCGGGCTGCCTGCTCTGGAGGAAGAACCAGATCCCCGCCGCACCGGCGGCGAGCAGCACGACGGCGGCCACGGCCACCACGGCGATCAGCGGCCCCTTCGAGCCCCCGCCACCACGCCGGGGCGGCGGCCGGTGCCCGCCCGCGTGCCTGCCCTGCCCTCCGGGCGGCGGAAAGCCACCTCCATGCGGCCCCGGCGCCCCGGGCGGCGGGAAGCCGCCCGGGTGCGCGCCCGCTGCCCCGGCCATGCCGAACCCCTGCGGCGGCCAGGCTGGCGCGGGCCCCGATGAGGGCGGGTACGGGGTGGACATCGGCAACCTTTCGGAGAAGCGGTTGCGAGCCTACGGACGACCGGTGCGCGAGCGTGTCAGGCGAACACCCGACAATGCGGCGTCACGGCGCCCCGCACATGCGAAAAGGGCCGCCCCCGGATGACGGGAACGGCCCTCTTTCACACCTGTGGAGCTATGGGGATTCGAACCCCAGACCTCCTCCATGCCATGGAGGCGCGCTACCAACTGCGCCATAGCCCCTTGTTTCGTGTACGAGTGTAGCCGACTTCGCGACCCCCGATGCACACTCGCGAATCGCCCGAAGCCCCACAGGGCGGCTCGACCGGCCAGGCCCGGCCGAGCCGCCCCGCGGGTCACCCGACCGACTTGGCCCGTTCGATGAGCGTGGCCAGCTCCGACACCATCGGGTCCTCGGCGGCGGAGGCCAGCCGGGAGGCGTGCTCGCCCAGCGTGGGCAGGTCCAGCCCGAACGCCTCGCGGTCGCGCATGTACACCGCGAACGCCGCCACCACGACGTCCACCTGCAGCCGGATCGGTGCCTTGTCCCAGACGGAGGCGGCCAGGTCGCCGGACTGCAGCGAGCCGCTGACCTCCGACGCGCCCCTGGTGTCGGGGTCCTGCCAGCGCACGGTGGCCTGGGCGAGCTGGCCGTTGGCGCCGGGCTTCAGCTTGATCGAGTACAGGGCGGTGACGGAGTGGCCGGGGCCGATCTCGCCGCCGTCGCGGCTGTCGTCCCGGAACTCCTCCGTGGTCAGGGCGCGGTTCTCGTACCCGATGAGCCGGTAGCTCTCCACCACCGCCGGGTTGAAGACGACCTGTGCCTTGGCGTCGCGTGCCCGCAGCTCGATGTTGGCGGGCAGCTGCGTGGCGAAGACCTTGGCGGCCTCCTCCTCGCTGCTGATGTACACGGCCATGCCGTCGCCGTTGTCGGCGAGCTGCTCCATCAGCTCGTCGCCGTACTCGCGGCCGACGCCCACCGTGAGCAGCGTGACCTGCTTGCCCGCGTACTCCTTGACCCGGTCCAGGAGGGCCTGCCACTGCGTGCTGCCCTGGTTGGCCAGGCCGTCGGAGAGCACGATGACCCGGTTCGTGGCGGCGGGGCGGAACGACTGGGAAGCCTGCTGGTAGCCGGTGACCAGCCCGGCCTCCAGGTTCGTGCCACCGGCGATGGTGAGCTGGTCGATCGCGTGGCTCAGCTCGTTCCGGGCGGTCAGCGGGGTCATCGAGGCCAGCACCGTGGCCTGGTCGGAGAAGGACACGATCGAGACCTGGTCGCCGGGTGCGAGCTGGGTGAGCAGTTTCTGCAGCGCCGCCTTGACCAGGTCGAGCCGGCCGGCCTCGGCCATCGAGCCGGACACGTCCACCACGAACGTGAGGTTGGCGGGCCGCCGCTCGGCCGCGTCGGACGCGCGGGTCTGCAGGCCCACGCGCATGACGGCCTCGTCGCCCGACGGCAGCTTCGCGCCGTCGACGTGCACGGCGAAGCCGTCGTCCGGGGGCTGCGGGTAGTCCTGCCGGAAGGCGTTGACCCACTCCTCCGGGCGGATCTCGCCGGGCTCGGGCCAGCGGCCCTCCTGAAGGGTACGGCGGGCGTAGCCGTACGAGGCGGTGTCCACGTCGAGGGCGAACGTGGAGATCTGCGCCGTCGTCGTATCCCGCTCGCTCTCGTCCTGGTCCTTGCCCTCGGCGTCGGCCTGGGCCGGCTTGGATGATTTCCGGGGAACGGCGGGTTGCTCGTTCTGACTTGACAGGGGTGCTTTCTGACCGCTCGTGGCGCTTTCGCCGCCGCTGCTGCCGCCGCCGCAGGCCGCCAATCCGAGAAGGGCTATAAGCCCGACACCGACCGCCAAGAGACGAAATTTCATCTCAACCACCTCCGAGTCGTACGACGGAAGCCGGTTCGCGATGGCCTGGCCGGTGACTCAAGCGAGCGCAAACCGCGATCTACGCGTGATCGGTTGTGACAAATGAGGTAGTTGAGGTAGGCATGTCGGGGTGCGCGTCTATTTGGGCATAGCCGCAAAGCGGCAGGACATTTCCGCCCATGTCCTAAACAGAGTTCGATCCGTTATCGAACTGGCCTTTCCCGTGCCGCCCGACGTCATTCGCGGCCGCGAATGGCACGGCCGGGGCGTCTCGCTGTTCGCGTGGACCAACGAGCCCGACGACTCGCGGCAGCCGCCACTGATCTCCGAGCACGACGGCCGGATCCTCGGGCTGAACGGCCACCTGGCCGACCCGTCCGACGTGACCAGGCTCCCCGACGACTCCGTGGGCGGCTGCTTCTCGGCCTGGATCGCCCGCGACGGCGAGCTGACCGCGAGCACCGCGATCAACCGGGTCTGCCCCGTCTTCTACGCCGAGACGCCCGAGCTGCACGTGGTCGGCAGCCGCGCCCTGCTGGTGCACCTGGCGGCCCGGCCGGACGACCGGGTGGAGCACGACGTGCTCGCCCTCCAGACGATGGTCAGGCAGGGGTTCTTCCTGTCGGACGAGACGCCGTACAAGGGGGTCTCGGCGCTGCGGCCCAGCTCGCGGCTCGTCGTGCGGGACGGCGTGCGCGCCATCACCGAGACCCCGCTGCCGGAGGCGGCGCCCGCCCCCACGTCGGCGCGGCGCAAGCGGGCGGCGATCGGCGAGCTGGCCGACGCGCTGCTGGCCACCGTGGCCCCGCTGCGCGAGCTGGACGAGCCGGTGAACCTGGCGCTGACCGGCGGGCGGGACACCCGCATCCTGGCGGCGCTGCTGCACGCGGCGCGGGTGCCGTTCCGGGTGACGACGAACGGCCTGGACACGCATCCCGACGTGATCATCGCGCGGCGCATCGCGGCCCGGCTGGGGGTGGAGCACACGGTCATCGCCCCGCCGCAGACCGCCGCGAAGGACGCGGTGCTGGTGGAGCACCCGCTCAGCCGGGCCTGGGAGACGCTGCGCACGTGCGAGGGGATGACCTCGGCGTACGAGTCGATCGTGAGTTACCTCCCCTACTCCGGCAAGCCCACCATGTCGGGGCAGAGTGGCGAGACGCTGCGCGCGGGCAGCCTGAACCTGCTCCAGACCGACCTGAGCGACAAGGCGCTGCTGCGGCGCATCGACAACACCTTCCGCAAGGACGAGAAGCTGTTCACCACCGAGGCGAACGAGCACGCGCGCGAGCTCGCCCGGCCGTGGCGGGCCCGGCCGAACCGGCTGGAGGCGCTGGACCACATCTACATCTGGTACAAGGTCGGCCGCTGGCAGGCCAGCGCGCGGGCGGGCGCGCTGCGGCGCGGCGACCCCGTACGGCCGTTCCTGGACAACCGCGTGGTACGGGCGGCGCTGAGCCTGGACCAGGGCTGGCGCCTCTCCGAAGAGGTGATTTATGCCCTTATTTTGCGATTCGCCCCGAAGCTGCGGGACGTCCCGATCGAGGGGAAACCGTGGCGGTTCGCCGAGGGCATGACCCGGCCCTTCTGGCGCCGGCGCCTGCCCGAGCACATGCCTACCGCGAAGACCGGAGGCGGGTGGAGCTGGCGCACCAGCCCCGGCCCCGCGCTCACGGACGTGCTGCGCGAGCAGGTGCTCGGCAGCCTCGACGCCCTCGCCCCCATCGTGCACCCGGACCAGGTACGCGCCCTCTTCGCCGACCCCGTGGTCCAGAAGCCCGCCCTGGCCTGGCACCTCTACACGGTCAGCACGCTGCTGACCGGCCTCCACCCGGGAAAGCCGCCGGAGGGCCTGACGGAGATCACGGTCTCCCGGCCGGATCCGGCCCGATGAGCGCCAGGGCCCGATCCTCCACGCGGATCCGCACGGCGAGTAGCACCGCGTTCGCCACGGTGAAGACCAGCGCGGTCAGCCAGGCCGTGTGGACGAGCGGCAGCGCGATCCCCTCGGCCACCACGGCCACGTAGTTGGGGTGCCGCAACCACCGGTACGGCCCCCGCCGCACCAGCGGCATCCCCGGCACCACCACGACGCGCGTGTTCCACTGCCGGCCCAGCGTCGCCACGCACCACCAGCGCAGCCCCTGGGCCAGCGCGACGACGGCGAGCATGGGCCAGCCGAGCGCGGGCACGAAGGGGCGGCCGAGCAGCCAGACCTCGGCCGGCGCGGCGACCAGGAGCGCCACGTGGGCCAGGACGATCCAGGGATAGTGCCGCCTGCCGTACTCGACGCCGCCCCGGGACCTGGCCCAGGCCAGGTTGCGCCGGGCCACGACGAGTTCGGCCAGCCGTTCGAGGACGACCAGCCCGATCAGCAGCGCGTACGCCGTCACCAGTGCAGCAGCAGCAACTCGGCGGAGAACCCCGGCCCCAGCGCCATCATCACGGCCGGAGTGCCGGGCCGGCCGCGGGTCTCCTGGAGCACGTGGAGCACCGAGACCGACGACAGGTTGCCGTACTCGCGCAGCGAGCGCCAGGTCACGTCCAGGGCCTTGGGCGCCAGGCCGAGCGTCTCCACGATCTTGGCGATGACCTTGGGCCCGCCGGGATGGCACACCCAGGTGGCCACCTGATCGGGCGTCAGGCCGTAGTCCGCCAGGAACGCCTTGATGTCGGCCGCCAGTACCTCCTCCACGAAATGGGTCAGGTCCGCGTCCAGCACGATGCGGAACCCGTGGTCGCCCACGTCCCAGCCCATGAGGTGCTCGGTGCCGGGGTAGAGCCTGCTGCGGGTCGCGACGACCTCGGGGCCGTGCCCGCGTCCGGTCGCCACGACGGCCGCCGCGCCGTCGCCGAACAGCCCGCTGGCCACCAGGTTCGCGATCGAGGTGTCGTCGCGCTGGATCGTCAGCGAGCACAGCTCCACGCAGACCAGCACGGCGACGTGGTCGGGCCAGCCGCGCAGGTAGTCGTGCAGGCGAGAGAGCCCGGCCGCGCCCGCCGCGCAACCCAGGCCGAACACCGGCACCCGTTTCACGTCGGGCCGCAGCCCCATCCGCTGGGCCAGCTTGGCGTCCAGCGAGGGCGTGGCCAGGCCGGTGGTCGAGCAGAACAGCAGGTGGTCGACCTTCTCCGGGGGCACGTCCGCCTTGCGCAGCGCGCCCCGCAAGGCCTGCTCGCCGAGCTCGAGCGCCTGCTCGACGTAGGCGTCGTTGGCTCTGGCGAAGGAGTCGAGCTTGGCGTAGTCGGCCAGTGGCAGCGCCAGGTTACGGCCCTCCACCCCGGTGGCCGCGTGGAATCGTCTGAGCAGTTCCTCGTCGCACTCGGTCAGCCGGGAGAACGCCTCGGTGATCTCCGCCTGCTCGTAGCGGTGATCGGGCAAAACGGTCTGTACTCCCGAAATGTGCATATATCTCCTCTGCCGCTGAAAAGCTGCGGCTAACATGCGGGCATGCTGTTGCCATCGCCGACCAGGCCACACCGGATGGCCGTGCTCGCGTTCGACGGCATGGCGCCGTTCGAGCTCGGCTGCGTGGTGGAGATCTTCGGGCTGCCCCGCCCCGAGCTGGAGCCGCCCTGGTACGACCTCAAGGTGTGCGCGGAGACGCCGGAGCCGCTCCGGGTCGTGGGCGGGTTCACCATGCGGGCGGACCACGGGCTCGACGTGCTGGCCGGGGCGGACACGGTGATCGTGCCCGGCGTGGCGGACGTGCGGGGACCCGTCTCCGGCCCGCTCGTGTCCGCGCTGCGGGAGGCGCACGGGCGCGGCGCGCGCATGGTCTCGATCTGCTCGGGCGCGTTCGCGCTGGCGGCCGCCGGGCTGCTGGACGGCCGCGCGGCGACCACCCACTGGAAGTACGCCGAGCTGCTCCAGGAGCGCCACCCCGAGATCCGGGTCAACCCCTCGGTCCTGTACGTGGACGACGGCGACGTGCTGACCAGCGCGGGCAGCGCGGCGGGGCTCGACCTGCTGATCCACCTCGTACGCCGCGACCACGGCCCCGGCGTGGCCAACACCGTGGCCCGCCGCCTGGTCGTCCCGCCGCACCGGGAGGGCGGCCAGGCGCAGTTCATCGAGGCCGCGGTCACGCCGGTGGAGGACGACGACGCGGTGGCCAGGGCCATGGCGTGGGCCCTCGACCACCTGACGGACCCGATCACCGTCGCCGGCCTGGCCGGGGTCGCGCACATGTCGGAGCGCACGTTCATCAGGCACTTCAAGCGGCAGACCGGGACGAGCCCGCTGCGGTGGGTGATCTCGCAGCGGGTGGCCGCCAGCCTGCCGATGCTGGAGTCGACGGCGGCGCCGGTGGAGGAGATCGGGGCGGCGGTCGGGTTCGAGAGCCCGGTGACGTTCCGGCACCACTTCACCCGCGCCATGCGTACGTCACCGTCGGCCTACCGCAAGGCGTTCAGCGCCTGAGCCGCCACAGCGAGGTCACCTCGGCGGCGCGGGCCGCGTGCAGCGGGTCGTCCGCGTCGCGCGGCCGGCGGTGGCGGGGCGCGACGTCCATCCGGGCGGCCACCCGCAGCCCGGCCCGCTCGAACGCCTCCAGCAGCTCGGCCCTGGTGCGCAGCCCGAGATGCTCGGCCAGGTCGGACAGGATCAGCCAGCCCTCGCCCGCCGGCTCCAGGTGCTCGGCCAGCCCGCCCAGGAAACCGCCCAGCATCCGCCCGCCCGGATCGTAGACGGCGTGGTCGAGCGGCGAGGACGGCTTGGCGGGCAGCCACGGCGGGTTGCAGACGACCAGGGGCGCCCGCCCCGGCGGGAACAGGTCGGTCCGCACGACCTCCACCTGGTCGTCCAGGCCGAGGCGGGCGACGTTGTCACCGGCGCACTCGACGGCCCGGCGGTCGAGGTCGGTGGCCACGACGTGCCGGACACCGCGTCTGGCCAGCACGGCGGCCAGCACACCGGTGCCGGTGCCGACGTCGAAGGCCAGCCGGTCGTCCGGCAGCGGCGCCTCGGCGACCAGATCGACGTATTCGCCGCGAATCGGGGAGAACACGCCGTGGTGCGGGTGGATGCGGGCGCCGAGCGCCGGGACGTGCACGCCCTTCTCGCGCCACTCGTGCGCGCCGATCAGGCCGAGCAGCTCGCGGAGCTGGCCGACCGCGGGCGGGGCGTCGGGCCCGTAGACCTCCGCGCAGGCCGGCCGCACGTCCGGCGCCCGGCGCAGCGGCACCACGTGGCCCTCGGCGTAGGGGATGAGCAGCATGCCGAGCGTGCGGGCGCGCTGGGAGCGGGCCTGGCGGTAGCGGTAGAAGTCGCTGTCCGGGGCGGCCGGCTTGCAGCGCCGGGCCATGGCGTCGAGGAGCTGGCGGGCGTTGTGGAAGTCGCCGCGCCACAGCAGCGCGGTGCCCTCGCAGGCCAGGCGGTAGGCGGTGGCGGCGCTCATCCGGTCGTCGGCGACGATGACGCGCCCTGGCGGCGGCACGTCCAGCGCCGAACGCCAGATCGCCGATCGTTCCTGCCCTGCCTCGGTCCACCGGATCATCAGAACCCGACCGTTTCACAGGCCACACCCTCGCGGCCACCACTTTTACGCTACAGCGCCGACCGTTCCCGGGGCATACGGTGTGAACCATGACGTTCGCCGGGACCCCTCGCCCGCGCCCGCGCTGGTACCACGCTCGGACGGACCTGGACGACTTCGCCATCGTCAGCTACCGGGTGGACGCCGACGCCCTGGCCAGGCACCTGCCCCGGGGGTTCGCCCCGATGAAGGCGGACTTCGGGGACGGTCCCGGCGCCCTGGTCTCCGCCGTCGCCTTCACCGACCGGGACTTCCACTTCCGCTTCCTGCCGCAGGTGGGCATCGACTGCGGGCAGATCAACTACCGGGCGTACGTCACCGCGTACGGCCGGCCGGGCGTCTGGTTCTTCGGCACCGCGCTCGACCACCCGGTGGTCGCGATCCCGCGCCACCTGTGGGGCATGCCGTGGCACCGCGACCGCATCAGGATCGAGGCGGACTGGGCCGCCACGCCGGCCGGCTGGCGGCTGCGCGCCGGGCACGCCAGCTGCGAGGCGACCGAACTGCCCGAGCCGCGCGGCCGCCTCGACGGCTTCGCGGGCGAGCCCGACTGGCTGGAGCGGCTCACCCATCCCACCCTGGGCTGGTACCGGCGCAGGGGAGGGCGGGTGGGCACGTACAGCATCTGGCACCCGGTGATGCGCCCGCGCCACCTCGCCGCCACGTCCGCGCGGTTCCCCGTCTTCGAGCGTCTCGGGCTGATCACCCCGGACACGGTGCCGCACTCGGTGCTGGCCCAGCCGCGCCTGAGCTTCGACATCCACACCCCGCCCCGCCGCTTCCGCCCGGGCGCCTGAGGCCCGCCGATCAGAGGCGGGCGGTGGGGTTCGGGCGCCCGGGAGTCGAGGTCCATGGTCAGGGAGGTCAGGGGCGGGCTGCGGGGTTCGGGCCGGGGTCCAGGACCGCGTAGGCGTCGTGGACCCACTCCGTCAGGGCGGGGCGGGTGTGCGCCGGGTCGATGATGTCCTCCACCAGGAACGCCTCCGCCGTCCTGAACGGCGACCTGACCGCCTCCAGCCGCCCGGCGATCTCGGCCTTCAGCGCGGCCGCCTCCGGGCCCGCCTCGGCCAGCATCCGCTTGAAGGCCACCTCCAGCCCGCCCTCGATCGGCAGCGACCCCCAGTCGCCGGAGGGCCAGGCCACGCGCAGGCTGTAGCGGTCGTGGGGCCGGTGGGCGGCGCCCGCCACGCCGAAGACCCGCCGGACCAGGACCGAGGCCCACGGGACCGTCGACTGGTAGACGGCCGCCAGGGCGCGGGCGCCCCGCCGGATCGTGCCCGCCCGCTCCGCCGCCGTGCCGATCACGAAGCCGGGCTGGTCGACCAGGTGGACGACCGGCAGGTGGAAGGTCTCCGCCAGGTCGACGAAGCGGGCCATCTTGTCGGAGCCCTGGGCCGTGAGGCCGCCGCCGTACACGTTCGGGTCCGAGGCCAGGACCGCCACCGGGTGCCCGTCCAGGCGGGCCAGGGCGGTGATCACGGAGGGGGCGAAGCGCCGGCCCAGCTCCATGACGGTGCCCGTGTCGAAGACCAGGCCCAGGATCGCGCGCATGTCGTAGGGGCGGCGGCGGTCCCGGGGCACGATGTCGCGCAGCTCGGGCGAGACCCGGTCCGGGGCGTCGTCGGGCGTGCCGACCGGAGGTGGCTGCCAGGCGCTCTGGGGCAGGTACGACAGCACCCGCGCGGTCAGCTCGAACGCCTCCGGCTCCGAATCCGCCACCAGGTCGACCGTGCCGGCCGCCGACACCGTACGCCAGCCGCCGAGCTCCTCCTTGCCCACGCTCTCCCCCATCCCCGCCTCCACCACGGCCGGGCCCGCGATGAACACCTGCGAGAGCTCCTTGACCATGATCGAGACGTGGGACGTGACCAGCCGGGCCGCGCCCAGCCCGGCGACGGGGCCCAGGGCGAGCGCGACCACCGGGACCCGGCCCAGGTTGGCCACCACCTGGTCCCAGCCGGGGTTCGCCGGCACGTACGTGCGCCCGTACTCCTCCATCTGCTTGACGCTGCCCCCGCCGCCCGTGCCGTCGATCAGCCGGACGAGCGGCACCCGCATCTCGCCCGCCATGCGCTCGGCCAGGACCTGCTTCTCGTGGATGGCGGCGTCGGCGGCCCCGCCGCGTACGGTGAAGTCGTCCCCCGCCACGACGACGCGGCGCCCGGCCAGCCGGGCCCGCCCGATGATGACGTTGGACGGCGTGAACCCGTCGGCGTTCGCGTGACCGGTGAGCGCCCCGACCTCCTGCCAGCTGTCGGTGAGGGCCGCCAGCCGCTCCCGGACGGTCAGGCGGCCCGTCGCGTGCTGGCGGGCGACCCGTTCCTCGCCTCCCATGCGCTCGGCCTGCTCCCTGCGGCGCCGCAGTTCGGCGAGTTCGGGGTCCCACACGACGCGCTCCTCCCGTTACATACCGGCTGGTCGGCACATTACTGGAAAGAACGGATCAGATCAGCACCCCCGGATTGAGGATCCCCCGGGGATCCAGGGCGGCCTTGGCGGCCTTGAGCGCGAGGGCGAACGGGTCGGGCCGCTGCCGGTCGTAGAAGGGGCGGTGGTCGCGGCCCACGGCGTGGTGATGGGTGATCGTCCCGCCCATGCGCAGGACGGTCTCGGAGACGCGGCGCTTGAGGTCGTCCCACTGCTCCAGCTCGGCGCCCTTCTCGGCGGGCACGACGATCGTGTAGTACGGCGCGGGCCCGTCCGGGTAGGCGAAGGCCAGGCGGCACGTCGTGGTCCCGGCCTCCCCTTCCGCCATGACGGCCTCGTGCAGGGCCGGGAAGCGGTCCCAGGTGACGGCCGTCTCGACGGTCTCGGCGATCACGCCCAGGCCCGGGTAGGCGTTGCGCAGGTAGGGCATGCGGGTGAACGCGCCCTTCCACGCGACGTCCTGGCGGGCCTCGCCGGCGGCTCCTCCGTGCCAGGAGACGATCTCCAGGGCCCGCGACACCCACGCGTCCACGGGATGGTCGGCCGACTCGAAGCCGAGGATGAGCACGGCCTGCCGCCCGTCGCCGCCGGAGGTCAGCGCGGCCTCCCGGGCGTCCAGCAGGCGGCAGTTGGCGGGGTGCAGGCCCGACTGCGCCAGGTCGTGCACGGCCATCACCCCGGCCTCCCACTCCGCGAACCGCACCGGCAGCGAGACCTTGTGCTGCGGGCGCCGGTGGACGCGCACCCAGGCGCGGGTGATCACGCCCAGGGCGCCCTCCGAGCCGAGCAGCCAGCGGTCCGGCGACGGCCCCGCGCCGGAGCCCGGCACCCGGCGCGACTCCCACACGCCGGCGGGGGTGCTGGCCCGGATCGACTCGACGAGGTCGTCGATGTGGGTGTGCAGGGTGGCGAAGTGCCCGCCGGCCCGGGTCGCGATCCAGCCGCCGAGCGTGGAGAACTCGTACGACTGCGGGAAGAAGCGCAGTTGCAGCCCGTCGGGCAGCCCGGCGTTGATCCCGGGCCCCGTCGCGCCGGCCTCCACGAGGGCCGCCTGCGAGGTCTCGTCCACCTCCAGGACGCGGTTCATGCGGCCGAGGTCCAGGCACAGGGACGGGCCGTCGAAGCGGGCCTCGACGCCGCCCACGACGCTCGTGCCGCCGCCCCTGGGCACCACCGGCACGCCCCGGTCGGAGGCCCACTCCAGGACCTGCGCGACCTCGTCCTCGTTCCGGGGCAGCGCCACCAGGTCGGGGGCGTTGGCGAAGTCGCCCCGGTAGGCGCGGATCAGGTCGCGGTAGGCCTGCCCGTAGGTGCGCACGGCCCGCTCGTACGGGTCGTCCGTGCAGAACGGCAGCGGCGGCACGGGGAGCCCGGACCTGGGCACCAGCGCCGGGGAGAACGGCACGGGCGGCTCCCACGAGGCCGGTTCGCCCAGCCCCGTGTGCTCGCTGAACAAGCGGGCGATCTCCCGCAGTTCGGGCTCGCCAGGTTCGGGCCCCCACGCCCAGTGACTTGTCGGCATGGCACGATTGTCGCGCCGAACTTCAGAATGTGTAGTCGAAGGTGTACGAGTGGGTGCCGTCGGCGGCGACGGCGATGCCGATCTCGCCCCGGAGGCCGCGCAACTCCCCCGTCGCCGAGTCCGGGACGACTCTGACCCGCAGCGACTGCTCGCCCTTGTCGCTCACCGCGTCATGCTGCACGACGAAGCTGCCCGCCCGCCCGTCGAGGGTCGCCTCGACGCGCTCCAGGGCCACGTAGGACCGCGAGGTCTCCACCGGGGTGGTGGCCACCGTCATGGTGACGACGCTGGTGCCGGTCAGGTCGCCGTACCAGGTCTTGTCCAGGGTCACGAGCCCGAGGGTGACGCCGTCGCGGTCGTCGAAGGGCGGTTGGGGAGTCCAGTTGGCGGTGTCGAAGGTTCCCTTGGCGGTCATGGGGACGATCGTGGCAGCCGTACCTGTCAGGTTGCGTCAGGTACCGGCGAGCCTTTCCACGACCGGCGCGAAGGCGTCCATGAACTGGGCGTTCACCGACACGTAGGAGACCCCGAGGCGGTCCCTGCGCCGCAGCAGCGTGTCGGCCATCTCCTGGGGCGTGCCCGTGAGGATGCCGGTGCCGGTGCGGCCGAAGCGCTCCAGGGCCCACGGCGGGGGCTCCGCCCCGGCGCACGCCAGGTTCATGCCCAGCTCCAGGGCGTGGAAGCGGTCGCCGGCCAGCTCGTACAGTTCGTCCAGCTTGGCCGCCACCTGCTCCTCGGTGTAGTGCGGGGGCACGCCGAGCGCGACCGTGTCGGCCTTCATGGCGGCCAGGCGCAGCAGCTTCGTGCCGGCCGCGGCCACCAGGACCCGCACGTCCTCGACGGCGTCGATGGTCTGCGCGAGCCGCTCGATGCGCTGCCCCGGCGTGCCGAACCTGACCCCGAGCGTGGCCGCGTCGCGCTCGGCGTCCGGCCGCCCGGCCCCCAGGCCCAGCTCGAACCGGCCGCCGGTGAGCTTGTGCAGCGTGGCCGTCTCCCACGCCACGGCCTGCGGCGTCCGGTTGGGGGCGCTCAGGACGTACGTGCCGACGCGCAGGGTCGTCGTGGCCGTGGCGGCGACGGCGGCGGCCGTGAACGGCGACAGCGTGCCCAGCGTGTCGGGCACCAGCAGGGTCGAGTAGCCGAGGCTCTCCGCCCGGCGGGCCAGGCCGGCCCACGCGCCGGCGTCGGGGGCTTGTCCGGCGACCGTGCCGAACCTGAACGGGTGATCGGTCATGCCCCCAACGATGTCCGACGCGCGGGCCCGGCACATCGTCCCCCGGACCGGTGGACCACTACGTCCGGGGGCGCAAGCCCTCAGGGGCGCGCTACTCCCCCAGCAGTATCCGCGTGAAGTCGCTGGAGAACTTGCCCTCGGGGTCGAGCCGCCCCACCAGCGAGCGGAACCGCTCGGGGCACCGGGGCCACCGGGTGAACAGCTTGCCCCAGTGCGGCCGCGGGTCGAACGGCGCCAGCGTCTCCTCCACCAGCTCCAGCACCGGCGTCACCGCGGCGACGTCCTTCACCCAGGTGAAGTGGATGCCCACGCTGTCGCGGCCATGGAAGGGGCTGAGCCACAGGTCGTCGGCGGCCACCGAGCGGACCTCGGAGATCTGCAGGACCGGCCGGATGCGGTCGCCGATCGCGAACAGCTCGCGCAGCGCCTTGACCGCGTGCTCCCTGGGCAGCAGCAGCTCCGACTGCAGCTCGTCGCCGGCGCCGCTGGGCGGGAAGTCGGGGCGGAAGTGCGGGAGCCGCTCGTGCCAGGGGCCGGGGACGCCCATCTGCACCGTGCAGCTGTCGGCGGGCATGGTGGGCAGGGGGTGGCGGGGGGCGTCGGCGGGGGTGGTGCCGTACCAGTCGGGGCCGGTCAGCTCCTCCGCGCGCTTGAGCCAGACGCGGGTGTCGCGGTAGTCGGTGAAGAGGCTGACGCTGTAGCCGCTCGACATGATCGCGTCGAAGTCGCCGAGCGCGTCCGCCGGCAGGCCCTCGCGGACGTACTGGCGCAGCTCGAACGCGGGCACGAGGTCGAGCGTCAGCGAGGCGACGACGCCGAGGGCGCCGATCGAGACCACCGCGCCGGGGAAGTCGGCGTCCCCGCGCGAGAGCGACAGCAGCGAGCCGTCGGCGGTGACGAGGTCGATCCCGGACACGGCGGCGGCCAGGCTCGCCACGCCGTCGCCGGAGCCGTGCGTGCCCGTGGCGACCGAGCCGGCCACGGAGATGTGCGGCAGCGAGGCCATGTTCGCCAGCGCGAACCCGGCCTCGTGCAGCAGCGGCGCGAGCCGCGCGTACGTCATGCGCGCGCCCACCCGCACCTTGGCCGCCGCGCTGTCGATCTCCACCAGGTCCGGCATCCGGTCCAGCACCACGAGATCGCCGGTGGTGTCGGCGACGTGGTTGAAGGAGTGTCCGCTGCCCAGTGCCCGCACCCGGGCACTGGCCGCGACGAGCCGCTGGAGCTCGTCGAGCGAGGTCGGATGATGGACATTGCTTGCCTGGAATGTGGTGTTTCCAGCCCAATTGGTCAGCGTCACGGCCTTACCTTCCCACAGCGACGCCTTGTCAGCCCGCGCGGGTACCGCTAGTTTCAGGTGCCGCTGACCGGAGGTGTGCCGTGCTCTACTTGTCCCAGGTTCTCGGCCTGGTCACGCTCGCTCTCTGGCTCTACTGCGTCTTCGATGTGATCACCACGCCCGACCCGCTCTGCCGGAACCTGCCGAAGATCGGCTGGGTGCTGATCGTGCTGCTGTTCCCGCTGATCGGGTCGATCGCCTGGCTGGTGGCGGGCCGGCCCGAGCGCACCCAGGCCGTCACGCGGCCCAGCGCCTTCCCCGAATACGACCGTCCCGGCCGCTTCGCCGCCACCAGTCCCGACGACGACGAGGAGTTCCTGCGCCGCTGCCGCGAGCGCGCCGAGGAGCAGCGCAGGAACGCCCCCGAGAAACCTCGGGACGAGAGTTAGAAGCCCTGGGCCAGGCGGTAGTACGCCTGGTTCCAGCGCAGCTCCTTGGTGAACCGCTCGGTCGTGGTGTCGGCGTCGATGACCACCAGCTCCACGCCCAGCACGTCGGCCAGGTCGGTCAGCTCCTCGCGGCCGACGGCCGTGGACAGCACCGTGTGGTGCGGCGCGCCGGCGGTGAGCCACGACTCGGTGGAGGTGCGCAGGTTCGGCCGCGGGCTCCAGACCGCGCGGGCCACCGGCAGCTTGGGCAGCGGCTCGGGCGGCGACACGATGTCGATCTCGTTGGCGACGAGGCGGAACCGGTCGCCCATGTCGGCCAGGCCGACCACGATGCCGGGGCCGGGCTCGGCGTCGAACACGAGCCTGACCGGGTCCTCGCGGCCGCCGATGCTCAGCGGGTGGATCTCGCACGACGGCGTGCCGGCCGCGATGGACGGGCAGACCTCCAGCATGTGCGCGCCCAGGATGAGCTCCTGGCCGGGCGTCAGGTGGTAGGTGTAGTCCTCCATGAAGGAGGTGCCGCCGGGCGTCCCCTTGTCAGCCATGGCCTTCAGGGTGCGCAGGAGGACCGAGGTCTTCCAGTCGCCCTCGCCGCCGAAGCCGTACCCGTCGGCCATGAGCCGCTGCACGGCCAGGCCGGGGAGCTGGCGCAGGCCGCCGAGGTCCTCGAAGTTCGTGGTGAACGCCTTGAAGCCGCCCGCCTCCAGGAAGCTCCGCAGGCCCAGCTCGATCCGGGCCGCGTAGCGCAGCGAGTCGTGGCGCTCGCCGAGCAGCTCGGGGGCCACGGTGTACTGCTCGGCGTACTCCTTGACCAGCGCCGTCACGTCGGCGTCGGGGACGGCGTCCACGACCTCGACCAGGTCGTTGACGCCGTAGGTGTTCACCGAGACGCCGAAGCGGAGCTGCGCCTCGACCTTGTCGCCCTCGGTGACCGCCACGTCGCGCATGTTGTCGCCGAAGCGGGCCAGCTTGAGCGTGCGCACCTCGGCCAGACCCTTGGCGGCCCGCACCCAGGTCAGGATGCGCTCGCCCACGGACGGGTCGGAGACGTGCCCGGCCACGGTCTTGCGCGGCACGCCGAGCCGGGTCTGGATGTGCCCGAACTCGCGGTCGCCGTGCGCGGCCTGGTTGAGGTTCATGAAGTCCATGTCGATGGAGCTCCACGGCAGCTCCACATTGGCCTGCGTGTGCAGGTGGAGCAGCGGCTTGCGCAGCGCGTCGAGCCCGGCGATCCACATCTTGGCCGGGGAGAACGTGTGCATCCACGCGATCACGCCGGCGCACTCGTCGTCGGCGTTGGCCTCGAGCATCACCCGCCGGATGGCCGCGGCGTCGGTCAGGACGGGCTTCCACTCCACCGGCATGGGGAGCTGCTCGGCGATCCGCTGGGACTGCTCCGCCACCTGGCGCAGCGTGTCCTCGCCGTACAGTCCCTGGCTGCCGGTCAGAAACCAGATGTTCAACGCGGGCTCCTCTGTCCGTAGACGTTCTGATAGCGGTCGTACAGGCGGTCGATGTCGTCCTGCGCGATGGGCAGCGGGTCGCCGAGCTGGCGGGCCACGTGCACCGTACGCGCGACGTCCTCGCACATCACGGCGGCCTTCACCGCGGCCTTGGCGTCCTTGCCGATGCTGAACACGCCGTGGTTCCGCATCAGGACCGCCTTGGAGCGGTGACCCTTGAGCGTCTCGACGATGCCCTGGCCGATCGAGTCGTCGCCGATGAGGGCGAACGGCCCGATCGGGATCTCGCCGCCGAACTCGTCGGCCATCGCGGTCAGCACGCACGGGATGGCCTCGCCGCGGGCGGCCCAGGCGGAGGCGTAGGTGGAGTGGGTGTGCACGACGCCGCCGACCTCGGGCATGTTGCGGTAGACGTACGCGTGCGCGGCCGTGTCGCTGGACGGCGAGTGCTCGCCCTCCACCAGGTTGCCGTCGAGGTCGCACACGACCATGTTCTCCGGCGTCAGCTCGTCGTAGGAGACCCCGGAGGGCTTGATGACGAACAGGTCCTCGCCCGGGATCCGGCCGGAGACGTTACCGGCCGTCCAGACCACCAGGTTGTAGCGGACCAGCTCGGCGTGCAGGTCAGCGACGATCTTCCTCGTGTCCATCAAGCCTGTGCCTCGTTCCTGATCGCGCGCAGCGTGTGCAACATCCGTCCGTCCCCGAAGAAGTCGTGGAGCCTGCGGTACTCGGCGTAGAGCCGGTCGTAGGCGTCGGCGCGGGCCGCGTCGGGCACGTACGCGTTCTCGGCGCGCTTGCCCATGGCCGCGGCCGCCTCCTCGATCGAGGGGTAGGACCCGGCGGCGACGGCCGCGTGGATGGCCGAGCCGAGCGCGGGCCCCTGGTCGGAGCCGATGACCGAGAGCGGGCGGCGCAGCACGTCGGCGTAGACCTGCATGAGGAAGGGGTTCTTCAGCAGGCCGCCGGCGACCACGAACTCCTCGACCGGCACGCCCGACTTCTCGAACGTCTCCACGATCATGCGGGCGCCGTACGCGGTGGACTCGATGAGGGCCCGGTAGACGTCCTCGGGCCTGGTGGCCAGGGTCTGGCCGACGATCACCCCGGAGAGGTTGTGGTCGACCAGCACCGAGCGGTTGCCGCCGAACCAGTCGAGCGCGACCAGTCCGTGCTGGCCCACGGCCTGCTTCTCGGCCAGCGCCGTGAGCTGCTCGTGCCCGTCGGTGCCGAAGTTGTCCACGTACCAGGCGAAGATGTCGCCGACGGCCGACTGGCCGGCCTCGTAGCCCCACAGGCCGGGCACGATGCCGTCCTGGACCACGCCGCACATCCCCGGCACCTCGGCGAGCTGGTCGCTGGGCATGATGTGGCAGGTGGAGGTGCCCATGATGGCCACCATCTGGCCGGGCCGGACGGCGTCCGCGGCGGCGGCCGTGACGTGCGCGTCCACGTTGCCGACGGCCACGGCGACGCCCTCGGGGATGCCGGTCCACTCGGCGGCCCGGGCCGTCACCCGCCCGGCGAGGCCGCCCAGCGGGGCCAGCTTGACGCCGTTGACGTCGTCGCCGACCGCACCGGTGGCGAGCTTGCCGACGAATCCGGCGAAGCCCGGGTTGAGCTCGGCGAGGTATTCCGCCGACGGGTAGCTCCCGTCCTGGAAGACGCCCTTGTACCCGACCGTGCAGATGTTGCGGCTCTCGACGCCGGTGAGCTGCCAGATGATCCAGTCGGCGGCCTCGATCCAGCGCTCGGCCCTGGCGT
Source organism: Nonomuraea sp. MTCD27 (assembly GCF_041950495.1). Lineage (NCBI taxonomy): Bacteria > Bacillati > Actinomycetota > Actinomycetes > Streptosporangiales > Streptosporangiaceae > Nonomuraea > Nonomuraea sp. MTCD27. The sequence goes on along the minus strand of NZ_JBGNUW010000016.1, from coordinate 82,365 downwards.
AGACCTCGGGGGCCTCCTCCAGGACCTGCAACCCCTTGGCGAACTCCCACTCGGAGGAGATCTTGCCGCCGTAGCGCGGCAGCCAGCTCTCGCCCCGGCGCGCGGCCGTCTCGTTGATCCGGTCGGCGTGCGGCTGGGCGGCGTGGTGCTTCCACAGCTTGGGCCAGGCGTGCGGCTCGGCGGGCGTCTCGAAGCAGAGCGGGGTGCCGTCGGCCGTGGTGGGCAGGACGGTGCAGGCGGTGAAGTCGGTGCCGATGCCGACGATCTCCTCGGGGCGCACGCCCGCGGCGGCGATCGCCTGGGGCACGGCGACCTTCAGCACGTCGATCCAGTCCTGCGGCGACTGCAGGGCCCAGTCGGGGCCGAGCCGCACGTCCGTGCCGGGAAGAGTGTGCTCGATGACGCGGTTGGCGTACTCGTGGACGGCGCTGCCCAGCTCGGCGCCGTCGCTCACACGTACGACGACGGCACGCCCTGAGAGCGTGCCGAAGTCCACTCCGACCACGTATTTGTTAGCGTTCACATTGAACTCCAGGGAGTTTCCGGGGGCATGCCAATCATCTACCTGACAGCATCTACCTAACTGGGGCCGTGCTGGCCCTGACGACGAAGCTGGGCCGGACGACCAGGCGCTCGTACGCGGTGGGTCCCACGTCGATCTGCCGCAGCAGCACCTCGATGCAGTGCCGGCCCACCACGTCGAAATCCTGCCTGACCGTCGTGAGCGGCGGCGAGAAGAACTCCGACTCGGGGATGTCGTCGAAGCCGACCACGCTGATCTGGCCGGGAACCCGCACCCCCATCTCCGACAGGGCGCGCAGCACGCCGAGCGCCATCTGGTCGTTGGCCGCGAAGACGGCCGTGACGCCGTCCATCGCGGCCAGGCTCTTGCCCGCTTCGTAACCGGCGCGCGGGCTCCAGTCGCCGGCCAGCGGCTCGGGCACCGGCCGGCCGGCCTCCTCCAGCGCGGCCCGCCAGCCGTCGACCCGGCCCTGGGTCTCCAGCCAGTCGGCCGGGCCGCTGACGTGCCAGACCGTCTCGTGGCCCTGGTCGAGCAGGTGCCGGGTGGCGAGCTTGGCGCCCTCCACCTGGTCGATGCACACCACCGAGACGTCGGCGCTGTGCGTGCCCTCGACCGCCACCGCCGGCAGGCCGGTCGGCAGGTTCTCCAGGGCCCGCGCGGCCGAGCGCTGCGGCGCCACCACGACCACCCCGTCAACGCCCTGCTCGGCGAGGTAGTCGATGGCGTCGCCCACGCTGGCCGCGTCGATCGACTTGAGGCTGACGATGCTGACGAAGTAGCCGGCGGTCCTGGCCGCCTGCTCGATGCCGTAGATGGTGCTGGCCGGACCGTACAGCGTGGTGTCGAAGCTGACCACGCCGAGGGTCCTCGAGCGCTTGGTGACCAGGGCGCGGGCGACCAGGTTGCGGCGGTAGCCCAGCCGGGTGATCGCCTCCTCCACCCGGGCGCGGGTGTCGGCCCGGACGTTCGGGTGGTCGTTGAGCACCCGGGAGACCGTCTGATGCGACACGCCCGCCTCCTTGGCCACGTCGGCCATGACCGGCATGCGGCGTCTGGGCGTCGTCACGGTCTCTCCTTTCGCTGGGCTCCGGGGATCTTACTAGCGCGAAGCTCCCGCCCTGCGCTTCGTCCACACGTCGAACGCCACGGCGGCGAGCAGGACGGCGCCCTTGACGAGCATGACCCGCTCACTGGGCGAGCCGATCAGGGACATGCCGTTGTTGATGACCGCCATGATCAGACCGCCGGTGATGGCGCCGACGACCTTGCCGACGCCGCCCTGCACCGCCGCGCCACCGATGAAGGCCGCGGCGATGGCGTCCAGCTCGAAGCTGTTGCCCGCCGTCGGACCCGCCTGGTTGAGCCGGCCGGCGAAGATGATGCCGGCGATGGCCGACAGCACGCCCATGTTCACGAAGATCCAGAAGACCACCGACTTGACCTTCACGCCGGACATGACGGCCGCCTGGAGGTTGCCGCCGATGGCGTAGATCTGCCGGCCGAAGACCGTGCGGTTGGCCATCATCGAGTACGCCAGCACGAGGATCGCCAGCAGCACCAGCACCCACGGCAGGTTCTTGAACCGGGCGAGCTGGATGACCAGGAAGAGGATCAGCGCGGCACCGGCCAGCATCTTCAGCACGAACAGCGCCATGGGCTCGACCGACTGGCCGTAACCCTGGCGGGCGTTCCTGGTGCGCCACTGGGAGGTGAACATGCCGACGATCGCGACGACGCCGATCAGCAGGCTGAACAGGTCGGCGCCGCCGAGCGGGCCGAGGCCGATGTTGCCGAGATAGCCGTCGGTGAAGCCGTTGGCCAGCGTACGGACCTGGTCCGGGAACGGGCCGATGCCCTGGTTGCCGAGCACGGTCAGCGTCAGCGCCCGGAACAGCAGCATGCCGGCCAGCGTCACGATGAAGGCCGGGATCCCGAAGTACGCGATCCAGTACCCCTGCCAGGCCCCGATGAGGGCGCCCGCCACCAGCGTGGCCAGCAGGGCCAGCGGCCATGGCCAGCCCATGTTGACCATGAGCACCGCCGCCAGCGCTCCCGTGACCGCCACCACCGAGCCGACCGACAGGTCGATGTGCCCGGCGATGATGATCAGGATCATCCCGATCGCGAGGATCAGGACGTAGGAGTTCTGGACGATGATGTTCGAGATGTTCTGCGGCTGCAGCATGGCGCCGTCGGTCAGCACCGTGAACAACACGACGATCGCCGCGAACGCGATGTAGATACCGCTCGATCGCAGGTTGAGCGAAATTCCGCCGAGCGACACCCGGCCCGGCTGCCGTGGCGCTCCCCCGTCGCCCTTGGCGCCGACCTCCACGTCGGCAGGCGTGACGCTGCTCATGCGCCCGCCTTCGTCAGGCGCATGAGCAGCGTCTGGCTGTGTTTGATAGTTCGCTCGCTTCGCTCGCTCATCAGAGCTACTCCTGTCCCTTGGTCATGAGGTGCATGAGGCTTTCCTGGGTGGCCTCCTGGCGGGGAACCTCGCCGGTGATGCGACCTTCGGAGAGTGTGTAGATGCGGTCGCACAGGCCAAGCAGCTCAGGCAACTCACTTGAGATCACCAGCACGGCCTTGCCCTGGTCAGCGAGGTGGTTGATGATCGTGTAGATCTCGTACTTGGCACCGACGTCGATGCCGCGGGTCGGCTCGTCGAGGATGAGCACGTCCGGCTCGGTCATGATCCACTTGGACAGCACGACCTTCTGCTGGTTGCCGCCGCTCAGCTTGCCCACGACGCTGTTGACGCTGGGCGCCTTGATGTTCATGCTCTTGTGGAACTCTTCGGCGACCCGGTATTCCTCGTTCTCGTTGACCCAGCCGCGCTTGGCCAGGCCCTTGAGCCCGGCCGCGCTGATGTTGCGCTTGATGTCCTCGATGAGGTTGAGCCCGTAGCGCTTGCGGTCCTCGGAGGCGTAGGCGATGCCGTGCCTGATCGCGTCCTGCACGTGGCGGATCTCGATCGGCTTGCCGTCCTTGAAGATCTTGCCGGAGATGTGCACGCCGTACGCCCGCCCGAACACGCTCATCGCCAGTTCGGTGCGCCCGGCGCCCATCAGGCCCGCGAGCCCGACGATCTCCCCCCGGCGCAGCGTCAGCGATGCCCCGTCGACGACCTTGCGGTCCGGCTGGCTGGGACTGTAGACCGTCCAGTCCTCGATCCGCAGCGCCTCCTCGCCGACCGTCGGCTCGTGCGGCGGGAAGCGGTTGTCGAGGGCGCGGCCGACCATGCCGGAGATGATGCGGTCCTCCGTCACGTGGTCGCTGGCCATGTCGAGCGTCTCGATCGTCCGGCCGTCACGGATGATCGTGACGGAGTCGGCGATCGCGATCACCTCGTTCAGCTTGTGGGAGATGATCACGCACGTGATGCCCGCGTCCCGCAGCCCGCGCAGCAGGTCCAGCAGGTGAGCGGAGTCGTCGTCGTTGAGCGCCGCGGTGGGCTCGTCGAGGATGAGGAGCTTCACCTCTTTCGACAGCGCCTTGGCGATCTCCACGAGCTGCTGCTTGCCGACGCCGATGTCGGAGATCGGCGTGGTCGGGTTCTCGCGCAGGCCGACCCGCTTCATCAGCTCGGCGGCCTCGTAGTTGGTGCGGTTCCAGTCGATGATCCCGCGTTTGGCGCGCTCGTTGCCGAGGAAGATGTTCTCCGCGATCGACAGCTGAGGGCTCAGCGCCAGCTCCTGGTGGATGATGACGATGCCGGCGTGCTCGCTGTCGCGGATGCTGCCGAACTCGCATCTCTGACCCTCGAAGAAGATCTCGCCCTCGTAGTCGCCGTGCGGGTAGACCCCGGACAGCACCTTCATCAGCGTCGACTTGCCGGCGCCGTTCTCGCCGCAGATGGCGTGGATCTCGCCCTGCCGGACCGACAGGTTGACGTCCTGCAGCGCCTTGACACCGGGGAACGTCTTGGTGATCCCGCTCATCCGCAAGATGTGCTCGGTCATATGCCCCTCGCTCAGGGAGAGCCCCGGGGACGCGGTGGCATCCCCGGGGGCAGGCCCTTACTTGAGCTGGTCCTCGGTGTAGTAGTTGCCGCCGATGATGACTTCCTTGTAGTTGGACTTGTCGACGATCACCGGGTCGAGCAGGTACGAAGGAACGACCTTGTTGCCGTTGTCGTAGTCCTTGGTGTTGTTCACCTCGGGCTGGGCGCCCTTGAGCACGGAGTCGGCCATCTTCACCGTCTGCTCGGCGAGCTTGCGGGTGTCCTTGAAGATGGTCGAGTACTGCTCGTCAGCGATGATCGACTTGACCGAGGCGAGCTCGGCGTCCTGGCCGGTCACGATCGGGTAGGGCTGGCCGCTGGTGCCGTAGCCGGAGCTCTTCAGCGCCGACAGGATGCCGATGGACAGGCCGTCGTACGGCGACAGCACGCCGTCGACCTTGGTGCCACCGGTGTAGGACTTGGTGAGGAGGTCCTCCATGCGCTTCTGCGCGGTGGCGGGGTCCCAGCGGAGGATGGCGGCGGTCTTGAAGTCGGTCTGGCCGCTCACGACCTTCAGGGTGCCGTCGTCGAGCTTCGGCTTCAGCACCGACATCGCGCCCTCCCAGAAGAAGGTGGCGTTGTTGTCGTCGGGCGAGCCGCCGAACAGCTCGACGTTGAACGGGCCCTTCTTGCCGTCCTCGACGCCGAGGCCCTTCAGCAGCGAGGTCGCCTGCTGCACGCCGACCTTGAAGTTGTCGAAGGTGGCGTAGTAGTCGACGTTCGGGCTGTTGCGGATCAGCCGGTCGTAGGCGATGACCGGGATCTTCGCGTCAGCGGCCTGCTGGAGCTGGGAGGTGATCGCGGTGCCGTCGATCGAGGCCACGATCAGGAGCTTGGCGCCCTTGGTGATCTGGTTCTCGATCTGGTTGGCCTGCGTGGGGATGTCGTTCTCGGCGTACTGCAGGTCGACCTTGTAGCCGAGCTTCTCGAGCTGCTGCTTGACGTTGTCACCGTCGTGGATCCAGCGCTCGGAGGACTTGGTGGGCATGGTGACGCCGATCATGGCGCCCGCGTTGCCGGCAGCCGCGGAGGTGGAGGCCTCCTGGTCGACTGTCTTCGTGCTCGACCCACAAGCCGTCATGGTCGCGGCGAGAGCGATGGCGGACACCACGCCCCCGATTCGTCCCAACCTCATGTGCATCCCTTTCCATGGGGGTCGCGGCAGCGCTGGACGCGGCGACTGCCGGTTAAGCGAGGGATTCAGTCACAGAACGTGACGAATCAGAACAAAGTTCGCATTCGTTTCCGCCGATTGTTATCGCTAACAAAGCTTATGTCAACGGTAGGACATAACCTGACGGAAACTTTCAGGTAACTTCTATGCAGGTCAGCGGCGTGACCGAGCCGAGAATAGCCGCTGCAGCAGGATGAAGACGAAGAGCAACATTCCGATGAAGATCTTGGTCCACCACGAGGAGAGCGTCCCTTCGAAACTGATGATCGTCTGGATCAGTCCGAGCACGAGCACGCCGAGCACGGTCCCCAGCAGGAAACCGCTACCGCCGGTCAACAGCGTGCCGCCGATGACGACCGCCGCGATCGCGTCCAGCTCCATGCTCAGCGCGTGCAGGCCGTAGCCCGAGAGCATGTAGAACGACAGGAGCACCCCGCCCAGCGCCGAGCAGAACCCGCTGACGGTGTAGACGGTGATCTTCGTCCGGCCCACGGGCAACCCCATCAGCAGCGCCGACTGCTCGCTGCCGCCCGTCGCGTAGACCGAGCGGCCGAAGCGGGTGTAGTGCAGCACGTACGCCGCCACCCCCACGACCAGCACCGCGATGATCACGCTCGGCGAGATCCACAGGTCGGCGAACAGGTCGATCCGGGTCTGCGCGAACGCCGTGAACGTCGGGTCGTCGATCGGGATCGAGTCCGTGCCGATCGTGTAGCACAGCCCCCGCGCCAGGAACATCCCCGCCAGCGTCACGATGAACGGCTGGATGTCGAAGGCGTGCACGATGTACCCCATCACCAGCCCCAGCCCGGACCCGATGGCCAGCACCAGCGGCACCACCAGGTACGGCGGCCACCCCGGCCCCTCCATGAGGCTCGCCGAGATCATCGTGGACAGCGCCACCACCGACCCCACCGACAGGTCGATGCCCCCGGTGAGGATCACGAACGTCATCCCCACCGCCACCACCAGCAGGAAGGCGTTGTCGATGAAGACGTTCAGGATCACCTGCCCGCTGGCGAACCCCTCATAGCGGATCCCGCCCACCAGGAACATGGCCAGGAACAGGCACCCGGTCACCAGAACCGGCAGGTACTTGGCAGGGACGGTGGTCCTGCCGATCGTCATGGTGGTCATGCGGTCACCCGCACCTTCTCCTCGGGGGCGGGACTGGGCGGGGCCGTGCGCCCTTTCCGGCGGAACACCTTCGCGCGGAAGGACGGGGACTGGATGAGGCAGACGACCGTCACGACCAGCGCCTTGAACAGCAGCGTGGTCTCCGGCGGCACCCCGATCGAGTAGATCGTCGTGGTCAGGGTCTGGATGATGAGCGCGCCCAGCACGGTCCCGCCGAGCGAGAACCGGCCGCCGGCCAGCGACGTGCCGCCGATCACCACGGCCAGGATCGCGTCCAGCTCGATCCACAGGCCGGCGTTGTTGCCGTCGGCGCTGGAGACGTTCGAGCTGATCATCAGTCCGGCCACACCCGCGCACAGGCCGGCGAACGCGTACACCATGATGATGATCCCGCGCGCCCTGATGCCCGCCAGCCTGCTGGCCTCCGCGTTGCCGCCGACCGACTCGATCAGCATGCCCAGCGCCAGCCGCCTGGTCAGGAACACGGTGATCGCCAGCACGGCGATGACGATGAGGATGCCGAACGGCACGGTCAGCCAGTAACCGCCGCCGATCACCTTGTACGCCGGGCTGTTGACGGTGATGATCTGGCCGTCGGTGATGAGCTGGGCCAGGCCGCGCCCGGCCACCATCAGGATGAGGGTGGCGATGATCGGCTGGATCCCGATGCCCGCGACCAGGAACCCGTTCCAGGCCCCCAGCGCCAGGCACAGCCCGAGCGCCAGCGCCACGGCGGTGAACACGCTCGCGTCCTGGCTGATCTGCAGGCAGGCCAGCGCGCCCGAGATCGCCACCACCGAGCCCACCGACAGGTCGATGCCGCCGGTGGCGATGACCAGCGTCATGCCCAGCGAGACCAGGATCAGCGGCGCGCCGAAGCGCAGGATGTCGATCAGGCTGCCGTACAGGTGGCCGTCCCTGACCTGGATCGAGAAGAAGCTGGGGGTGAAGAACACGTTCAGCGCCAGCAGCAGGGCCAGCACCACCAGCGGCCACAACAGCCGTCTCATGAGGCTCGCCCTCCGCTCGCGATCGTCTCCAGCAGCACGTCTGTCGTGAGCGCCTCGTCGTTGGGCAGCTCGGCCACCAGCCGCCGGTCGCGCAGCACCTCGACCTTGTGGCTGAGCCGCAGCACCTCCTCCAGCTCGGCGGAGATGAACAGCACCGCCATCCCGCCGTCCGACAGCTCCGCGACCAGGCGCTGGATCTCGGTCTTCGCGCCCACGTCGATGCCCCGGGTGGGCTCGTCCAGGATGAGCAGCCGGGGCTCCAGGATCAGCCACCTGGCCAGCACGACCTTCTGCTGGTTGCCGCCGCTGAGGTTGCGGACGAGGTGCTCGGGGTTGGGCGGGCTGATCTTCAGGGCCTTGACGTACCTGTCGACCAGCTCGTCCTGCTGCTCGCGCGGCACCGGCCTGGTCCAGCCCCTGGTGGCCTGGAGGGCGAGGATGATGTTCTCGCGCACGGTGAGGTCCGGGATGAGGCCGTCGGCCTTGCGGTTCTCCGAGCAGAACGCGATCTTGTGGTTCATCGCCGCGCGGGGCGTGCGTAACGACGACGGCGACCCGCCGATCGCGAGCTCGCCCGTGCTCGCGTGGTCGGCGCCGAACAACAACCGGGCGATCTCCGTACGGCCGGAGCCGAGCAGCCCCGCCAGGCCCACGACCTCGCCCTCGTGGATGGTGACGCTGAACGGCTCGATCGCCCCGGTGCGGCCCAGCTCGCGCGCCTCCACCAGCGGGCGGTCGAAGACCTTGGCCTCACCGTGCAGGCGCTCCAGCGCGGCCAGCTCCTGCCCGATCATCTTCGCGACCAGCTCGACCTGCGGGAGCTCCCTCGTCAGGTAGTCACCGACGAGCCGCCCGTTCCGCAGAATCGTCATACGATCCGAAATTTCGTAGATCTGGTCGAGAAAGTGTGAGACGAAGAGGATGGCGATGCCCTCCTCCTTCAGCCGCCGCATCACCCTGAAGAGCTGCGCGACCTCGTCCGCGTCCAGGCTGGAGGTGGGCTCGTCGAGGATCAGCACCCTGGCGTCCACGTCGATCGCCCGCGCGATCGCCACCATCTGCTGGATCGCCAGCGAGTACGACGACAGCGGCGCCGACACGTCCAGGCTCAGCTCCAGCCGCGCCAGCAGCTCACCGGCCCTGGCCCGCATGCGCTTCCAGTCGATGCGCCCCCGGCGGCGCGGCTCGCGGCCGAGCAGGATGTTCTCGGCCACCGAGAGGTTCGTGCAGAGGTTGACCTCCTGGTAGACCGTGCTGATCCCGGCCTGCTGGGCCTCCAGGGGGCTGCCGAACGCGACCGGCGCGCCGCCCAGCTCGATGGTGCCCGCGTCGGCGGGGTGGACGCCGGTGAGCACCTTGATCAGGGTGGACTTGCCCGCGCCGTTCTCTCCCATGAGCGCGTGCACCTCACCGGGGAGCAGCCGCAGGTCCACGCCGTCCAGGGCCTTCACCCCCGGAAACTGTTTGCCGATCCCGCTCATCGTCAGGACCGGCGCGGGTACGGCCATCAGCCATTCCCCTTTCGCATCGCGATGGCGGCCCGGGCTGTTCCCCGGACCGCCTCCCTCGTCCATACGCCCCTGCCACCCCTCCGTCCACCCGCCCGAGGGACCCCGGTCCCGCACGGCCGGGGTCCCTTCCGGAATGACGGATCGGAGGACGGCCCGGGCTCAGTACTGGCGGGTGGACAGGGCCTGCTTGGCCTGCTCCTGGGTGAACGTGGTCTCCTCGGTCACCACGCGCGCCGGCACCTGCTCACCCTTGACGACCTTCTTGGCCAGGTCCATCAGCTGCGGGCCGAGCAGCGGCGAGCACTCGACGATGAAGTTGATCTTCCCGTCGGCCAGCGCCTGCATGCCGTCCTTGACCGCGTCGACAGTGATGATCTTGATGTCCTTGCCGGGCACCTTGCCCGCGCCCTCGATCGCCTCGATCGCGCCCAGGCCCATGTCGTCGTTGTGCGCGTACAGCACGTCGATGTCCGGGGTGGACTTCAGGAAGGCCTCCATGACCTCCTTGCCCTTGGCCCTGGTGAAGTCACCCGTTTGCGAGGCGACGACCTTGAACTTCGCGTCCGTCCCGATGACCTCGGCGAAGCCCGCCTTGCGGTCGTTGGCCGGCGCCGAGCCCGTCGTGCCCTGCAGCTCGACGATGTTCACCGTGTCCTTGGTGTCCTTGTACTCCTCCACCAGCCACTGCCCGGCCTTCTTGCCCTCCTCGATGAAGTCGGAGCCCAGGAAGGTCTTGTAGAGGGTCGTGTCCTTGGAGTCCACGGCGCGGTCGGTCAGGATGACCGGGATCTTCGCGTTCTGGGCCTCCTTGAGCACCGTGTCCCAGCCCGACTCCACCACCGGCGAGAAGGCGATGATGTCCACCTTCTGCTGGATGTAGGAGCGGATGGCCTTGATCTGGTTCTCCTGCTTCTGCTGGGCGTCGGAGAACTTGAGCGTGATGCCCGCGTTCTTCGCCGAGTCCTGCACGGACTTGGTGTTGGCCGTCCGCCAGCCGCTCTCCGCGCCCACCTGGGAGAAGCCCATGGTGATCGCATCGCTGCCACTGCCGCTGGCCGTACCGCTACCACCGCTGGCACCACTGCCACCGCTGCCGCAGGACGCCACCGACATCGCGGTGAGCCCGGCGAGCACCAACGCCGAGATCCTCTTTAACACGTGGGGGGTTCCCTTCTGATGTGAACGCTAACAACCCTGGTCGGGTGCCAGCGCGCCCTGCCTTCCGGTACGGCTAGGCCCGGGCCGTACTGACCCTGGCGACGAACGTCGGCGGCACCACGAGCCGCTCACGCTCCTGGAGTCCGCCTTCGAGCTGCCGTACGAGCACCTCGATGCTGTGTCTGCCCACCGCGTCGAAGTCCTGCCTGATGGTCGTGAGCGGCGGCGAGAAGAACTCCGACTCGGGGATGTCGTCGAAACCGACGACGCTCACCTGCTCGGGCACTCTCACCCCCTGCTCGGTGAACGCCCGCAGCACGCCGAGCGCCATCTGGTCGTTGGCGACGAAGACCGCGGTGACGTTCCTCATGCTCGCCAGGCTGCGGCCCGCCTCGTACCCCGAGCGCGGGCTCCAGTCCCCGGCGAGCGGTCGCGGGGCCTCGCGGCCCGCCTGCTCCAGCGCGGCCCGCCACCCGGCCACGCGCCCTTCGGCCTCCAGCCAGTCGGAGGGGCCGCTGACGTGCCACACCGTCTCGTGGCCCAGCGACAGCAGGTGCTCGGTGGCGAGCCTGCCTCCCGCGACCTGGTCGACGCACACCACGGACACGTCGCCCGCCTCGCCGCCCTCGACGGCGACGGTGGGGACGCCGAGCGGCAGGTCGGCCAGGGCCCGGGCGGCCGAGCGCTGCGGCGCGACCACGACGATGCCGTCCACGCCCTGGTCGGCCAGATAGTCCAGGGCATCGCGCACGCCGGCCTTGTCGATCGACTTGAGGCTGACGATGCTGACGAAGTAGCCGGCCGCCCTGGCCGCCTGCTCGATGCCGTAGACGGTGCTGGCCGGACCGTACAGCGTGGTGTCGAAGCTGACCACTCCGAGCGTTCTGGAGTGCTTGGTGACGAGTGCGCGGGCGACGAGGTTGCGGCGGTAGCCGAGCTTGTCGATCGCTTCGAGCACCCGTGTCCGGGTCTCGCTGCGCACGTTCGGATGATCGTTGAGCACGCGGGAGACAGTCTGATGCGACACGCCGGCCTCCTTGGCCACATCGGCCATGACCGGCAGGCGACGCCCCAGGGTGGATCCCACAGCCGTGCTCCTTTCCTGGCTTGGCCCCGACTGTGAACGTTAACAACCCGTTCCGTCAAGGGCTCCCCGCATTACGTTCGGGTTACGCAAGCTCACCTTGCCGGGCTCCGCCCGGCGGGCTGGGACGGCCACCCTCGCCTCGCCGCGAGTCCATCCCGGTGCCCCTTGACGCCGCTCCCGAGCAGTCCTTAACTTGTCGCGAATCGCCGTTGTTAACGCTCACTTCTGTGTTAACGCTAACAACCAGTGAGGAGCCCCCACTCATGTTGCGAATCGCCTTATCCGCCCTGCTCTTAGCGGGTCTGGTGGTGGCTCCTCCGGTCGCGGCGGCAGCGGACCCCATCCCTGAAGGCGCCGTCGTGGACCAGTTCGACGGCACCACGCTCGGCGAGGACTGGACGGTGTTGTCCCCTGACAGCTCCCGCTGGAGCCTGTCAGGCGGCGCGCTACACCTGGACACCCTGACCGGCGACACCCACCAGGGCACGAACAACGCCCGGAACCTCTTCCTCGTGGACGTCCCCGACGGCGACTTCGAGGTCGTCACCAAGCTCAGCGCGCCGGTCACGCTGGACTACCAGAGCGCGGGCCTGCTGGCCTGGCAGGACTGGGACAACTACGTACGGGCCGGGCTGGCCCACGTCGGGTTCGCGGGCGGGCCGGTGATCGAGACGGCCACCGAGGTCGGCGCGGCCTTCACCTCGGCCTTCGCGGCCAGGCCCGGCTCCACCGCCGAGATCGTCAAGCTGGCCAGGACCGGCGACGAGTTCGTCTCCTCCTACTGGGACGGCACGGCCTGGGTGCAGGCGTCGAGGATGACCGCCGCGCTGAAGGTCGGGCAGGTCGGGCTCTTCGGGCTCTCGGCGCAGAACGGCACCTCCGTCCGGGCCGACTTCGACTACATCGCGATCAAGGCGGCCGAGGGGCAGGCGGTGGTGCCGGAGGGGGCGTTCACGCTGCGGGCGGCGGCGCTGCCGTACCTGTCGGCCGACCGCTCGGGGACGGTGCGCGCCTCGGCGAAGGCGCCCATGACCGCCCTGGCCGTCACGGCGGAGTCCAGCGGCGACGGCGTCAGAATCAAGGACGTGGCGACCGGCAGATACCTGGAGGCGGGGCCGCAGGTGCGGCTGAGCGGCTCGGCCTCGGTCTGGCGGCTGACGGATGCCGGTGGGGGCAAGGTCACGGTGTCGTCCGGCGGCCGGAGCGTCTCGATCAGCGACGGGAAGCTGGTCATGGGCACGGACGCGACGAAGTTCCGGATCGAGGGCTACACCTCGGGCAAGCTGACCGTGGACCCGAAGGCCAAGGGCACGAAGGTCAGCCCCGACCTGTACGGCGTCTTCTACGAGGACATCAACCACGCCGCCGACGGCGGCCTCTACGCCGAGCTGGTGCAGAACCGCTCGTTCGAGTTCAACTCGACCGACGAGAGCTCCTACACCGGCCTGACCGCGTGGTCCAAGGCCGAGCGCGGCGCCACCGCCGCCCTGACCGTCACCGGCGATGATCCGCTGAACGCCAGCAACCGCAACTACCTGCGGCTCGACGTGACCGGCGACGGCACGGCGGGCGCGGTCAACGCCGGGTTCAACCGCGGCCTGCCGCTCAAGGCCGGCAAGCGCTACGACCTGTCGCTGTGGGCCAGGCGCCAGCAGGCCGGTCCCCTGACGGTCACCGTGGAGGACGGCACGACCGTGCTGGGCCGGGCCACGCTGCAGGTCAAGGCCGGGGGCTGGGCCACGTACAAGGCGTCGTTCACCGCCTCGGGCACCACCGACGCGGGCCGGCTCGTGGTGCAGGCGCCCGCCGGGCGGACCGATCTGGACATGGTCTCGCTGTTCCCCCGCGACACCTTCAAGGGCCACGGCATGCGGGCGGACCTGGCCAAGATGATCGCCGACCTGGAGCCGCGGTTCCTGCGCTTCCCCGGCGGCTGCGTCACCAACGTGGGCACCTACGACCCGTACTCGGAGAACCAGGACCGGCGCCGCATCTACCAGTGGAAGGAGACGATCGGCCCGGTCGAGGAGCGGCCGACGAACTTCAACTTCTGGGGCTACAACCAGACCTACGGCATCGGCTACTACGAGTACTTCCAGTTCGCCGAGGACATCGGGGCCGAGGCGCTGCCGGTGCTGTCGGTGGGCGTGAACGGCTGCGGCGAGAACCGGCCGCTGACCGACGAGGCCAGGCTGGCCCGGTGGGTGCAGGACACGCTGGACCTGATCGAGTTCGCCAACGGGCCGGTCACCTCGACCTGGGGCAGGAAGCGGGCCGAGCTGGGGCATCCCAAGCCGTTCGGGCTGGAGTACATCGGGCTCGGGAACGAGGAGATCTACGAGGAGTTCTTCACGAACTACCCGAAGTTCGCGAACGCGGTGCGGGCCGAATATCCCGACATCAAGATCATCAGTAACTCGGGTCAGACGTCGCAGGGCGCCTGGTTCGACCGGATGTGGCAGTTCGCCCGCGACCAGAAGGCCGACCTGGTCGACGAGCACTACTACAACAACCCGGACTGGTTCCTGGCCAACAACCACCGCTACGACACCTACGACCGCACCGGGCCGAAGGTGTTCGTGGGCGAGTACGCCTCCCGGGGCAACACCTTCTACAACGCGCTGACCGAGGCGTCGTACATGACGGGCATCGAGCGCAACTCCGACGTCGTGCAGCTGGCCTCGTACGCGCCGCTGCTGGCCAACGTCGACTACGTGGACTGGACGCCGGACCTGATCTGGTTCGACAACGACCAGGCGTACGGCTCGCCGAGCTACCACGTCCAGCGCCTGTTCTCCACGAACGTCGGCGAGCGGGTGGTGCCGAGCACGTTCGAGGGCGAGGCCAGGCCGGTCGAGGACATCAGGGGCGCGGTCGGGCTGGGCGCGTGGAACACCGCGGTCCGGTACGACGACGTACGGGTCACCGCGGCGGACGGCACCGTGCTGCTGTCGGACGACTTCTCGGCCGGGGCCGGCGGGTGGACGCCGGGCCTGGGCACCTGGGCCGTGCAGGACGGGGCCTACGTCCAGACGGCGCAGGTCGAGGACGCCAGGTCCACGGCGGGCTCGGCCGGCTGGTCGAACTACACGGTGGATGTGACGGCCCGCAAGACCGCGGGCGCGGAGGGGTTCCTGGTGATGTTCGGAGTCGCGGACACCGGCAACTTCTACTGGTGGAACGTCGGCGGCTGGGGCAACACCCAGTCCGCCGTCGAGAAGGCCGTGAACGGCGGCAAGTCCTCGATCGCCACCTCGGCCACCACCGTCGAGACCGGCCGCGACCACCGGCTCAAGGTCCAGGTCAGCGGGCGCCGGATCACGACCTGGCTGGACGGGCAGCGGATCAACGACTTCGTGGACAGCGCCCGGGTGGAGCCGCTGTACCAGGTGGTCTCCAGGGACGGGAAGTCGGTGACGCTCAAGGTCGTCAACGCGCAGGACACGGCCGTGCGCGGCAGCGTGGACCTCGGCTCGGCCCGGTTCCGGCCGACGGCCACGGTCACCTCGCTGACCGGCGCGCCGTCGGACGTGAACTCGATCGCCGAACCGGACCGGATCGCGCCGGTGCGGCGGCAGGTGAACGGCTTCTCCTCCGCCTTCGCCTACGACTTCCCCGCGTACTCGGTGACGTTCATCGAGCTCACCGAGCGGTGAGGACGCCGTAGGGGGCGGAGCCCCCCGCCCCCTACGGGACGACGCGGTAGTGGGTGGTCATCCGCCCCGCGTCGTCCAGCACGTGGAAGGCGATCACCGGCGGGAGCTCGTAGTCGACCGAGTCGGCGAAGCTCTCGCCGCCCTCCCACGGCAGCTTCAGCGTGGACACGACGCCCCCACCCACCAGCAGCGGCCGGCCGGCGAACGTGGTGGCCGCGGCCATGTGGGCGTGCCCGACCAGGATCGCGGGCACGCCGGTGCGGCCGGCGAGCAGCGCCTCCAGCCGCTCGGCCCGCCGCAGCCGCATCGCGTCCAGCGGCGCGCTGTGCAGCGGCACCGGCGGATGGTGGAAGGCCACGAAGACCGGCAGGTCGGTGCCGTCCAGCACGCCTTCGAGCCAGGTGAGCGTCTCGTCGTCGAGGTCACCGGGGTCCTGGCCCGGGATGGAGGAGTCGCACATGGCGAAGACGGCGCCGGGGGTGCGCAGCACCTGGTTGACGGGCCCGTCCGCGGCCTCCTCGCCGAGCAGGACGCGGCGGAACTCCGCCCGCACGTCGTGGTTGCCGGGGCCGACCAGGACGGGGTGGCGGGAGGTGAGCAGCTTGGCGGCCGTCTCGTACTCCTCGGCGAGCCCGTGGTCGGCGATGTCGCCGGTGACCAGCACCGCGTCGACGTCGCCGGGCATCGCGTCCAGGTAACGCATGACGGCGTCGGCCCGGCCGGCGCTCTGCGGTGTGGCGCCGATGTGGATGTCGCTCAGGTGAGCGATCACGATCATGACGGTGGTCCCCTTCCGGTTGTGCCAGCTCACCTACGGTAGGCCCGGGCACCGGACCACACGTAAGATCCGGTTCCGTGCGAAAAGACTGGGCCGGTTCCGGGGTGGACCTGCATCTGGAGCTCTCCGCCGGAGGCGGGCGGCGCGGCGCGCTGGAGGACGCGCTGCGGGCGGCGGTCAGGGACGGGCGGCTGGCGCGCGGCACCCGGCTGCCCTCGTCCCGCTCGCTGGCCGCGCAGCTGCGGCTGTCCCGGGGCACGGTGAGCGCGGCGTACGACCAGCTCGTCGCGGAGGGTTACCTGACCACCCGCCCGGGCTCGGGGACGGAGGTCGCCGCCGTGTCGATCCCCGAACCCGCCCCGGCCGCCCCGGAACCCGCCGCCCCGCCCGAGCCCGTGCACGATCTGCGCCCGGGGCAGCCCGACGTGTCCGCCTTCCCCGCCCGCGCCTGGCTGCGCGCCACCCGGCACGTGCTCGCGACCGCACCCGCCGCCGTACTCGGCCTCTGCGACCCGCGCGGCCGGATCGAGCTCCGGCGGGCGCTGGCCGGCTACCTGGCCAGGACCCGGGGAGTGGTGACCACGCCCGGGCACATCGTCGTCACGACCGGCTTCGTCCAGTCGCTCAACCTGCTCGCCGCCGTCATCGGCGACGGCCCGATCGCCATGGAGGACCCGGGGCACGACTTCTACCGGGAGGTGGTCCGCCGCGCCGGGCGCGAGGTCGTACCGCTGCCGGTGGACGGGCTCGGCGCGCGGGTCGGGACGCTCACCCCCGCCGTCGCCGCCGCGGTCGTCACCCCCGCGCACCAGTACCCCATGGGCGTCCCCCTGCACCCGAGCCGGCGCCGCGCGCTGCGCGAGTGGGGCGGCCTGGTCGTCGAGGACGACTACGACGGGGAGTTCCGCTACGACCGGCAGCCGGTCGGCGCGTTCCAGGGCACGGCACCGGAGCAGGCCGTGTACTTCGGCACCACCTCGGAGTCCCTCGCCCCCGCCCTGCGCCTGGCCTGGATGGCGGTGCCGCCCGCGCTGATCGGCCCCGTCACCGAGGCCAAGCTGCACGCCGACATCCATACGGAGGTGCTCGGCCAGCTCGTGCTGGCCCGGCTGATCGAGACCCACGACTACGACCGGCACATCCGCGCCGCCCGCCTGCGCTACCGCCGGCGCCGCGAGCTGCTGCGCGCCCGCCTGGCCGCCGCGCTGCCCGGCGCGGACCTGCCCGGCGTGGCGGCGGGCCTGCGCGCCCTCCTGCTGCTGCCCGGCGGCGGCCCCTCGGAGGCGGAGCTGCTCGACGCGTGCGCGCGCCGGGGCATCGCGTTGCGCCCCGCCTCCCCGCTCTGGCACGGCGCCGGGCGGGAGGGCCTGCTCATCGGGTACGCCGGCCCCTCGGAACGCGCCTACCCCCACGCGCTCGAAGCCCTGACGGAAACGCTCACGCGCGCGGCCGGCCGGGAACCAGCGGCCGATTCCGGTCGTTCTACCCCATGAGCGCACGATGCGGAGGAGGGACATGGGCTGGCACTACCGCAAGTCAATCAAAGTGGGGCCGTTCCGGATCAACCTGTCGCGGCACGGCGTCAGCCACAGCTTCGGCAACCGGCGCTTCCACGTCTCGACCACCCCCGACGGACGCAAGCACGTGTCGGTCCGCCTGCCCGGTGGCTTCCACGTCGGCAAGTCGTTCGGGAGCAGGCGCTACCCCAGACATTACTGACGCTCGGCGGTCTCCCGACCGCTTGAGATAGAACGGGCCGGAGGCGAAAGCCTCCGGCCCGTCCCCTTTCCCCGGGACCGCAAATGCCTACAGAGTGGGCGGATGAGCCCTCACATGACCCCTGAGGAGTTCCGCCGCCACGGCAAGCAGGTCATCGACTGGATCGCGGACTACCTCGCCGGCATCGAGTCCCATCCCGTGGTGTCACAGGTCAAGCCGGGTGAGATCCGGCGGGCCCTGCCGTCACGGCCGCCGGAGCACGGGGAGCCGTTCGAGGCCGTGCTGTCCGATCTGGGGCGGATCCTGCTGCCCGGCATCACGCACTGGCAGCATCCCGGCTTCTTCGCCTACTTCCCCTCCAACGCCAGCGGCCCGGCCATCCTGGGCGACCTGCTGTCCAGCGGGCTGGGGGTGCAGGGCATGCTCTGGGTCACCAGCCCGGCCTGCACGGAGCTGGAGACGGTGGTGGTCGACTGGCTGGCGGGCCTGCTCGGCCTGCCGGACCACTTCCGCACCGACGGGGCGGGCGGCGGCGTCATCCAGGACTCGGCGTCGAGCGCGTGCCTGGTCGCGCTGCTGGCCGCGCTGCACCGGGCCGGCGACGGCCAGGTCACCTCGGACGGGATCACCCGCCGGTACACGATGTACGTGTCGTCCCAGACGCACTCGTCCCTGGAGCGGGCGGCACGCATCGCGGGCCTGGGCGCGCAGGGCGTACGCGTCGTGGACGTCGATCCCCGTACGCTCGCCATGGACCCGAGCCACCTGCGCACCCTCCTGGACCGGGACCGGGCGGCCGGCGCCGTCCCCGCCATGGTGTGCGCCACCGTCGGCACCACCTCCACCACCGCCATCGACCCGGTCCCCGCGATCGGCGAGGTGTGCGCGGAGCGCGGCGTCTGGCTGCACGTGGACGCCGCCTACGCCGGGGTCGCGGCGATCTGCCCGGAGTTCCGGCGGCTCAACGACGGCGTCGGCGAGTACGCCGACTCCTACGTCACCAACCCGCACAAGTGGCTCCTGACGAACTTCGACTGCACCGTCCTGTGGACCGCCGACCGCGCCCCGCTGCTCGCCGCCCTGTCGACCCTGCCCGAATACCTGCGCAACACCGCCACCACGACCGGCTCCGTCATCGACTACCGGGACTGGCAGGTGCCGCTGGGCCGCCGGTTCAGGGCGCTGAAGCTGTGGTCGGTGATCCGCTGGTACGGGGCCGAGGGGCTGCGCGCGCACATCCGCAAGGGCGTCGCGCTGGCGCAGGACCTGGCCTCGTGGATCTCCGCGGACCCCGGCTTCGAGCTGCACGAGCCGCATCCGCTCGGGCTCGTGTGCTTCCGCCCGCGGTGGCCGGGCCTGGCGGCGGCCGAGGCGGACCGGGCCACGCTGCGGCTGATGGAGCTGCTCAACGCGAGCGGGTCGATGTACGTGACGCACACCAGGATCGGCGACCGGGTGGTGCTGCGGATGGCCGTCGGGGCCGCGACGACGGAGCGGCGGCACGTGGAGCAGGCGTGGGAGCACATCCGCTGGGAGCACGCCGCCCTGTCCGGCACCCTCCCCGCCGAGGACTGACGGCTGTCAGGGCCGGTATCGCTCGACCAGCTCGGCGCCGATCCTGGCCAGCTCGGCCCTGACCTGCTCCGGCTCCACCACCTCCACCCGCGCGCCCCACCCGGCGAGCTGCTCGGCGATGGTCAACGCCATCGGGGCCGCCACCCGCACCCGGACCCGCCCGTCCGCCTCGGTTCCCAGGGTCCGGCAGTGGCGCCCGAAGTGGTCGCGCAGGATGGGCAGGAGCCGGTCGGCGATGAGCACGGTCGCGGAGACCGTCGAGCGCCGCCGCTCCATCTCCGCCACGACCCCCTCCCAGGCCCGGGCCAGCTCGAAGTCGCCGGGCCGCTCGAACCCCTCCTCCGTCACCACGGCCTCGGCGATCCGGTCCACCCGGAACGTCCGCTGGCCGCGCTCGGTCCCCGCCAGCAGGTACCAGACGTCGTCCTTGTCCACCAGCCCCCACGGATCGACGACCCGTTCGGTGCGTTCCCGGTCGCGGCGGCCCTCGTACACGAGCCGGACCCGGCGCCGCCGTACGGTGGCGCCCTGCAGGACCCGCACCAGCTCGGGCCGCTCCTTCCCCGGCTCGCCCCAGCGGGCGGGGTCGACCACCACCGCACCGGCCGCGGCCTCCGCCTCCTCCCTGAACGTCTGGGGCAGCGCCCGCATCAGCTTGCGCAGCGCGGACCTGACCTCGGGAGCGGCCGGCGCGGCCGGGCCGGCCAGCAGGAACAGCGCCTGGGCCTCGTGCGCGGTGAGCCCGGTCAGATCGGTGCGCGCGCCGCCCAGCAGCGACCACCCGCCGCCCCGGCCCGCCTGCGGGTACACGGGGATGCCCGCGGCGGACAGCGCTTCGAGGTCGCGGCGCGCGGTGGCCACCGACACCTCCAGCTCCTCGGCCAGTTCCGCCGCGGTCACCCGGCCGCGCGCCTGCATCAGCAGCAGCGCGGCCACCAGTCGATCGGCTCTCATGTTTCCGATTCTCCCGGAAAAAGTGCTCATTTGATGAGCACTTTCATCCCGCAAACTGTCCATGTAGCTCAACGGGAACGAGACGAGAGGTCACCGACATGCTGCGAGGATTCGCCACACTGACGTTCTGGGCCGCCGACCTGGAGGCCGCCAAGGCCTGGTACGCCGAGTTCCTCGGCATCGAGCCGTACTACCAGAAGCCCGGCTACATCGAGTTCCGCCTCGGCGACTACCAGCACGAGTTCGGCCTGATCGACGCCCGCTACGCCCCGCCCGGCGCGACCGACCGGCCCGCGGGCGCGGTCATGCACTGGCACGTGGACGACCTGGAGGCCACCCTGGAGCGGCTGCTCTCCATGGGCGCCAAGGAATACCAGCCGATCACCCACCAGGGCGACGGGGAGGGATTCGTCACCGCGTCGGTGGTGGATCCGTTCGGCAACATCCTGGGAATCATGCGCAACCCGCACTACCTGACCGTTCTCGGGGAGTGACGGGTCTGCCATCCTGGAGCCGTGTCCAGGCCGCGCATCCTGCTCACCGCCCCGCCCCGCACGGGCAAGACCACCGTCGTCCGCCGCCTCGCCGACCTCCTGCGGGCGGCGGGGGTGCCCGTCTGCGGCTTCCTCAGTGACGAGGTGCTCGAGCACGGGCGGCGGGCGGGGTTCACGGTGGAGGAGTTCGGGGGCCGCAAGGCCGTGATGGCCCACCTCTCGTGGGTGTCAGGGCCGCGGGTCGGCAAATACGGCGTCAACGTGCCCGCGTTCGAGCGCGTCGCGCTGCCGGCCATGCAGCGGGCGCTGACCACGAAGGGCGCGGTGACACTCATCGACGAGATCGGCCCGATGGAGCTGCTGTCGCCGGCCTTCCTGCCGCGCTGCGTGGCGCTCTTCGAGGCCGGCCTCCCGATCGTGGCCACCGTCCACCAGCGCACCCACCCGACGCTGAAGGCGCAGATCGAGGCCGAGCTGATCACCGTGACGCCGCAGAACCGCGACGACCTCCCGCGGGCCCTGGCCCGCCTGCTCGCCCCCTGACCCTCTGGGATGATCGGCTCCATGACACGGGGACGCCTCATCCTGCTCTGCGGCCTGCCGGGCTCCGGGAAGACGACGCTGGCCCGCCGCCTGGCCGCCGAGCTGCCCGCGGTCCGGCTGTGCCCGGACGAGTGGCTGGCGCACCTCGGCCTCGACCCGTACGACGACCCGGCGCGCGACCGGCTGGAGAGGCAGCTCTGGCGGCACGCCCAGGATCTGCTGCGGCTCGGCCAGACCGTCGTCCTGGAGTACGGCTTCTGGGCCCGGGTGGAGCGCGACGAGCTGCGGCTGGCCGCCCGCGCCCTCGGCGCCGCCGTGGAGCTGCGCTATCTCGCGACCCCGATGGCCGAGCTCCACCGCCGCCTGGCCACGCGTAACGAGGCCGGCTCCTGGGGCACCGTCCCGATCACCCCGGACCTGCTCGACGAGTGGGCGAAGCTGTTCGAGCCGCCGACGGAGGCGGAGCTGGCCCTGTTCGACCCGGTCACGAGCGGGCCGCGGAACGCGAACGGCGGCGCCCGGGAGGACACCGCCGCTGAGTGAAGGGGTGGAGCTATGGGGATTCGAACCCCAGACCTCCTCCATGCCATGGAGGCGCGCTACCAACTGCGCCATAGCCCCTTGCGATCAACAAGTGTAACGGAGTCCCGGAGCCCTTGTGTCACGCCGAGGCTCCCGTGATACGTCTATGGTTCATGTCGACCTTTGACGAGCACCGAAGCCTGCTGACGGGAGTGGCCTACCGGATCCTCGGCAGCGTCGCCGACGCCGAAGACGTCGTCCAGGAGGCGTGGCTGCGCTGGTCGGGGGTGGACGAGTCGACCGTCGACGAGCCCAAGGCGTACCTGATCAGGGTGACCTCGCGGCTGGCCATCGACCGGCTGCGGTGGGCGAAGTCGCGGCGGGAGTCGTACATCGGGCCGTGGCTGCCCGAGCCGGTGAGCACCGCGCCCGACGTCGCCGAGCGCGCCGAGCTGGCCGACTCCGTGGAGATGGCGTTACTCGTCGTGCTGGAGACGCTGTCGCCGCTCGAACGGGCCGTGTTCGTGTTACGGGAGGCGTTCGACCTGCCGTTCTCGGAGATCGCGGAGATCATCGGGCGGGCCGAGCCGGCCACCAGGCAGCTCGCCCGGCGGGCGCGCGACCACGTGCACGAGCGGCGGCCGCGCTTCGACGTGGACCGGGACGAGCGCCGGCGGATCACCGAGCGGTTCATCAGCGCCTCCGCCGAAGGCGACCTCGACGGGCTGATCGAGCTGTTCGCCGACCAGGTGACGATGGTCAGCGACGGCGGCGGCAAGGCCAGGGCGGCGCTGCGGGTCATCACCGGCTCCGAGAACGTGAGCCGCTACCTCCTGTCGATCAACACCCCGGCGAACATCGCCAAGTTCATGGCCTCGATCGGCATGGCGGAGGTCTCCGGGATGTCGTTCGCGGTGGCGATGCTGAACAACGCTCCCGCCGTGGTCATCTCGGCCGACGGGCGGGTGATCAGCGTCCTGACGTTCCTCGTCGCGGACGGCAGGATCGAGACCATCTACCTGGTCGCCAACCCCGAGAAGATCGCCCACCTGAAACCCGCCTGACCCGCGGGCACGGCCGGACGCAGCGTGCGCGGCACCGGGGTCAGGCGGCCCGGCGGGTCGGGATGCCGGCCTCGCGGACCAGGTCCGGCAGGTTCACCCCGGCGTCGCCGAGGATCCGGCCGACGCCGTTGGCGTAGTCGGCGAGCAGGCCCCACAGCAGCCGCTCCCCGGTGATCGGGCCCGGCCGCCACTGGGCCACCTCGATCACCTTCCTGGCGTGCATGGCCAGCGGGATCTGCCCCAGCGGCCCGTACAGGGTCACCCTCAGCGGGCGCACGCGGGAGCGGCGCAGCGTCCACCGCTCCGGCTCTTCCGTGCCCGCCCGGGTGCGGCGGTGCACCTCGGCCAGGTCGATGCCGAGCGTGGCCAGGAGCGACCCCGGGTCCGGCACGTCCACGCGCTCGCGCACGTCGGCCGCCGAGGCGGTGAAGGACGGCAGCGAGAACGGGCGCACCTCCGCCACCCCCAGCAGGATCAGATCGGCGTCGAGGGCGGGCCGCCCGGCGTCGAGCGCCAGGATCCCCGCCCTGACCACCGCCCGGCGGGCGCCTTCCGTGTACCTGTCGAACATCACCTTCTCCTACCTCCCCGTCCTGCGAGCGTGCTTGCGGTGCGCCGACTGCCGGCGGACCCCCAGCGCGTCGGCGATCTGCTCCCACGACCACCCCTGGGCGCGGGCGTTCGACACGTGGACCGCCTCCAGCTCCTCCAGCAGGGCCCTGAGCGCGGCCACCGCCGCCAGCCCCACTCCCGGGTCGCGGTCGGTGGCCGCCTCGGCCAGCTCGGTGACTTCCATGGTGTCAGCATGTGCTGACAAGCACCCGCTTGTCAACAGATGCTGACAGATGGATCCCTCAGGCGCGGCCCGTCCGCATGGTCAGGGTCGCGTCCTCCGGCGACAGCCGCAGCTCGACCGCGACCCCGGCCAGCTCAGCCGTATGCCCCACGTGGGTGCCGCCGCACGGGATCGACGCCTCGCCTTCGGGCAGCGAGCAGTGCCACGTACGGCGGGCCGTCAGCCCCGGCCCCGGCACGTCCAGCCGGACCGGCGCGTCGGCGGCCACCCATGCCGCCAGCCGGTCGTTCACCCGCCGGGCGACCTCGGCCGGGTCCAGGTCCTCGCCGGAGAAGCCCTTCTTGCGCAGCGACTTGCCCAGGCGGTAGACGTCCACGCTGCCGTGCGGCACGATCCGCGAGGAGGTGATCGCCGCCTGGTCGAAGTCGGGGCTCCCGAGCGCGTCGGGCCGCGCCTCCTTGCGCCAGCGATCGGCCAGCGCCGCGTTGAGCGCGAGCGCGGCCAGGTGGCAGGCGGTGTGGCCGTAGGAGAGCGCCGCCCGGAAGGCCGGGTCGACTTCGAGGTCCACCTCGGCCCCCACCGGCAGCGGCGCCTCCGTCACGTGGACGACCAGCCACTCCCAGCCCTCGGTCCCGCGCCGCACGGGGATGGACTCGCCGAGGAAGATCTCGCCGGTGGTCGGGCCGGTCGTCGACTGGGCCCCTGTAACGCAGTCGACGACCGGCAGACCCCCGATCGTGCCGCGGTCCGCGGGCTGGTCGGGCCAGGTGTGGTCGAGAGGGTGGAAGGGTGTCTCGGCGGCGACGAGGCCGTGCCGATCCCTCACCGGAACGACCCCGACGATCTGGGAGCGGCCGCTGGTCAGGCCGCTCGGGAAGGTGACGACAGTGGATCTCACCGGGCCATTCTGGCAGCGGCCCGCTCGTCCTCCAGGTAGCGGTTGCGGCCGGCGTACAGGCCGGTGACGAGCTGCGCCACCAGCACGGCGAAGATCAGCACGTACGGCACCGCCCACCCGCCGGTCGCCTCCCGCAGCACCCCCACGAGCAGCGGGCCGATGCTGGAGATGAGGTAGCCGGCGCTCTGCCCGAACGCCGACAGCGCGGCCGTGGCCTCCGGCGTACGGGTGCGCAGCGCCAGCATCATCAGCGCCAGCGGGAACGACCCCATCCCCACGGCCACGAACACCACCCACACCATCGCCGTGGAGGGCGGCGCGAACCAGAGCCCGAGGAAGCCGACCGCGTAGAAGGCGACGAGCCCGGCCACGGCGGGCCGCTGGTCGCGGTAGCGGGAGGCGATCACGGGCACGAGGATCGAGACGGGGATGCTCAGCGCCGTGAACACGCCGAGCACCAGCCCGGCCTCCGAGGTGGTGTAACCGCCGTCGGTGAGGATCGTGGCGAGCCAGCCGAACATGATGTAGGCGATCATCGACTGGGTGCCGAAGTAGATCGCGATCATCCACGCCAGCTTGCTCCTGACCAGGCCGCGCAGGCTTGCGTCCCGGCCGCCCGTGTCCCGCTCCGGCTCACTGCGCAGCAGCGCAAGCCACGGAATGGCGGCCACGGCGGCCAGGGCCGCCCACACGCCGAGCGCGACGTGCCAGTCCCCCGACGCGCGCTCGATGGGCACGGTCGCGGCGGCGGCCAGCATGGTGCCCGCCGCCAGGGCCGTGGTGTAGACGGTGGTCATGATCCCGGTGTTCGCCGGGAAGTGACGCTTGATCAGCGTCGGGATGAGCACGTTGCCGACGGCGCCGCCGGACAGCGCCACCGCGCTGCTCAGCAGGAACACCGGGGCCGAGCCGACCATCGACCTGGCGAGCAGCCCCACGCCCAGCGTGACGAGGGCGAGCAGCAGCAGCCGGTGCTCGCCGACCCGCCGGGCCAGCGCCGGGGTGATGGCGCCTACACTGGCGAAGGCCAGCACGGGCAGCGTGGTGAGCAGCCCGGTGCCGGCGCTCGACATGCCGAGGCCGGCGGCGAGGTGGTCGAGCAGCGGGCCCACGCTGGTGACGGCGGTGCGCAGGTTGAGCGCGGCGAGGACGATTCCCAGCACGAGGAGCCAAGCCAGCGGGGTGGTTCTGCCTCGGGACTCTTGGGCGAGCACGCTCATGTCGGGGGTGGTCCTCCACTCATCAAATCATGGGACGAATCACCACCTTAACAGGACCGAAATATCCATTTATTCCTGGTCATGGCAAAACCCCCGGCGATGGGATTCCGGGGGTCTTGCGCCCGCCCTGAACAGATCCGCCCTGATCAGAGGGCAGGCGCTCAGGGGCTGCGCTCAGTGGACAGGGATCAGAGGCCAGGGATCAGAGGACGGGCCGCGGGCCCTCGGGAGGCTCGCCGCCCGGAGGCACCGGGCCGGGAGGCGGGAGCGTGCCGCCGGGCGGGTAGTCGCCACCGCCCACGGTGCCGGGCGGGACGGGCCGGTCGCTCTCGCCGTAGGAGGAGCCGCGCTGGTGCGGCCCCGGCACATCGCCGCGCCACCCGCCGGTCTCGCCGCCGCGCGACTCGATGAAGGTCTTGAAGCGCTTGAGGTCGCCGACGACCCGCATGCGTACGAGCTGCAGCCAGTCACCGGCGGTCTCGACGAAGCCCTCGGGGTCGTACTCCATCTGGAGCGTGATCCTGGTCCTGCTGTCGTCGAGCCGGTGGAAGGTCACCACACCGGCGTGGTGCGGCCGGTCCACGCTGCGCCAGGCGACGCGCTCGTCGGGGTGCTGCTCGGTGATCTCGGCCTCGAACTCGCGCCGGACGCCGGCGATCTCCGCCACCCACGCCGTACGTGTGTCACCGATCTGCTTGACCGACTCCACGCCCTCCATGAACTCGGGAAAGCTCTCGAACTGCGTCCATTGGTTGTAGGCCGCCCTGATGGGGACCTCGACGTCTTCCGAATGTTCGATCGTGCTCATGGGGTGTGCCACTGCCCGGGCAGGGCGGGCGCTAACGCCTGCGCCGCAGCCAGAACAGGCCCACGAGGGGCAGCACGAGGGGGATGAACAGGTAACCCCTGCCGTACGCCGACCACACCGTCTCGTCGGGAAAGGCGGCCGGGTCGAGGAGGCTGAGCGTGCCGATGATCAGCACGCCGGCCAGCTCGATGCCGAGCGCGACCAGCGCGAGGCGGCGGGCGCCGCGCCAGAGCGCGACGGTGAGCAGGATGTAGACCAGCGCCGCGAACGCCGACAGCGAGTACGCCAGCGGCGCCTCGGCGAACCTCCCGGCGATCTGGACGGCCGCCCGCGCCCCGGTGGCCAGCGAGAACAGCCCGTAGACCGCGATCAGCGCCCGCCCTGGCCCGGTCCCGATGGAGGTCGTCACGCCACGCCCTGCCAGATCTGCAGCACCCGGGCGTTCATCACGGCGATCGCGAACCCGGCCACGGCCAGGATCCCCGACCCCCACCTGCTCCGCTCGGCCAGCGCCAGGAACACCCCGGCCGGGGGGATCAGCACCTGCCCGCCGATGTAGCCGAACAGCGTGACCTTGTCGGCGGGCCCTTCGCCGCCCGACACGGCCGCGATCACGAAGCCCGCCTGCACCAGCACGGCCACTTCGAGCAGGCCGAAGCCGACCAGCAGCACCATGCCCATCGGCCGGTTGCGGATCGCGACGATCAGGCTCATCAGCATCAGCAGCAGCGCGCCGGCGATGACGATCGTGGAGACGGTGGTGTTCATCGGGGGTAAGGCTATCGCCCGGGCGCGTCGCCCCCGAGAACGGCCGTCACCCTCGCAGGTGGGCCTCGATCCCGTCCAGCACCCAGTTGAGCCCGCGCTCGAAGTTGTCGTCCGCGCCCTGCACGCCCTGCTCGATCATCGGCGCCAGCCGGGGGAACTCACCGCTCTCGACCAGCTCCCTGATGTACGGCTGCGCCACCGCGGCCCGCTCTGCGTCGTTGACCCCCTGCTCCCTGGGCGCCCCCCGCTCCTGCGCCTCCCGGACCACGAACCCGGTCATGTAGTCGTTGAACACCGCCAGGAACCGCCAGGCCGTCAGCCGGTCGACCCCGAGCCCGTCGAACGCGGCCAGCTTCTGCTCCACGTGCCGCAGCCCGTTGGGCCCGATGTCCACCCGCTGCGAGATCAGCTCGACCCGCCACGGATGCCGCCGCACCAGCTCGCGCTCGCGCCGGGCGAGCAGCAGCAGCGCCTCGCGCCAGTCGCCGGGCAGCGGCCCCTCGACGAGCGTCTCGGCGGCGATCTCGTCGGCCATCAGGGCGAGCAGGTCCTCCTTGCGCTCGATGTAGGAGTACAGCGTCATCGCCCGGGCGTCCAGCTCGGCGGCCACGCGCCTGATGGAGACCGCGGCCAGCCCCTCGGCGTCGGCGACGGCGACGGCGGCGGCCACGATCGCCTCCCTGGTCAGCACGGGGCGGCGGGGCGGCGAGGGTCTCGACCAAACGGAACTCACGGCTCCGAGTCTAGACAGCGTACGAAACTGATACGCTGTACGACATGCGATACGGCGTACGAACTCCTCTCGGGGCCACGGGCCTGGTCGTCCTCCTGGGCGTCGTCATGACGATGCTCGACACCACGATCGTCAACGTCGCGCTCGGCACCCTGGCCCGCGACTTCCACACGACGCTCGCCACCATGCAGTGGGCCGTCACCGGTTACCTGCTGGCCCTGTCGATGACGGTCCCCGTCACCGGCTGGGCGGTGGGCAGGTTCGGCGGCCGGAACGTCTGGCTCGTCTCGCTCGTGCTGTTCATCGCGGGCTCCGCGCTCGGCGCCGCCGCCTGGTCGGTCGCGAGCCTGGTCGTCTTCCGCGCCGTCCAGGGGCTGGGCGGCGGGCTGCTCCTGCCGGTCGGCCAGATGATGCTGGCGCAGGCGGCGGGCAAGGAGCGGATGGGCCGCGCGATGGCCCTGATCTCGATGCCCGCGATGCTGGCGCCCGTGCTCGGGCCGCCGCTCGGCGGGGTGGTCGTGGAGACCCTCGGCTGGCGGTGGCTGTTCCTGATCAACGTGCCGATCTGCGCCGTGGCGCTGGTGGCGGCGTTCGTGCTGCTGCCCCGGGAGCCGGGCGCCGGCGCCCAGGGCCTCGACGTGCGCGGCCTGGCCCTGCTCTCCCCCGGCCTGGCCGCGCTGGTCTACGGGCTCTCCGAGGTGGGCAACGGGGCCTCGCTCCTGCATCCGGCGCTGTGGCTGGGCCTGGCGCTGCTGGCCGCGTTCGCGGTGCGGGCCCTGCGGGGCCCGGGAACGCTGCTGGACCTGCGGCTGTTCGGCGACCGCACGTTCGCCGCGGCGGTGGCGGCGCTCGTGTGCTACTCGGCCGCGATGTTCGGCTTCACCGTCCTCGTCCCGCTCTACAGCCAGCTCGCCGAGGGCGGCGACGCGCTGGACGCCGGGTTGCTGCTGGCGCCGATGGGGATCGGTGCGGCGATCACGATGCCCCTCGCGGGCAAGCTCACCGACAGCAAGGGGCCGCGCGGGACCGGAGCGGCCGGCGTGGTCCTGGCGGTGGCCGGGATCGTGGCGTTCGTGCTGCTCGGCGGGGGTCCGATCCCGATGTTCGTGCTCGGGCTCGGGCACGGGCTGGTGTCGACGTCGGTGATGGCGGCGGCGTTCAGGACGCTGGAGCGGGCCGAGATCCCGGGGGCCACCACGCTGAGCACGATCGCGGTGCGTCTCGCCTCGCCGTTCGGCGTCGCGGTCCTGGCCGTGCTGCTGGAGGTGTTCACCAGGGCCGGGGTGGCGCGGCCGTTCACGTACGCGTTCTGGGTCGTCGTCGCGCTGGCGGCCGTCTCGCTGGTGCCCATCGCGCTCATAGGATCGAAGACGTGGAGAAGATCCTCGTCAGCGCCTGCCTGATGGGCCGCAAGGTGCGCTACGACGGCGGCGCGAAGACCAGCTCCGACGCCTGGCTCGCCGGGTGGCGGGAGGAGGGGCGGCTGGTGCCGTTCTGCCCGGAGGTGGAGGGCGGGCTGCCGATCCCCCGTCCCGCCGCCGAGATCGAGGGCGGCGCGGGCGGGGCGGCCGTCCTGTCCGGCACCGCCCGCGTGCTGGCGACGGACGGCTCCGACGTGACGGCCGAGTTCCTGGCGGGCGCGCGGGCCGCGCTCGCGGTCGCGCGCTCCCAGGGGATCCGGATGGCGGTGCTCAAGGAGGGCAGCCCCTCGTGCGGCGCACTGTCGATCTACGACGGCAGTTTCCAGGGGCGGCGAGCCCCGGGGCAGGGCGTCACGACGGCGCTGCTGGAGCAGCACGGGATCCGCGTGTTCAGCGAGGAGCGGCTGCCCGAGGCGGCCGGCTATCTGCGCACCCTGGAGACGTAGAAGGCCCCGATCAGCCCGGCGGCCAGCACGACGGCCATCGTGCTGTGATACCAGTTGAGCAACGCGCTCGCCGCGCCCCCGCCGTCGCCGAAGGCCAGGGCCAGGATCCCCATCAGCACGCCGCCCAGCGCGGCCGCGTGCGCGTAGATCACGCCGTCCCACGCCCACGCCCGCCCGGCGAGCGCGCCGTACGCCCCGGCGGCGGTGGCCACGGCGCACAGCGACTCGACGACGGCGGCCGGCACGATGACGGGTTCGCGTACCGGGCCGAACGCGATCCCGGCGTGCAGCAGCGCGAACGAGAGGAAGATCAGGGCGTAGAGCGCCAAGAGCCCGCCCAGTGCCCTGCGGAGTGCGTCCATGCCCTCCACGCTGCCACTCCGCGCGGGCTGTCGAATCGTCCCTAGGGAGACCCCTCCGCTACGCCGTCCGGCGTAGGCAGCAGCCGTCTCACCAGGCGGATCGTCTCGTCGATCGTCACCTGGGCGTCCTGGTCCGACTCGCACGCGGCCACCTCGCGGCCCGCCTCGCCCATCATGGTGGTGAGCAGCACCACGAGAACCTGGCTCTCCCGCGTGTCCGCCAGGCCCAGCAGGCGCTTGTTGCCGCCGATCCAGTTCCAGCCGCGCTGCCTGCGCAGGGTGGTGAACTCGATCGGCCCGTCGCTCTCCAGGAACAGCCGGGCCACCTCGCGCTGCTCCCACGACCCTTCCAGGTACGCGCGGGCGCCGGCCAGGAAGCGCTCGGCGGTGCCCTCGGCCGCCTTGGCCGCCTTCGAGGTGCGCTCCTCCTGGCCGTGCATGAACTGCTCCCACAGCGCCAGGAACAGGCCGGGCTTGCCGCCGAAGTGGTGGTAGAGGCTGCCCACGCTGATCCCGGACGCCTCCACGATGTCGGCGACGGTGGCCTCGGCGTACCCCTTGGCCAGGAAGACGTCGCGGGCCGCGCGCAGCAGGGTGTCGCGGGTGCCGCTGGAACGGCTCCAGCGCCGGCTCCTCATCAGTACTCCCAGGTGTCGGTGCGCTGCTCGTGACTGATGCAGAACACGCCCGTCCCGTGCCCGCCCTTGGCCAGGTCCACCCGGATCCAGCCGTCGGCGCGGGCGACCTTCGCGGTGTAGCCGCCGACCGGGGTGGCCGAGACCAGGCGGCAGCCCTCCGGGCCGAGCGTGAACGCCACCTCCCCGCCCTTCACCGTCACCACCTTGAGCTGCTTTCCCGACGTCGAGCTCGGGGTCGGGGTGGGACTCGGCGTCGACTTCGGGGTCGTTTTCGGATTTATCGGCTTTTTTGTGGTCTTCACGGTACGGCGGGGCGCCGGCGTGACCGGCACCCGCGAATTGACATCCGCCGCGACGGTCTGCGCGAGAAACGGTTCGACGTTCACGTCGTCCACGAACTCGTTACGCAGCACCCCGCGCACGCCGAACCACGAGACCGACACGGCGACCACGGTGGCCCCGCACCAGATCGCCGCATATTTCATGGCTCGACGCATGAGAGGAATTATGTACGCCCCCGGTACGGTTGGGGCGCATGGCGACGGTTCTCGTAGTCGAAGACGACGAATTCGTCAGATCGGCGATCATTCACGAACTCGGCCGGCGGCAGCACGCCGTCCGCAGCGCCGGCTGCGCCCTGGACGCGCTCAGGGAGATCTCGCAGGCCCCTCCGGACGCCGTCATCCTGGACCTCGGCCTGCCCGACCTGGACGGCTCCGAGGCGCTGCGCATGGTCCGCGGCATCTCCGACGTGCCGGTCATCGTGGCCACCGCCCGCGACGACGAGGCCGAGATCGTCCGGCTGCTGCGCGCGGGCGCCGACGACTACCTGGTCAAGCCGTTCTCCGGCGACCATCTCAGCGCCCGGCTGGACGCGGTGCTGCGCCGGGCCAGGTCCGCGCCCGAGCCCCGTACGCTGCGGGTCGGCGGCCTGGTCGTGGACGTGGACCGGCGCGAGGCCGCGCTCGACGGCGGGCCGCTCGTGCTGACCAGGCGGGAGTTCGACCTGCTGGCCTACCTCACCGCCCGCGCCGACCGGGTCGTCACCCGCAAGGAGCTGCTGTCCGAGGTCTGGCGGCAGGCCTACGGCGACGACCAGACGATCGACGTGCACCTGTCGTGGCTGCGGCGCAAGCTCGGCGAGAGCGCCTCCCGGCCCCGCTACCTGCACACCGTGCGCGGCGTCGGGTTCATGCTGTCGGCGCCCCGATGAGCCGGGCGCGATGAGGCGGACCCTGGCGGTGCTGATGGTCGCCGTCACCTCGATGGTGGCGCTGGCCTTCCTGGTGCCGCTCGCGCTGATCGTCAGGGAGACCGCGCAGACCAGGGCCGTGGCGAACGCCGAGCGGCAGGCCTCGGCGCTGGTGCCGGTGCTCGCGCTGACCACCGGCGGCGACGACCTCGGGCACGCGATGGCGCGTACGGAGGCGGGCCGGCACGGGCGGCTGGCCATCCACGTCAAGGGCGGGGCGACGGTGGGCGCCTCGCGGGCGCCCGCCGCCGAGGTGGCCGGCGCCGCCGCGCAGACCAGGGCGAGCACGGTCGAGCTGGACGGCGGCTACGTGCTGCTGCGGCCCGTGGCGCTGGACGGCGACCGGAGCGCGGTCATCGAGGTGTTCGTCCCCGCCGACGAGCTCAACCGGGGCGTCCTCGCCTCGTGGGCGGTGCTGACCGGGGTGGCCGTGGTGCTCGTGCTCGGCTCCGTGCTGGTGGGCGACCGCCTCGGGGCCCGGGTCGTACGCGCCGCGCGCCGGCTCGGCACGGCCGCCACCGCGCTCGGCTCCGGCGACCTGAGCGAGCGCATCCACCCCGACGGGCCACCCGAGCTCAAGGCGGCGGCGACCGCGTTCAACGCCATGGCCAACCGGGTCACCCACCTCCTGGCGGCCGAGCGGGAGCTGGCCGCCGACCTCTCCCACCGGCTGCGCACGCCGCTCACCGCGCTCAAGCTCAGCCTGGACCAGCTCGGACCCGAGGCGGAGCCGAGCAGGCAGGCGCTGGGCAGGCTGGAGGGCGAGGTCACCACGATCATCTCGGCGGCCCGCCGGCCGTCGCGGGCGGCCCAGTCATTCGGCGGGTCATTCGGCGGGTCATTCGGCGGGTCATTCGGCGGGTCGTTCGGCGGGTCGTTCAGGGCCTCGTGCGACGCGGCCGAGGTGCTGCGCGAGCGGCTGGCGTTCTGGTCGGCGCTGGCCGAGGACCAGGGGCGGCCGTGGCAGCTGGTCGGGGCCACGCTGCCGGTGCGGGCGCCCGTACCGGCCGGGGAGCTGACGGCGGTGGTGGACGCGCTGCTCGGGAACGTGTTCCGGCACACGGCGGAGGGGACGGCGTTCAGCGTCACGCTGCACGAGGGCCGCGACACGGTCGGCATCCTGGTCGCCGACGCCGGGCCGGGCATCCGGGACCCGGAGGCGGCGCTGGAGCGGGGGGCCAGCGGGAGCGGGTCCACGGGGCTCGGGCTGGACATCGCGCGGCGGCTGGCCGAGTCGACCGGTGGGGTGCTGCGGCTCGACCGCTCGTCTCTGGGCGGGGCTCAGGTGCAGGTCTGGTTGCGCCTTGAAAAGGCATCTAAGACAGCCTTAAAGGACGCTTAAGCCCGATATTTCGGCCGTTGCGGTGCTCCAAGGTGGTCTGCATGCAGATCAACCGCAAGGCGCTCGTCGCCACCCCCCTGGCCACCCCCACGCTGCTCGTGCTGGCGCTCACTCCCGGCACGGCCTCCGCGCACGGCACCATGAGCAACCCGCCCAGCCGCACGATGGTCTGCTACAGCGAGGGCCCGGAGAGCCCGAAGTCGGCCGCGTGCAAGCAGGCGGTGGCGACCGGCGGCACCCAGCCCCTGTACGACTGGAACGAGGTCAACATCGCCGACGCGGCGGGCCGGCACCGCGAGATCATCCCGGACGGCAAGCTGTGCAGCGCGGGCCGCGACAAGTACCGCGGCTTCGACCAGGCGCGGGCCGACTGGCCGGCGACGACCATGACGAGCGGCGCCTCCCACACCTTCAAATACCGGGCGACCGCGCCGCACAAGGGCGCCTTCGAGCTGTACCTCACCAGGGACGGCTACGACCCGGCCAAGCCGCTGAAGTGGTCGGACCTGGAGGCCAGGCCGTTCCACACCGTGCAGAACCCGGCCGTGGCCGACGGCTACTACACGATGACGGCGAAGCTGCCGTCCCGCCAGGGCCGGCACCTGATCTACGCGATCTGGCAGCGCAGCGACAGCCCCGAGGCGTTCTACTCCTGCTCGGACGTGGTCTTCGGGCAGAGCAACCCCTCCCCCGCGCCGACACCCACCGGCACGCCGACGGCGACCCCGAAGCCCACCCCCACCTCCACCCCGAAGCCCACCCCGACCGCCACGACGCAGCCTCCGGGTGACGGCGGCAGCTCCCTGGCGGCCGTCAACGCGGGCGTCGGCGTGTCCCCGGCCACCGCCGTGCCGGGCGGCCAGGTGAAGGTGACCGCCGTCTGCGGCGGCTCGCAGGTGCGTGACGTCACCTCGAACGCCTTCTCCACGGCGCGCAACCGGCCCGGCGTCCCGACGGTCGCGTGGTCGCCGACGCTGAAGGCGGCCCGGGCCGGGACGCACGCCGTGACCGTACGCTGCAAGGACGGCGGCGTCGCCCGGACCGCGATCACCGTGCGCTGATCGGGAAATCCACCCGACCGCATTTTCGGAAACTTTCTCATACCATCGCGAGTCGTACAGGTGGGGCGCGTAGCAAGACGGGGGATTCATGGGAGATTTCCCGATGACGCGCCAGGGGGCCCGATTTCATCGGAAACGGGGAAAGGGACTCGACAATGCCTGTCGACCTGAACAACGAACGACCCCTGGCCTGGGACTCGGCCACGCTCGACGCGGACACCAAGGCGATGCTGGACAATCTGCAGCCGAACATCCTGCGCGCGCACGTCCGTGAACACCTTTCCGTACTGTTCGTCCGGTTCAACAATGTGGCCGAGGGCAAGGCATTCCTGCGCCGCATCGCGACCACGAAGATGAAGTCGGCACGCAAGCACCTGGAAGAAGTACGCGATTTCGCCGCCGGCCGCCGGCGCGGGACGCCGTACGTGGGCATCGGCATCAGCAAGGCCGGCTACCGCGACCTGGGCCACACGGTCGAGGACGTGCGCAAGTTCGGCGACCCGGTCTTCCGCGACGGCATGAAGCGCAGGATCGGCCTGGTCGAGGACCCGCCGGTGGAGCAGTGGGAGCGCACCTACCAGCGGGAGATCCACGCCGTCATCCTGATCGGCGACGCGGAGCCCGGCCCGGTGGCCGCGCTGCGCGAGGAGATCCTCGCCGACCTGCCGGAGAGCGCCCGGCTGCTCGGCGAGGAGAGCGGCCGGGGCATGCGCAACCCGGCCGGCGAGGGCATCGAGCACTTCGGCTACGTGGACGGCCGCAGCCAGCCGCTGTTCCTGAAGGACGAGGTGGACAAGGAGCCGAAGAAGCACTGGGACCCGGCGTTCCCGCTGGGCAACGTCCTGGTGCCCGATCCGTTCGCACCGAACCCCGCCCGTCACCACGGCAGCTACCTGGTGTTCAGGAAGCTGGAGCAGAACGTACGGGCGTTCAAGGAGATCGAGCGGGACCTGGCCGACGGCCTGGGCCTGTCCGGGACCGACCGCGACCGGGCGGGCGCCATGCTCGTCGGCCGCTTCAAGGACGGCACCCCCTTGACGCTCAAGCCCAGGGCGACCGGCGGGCCGGTGGACAACGACTTCACCTTCGAGGCGGACGACGGCTCCAAGTGCCCGTTCAGCGGCCACGTCAGGAAGACCAACCCGCGCTCGTTCGGGCGCGAGGTGCTGATGGCCAGGCGCGGGCAGACGTACGGGGAGCGCACCGACGACCCGTGGGACGACTCCGCGCCCGAGGACCGGCCGAGCGGGGAGGTCGGGCTGCTGTTCATGGCGTTCAACGGCAGCCTGCTCGCCCAGTTCGAGTTCACGCAGCAGAGCTGGGCGGACAACCCCGACTTCGAGGTGCCGGCGACCGGTCACGACCCGGTCATCGGGCAGGGTGATCGCGACATCAAGGTGAGCTTCCCCAAGGTGTGGGGCAAGCCGGAGATGTCCGTCCCGCAGGCTCAGGTGGCCCAGACGGTCACGATGAAGGGCGGCGAGTACTTCTTCGCGCCGTCCCTGGCCTACCTGCGCAACCTGTAGGGCCCCGCTGGGGGCGCCGCGCCCCCAGCGGTTCACCCCGCCACGCGGCCTCTCCTGGCCACCGAGGAGCCCCCGAAATGAGCAGAAGGATGTACGCCTGATTCAGCCCGCCGGAGGAGGCAGGCGCCTGCCCGCAATCGGGATGATTCCCCCATGACGCTCGCACTGCTGCTCACCCTCGCGGCCCTGGCGGTGGTCGACAGCACCAGCTTCGGCACCCTCGGCATCCCCATCTACCTGCTGCTGTCCTCGGACCGGTCGAGGAGCTCCCGGTTGCTGATCTACCTGGCCACCGTGGCGGTCTTCTACTTCCTGGTGGGGGTGGCGCTCATGCTGGGGCTGGCCACGGCGATGGACGCCTTCGGCGACGTGCTGCGCAGCCGGCCCGCGTACATCGTGCAGCTGGTCCTCGGAGTGGGGCTGTTCGCGCTGAGCTTCCGGTTCGACCCGAAGCGGCGGGCGAAGCTGGGCAAGCCGGAGCGGACGTTCGAGCCGCGGGTGGGCGGGCCCCGGGTGATGGTGCTGCTGGGGCTGACCGCCGGGGTGCTGGAGGTGGCGACGATGCTGCCGTACCTGGCCGCGATCGGCATCATGACGACCTCCGGGCTGGCGACGGCGCAGTGGATGCCGGTGCTGGCGGCGTACGTGCTGATCATGATCCTGCCGCCGCTGGCGCTCATGGGGCTGCGCGCGGCGGCCGGGGGCCGGCTGGAGCCGAAGCTGGAGCGGCTGCGGGCCTGGATCAGCAAGCACTCGGCATCGATGCTGAGCTGGGCACTGGCCATCGTCGGGTTCCTGCTGGCCCGGGACGCGGCCGTCTACCTCTTCTTTTAGGTTTTCAGGCGCTTGCAAGCGGGATGATCGATAATGCGGCGCATGCCCCGATTACTCGTGGTCATCCTGATGGTCCTGTCCCCCTGGCCCTCCCCTCCGCGGCGATGGCCCGCGAACCCGCCGGTCAGCTCGTGGTGCTGCTGGACGTCTCCGGCTCGATGGAGGAGAGCGACGGCTCCGGCTCGACCCGGATCGCCGCCGCCCGCAAGGCACTCGACGGCATGGTGGCCGCGGCGCCGGAGGGCGCGCTGGTGGGGCTGCGCTCGTACGGCGGAGGTTGCCAGGACACCGAACTCCACATGCGCCCCTCCCCGCTGGACCGCGACCGCTTCAAGAGCGAGGTGGCCGGTCTGCGCCCCCAGGGCGACACGCCCATCGCGTACGCGCTGAAGCAGGCGGCCAAGGACTTCACCTCCGACGGTCAGAAGACGATCCTGCTCGTCTCCGACGGCGAGGAGACGTGCGGCGGCGACCCGGTCGCCACCGCGCGCAGGCTTGCCGGGCAGGGCATCGGCGTACGGGTGGACGTCGTCGGCTTCCGGGTCGGGAACGCCACGCGGAGCCAGCTCGTCCGGATCTCCAAGGCCGGCGGCGGCAGCTACGCCGACGCCCAGAACGGCGACGAGCTGGCGGGGCGCATGCGCCGGCTGGCCCAGCGCGCGCTCCGGGGCCAGTCGCCGGTGGGCATCCCGGTCAACGGCACCGCCGACCGGGCGTCCGCCCCGGTGCTGAAGCCCGGTGCATACCTGGACGAGATGCCGCCCGGCCCCGACGTCAAGCGGCACTACGCCTTCGACCTGCCCGCCGGCGCCACCGCCTACGTCGGGCTGCGCATCGGCGTCACCGCCCCGCCGGGCGCCAGGGCGCTCATCGGCGAGAGCCTGGCCATCTGGCCGCAGAGCGGCTCCGGCCCCTGCGGCACCCAGGACTTCCTGACCGACCTGCCCACCGGCGGCAGCGCGTTCGTGGTCGGGCAGGGACAGATCACCGAGGGCTCCGGGCCCTGCGAGGCGGCCGGCCGCTTCACGATCGAGGTGACCAACAAGGGCGACCAGGTCCGCGGCTCCACCGCGCCGCTGGAGCTGAATCTGGTCATCGAGCCGCCCGCCACCGACGTCGCCGCCCTCCCCGGGCCGGCCACGGGGGCGGAGACCGCCGAACCGCAGGTGGCGCAGGCCGAGCCGGTGCCCGTGACGGGCAGCGGCTCGTACGGCGACGGCCCCGTGCTCGCGGACGGCCGCTACACCGACACCGTGATCCCCGGCGAGGAGGCGTACTTCCGGGTGCCGCTCAACTACGGGCAGCGCCTGGCGTACCGGATCGAGGTGCCCGCCCTGCCGGAGGCCGACCGCGCCGCGCTGGACGGCGCCCGGCTCCAGCTGTCGAGCTCCATCCTGAGCCCGGAGAACCCCCGGGTGCTCGGCGGCGGCGACCAGGCCTGGCGGGTGACGCTCGGCGATCGGCCGCAGTCGTTCACCGGCACGTCGGTGCCCGTGAACTACCGCAACCGCGAGTCGGACCAGGACCACGTCAAGGACACCACGCTGCCCGGCTACTACAAGCTGTGGGTGCGGCTGTTCACCGACCGGGGGAACCCGTACGTCGAGGTGCCCGTGACGCTGACCGTGGACGTGCAGGGCGAGCCGGCGGGCGTGCCCACGTACGCCGACGCCATGGGCCACGGGCCGCCCGACCGCCAGCAGGGCCTGTCCCTCACGCCCGAGGCGCGGATCGTGACCCCGAGCCCTTCCGCCACCGCATCGCCCCCGCCCTCCTCCGGCCCGCCCTCCTCCGCGCCCGCCACCACGGCGGTCGCGACCGGCTCCCCCGGCTCCTCCGGAGTCCTCCCGCTGCTCCTCGCGCTGGCCACGGCCGCGCTCGCCGTGGTCACGGCCTTCGCGATCTGGATGGTCCGGCGCGGGCGCGGGCCCTCCGGCGGCTGACGGAAGGGCGCCCTTAGGATCAGATCTCCGGGGGGAGATCTGTCATGTTGCGGGCGTTCCTGAGGACCGAGGCGGGCAGCACGAGCGTGCTGCTCGTCGCCACCGTGCTGGCCCTGCTGTGGGCGAACTCGCCCTGGGCCCACACCTACGAGGCGTTCTGGCACACGCCGATGGGGATCTCCTTCGGGGACGCAATGTTCACGCTGGACCTGCGGCACTGGGTCAACGACGGCCTGATGACCGTCTTCTTCTTCCTCATCGGGCTCGAGGTCTCCTACGAGGTGCGGCTCGGGCAGTTGCGTGACCGGCGGCTGATCGCGGTGCCGGCCGTGGCGGCGCTCGGCGGGATGCTCGTGCCGGCCGGCCTCTACCTGCTGCTCAACTTCGGTGGGCCGGGAGTCGGCGGCTGGGGCGTGCCGATCGCCACCGACACCGCGTTCGTGCTGGGCGTGCTCGCCGTGGTGGGGGCCCGGTGTCCCGATCCGCTGCGGGCGTTCCTGCTGACGCTGGCCATCGTGGACGACGTCCTGGCCATCATGATCATCGCGCTGTTCTACACCGCCAGCCTGTCCGTGCCCGCGCTGCTCATCGCGGCGCTGCTGCTGGCGGCCATCATGACGCTGCGGTGGCTGAAGATCTGGCGGGCGCCGGCGTACATCGTGCTGGGGTTCGGGCTCTGGGTGGCCACGCTGGAGAGCGGGATCCACCCCACGCTGGTCGGCATCGCGCTCGGGATCCTCGTCTTCGTGTACGCCCCCACCGACCAGAAACTGCTGCTCGCCGGGGAGGCCGTGCAGGAGTTCACCAGCGAGCCCAG
The DNA here is from genome assembly GCF_041950495.1 of Nonomuraea sp. MTCD27. NCBI lineage: Bacteria > Bacillati > Actinomycetota > Actinomycetes > Streptosporangiales > Streptosporangiaceae > Nonomuraea > Nonomuraea sp. MTCD27. Next base: position 42,589 of record NZ_JBGNUW010000016.1, on the reverse strand, counting down.
CGCGCTGGCCGCCAGGGAGGCCACGCGGCGGGTCCAGCGGGCCGTCTCCGTGAACGAGCGGCTGCAACTGCGGCTGCACCCGTGGAGCAGCTACGTGATCGTGCCCGTCTTCGCGCTGGCCAACGCCGGGGTGAGCCTCGACCTCGAGACCCTGCGCGCGGCCGCCACCTCCCCCGTCGCCATCGGCGTGGCGCTGGGGCTGCTGCTGGGCAAGTTCGTGGGGATCTCGCTGGGCACCTGGCTGCCGCTGCGGTTCGGGTGGGGGATCCTGCCGGGGAACCTGGTGTGGGGGCAGTTGCTGGGCGGGGCCGCGGTGTCGGGGATCGGGTTCACGGTGGCGCTGTTCATCGTGGACCTGGCCTTCGACGACCAGGCCCTGCACGACCAGGCGAAGATCGGGATCCTGGCCGGGTCGCTGCTGTCCGCCGTGCTGGGGTGGGTGATCTTCCGGATGGCGTGGGACCGGGGCGGGGTGTGCGCGCCGCCCGAGGCCGAGCCCGCCGAGGAGCTCCCCACGATCCTGGCCGTGCCGGTGGGGCCGGACGACCACGTACGCGGTCCCGCGGACGCCCGGGTGACGATCGTCGAGTACGGCGACTTCGAGTGCCCCTACTGCGGGCGGCTGCACCCGATCCTGGAGGAGATCCTCAGGCGGAACCCCGACGTGCGGCTGGTGTTCCGGCACTTCCCGCTGCGGACCCTGCACCCCCGGGCGGCCTCGGCCGCCGTCGTGTCGGAGGCCGCCGCCGACCGGGGCCGGTTCTGGGAGATGCACGACATCCTCTACGACAACCAGCGTTTCCTCACCGACGCCGACCTGGAGCACTACGCCGCCGAGCTGGACGTCGACCCGTGGTCGGCGGTGCCGCGGCACGTCTCCAGGATCGCGGTCGACGAGGTGTCCGGCCGCGACAGCGGCGTGCGCGGCACGCCCACCCTCTTCCTGAACGCCGTGCGCTACGAGGGCGGTCATGACCTCGACTCGATCACCCGTGCGGTGGAAGAAGCCCGGCAGTCCGCGTAGCGTCGTCGGGTCGCCCCCTACCCGCGGGAGTTTCCTTGTTGTCCAATATTTCCAACATCATCAATATGCTGACCTTGGTCGTGATGGCCGTCGTGCTGCTGGGAGGCGCCGCCCTGATGGCGGCCCGCAGGCAGGAGCACGGCCGCGGCTCCGTGCTGGGCATCGTGGGCTGCGTCGTGCTGCTGCTGGGACTGGGGATCAGCGCCCTCTACATCTTCTGGGTGCCCGAACTGGTGGCGACGGCCGGCCCCGACGGCTACGGCCCGATCCTCGCGATACTCAGCCTGGTCTCCTTCGTCTTCCAGGTGGCCGGCACCGGGCTGCTGATCTTCGCCGTGATCGCCCGCCGGACCCCGCGGCCGCAGCCCCAGCAGCCCTACCCGGGACAACCGCAGGCGCCCTGGCAGCAGCAGGGATCCTGGCCGCAGGAGCAGCAGGGGTCCTGGTCACAGGAGCAGCAGCAACCGCCGTACCAGCAGCAGCCGCAGCAGCCGCCGTTCCAGCAGCCTCCCGGCTGGCAGACGCCGCCGCAGCCGCCCTTCGGCGAAGGTCAGCGCTGACCGCCGCCCAGATACCGCCGCCAGGTGATCTCCCCCGCGGGCCGTGCCTTCGTGGTGAGATGCCCGGCCCGGAACGCCCGGCCCAGTCCGCCGGGAATGCGTACGTTCAGGACCGGCCTGCGCAGCCCGCGCGCCCGCAGCCAGCTCCGCGCCGCCTCGGCCATCGTCAGCGCCTCGGGACCGCCGTACTCCTCGATCTCGCCCCCCGGCCCCCGCTCCAGCAGCGACACCAGGTGCGCGGCGAGGTCCCGCACGTCCACCGGCTGCATCGGGATTCCGGGATCGGCGACCACGAGGCCGAGCCTGGCCATCCCCCGGAACGCCTGCTCCACGAACTCGTGGAACTGCGTGGCCCGCACGATCGTCCAGGGCACGCTCCCGTCCCGGACGAGACGCTCGGCCCGCACCTTGGTCCGGAAATATCCCCACGGCACCCGGTCCACGCCCACGATCGAGAGGTAGATCAGGTGCCGCACCCCGGCCTCGCGGGCCGCCGCGAGCAGCACCGACGTCCCGCCGAGCTCGACCCGGAGCGTGTAGCGGCCCTTGTACGGGGCCGAGGCCAGGTGCACGATCGCGTCCACCCCGGACACGGCCTCCGCCACACCCCGGCCGGTGGTCAGGTCCGCCACCACCCAGCGCACGCCCCCGGCCGTGGCCCGCGCCCCGCGGCTGGCCGACCGGACCTCGTACCCCGCCTCGACCAGCGCTTCCAGCACCGCGCGGCCGAGCCGCCCGCTGCCGCCTGTCACGAGTACAGATCTCATGCCACCTGGACGGGGCAGCAGGCGGAAGTGTGACAATGTTGGCTTAACAGACACTCCGCAGCGTGCCTGAGGGAATCATGACTCCAGAGCAGCCGGACCGGCGGGAACCCGATCCCAACCAGACGATCAGGCACCGCTACCCCCACCCCACCCCGCCGCCCCCGCAGCCACCCGACCAGGGACCGCCGGAGGCGCCGTACACGCAGCGGCTCCCCTACACGCCGGACATGCTGCCCGACGTGCCCCTCTACGAGGCCAAGCCGCCGCGGTCGGCCTGGTGGTGGGTGATCGTGGCCGGCGGGCTCGTGCTGCTGATCGCGGCCGTGGCCGTGGCCGCGGTCCTCTGGGTACGCGGCAACGCCGAGACCGGCCCGCGGGCGGCCCCGGCGGGGACCGTCAGGCTCGCGTGAAGTCCATCGTCCAGTTCGTCTCCCACGTGCGCCCGTCGTCCTCCGAGAACGCCTGCTCCCAGCGGGCGGCGCCGTCGCCGATGACCGTCCAGACGAACCGGCAACGCACCGGCCTGCCCTCGTAAGTCTCCTGGCCATAGAACTCGCCCCGGTCACCCTCGAACGCGCCCACCATGGGCGAGGTGTCGAGCACGCCGCTGGCGCTGCTGGCCCAGTAGATGGACCACTGCCGGGTCTGCGGGTTGTACACGCGGACGGTCAGACCGCTGAAGCCCTTCGTCGGGCACTCGATCTCGTCGAAGCTGGCCGCGCCGCCGAAGTGCCGGGTGGCGACCGAGTAACCGGGGAACTCGTCCCATTCGTCGCTGCCGGACAGGGGCTTCACGAGCCGGCGGTTGGTGACGTTCCAGTGGCCGGCGAGAAAGTCGAAGTCGTTCATGTGGGACAACGTACGCCCGGGTCACTGACAGGTAGTGTCAGTGATATGCGCGCCTCTCGCCTGGTCTCCATCCTCCTGCTGCTGCAGACGCGTGGCCGGATGACCGCGCAGGAGCTGGCCGGGCGGCTGGAGGTGTCCGTACGCACCATCTACCGCGACGTCGAGTCCCTCCACTCCGCCGGCATCCCGCTCTACGGCGACGCCGGTCCCAAGGGTGGCTACCAGCTCCTCGACGGCTACCGCACCCGCCTCACCGGGCTCACCACGGACGAGGCCGAGTCCCTGTTCCTGGCGGGCCTGCCGGGGCCGGCCGCCGAGCTGGGGCTGGGCGCGGTGGTGACGGCCGCGCAGCTCAAGCTCATGGCCGCGCTGCCGGTCGAGCTGCGCGACCGTGCCGGGCGCATCCAGGAGCGCTTCCACCTCGACGCGCCCACCTGGTACCGCGACCGGGAGCCGGCGACCTACCTGCCCGCCGTGGCCGACGCGGTCTGGAACGAGCGGCGCATCCAGGTCAGATACCGGCGGTGGAAGGCGCCGCAGGAGGTGGAGCGGCGGCTGGAGCCGTACGGGCTGGTGGTCAAGGCCGGGCGGTGGTATCTGGTGGCGCGGTCGGACGATGGCGTACGCACCTACCGCGTCTCGCAGATCCTCGACCTGCACCCGCTGCCCGAGGGGTTCGCCCGGCCGGAGGGTTTCGACCTGGCGGCCTACTGGCAGGGCTACCTGGCCGAGTTCGAGGCCAGGCTGCGGTGGGGCGAGGCCGTGGTGCGGCTGTCGCCGCGCGGGCTGCAGCGCCTGGCCGACCTCATGACCCCCGGGGTGGTGGCGGCGGCCAGGGAGAGCGCCCAGCCGCCGGACGACGACGGGTGGACGCGGGTCACGGTGCCGATCGAGTCGATCGAGCACGCGGTGGGCGAGTTCCTCAGGCTGGGCACGGACGCCGAGGTGCTCTCCCCGGGCAAGCTGCGCCATCGGCTGGCCGCGACGACGTCCGAGCTGGCCCGGCGCTACCGCACCTCCTGAGCCGACGTACGGGTTGGCCCCGCGCCATCGCGCCTCCTGAGCCGGCGGCGTTCCCTGCCGTGTTTGTGGGGATAGTTCGGGTAGAGGAAACCCCCGCCCCAGAGAGCGCGCGCCATGGACCTCCACGAGCGCCTGCTGGTCCAGGTCAGCGCCAGGGACGTCTACGACGCGGCGGCGCTGGCCGGGCACCCCGGCTCCGGCCTGGTCTTCACCGGCCAGGCCGCGCACGACGCGGTCCGCATGGTGCGCCGGCACGGCTACGACGGCCCCCTGCTGGCCGACCGCCGCCGTTACGCCGGGTCGGCCCGGGTGCGGGGCACGGCACGGCTCTCGCCCGACTGGATCGCGGACCAGGTGGAGGCGGGAGCGACGGCCCCGCTCACCGATTCCGGATATGTCGGTGAAGGGGACCACGAAGCCCTGCACACCATCCTCGAACAGGCCATCCAGTGGGAGAACGCGATCGCGGTGCTGCCCGTGCACGCGCGGTGGGTCATCGAGGACCGGCGGACGCTGCTGCGCACGGTGAACGACTACGGGGCGCCGGTGGCGCTGGTGGTCGAGGACGGGCCGCCGTACCGGCCGGTGCCGCTGCCCCTGCTCTCGGCCGGGGTCGAGGCGCTGGCGGCACTGGCGTACGGGGCGGGCTGGGCCGCGGTCGGCGTACGCGAGGTGCTGCGGCACCTGTATCCGGAGCCGCACGAGATGCGCGGCGGCTGGCGGCGGGGCGGGGCGCGCAGCGCGTTCGTGCCGGAGTCGCTGGAGTTCGTGCCGGTCGAGCGACTCGGGGAGGGCACGTGCGGCTGCTCCACCTGCCACGGCCGCCCGCTGCGCCACCTGGCTGGGGCCGAGGAGCTGGTGGTGAACACGCACAACGCCAAGGTCCTGCACCGCCTGCACAACCGCCTGCTGCGCTCCACCCATCGGGAACAGTGGTGGCGGGAGCTGACGGACGCCGCCGCACCCGCCCGATGACTGTGCGGAAGATCACCCTCAGCAGTTGGGCCCTTCTCTGAGGCGGACGGGCTGTCCATGGACCGTTGTTGTTCAGCCGTGGGTTGTCGGCGCTGCCTCCTACGATTCGCCTCATGCGTGAGTTCTTCATGGTGGGTGGGCGGAAGCTGTCGTATCTGGACTTCGGTGGTCCGGGAAGGCCGCTTCTGGCCCTGCACGGGCACTACAACGAGGCGTCAGCGTTCGCGTCGCTTGCAGAAGCGCTGGCGCCGCGGTGGCGGGTGATCGCGCTCGATCAGCGCGGTCACGGAGAATCCGACCGTGCCACCAGTTACGAGCGGGACGACTACATAGCCGATGTCGTCGCCTTCCACCGGCATCTGGGAGTCGGCCCGGTGCCGGTGCTGGGTCACTCACTGGGCGGGGTGAACGCCTACCAGTTCGCCGCCCGGCACCCCGACAAGGTCAGCAGGTTGATCGTGGAGGACATCGGCGCGGTCGTCGACTGCGACTGGTCGTTCACCACGCGCCTTCCCCTTCCCGCGCCGTCTCGAGAGGCTCTGGTCGCGGCTCTGGGCGCGACGGCGCCTTATCTGGAGTGCTCGTTCCGGCAGAAGAGGTCGGGCTGGAGGTTCTCCTTCGGCATCGAGGACACCGTGACGTCTCAGAAGGCGCTCAACGGCGATCACTGGGACGACTGGACAGCGGTGTCCTGCCCCATCCTGCTGGTCCACGGAACACGGAGCGACGAGTTGTCGGCCGGTCACGCCCGGACCATGGTCGCCCGCGGTCGGCGGGCCCGCCTGGTCGAGCTGGCGGCCGGTCACGTCGTGCATCACGATGCTCCAGAGCAGTTCGCCGCCGCGGTCACCGACTTTCTGTCGGAGCCCTGCTGAGCTGTCGGGCTCAGGCTGCCAGGTCGGCGTCGTCGAGGCTGTGTGTGGCGGCGATTGCGAGTGTTCGACGGCTCGGTCCTGGATCTGGCAGGCGTCCGTGTGGGCGGCAAGGAGTCAGTGCGTACAGAGACACCGTGAGAGAGGCAGAAATGGACCAAGGCACCCGCGGCGAGCTCATCGGTCGGCTGGCCGAGGCGATCAGGTCCGTCACGACCGCGCACCCGCTGCGGGTCGCCATCGACGGGCCGCCCGCCGCCGGCAAGACCACGCTGGCCGACGAGCTCGCCGTCGTCCTGCGCGCGCAGGACCGCGCCGTCATCCGCGCGACCATCGACGACTTCCTCTTCCCCCGTGCGCAGCGCTACCGACGCGGCCAGTACTCGGCCGAAGGCTGCTACTTCGACGCCCACGACCACGCCGCGCTGTGCCGGGTCCTGCTCGATCCGCTGGGTCCGGGCGGAGACCGAAGGTTCCAACACGCGGTCTACGACAGGGACACCGACACCCCATCGTCCCCGCCGGCCACGACCGCCGCCGCGGACACCGTCCTGCTCTTCGACGGCGTCTTCCTCCTGCGCCCAGAACTCATCGCCCGGTGGGACCTGCGCATCTTCGTGTCCGTCCCCTTCGAGCAGACGGTAGATCGCGCCCGGGACCGAGGTACGGCGCTGGCCGGAGCCGCCGCCGACACCGCCGAAATCGAACGGTCCTGGCGCCACCGCTATATCCCCTCCCAACAGCTCTACTTCGCCACAGCCCGCCCAACCGACCACGCCGACATCATCGTGTACAACGATCAGCTCCAACGGCCGGCCTGGGAAGTCCGCCCACACTCGGCGACGCGACCCTGAATGAGACTGCATCGCACGAGCCCTCCGAGTTCACGGTGGTCCTCAGCCGACCGCGGTGCCCGCCAGCCGGACGGCACACCGCCAGGTGATCCAGCACTGACACACTGTCTCCATCGAAGGCCGGACCGCACTGCAGTCCGGCCTTTCTCGACTTGAACACCCGTTGGGAACAAGCCCTTTCGGATGATTCTGGGTGCTCTCCCGTCATGACCGAAAGGAGGACCACCAGCTACGTGTCGTTGCGAATCACCGCCGCCCCTACGCCCCGAGACAACACCGGCAGGGGCCAAGGGCATGGGCGGCGCACCCTCGGGGCCCCCGCCCATCAAACCCTCCATCCACCTCCGTCCACAGGACAACCCGGACACCCGGTTCCCCCTCCACAGAACCCGATTCGGGCCTCCGGCACCCACCCCACGCGGAGCATCCTCATACCCGCCCCACCCACCATCACCATCAGCATCACCAAGGGAGCCAGAGGATGCCCGGAGGCCCGCCCACACTCGGTTTCAGCCTGATCGTCTACGCCACCGTAGGGCTGATCACCCTGGTCGCGCTCAAGCTGAAGCGGAGGCGACACAGGTGAGCCCGACCCCTACCACCCTGACTGTCACGGTCATCATCCCCGCCCACAACGAGGAGCTCGGCCTCCCCGCCACCCTCCGTTCCATCCAGGCCCAGTCGGTCCCACCGGAGAAGGTCATCGTGGTGGACGACGCCTCGACCGACCGCACCGGCGAGGTGGCGGCCTCCTACGGCGTCACCGTCCTGCGCCCACCCCGCAACCTGGGCAGCAAGGCCAAGGCCCAGAATCACGCCCTCCCCCACTGCGACACGGACCTGGTCCTGGCCGTGGACGCCGACACGGTCCTGGCCCCCGACTACATCGAGCGCATCAAGCCCGCCTTCTCCGACCCTGAAGTGAACGTGGCGGCCGGAAACGTGCAGACGAGGTTCGCCCGCACACCATGGGAGCGCGGCAGATCCACCGAATACCTCTTCGGCTTCCACTGGCACCGCCCGATCCAGCAACTGGCGAACAGCCCCATGGTCTGCTCGGGCTGCTGCTCGGTGTTCAGACGTACGACCCTGACCGAGTTCGGCGGCTTCCCGGAGCGCACCATCGTCGAGGACATGGACTTCACCTGGAGCCAGCAGCTCGCCGGCCACCGGGCGGTCTACGTCGCCGACGCCATGGCCTGGGCCGCCGACCCGGAGAGCCTCACCTACCTCCGCAAGCAGGTGTGGCGCTGGATGGCGGGCTTCATGCAGAATGTCCGGCTCCACCTCCCCCGCCTGGTCACCCGCAAGCCCATGCTGGCCACCTGGATCATCGTGGCCCTCCTGGAGATCCTCCTGGCCCCGCTGTGGTGGGCGACCCCGCTGGTGCTGACGCTCGCCCTGCACGAGCCGGTGGCCCGCACGATGGCGTGGTGGGCGGGCGGCGAGCTCCTCCTGACCGTCCCCGCCCTCCTCTACGCGGCCAGACGCCGCCGCCTCCCCATCGGCCAGGTCCTGTTCAATCTGCCCTTCGTCTACCTGAACAAGGCCGTCAACCTCTACTACGCCTGGAAGGCCCTGGTGGTCGAGCTCGTCATGGTCCCCCTCCACCTCTCCCAAGGCCTGGTCATCTACGAAAAGGGGCGCTGACCGACCACAAATCTGTCACCGATCAACTACACAGAGTAGCCATAAGATTGGAGGCGATCGAAGTGTCAACCACAACCGAAGGGACGTACACCGCCCATGCTCGCTCGCACCATCACCGTGGCCGCCTCCTGCCTGGCACTGGCACTGTCTCCCTGCGCCCCCGCCCAGGCCGCCACCGGCACCTTCAGCTACCGCTTCCCCACCGAATACGGCGGCCTGGGCACGGGCGAGCTGACCCACCCGAGGAGCGGAGTCTGCATCAACCTCCCGGAGGTCCGCGACACGGAAGACAGCGCCCACACCCCATCGAACGCCACGGACTCCACGGTCACGGTCTTCACGGGCATCGACTGCACCGGCGACTACTACTCCCTGCGCCCCGGCGGCCGCGCCTCCAGCCGCCTCCTCCTCAAGTCAGCCGTCTTCTCGTAGACCCGAGAAGCGCCCGCCCACCCGCGCCAACCGACCACCCCTCGGCCCGAACAGACCACCGGACCTGAAAGGCCACTCGAAAGCCGGACCCGGCGGACCACCCACCGCCGGGCCGGCACCGCGGCGACCGGGCAACCGGAGGACCGGGGATCGAAGGTCGGGGATCGGGGGTCGGAGGTCCGGGGGGGAACCGTCTTCCCTTGGGCATCAGCTCCCGGTTGCCGCAACCGGCCCGAGCAGCGCACCCCCGAGACCAGCAACTCCACGGGACAGCCAACACCGCATAGGCCAGCCGCCTCACAGGGCAGCCGCCCCACAGACCAAGCCGCCCCACAGACCAGCCGCCCACCAGCCGGAACCTCCACGAAACGACCGGCCCGGAGCAGACAACCCCCCGCACGACGAAACCCGGCCGGAACGAGCAGTCACCCAGCCCGCCTGATGACTCGACCGCGCACCCACAGCACTTGGGACTTCCGCGTGCGTCGACAACGCGATGTACAGCCACCCGATCCGACCGCTGGGGCCCCGGCGCCGAAGATCACGCGCTGCCGGAGCGACGTCCAGCCCTTCGCCCCATCAACGTCCACGGAAAGGAAGGGGGAGCAGGCCCAAGCCTGCCGACAACCACAAGGGGTGGAGCTATGGGGATTCGAACCCCAGACCTCCTCCATGCCATGGAGGCGCGCTACCAACTGCGCCATAGCCCCTGGTCACCGCTTCGGGTCCACCCGTTGCGGCGCTCCGAGAGCATATAGCCATCCGCCCTCATTCGCCTAATCGCGCCGCCTTTCCCGAACCCTGGCCGCCGCCACCAGCACGGCCAGCCCGTCGAGGTGCCGGCGCAGTGCGAACTCGAAGATCGAGTCCAGGTCCATGTCCAGCCCGGGCCCCGCCACCACCTTGGCGAGGGTGGGAAAGGCACCGGAGGTGAACAGCTCGCGCAGTTCCGCCTCCCGCGCCTGCATCCACTCGTCGTCCGTGACTCCGGTCTCCGTCCGCGCCTGTTCCTCGGCCTCCAGGCTCACGGCCGTGCCGCGGACCAGGTTCACGAGGGACAGCGCGGCGTGCAGCATCGTGTTCGCGTCCAGGCCGAGCCCGTCCACCGCCCGCAGCAGCCGCTCCGTGTGCGCCATGCCGTTGCGGACGAACTCCGGCCGGGTCAGCGAGATGGCCTGGGCCAGCCACGGATGGCGCCGGTGGATGCGCCACTGCTGCCGCAGGGCCAGTTCGAGCTGCTCCCGCCAGCCGCGGGGGATCCGGTCGGGCGGCGGGTCATCCCCGTACACGGTGTCGGCCATCAGGTGCACGAGCTCGTCCTTGCCCGCCACGTACCGGTACAGGGACATGGCCGAGGCGCCCAGCTCGGTGGCGATGCGGCGCATGGAGACGGCGGCCAGCCCCTCCCCGTCGGCGATCCCGATGGCCGCCCGCACGATGCGCTGCCTGGTCAGGTCCTGCGCGGGCGCCTCGCGCCCGGCCACCACGGTGCCCACCCCCGGTACGGCCCGCGCCACCCCCTCCTCCTGCAACCGGCTCAGTACTTTGCTGGCCGTGGCCATCGCCACCCCGAACTCCCGGACGATCTGCCGCGTGGAGGGCAGCCGGTCGCCCGCTGCCAGCTCCCCCGCCGCGACGCGGCGCCTGAGCTCCTCGACGATCCGGAGGTACGGCGCGTCCGCTCGATCCACCAACCGCCCCTTCCCGAAGGCGCTCTAGTGCACCGCCCCCGCCCGCCCGCGAGACCGCATGCCACCGCACTAGTGCACCAGATAGCAATATTGCCTGGTAAACCACCCCATTCTAGAGTGCGCGTACACCGTAAACGAGAGGGCACCAGAAATGCGCGACCTCACCATCCTGATCTCCGGCGGCGGCATAGCGGGCCCCGCCCTCGCCCACTGGCTCGAACGCCACGGCAACCACCCCACCATCGTCGAACGCGCCCCCGCGATCCGCCCGGGCGGCCAGGCCGTCGACTTCCGCGGCGCCCCGCAACTCGACGTGCTCGCCCGCATGGGCATCCTCAACGCGGTACGCCGGGCCCAGACCCGCATGGGCGACATCAAGATCGTCGATGCCCGCGGCAGGCGCCTGTCGAGCCTCCCGTCGGAGGCGTTCAGCGGTGAGGTGGAGATCCTGCGCGGCACCCTGAGCCGCATCCTCCACGACGCCACGGACGCCGAGTACGTCTACGACGACTCCATCACCTCGCTGACCGAGACCCCGGCGGGCGTGCACGTCACGTTCGAACGAGCGGCGCCCAGGACGTTCGACCTGGTCGTGGGCGCGGACGGCCTCCGCTCCCAGGTGCGGGAGCTGGCCTTCGGCGAGGCGCAGCTCCGCCACCTGGGCATGTACGGCGCGATCTTCTCCGTCCCCGGCACCTACGACCTCGACCACGAGGGCTTGATGTACAGCGCCCCGGGCAGATGCGCCACCATCATGAGCACCGGCGGCCGCACCAGGGCCGCGCTCGACTTCGCCGCGCCCCCGCTCACCTACGATCACCGCGACCGCCACGCGCAGCGGATCCTGGTCGAGAGCGCCTTCGCCGGCCTGGACTGGGAGATCCCGCACCTGCTCGACCAGATGCGCCGGGCCGACGACTTCTACTTCGCCCCCGCCGCCCAGGTCGTCCTGCCCCGCTACTCCTCCGGCAGGCTGGCCCTCCTGGGCGACGCGGGCTACGCCCCGGGCCCGGGCGGCATGGGCACCGGCCTGGCGCTGATCGCCGCGTACGTCCTGGCCGGCGAGCTGGCCGAGGCCGGCGACCACGAGACCGCCTTCACCCAGTACGAGAACCACATAAGGCCATATGTCGAGGTCTGTCACCGCCAAGCGCAGGGAGCCGACAAATACCTGGTTCCGCAGAAGAAGTCGCAGATCTGGCGCCGTAATCAGATGATGCGCCTGCTGCCGTACATGCCGGGCAAGAGCCTCATCAAACGCATGACCGACCGGGCCGCCGCCGCCATCACCCTCAAGGACTACGACGCGCCTCCAGGGAGTCCCCGACCGGCTCGGCGCCCTCCACGATCCGGCACCGCTGCACGCCCAGCAGGTCGACGCTGATCGTCACCGTGTCGCCGGGCGCCAGCGGCGCGTGCGCCTCCAACCCCAGCCGCCCCCACAGCTCGGCCAGGCACCCACCGCCGCACGTACCCGACCCGAGCACGTCCCCGGGCCGCACCTCGGTCCCTCGGGACGCGTACGCGATCATCTGCGCATAGGAGAACGACATGTTGCTCCACCGGTCCCCGCCCACGGTGAGCCCGTTGACGGCCGCGGTCATCGACAGGTCGTACGCGTTGCCCGACCGATACGGCTCCAGCTCGTCCGGCGTGACCAGCACGGGCCCGAGCGTCGTGGCGGTGTCCTTGCCCTTCACCGGCCCCAGCAGCACCTCCATCTCGGCGAGCTGGAGATCCCGCGCCGACCAGTCGTTCATGAGCACGTACCCGGCGATGTGCCCGGCGGCCTCCTCGACGCCCAGGTTCCGCCCGCCGCGCCCGATCACCGCGGCCACCTCCAGCTCGAAGTCGAACACGCCGCACCCCGGCGGCAGCGGCACGTCGTCGTGCGGCCCGATCACGGCGTAGGGGTTGGTGAAGTAGAAGGCCGGCGCCGCGTACCACTGCTCGGGCACGGTCGCCCCCATCAGCTTGGCCACGCCCTCGACGTGCTGCTCGAACGTCATGAAGTCGCGCACGGTCGGCGGCTCGGGGACGGGCGCCCGCAACCGTACGGATTCGAGCGGCACCACCTCCGCGGGATCGCGCAGCGCGGCCGTACCGGCGGCGGGCAGGTCGCCGAGCAGGTCGACCAGCCGCACCCCCGGCGGCAGGGCGTACACCTCCTCGGAGACCAGCAGCCCGGCGCGGTCGCCCTCGCGCCCCGCATACGTGACGAACCTCATCGAAGCCTCCTCAGACGGCCGTGGGAAAGGGGCCGCGGTTCCACTCCACGGCGTCGCCGAACGCGGTCAGGAGGTCCACCTCGCCGCCCGCCGCGTCGGCATACGCCCGGTGGAGGTTGAGCACGATCCGTTCCGCGTCGGCCCACCCCTCGAAATCCCGCAGGTCGGCGCGCCGGGCCGCGTCCAGGGGGCTCAGCCCCCGCTCGTGCCCGTCCCGCGCGGTGTCCGCCACGAACCGGTAGTAGCGCTCGTGGTCGGCCAGGATGCCCGGCAGCGCGTCCCCGTCCGCCAGCGGGCCGTGCCCGGGGACGACGTGGTCGGCGCCGAAGCCCGCCAGCCAGTCCAGCGACCGCAGCGCCCCGTCGAGCGACCCCATCAGCACCAGGGGCGTGAGCCCGTGGAAGAGCAGGTCGCCGGTGAACAGCACGCGCTCCTCCGGCAGCCAGACGACCACGTCGCCGCCGGTGTGCGCGGGATGCCCGGGATGGAGCACGTCGATCCGCCGCCCGCCGCTGTAGAGCGTCAGCTCCGAGCGGAACACGAGCGACGGCGGCCGCCGCGTCACCGCGCCCCAGTCGGGCACCGGCGACCAGAACGGCGGGCATCCGTCGATGACGAAGTCCGTCAGCACCGCGTCGCGCACGCTCTCGTGACCGACGATCACGGCCTGCGCGGGCAGCAGGCTGTTGCCGTAGGTGTGGTCGCCGTGCTGGTGCGTGTTCACCGCCGCCCTGATGGGGTCGTCGCCGGTGGCCGCTGCGAGGGCGCGCAGGAATCTCCGCGTACGCTCCTCGGTGGCGCAGGTGTCGATGACGATCGTGCCGTCGTCCCCGGTCACCGCGCCCGCGTTGTTGACCCACCACGTGCCGTCGGGCTGCACCCACGCGTGCACCCCGGGAACGATCTCATGGAGAGCCGCCGCCTCGAGCCTCGTGTTGGTGATGCGCTGATGTCCCATGCGCACGACTTCACCACGGGCCCCGCACGGGGATCATCAGCAGGAAAGGTTACGATCCCCCCGCAACCACGCGCCCTGCCGCAACGTCAGGCCCCCGCTCGGCGTCCCGCAGCGGGTCCCCCGGCGCAAGATCCCGCAGCGGGTCCGCCGCCCCACGATCGCGCAGCGGGCCCGCCGGCCCAGGATCCCGCAGCGGGTCCGAACGGGCGACCTCGGCCAGCGCGTCCACCGCCGCCAGCACGCGGCGGGCCTCCGCGATCAGTCGCTCCCCCGCGGGGGTCAGCACGACCCTCCGGCTCGTACGCTCGAACAGCCGCCGCCCGACCTCCCGCTCCAGCCGCTGGATGTGCCGCCCGAACGGCTGCGCCGCGATGAAATGCCGCTGCGCGGCGCGGCCGAAGTGCAACTCCTCCGCGAGCGTGACCGCATAACGAAGTGACCGAATCTCCATCGACGAACCTTCCCCGATGACAGCGGCCTGCCGTCCCAGGCCGCCCCGGTGTCTGTCGCCGACTGATTCGTCCGAAATCGCTCCCTGTATGAGGGCACTGTATGAAGGCGCTCTATGAGGGTGCTGTATGAAACGCCGTAGGTCAGCCGTACGGCCCCCGAGCCGTACGAACTGCTTATGCCTCGGCCTCGGGCTTGTCGTCGCTGTGCACCGGCTCGGGCAAGGTGCCGGCGTTGTGCTCCAGCAACCGCCACCCCTTGCGCCCTTCCTGCAGCACGGACCAGGAGCAGTTGCCCAGCCCGCCCAGCGCCGGCCACAACTGCTCGGGCAGCCCGAGCAGCTCGCAGATCCCGAGCCGCAGCGCCGCGCCGTGCGAGGCCACGACCAGCAGGCCGTCGTCGTCGATCCGGGACGCCCACCGGCGCATGGCGGCCGCCACCCGCACGGCCACGTCGGTGACGGGTTCGCCGTCGGGAGCCTCCCAGGCGGCGTATTCCTCGGGCCAGCGCGCGGCGATCTCCTCGCGCGTGAGCCCTTCCCACTGCCCGCCGCCGCGTTCGCGGAAGTCCTTGTCGACCGCCACGTCGAGCCCGGCGATCCGTCCCAGCGCCAGCGCGGTGTCATTGGCCCGCTGCAGGTCGGAGGAGACGATCAGGGTGGGCCGCAACGAGGCGAGCAGCGACGCGGCCCGCGCCGCCTGCGCGACGCCGGTCTCGTCGAGGGGGATGTCGGAATGCCCCTGGAAGCGCTGCTCGACGTTCCACAAGGTCTGCCCGTGACGCAGGCACACGATGCGCCTGCTCATGCGGATCCCTCGCCGGGCCGCCCGGGATCGGCGTGAATCTCGCTGATGTGGCTGATGGTTCGTCCGCTCCGCTCGCTCACGCGCGCGCCCGCTGCAGGTTGGCCTGCATCACGCTCTCCGGCAGCGAGATGGCCGGGCAGTCCTTCCACAGGCGCTCCAGCGCGTAGAAAGTACGGTCTTCCTCGTGCTGGACGTGCACGACGATGTCGATGTAGTCGAGCAGAACCCAGCGGCCCTCGCGCTCTCCCTCGCGGCGCACGGGCTTGGCGTCGGCCTCGGTGCGCAGCCGCTCCTCGATCTCGTCGACGATGGCGCGTACCTGGCGGTCGTTGGTGGCGGAGCAGAGCAGGAAGGCGTCGGTGATGACGAGCTGTTCGCTCACGTCGTAGGCGAGGATGTCATCGGCCAGCTTGTCGGCCGCGGCCTCCGCGGCGATGCGCACGAGCTGGACGGATCTGTCAGATGCGGTCACGATGCGGGTCTGTCCTCCTGTGTCGGCAGCATGCCCTTATGTTGAGGGTACCCTTCCAGCCCGAAACCCCTCACCTACGCCGCGACTTCTCCTGCGCGACCGCTTCAGCCGGCCGCGTGATACAAGCGCCGCTTGTTGATGTACTGGACGATTCCGTCGGGCACCAGATACCAAATCGGCTCCCCCTTGGCCACCCGCTGACGGCACTCGGACGAGGAAATGGCCAGCGCGGGGATCTCCAGCAGCGTCACCCGGCCTTCCGGCAGGCCAGGGTCGTGCAGCGTGTGCCCGGGACGCGTACAACCGACGAAATGCGCCAGCTCGAACAGCTCGTCGGCTTCCTGCCAGTCGAGTATGGCGCCGAGCGCGTCGGCGCCGGTGATGAAGTACAGCTCAACCTGCGGACCGTAAATTTCCGCAATATCGCGCAAAGTATCGATCGTGAACGTCGGCCCCGGACGATCGACGTCCACCCGGCTGACGGAGAACCGGGGATTCGACGCGGTCGCGATGACGGTCATCAGATAGCGGTCCTCGGGCGCCGACACCTCGCGCTCCGACTTCTGGTACGGCCGTCCGGTCGGCACGAAGACGACCTCGTCCAGCTGGAAGTGGTGAGCCACCTCGCTGGCCGCGACAAGGTGCCCGTGGTGGATGGGATCGAACGTCCCACCCATCACCCCCACTCGCCGCATCCCTTGCACACCAGGCGCGTTCATCATGAAACGGACCTTACGCGGGCGCTCTACCACAACATGATGGGACCCCCCTTCGTGATGGCCGCGCATCACTTCCGTTGCGGACGTAGCATGCCGGGCATGACGACCACCCCGGACCGCAACCGCGTCCAACTGCCCGGCATCTCGTCCCGAGCCTACGAACACCCCGCAGACCGGTCCGCCCTGGTCGCTCTGCGCAAGTTGAGTGGGTTCGACACCGTTCTGAAGCAGATGTCCGGCCTCATCAGCGAGCGCCGGCTGCGCCTGATGTACCTGGCGTCGGCCGTGCGCGTGAGCGAGACCCAGTTCCGCTCCGTCTACGACATGGGCCGCGACGCCGCCTACACCCTCGACCTGCACCGGATCCCCGAGATC
This sequence comes from Nonomuraea sp. MTCD27, assembly GCF_041950495.1. Taxonomy (NCBI): domain Bacteria; kingdom Bacillati; phylum Actinomycetota; class Actinomycetes; order Streptosporangiales; family Streptosporangiaceae; genus Nonomuraea; species Nonomuraea sp. MTCD27. Next base: position 25,884 of record NZ_JBGNUW010000016.1, on the reverse strand, counting down.
TACATCCAGCAGGACCCGCAGGTCCAGGCCAAGGCCATCGGCTTCGACGACCCGTTCATCGTCGTGACCACCGGCCTGCTCAACCTCATGAACGAGGAGGAGCAGCGCTTCGTCATCGGCCACGAGACCGCGCACATCCTGTCGGGACACGCGGTCTACCGGACGATGCTCGACATCCTCACCCGCCTCGCCACCCGCGTCGCCTGGATCCCGCTCGGCTACATCGGCCTGCGCGCGATCGTCGCCGGCCTGGAGGAGTGGTACCGCAAGTCCGAGCTGTCCTCCGACCGCGGCGGCCTGCTCGTCGGGCAGGACCCCGAGGCGGCCAAGCGGGCGCTGATGAAGCTGGCCGGCGGCGACTACACCCACGAGATGAACATCGAGGCGTTCCTGGAGCAGTACCAGGAATACGACACCGCGGGCGACCTTCGCGACGGCTTTCTCAAGGTCCTCAACCTGCTCGGCACCACCCACCCGTTCGCGGTGGTGCGTGTGGCGGAGCTGGACAAGTGGCAGCGCAGCGGCGAATACGAGCGGATCATCGGCGGCGACTACCCCCGCAGGGAAGACGACCCCAACGCGAGAGTGACCGACGAGATCAAGGCCGCGGCCGAGTCCTACCGCGCGTCCTGGCAGCAGTCGCAGGACCCTTTCATCGGCGTCCTGCGTGACGTGGCCGAGGGCGCGGTCAACGCGGGCGAGCGCATCTTCAACCGCTTCTCCCGCCGCGACGGTGGACAGGGCTAGCCGTTCCGCCACCACGCGGCCGACCTGCTTGTTCAGCCGCGTCGGCCCGCCGTGGCGGAACGGCGGGCCCCAGGCGTACGCGAACTGACCCATCACGGGTCAGAGCAGAAGTGCGATAGCGCGTACGGCGGCCGCGCACAGGGCGACGAACCCGCCCAGCACGGCCAGTGCGCGCAGCCCTTCCCTGCGCAGGTCGGGCAGTCGCTGCCCGATCCGCTCGATCTCGCGCCCGGTGATCCCACCGCACAACATCCCGAACACCACGCCCGCCACCGTCACAGGCGCGGCCTGCTGCCACCAGTCGGAGTCGATCCGGCCACCCCCGGTGGCCCAGAGCGCTCCCCCCGACGCCACCGCGACGGGCACGCCCGGCCACACGGCGGCGGTCACGGCGGCCCCGGCCAGCGCGACCGGGAAGAGCAGCACCCGCAGCGCCACCCGCGTACGCCGCGAGCTGCGGTTCCTGACCATCCAGTGGCCCATCCACAACGTCCTGGTCAGCACCACGAACGCGGCCGTGATCGCGATCGAGGCGATCGGCTGGATCACCGACGCCACCACGCACGGCACGGCCAGCACCGCCAGCAGCAGCAGCGCGCCGTTGCCCGCGGGCAGGGTGGTGGCCGACTCCGCCCGGAGCCCGGTCCTCCGCCCGGTCTGCGGCTTCGTCGCCGCCCTGCTCCTGACGGCCGCCGCCGTCCGCTGCCGGGGCGCGGTCACCTTGGCCCGCGCCCCCGTGGACTTCCCCTCCGCACCCGTACGGGTCCGCGGCGCCGGCACCTTCCCCTCGGCCCGGCTGCGCGCCACCGCCGCGCCCTTCGCCTCGGGCACGGGCCGGCTCCCGGTACGCCCGCGCGGCGGCGGCACCTTGCCCTCGGCCGGCACCACGTTGGGTCTGCTGCGGGCCTTGGCCTCGCCACGGGGGGCCGCGGCGGCCTCCTCCGAAGGCCGGCTCCGCACGGCCGTGCCCCGGCCGGCGGGCGGGCCGCCCTCCTCCGGCGCGTCGGCTGCAGGAGGCTCGGCGTCGGCCGCGCTGGTGGCCCGGGCCAGCCTGGACAGCCGATCGGCCAGCAGCGCCGCCGTGGGCCGCTTGCCGGGCTCCCTGTTGAGCGCCGCGCGCACCAGCGGCAGCAGCTGCACCGGCACGCCCTTGAGATCGGCCTGCCCGTTCAGCACCGCGTACATCTGCGCCTCGGCCGTGCCCCGCCCGAACGTCGGCCGCCCCGTCGCCGCGAACGCCACCGTGGCGGCCCAGGCGTGCACGTCGGCGGGCGCGTCCACCTGCTCGTCGGCGAAGATCTCCGGCGCCGTGTAGCCCGGCGTGCCGAGGAACGTGCCCGTCATGGTGAGCCGGGTCGCGTCGAGCACCTGGGCGATGCCGAAGTCGATCAGCACCGGCCCCGAGGTGCCCATGATGATGTTGCCCGGCTTGAGGTCGCGGTGCACGACCCCGGCCGCGTGGATGATCGCGAGCGCGGCGGCGATGCCCTGGGCCATGTCGACGAGCTGCGACACGTCCAGGGGGCCGCTCTGGCGGACGCGGTCGAGCAGCGTGGCGCCCTCGATGTGCTCCATGACCAGGTAGGGGCGGGCACAGCTCAGGTCGGCGTCGAGCACCTTGGCGACGTACGGGCTCTCGACCCTGCGCAGCGCGCGGACCTCGCGCTCCAGCCTGACTCGCGAGGTCTCGTCCTCGGCCAGGTCATGCAGGACCTTGAGGGCGACATGCTCGCCACGGCGGGTGGTGGCGAGGTAGACCTCACCCATCCCGCCCCGGCCGAGCCGCTCGACCAGGGTGTACGGCCCGACCTTGCCGAGCTTGCTCACCGTCCCTCCCCGCCCGGCGCGCCCATAAGGGACACAACCCTAGCGCCGGTACGCGAGTTGCCGCTTGAGGCACGCCGAAGGTTTATCGGCGTGTGTGATCGGAGAGCATGCTGTCGAGCCCGGCCGTGGGCTCCTCCGACAGCCGCTTGCGTCCCTTCCTGCGCCAGTTGACGTGTCCACGGCTCTCCAGCCAGAGCAGCAACCGGTCGGCGCCGAACAGCACCGCGGCCGAGAAGACGAGGGCGACGACAATTTCCATGTCCCCCAGTCAATCCACGGCACCCCGCGCCGGTCAGGCCGACACGCCGGTCAACAAGCCGTCACCGTGCCCTCTGACGTGCGCATATGCCCCTCACCCGTATAGATCCACTTGGTCGAGGTGAGCTCGGGCAGCCCCATCGGGCCGCGTGCGTGCAGCTTCTGCGTGGAGATGCCGATCTCCGCGCCGAACCCGAACTCGCCCCCGTCGGTGAACCTGGTCGACGCGTTGACCGCCACGGCCGCCGAGTCGACGAGCGAGACGAACCTGCGCGCGGCCCCCTGGGAACGGGTGACGATGGCGTCGGTGTGGCCGGAGCCGTAGCGCCTGATGTGCGCCACCGCCTCCTCCAGCGAGCCGACGACGGCGGCGGCGATGTCGAGCGAGAGGTATTCGGCGTAGAAGTCGTCCTCGGTGACGGGCACGACGCCGGTGCCGTAGCCGGCGATCCGCTCGTCGCCGTGCACGGTCACGCCCGCCTCACGCAGCGCCTCCAGAGCCTTGGGCACGAACGCGTCGGCCACCTTCTCGTGCACGAGGAACGTCTCGGCGGCGTTGCACACCGACGGCCGCTGCGCCTTGGCGTTCACCAGGATCTGCACCGCCACGTCGACGTCGGCCTCGGCGTCCACGTAGACGTGGCAGTTGCCCACGCCGGTCTCGATCACCGGCACCGTGGACTCCTCGACCACCGAGTTGATCAGCGACGCGCCGCCGCGCGGGATCAGCACGTCCACCAGGCCGCGGGCCCGCATGAGCTCCTTGACCGAGTCGCGGGTCTGCCCGGGCACCAGCTGGACGGCCCCGGCGGGCACCTCGGTGCCCTCCAGCGCGTCCTGCATGATGCCCACCAGGGCGGTGTTGGAGGAATAGGCGCTCGACGAGCCCCGCAGCAGCACCGCGTTGCCGCTCTTGAGGCAGAGCGCGGCGGCGTCGACGGTGACATTGGGGCGGCCCTCGTAGATGATGCCGATCACGCCCAGCGGCACCCTGAGCTGGCGCAGCTCGAGCCCGTTGGGCAGCGTGCCGCCCCGGACGACCTCGCCGACCGGGTCGGGCAGGTCGGCCACCTGGCGCACGGCCTCGGCGATGGCGGCGACCCGGGCCTCGTCGAGCCGCAGCCGGTCGATCATCGCCTCGGACGTGCCCTGCTGCCTGGCCCGCTCGACGTCCGGGGCGTTGGCCTCGACGATCTCCGCCGCGCGGGCGACCAGGGCGTCGGCGATCGCGCGCAACGCCCGGTCCTTGGGCGCCCGCGGCAGCGGGGCCAGCTCGGCAGCGGCCTCTCGTGCCGCGCGGGCGACCTTCAGGAACTCTTCGGACATCGCGTGCTCCTCATCGGGATGTCAGCTGTGGGCTTCCAGTATGACGATGTCGTCGCGGTGGATCAGCTCGCGTTCATATTCCGGACCGAGCGTGCTCGCCAGCTCCCGCGTGGAGCGCCCGAGCAGGCCCGGGATCTCGGTGGCGTCGAAGTTCACCAGCCCGCGGGCCACCACGAGGCCCTGAGGGCCGCACAGGTCCACCGGATCGCCCGCCGCGAACTCACCCTCCACCCCCGTCACCCCGGCCGGCAGCAGCGACTTGCGGCGCCCCACGATGGCCTCCACGGCCCCCTGGTCGAGGTGGAGGCGGCCGCGTCCAGTGGTGGCGTGCGCGAGCCACAGCAGGCGCGTGCCGGGGTGGCGGCCGCCGGGGTGGAAGTAGGTACCCACGTCGGCCCCGGCGAGCGCCTGGGCGGCGTGAGCGGCCGCGGTGAGCACCACGGGCACGCCCGCTCCGGTCGCGATCCTGGCCGCCTGCACCTTGGTCACCATGCCGCCGGTGCCGACCGCCGCACCGTTCTTGCCCAGCTCGACCCCGACCAGGTCCTCCGGACCCCGGATCTCCGCCAGCCGCCGCGAGCCGGTGCGGCTGGGCGGGCCGTCGTAGAGCGCGTCCACGTCGGACAGCAGCACCAGCGCGTCGGCGTGGATCAGATGCGCCACCAGCGCCGCCAGCCGGTCGTTGTCGCCGAAGCGGATCTCGTCGGTGGCCACGGTGTCGTTCTCGTTGACGATGGGCACGATGCCCAGCTCCAGCAGCCGCGCGAGCGTGCGCTGGGCGTTGGCGTGGTGCGCGCGCCGCATCATGTCGTCGGCGGTCAGCAGCACCTGGCCCACGCGCAGGGAGTAGCGGGCGAAGGAGGAGGTGTAGCGGGCCACGAGCACGCCCTGCCCGACGGAGGCGGCGGCCTGCTGGGTGGCCAGGTCGCGCGGTCGCGCGCTCAGCCCGAGCGGGCCGAGGCCCGCCGCGATCGCTCCGGAGGAGACCAGGACGACCTGCGTCCCGGTACGGCGCCGCGCCGCCAGCACGTCCACAAGGGCATCGACGCGATCGACGTCGATCATGCCCTGGGGGGTGGTGAGCGAGGAGGAGCCGACCTTGACAACGACCTTCGACGCTGAGCTGATCTGTTCCCGCACGTCTGGCAGCCTATCCGCTCGGGCTTCCGGCAAATGACTACACCGACTGCACCGACCCGTCCCACCCCCACAACACAGGCCCCACGGCACCCGCCGACGCCACCCGGCACCCCCACACGCCGCCCCCGGCATCCCCACGCGCCGCCTCCCCCACCCGGCACCGAGCCGCCCAGCCCATGGACGGGCACGGGCGACTGTCGGCGAGGCGCGTGCGTATGCGCGGGGCAGGGGCCAGGGCGGGGCTACTAACCCAGGCGGTTGTCGGTCCCCCGAGGCCCGGTCCGCACCGACTCGGCGTTCAGCGTGGGCTGCCAGTCGAAGACGTAGCCACCCTCCATCGGCCCGATGACCACCTCGGCCCCGGCCACGGCACCGGCCTTGGCCAGCTCCGCCTCGACCCCCAGCCGCTCCAGTCGGTCGGCCAGATAACCGACCGCCTCGTCGTTGGTGAAGTCCGTCTGCCGGATCCACCGCTCCGGCTTCTCGCCGGTGACCTGGAACATGTTCTCGTTGACCCGCCGCACCCGGAACCCGGTGTCCCCGAGCTGCTTGGGCCTGATGACCAGCCGCGTGGGCTCCTCGACCGGCTTGTTTGCCCGGGCCGCCGCGACCCACTCGCCCATCGCGTACGTGAGCTCCCGCAGCCCGTCGTGCGTGGCCGCCGAGATCGTGTACACCTTCAGCCCGCGGGCCTCGAACTCCGGCTTGACCAGCTCGGCCAGCTCCCGCGCGTCGGGCACGTCGGCCTTGTTCAGCACGATCAGCCGCGGCCGGTCCTCGAGCTTGCCGTACGCCTGCAGCTCCGCCTCGATCACCTCGTAGTCCGTGATCGGATCGCGCCCGGGCTCCATGGTGGCGCAGTCGATGACGTGCACGAGCATGTCGCACCGCTCGACGTGCCGCAGGAACTCGTGCCCGAGCCCCTTCCCCTGCGACGCGCCGGGAATCAGCCCGGGCACGTCGGCGACGGTGAACACGTTCTCTCCGGCCGTCACCACCCCCAGGTTGGGGATCAAGGTGGTGAACGGGTAGTCCGCGATCTTCGGCTTGGCCGCGCTCAGCGCCGCGATCAGCGAGCTCTTCCCCGCGCTCGGGAACCCGACCAGCGCCACGTCGGCGACGCTCTTGAGCTCCAGCATGACGTCGAGCGCGTCCCCCGGCTCGCCGAGCAGCGCGAACCCGGGCGCCTTCCGCTTGGTGGAGGCCAGCGCGGCGTTGCCGAGCCCGCCGTGCCCGCCCTGGGCGATCACGTACCGCGTGCCGGCCCCCACGAGGTCGACCAGCACCTCACCCGTCGCGGCGTCCTTCACCACGGTGCCGTTGGGCACGGGCAGGATCACGTCCTCCCCGTTGGCGCCGTCGCGGTTGGAGCCCTGCCCCTGCTTGCCGTTGTCCGCCTTGCGGTGCGGCCGGCGGTGGTAGTCGAGCAGGGTCGCCGTGTTGGGATCGACCTCCAGGACGACGTCGCCGCCCCGGCCGCCGTTGCCCCCGTCGGGGCCGCCGAGCGGCTTGAACTTCTCCCGGTGGATGGAGGCGCACCCGTTTCCCCCGTCACCGGCGCTGATGTGCAGGACCACCTGGTCCACAAAGTCCGGCATCCCGGCATTTCCTCCATCGCCCCACCAGGGGCATCTCATTCCAACAGCGAGGCCGACCGGCCCCGCCCCCCGTTCGCTCCAGACACCCCGGAAAACGCCAAGGGGTGGATCGACACCCGATCGGTTCGATCCACCCCTGAAGCAACAAACCCGAGGTCGACGGAGAAGGAGGAGACCTTACTCCGCGACAGGAACGATGCTCACGGCCCGACGGCCGCGCTTGACACCGAACTGCACGTGACCGGCGGCCAGCGCGAACAGCGTGTCATCGCCACCGCGGCCGACGTTGTCGCCGGGGTGGAAGTGGGTGCCACGCTGACGGACGATGATCTCGCCCGCGTTGACCAGCTGACCACCGAAGCGCTTGACGCCCAGACGCTGGGCGTTGGAGTCACGACCGTTCCGGGTGGACGACGCGCCCTTCTTGTGTGCCATCTCTCAAACTCCCGTTCAGGCCTGCTCGATACCGGTGATCTTCACCTGGGTGTACCGCTGACGGTGCCCCTGGCGCTTCTTGTAACCGGTCTTGTTCTTGTACTTGAGAATGCGGATCTTCGGGCCCTTGGTCTCGCCGAGAATCTCGGCGCTGACCATGAACTTGCCCGCCTCGGTGGTCACGTCGCCATCGTTGACGACGAGCACCGTCGGCAGCGAAACCGAAGAGCCGACCTCGCCGGCGACCTTGTCCACCTCGAGGACGTCACCGACGGAGACCTTCTGCTGCCTGCCGCCGCAACGAACGATCGCGTACACCGCGGAACCCTTCTACTGACTCACTGTTGTTTTTCGAACATCAGCCACCTCACGCAGAGGCGACCGCCGAATGCTGCGCCTGTCATTCGGCCTGTCTCAAACCGACGAACCGAGTAAGCGCGCCAACAGGGCACGCCACCTGACGCACCGGTTCACCAGGGTACCGGATTAACGGGCCCCTAGGCGAACCGGACGGATCGTCGGAAGCCGGTCGAGGCTACTCGGCCGACTTGGCTCGGCGGGAGCGTCGCCGCCCTCTGCCGGAAGTCTGGTTTGCCTGGTCGTCCTCGGTCGGGACGTCTTCAAGCGCACCGGTCACGGTATCACGGCCGGCGGAGTCCTTGGCCGCGGAAACCTTGTCCGAGACCGTCTTCTCGATGGCCATCTTCCCCTGCGTGCCACGCGGCTCCGGCTTGGTCTCGACCGGCTCCGTGGAGACGATCAGGCCGCGCCCGTTGCAGCAGTCGCACGGCGTGGAGAACGCCTCCAGCAGCCCCTGACCGACCCGCTTACGCGTCATCTGGACCAGGCCCAGCGAGGTCACCTCGGCCACCTGGTGCTTGGTCCTGTCGCGGGCCAGGCACTCCAGCAGCCGCCGCAGCACCAGGTCGCGGTTCGACTCCAGGACCATGTCGATGAAGTCGATGACGATGATGCCGCCGATGTCCCGCAGCCGCAGCTGGCGGACGATCTCCTCGGCCGCCTCCAGGTTGTTCCTGGTGACGGTCTCCTCCAGGTTGCCGCCCTGGCCGGTGAACTTGCCGGTGTTGACGTCGACGACGGTCATCGCCTCGGTACGGTCGATCACCAGCGAGCCGCCGCTGGGCAGCCACACCTTGCGCTCGAGCGCCTTGCCGAGCTGCTCGTCGATCCGGTACGACTCGAACACGTCGCCCTGGTCGCCGTCCCACCTCGACAGGCGCTCGGCCAGGTGCGGAGCGACGTACTTGACGTAGTCGTCGACCGTGTCCCAGGCGTCCTCGCCCTGCACGACCAGCGAGGTGAAGTCCTCGTTGAACACGTCGCGCACGACCCGGATGGTCAGGTCGGGCTCGGCGGACAGCAGCTCCGGCGGGCTGGCCGACTTGGCCTTCTTCTGGATGCTCTCCCACTGCGCCGACAGCCGGGCCACGTCGCGGGCCAGCTCCTCCTCGGAGGCGCCCTCGGCCGCCGTACGCACGATCACACCGGCGTTCTCCGGCATGACCTTCTTCAGGATGCTCTTGAGCCGCGTGCGCTCCTTGTCGGGCAGCTTGCGGCTGATGCCGGTCATCGAGCCGTCGGGCACGTACACCAGGTAGCGACCGGGCAGGCTGATCTGCGACGTGAGCCGGGCGCCCTTGTGGCCGATCGGGTCCTTCGTGACCTGCACGAGCACCGACTGGCCGGACTTCAGGGCCGACTCGATCCGCTTCGGCTGGCCTTCCAGCCCGGCGGTGTCGAAGTTCACCTCACCGGCGTACAGGACGGCGTTCCTGCCCTTGCCGATGTCCACGAACGCGGCCTCCATCGACGGCAGCACGTTCTGCACCTTGCCGAGGTAGACGTTGCCCACGTAGGACTGGCTGGCCTCCCGGTTGACGTAGTGCTCGACGAGCACGCCGTCCTCCAGCACCGCCATCTGCGTACGGTCGCCCTGCCTGCGCACCACCATCATCCGGTCCACGGACTCGCGGCGGGCCAGGAACTCCGACTCGGTGATGATCGGCGGGCGCCTGCGCCCGAGCTCGCGGCCCTCGCGGCGGCGCTGCTTCTTGGCCTCGAGCCGGGTCGAGCCGCGCACGCTCTGCACGCCGTCGGTGGCGGTGTCGAGCGAGCCCGTACGGCCCGAACGCGGCGCGCGGATGCGCACCACCGTGTTCGGCGGGTCGTCGGTGGCCGGCTCGGCACCCTCGTCGCCACCCCGGCGACGGCGGCGGCGACGACGGCGGGACGAGGTGGCCTCCTCTTCCTGGCCCTCCTCGGCCTGCTCCTCGTCGGCCTCTTCCTCGGCCTCCTCGCCGTCCTCGGCCTCGTCACGCTCGCGCGCCTTGCCACGGCCCCTGCCGCCCCTGCGGCGGCGACGGCGACGGCCGCCGCCCTCTTCCTCTTCCTGCTCGTCGGAGGTGTCGACGTCGGTCTCTTCCTCGATCACCGTCTCGTCGACCGGCTCCTCGGCCTCCTCGGGCCCGGCGACCGGCTGCGGCGGCTCGGCCCGCCGGGTGACGACGGGCTTGGCACGGCTCGGGTCGGGCGCCTGGAACAGCGGCGCGAAGATGGCCGCGGGCCGCTGGAACGCGGCACCCGGCTCGTCCTGCCTGCGCGCGGACAACCCGAACGGGTCGGCGAGCAGGCTGGGCCGCACGTTCTCCTCGTCGAGGTCCTCGCCGGCGGGCTCGTCGTCGAGCGGCTCGTCCTCCGGCAGGATCTCCAGAATGTCCTCGTCGGCGTCCTCGGCCACACCGGCCTCCGCCTCGACACCACCGCGCCCACCGGCACCGGCAGCCACCTCGCCGCCCACAGCCGCGACGTCGCCACCGGCAGCGGCCACGTCACCGGCCTGCGCCGGCACGTCACCGGCCGCCTGTCCCGCCGCGGCCGCGCGCACGTCGCCGGCCGCCACACCTTCGGCCGCCTCACGAGCGGCATCCTCGTCACCGGCGGCGGCAGCGGCGCCGCGCCCAGCGCGAGACCGGCCGCCTGCGCGACCTTCCGCCTTGGCACCCGTGCGAGCCGCCCGGCGACCTGCGCGAGCCCCTGCGGGACCCTCTACCCCAGCACCTGCGGCAGCCTCCGCCTCGGCGCCCGCGGCAGCTGCCGCCTCAGCACCCGCGGGAGCCTCCGCGCCGGCACCGGCCTCGGCCGTCACTCCGCCGTCCAGCCCGCGAGCCGTCGTCCCGGCGTCGCCACCGGGACCCGCCTCGACGCCGAACGGCGCGGCGGCCTCGCCACCGCCGGAAGGCGCCACGACTTCGGCACCCTCGGCGCGACCGGCCGGAACCTCACCGGCACGGGCAGCGGAGTCCTCCACGGACCGCACCTCGGCGGCGGCCGTCACGGCCTCCTCCGGCTCGGCCTTCTTACGCGTCCTGCGCCGCTTCACCGGCTCGGCGGCCTCGACCGCGGCCTCTGCGGGCGCCCCCTCCTCCGGGAGCGCCTCAGCCTCGGCCTCGGCGGCCTTCTTCGTCGTACGCCGCCGCGTCGTCGTGGCGGTGGACCGCGTCCTGGCGGCCCTCTTCGGCTTCTCAGCCACGGCCTCGGCGACAGCATCGCCCACGGCCGCCTCGACCGGGCTCTCCCCGGCGGGCGCCGCCCCCGTCTCGGGGGTCACCGCACCGCCCTCGGTGCCCACGCCGGAAGGCGCCTCGGCACCGGCAGCAGCCGTACCAGCGGTCGCCGTAGCAGCGGTCGCCGCTTGGGAGGCGGCCGCGAGAATCTCAGGCGCAGGCTCTCCCGCCGCCCGCTGAGCGGCGGTGCGCTGCACCGGCTGCACCTCAGCCACCGACGGCGCCGCCTGCGCGGCGGGAACTGTGACCGGAACGGAGGCCGGCTCCTCGGGCAGCTCCGGCGGAGGACCCGCGGGGCGGCTGGCGGAGCGGCGACGCCTGGTCACCTTGGGCTGTTCAATTGTCTCCCCGTCAGGGCCAGTGGCCCCGGCGTTGGGCTCGTTATCGAGCATGCGGGCGCTCTCCCGTCAGCTCCCGGGCGCGTCGCCGCGCCGCGCAGGAGCCCTCGTGTCTCGTTGTCCGCCGGCGTTCCCGAGTCGGGGGCGCCGGCGCCAAGTCCTGTCAGCGGTCGTGCCCGGCTCTCGCCGATCACTTCCTTAACCGGCGACGTGCTCACTCGCCGGTCCCGCCTCGCCGCCGCGCGTGGTGTCGCGGTCCAGGTCGAGCGGGTCAGCAAGTCCACCGGTGCTGGCGTCGAGCGGCCCCTGCGCCAGCCTGGTCACCTCGGGGGGAACCGGCGGCGCGAAGTCGGCCACAAGGCGCAGCCCTGTGAGCACATCGTCGGGTCGAACGGCAGGCGTCATGTGCCGAACAACCATGCGCAGTATGACACACGGTTCTCCAAGCACCTGAGCTGCGGATCTGTCTGTTCCCTCGGACACCACGAGCCCCAGGACCGCCTGCCGCGCGTCGAAGCGGCGGGGACCCTTCTTGGTGAGGCGCTCGACTTCCACCGTGCCTTCCGCGAGAAACTTCTCCACCGCCACCTCGGCGAGCTCGCGATCGGCACTGGGCAGCCGCACCTCCCAGTCGGAGACCTCCAAGCGATCGGCCAGCCCCCCCGGACCTGCCTCCACAACGTCGAGCACATCGAGCCCGGGCGGCAGCGACTCGTCAAGCCTCTGCTTGACCTGGTCGGGGTCGCACGGCGTGGTAACACCGATCTCGAGGTATTCGGCTTCGCTGGCGACGCCGGTCGGCGCCGCGCCCGCGTAGGAGATCTTCGGGTGGGGCGAGAAGCCCGCGCTGAAAGCCACCGGAATGCCGGCACGGCGAACCGCTCTCTCAACGGCCCGCGAGATGTCGCGGTGACTGGTGAAGCGCAGGCGGCCGCGCTTGGCGTAACGCACACGCAGGCGCTGCACCGTGGGCGCGGGCGGAGGCCCTTCGGGAACAGGTTTCAGAGCTTGTCGTCCTTCCCTTGTAAGAGTTCCTTCGTCTCAGGATAAGCCGCGCTGGTGCGTGAACGTGTACGCCGAGACACGGCTCGCCCACTGAGCGCGCTAGACCACCGTAAGAGGAAGGAGTTTCCGCCCCGTGGGACCGATCTGAATTTCTGTGCCCATGGTCGGGCAGACGCCGCAGTCGTAGCACGGAGTCCAGCGGCAGTCCTCGACCTCACCGCCGGAGACGGCCTCCTGCCAGTCCTGCCACAACCATTCGCGGTCGAGCCCGGCGTCGAGGTGGTCCCACGGCAGGACCTCGTTCTCCTCCCGCTCGCGCGTGGTGTACCAGTCGACGTCGACTCCCGCCTTCTCGGCGGCGGCCATCCAGCGCTCGTAGGAGAAGTGCTCGCTCCAGCCGTCGAACCGGCCGCCGCCCTCCCAGACGGCCCTGATCACGGCGCCGACCCTGCGGTCGCCCCGCGACAGCAGGCCCTCCACGATGGACGGCTTGCCGTCGTGGTAGCGGAAACCGATGGCCCGGCCGTACTGCTTGTCGCCCCTCAGCGAGTCGCGCAGCGCCTTGAGCCGCCGGTCGACGGTCTCGTGGTCGGCCTGCCCGGCCCACTGGAACGGCGTGTGCGGCTTGGGCACGAAGCCGCCGATGGAGACCGTGCAGCGGATGTCGCGGCTGCCGGTCGCCTCGCGGCCCGCCTGGATGACCTTCTTGGCCAGGTCGGCGATGCCCAGGACGTCTTCGTCCATCTCGGTGGGCAGCCCGCACATGAAGTAGAGCTTGACCTGCCGCCACCCCTGCGAATAGGCCGTGGTGACGGTGCGGATCAGGTCTTCCTCGGTGACCATCTTGTTGATCACCTTGCGCATCCGCTCCGAGCCGCCCTCGGGCGCGAACGTCAGGCCCGAGCGCCTGCCGTTCCTGGAGAACTCGTTGGCCAGGTCGATGTTGAAGGCGTCGACCCTGGTCGAGGGCAGCGACAGCGAGGTGTTGGTGCCCTCGTAGCGGTCGGCCAGGCCCTTGGCCACGTCGGCGATCTCGGAGTGGTCGGCGGAGGACAGCGACAGCAGGCCGACCTCGTTGAAGCCGGACTCCTTGATGCCGTTCTCGACCATCGCGCCGATCGTGGTGATGGAACGCTCGCGCACCGGACGCGTGATCATGCCTGCCTGGCAGAACCGGCACCCGCGCGTGCAGCCGCGGAAGATCTCCACACTGAATCGCTCGTGCACCGTCTCGGCCAGCGGCACCAGCGGTTTCTTCGGATAGGGCCACTCGTCGAGGTCCATCACGGTGTGCTTGTGCACCCGCCACGGCACGTCGGCCCGGTTGGGCGCGACCCGCTTGATGCGGCCGTCGGCGTGGTAGTCGACGTCGTAGAACTTCGGCACGTAGACCCCGCCGGACTCGGCGAGCCGCATCAGCAGCTCGTCACGCCCGCCCGGTCTGCCCTCGGCCTTCCACTCGCGGATGACCTCGCTGATGGCGATGGAGATCTGCTCCCCGTCGCCGAGCACGGCCGCGTCGAGGAAGTCGGCGATGGGCTCGGGGTTGAAGGCCGCGTGGCCGCCCGCGAGCACGATCGGGTCGTCCTCGCCGCGGTCCACGGCCAGCAGCGGAATGCCGGCCAGATCGAGGGCGGTCAGCATGTTGGTGTAGCCGAGCTCGGTCGAGAACGAGACCCCGAGCACGTCGAAGGCGCGCACCGGCCGGTGCGCGTCGACGGTGAACTGCGGGACGCCCTCGGCCCGCATGAGCGCCTCCAGATCGGGCCAGACCGCGTAGGTGCGCTCGGCCAGCGTGCGGGGGAGCTCGTTGAGGATCTCGTAGAGGATGGCCACACCCTGGTTGGGCAGCCCGACCTCGTAGGCGTCCGGGTACATCAACGCCCACCGAACGTCGGCGGAGTCCCAGTCCTTGACGGTCGAGTTGAGCTCACCCCCGACATACTGGATGGGCTTCTGCACCTTGGGCAGCAGCGCTTCCAGGCGGGGGAATATCGACTCGACAGTCATACCGTCCAGGGTAGCGGCGCTCAGACGGTGGCAGGTCCGGGGATGTCGATGTCGTTTCCGCTGAGCACCATGATGTGGTGCCCCTCGTAGCAGGTCAGCTCGACGGCGATGACACCGCTCTGGAGGTTGTGTACGCCGATGACATGGTTCGCGGGCAGCAGAAAGCGCTCCTCGCACTCATCGCAGTAGGCCAAGAACATACCTCTAATTAAACGACTGTCTTCGCACCCGGATGGCTTGAAGCAGCCCAATCGCAATGAGATTGGCAAAGGTGGCGGTGCCGCCATATGACACGAATGGCAGCGGCAGCCCGGTGATCGGCATGATTCCGATCGTCATGCCCACATTGATGAACGTCTGGAACGCGAACCAGCACACGATCGTGCCCGCGACCAGCGTCCCGAACCTGTCCTCACACTGCCTGGCGATCTTCAGCCCGCGCAGCAGCACCACCCCGAGCAGCAGCACCACCGTGACCGACCCGAGGAACCCGAACTCCTCGCCCGCCACCGTGAAGATGAAGTCGGTGTGCTGCTCGGGCACGAACCGCCCGGTCGTCTGCCCGCCCCCGAGCAGCCCCTTCCCGAGCAGTTGCCCGGAGCCGATCGCGATCATCGACTGCGTGCTGTTGTAGCCGACCCCGCGCGGATCCACGCTCGGATCGACGAACGCGGTGAACCGCGCCACCTGGTACGGCTCCAGCATCTGGAAGTAGAACACCGAGAACACCCCGGCCCCCGCCGCCAGCGTCAGCACCCCGATCCACCGCTTGCGCACCCCCGAGATGATCAACCCCGCGGCCGTGATCACCCCCAGCACCAGCGCCGTACCCAGGTCCGGCTGGAGCATCACCAGCCCGATCGTGATCCCGGCGGCGATCAGCGCCAGCACCACGTCGAGCCCGCGCGGCCGATCCGTCCCCTCTGCCGGCTGCGCCAGCAACATCGCGATGATCAGCAGCAGCCCCACCTTGGCGAACTCGGACGGCTGCACCGCGAACCCACCGCCGAGCAGGATCCACGAGTGCGACCCGTTGATCGTCGCCCCCAGCGGCGTGATCACCAGCCCCAGCCCCACCAGCGACAACAGGAACACCAGAGGCGCGTACGCCCGCATCGCCCGGTGGTCCACCATGGCCACGATCCCGCACAGGACCACGCCGATGACCTCGTTGAGCAGGTGCTTCTTCACCAGCCCCGTCGAGCCCGGCGCCCAGGTCCTGGTGGACGACCACACCAGCAGCGTGCCGATCACGCACAGCCCGGCCACCGCGACCAGCATCAGCCCGTCGAGCCGCCGCACCGTCGAGTTCTCGCGAGCCATCCGCCGCAACAAGGAGGGCCGCCGAACCGCCACCGTCCGCGCCATCACCCCTCAACCCCCAACCCAACCTCAACACCCAAACCCCCACCGCTCCCCCAGCCCACGCCAACCCCGCCTAGAACCACACCCCACCCAGGCATCCCCCAAGCTCCAGATTCAACCCTGCCCCCCACACCCCCGCGCATCCCGAGCACCACCCACCCGCATCTCCCGGCAACCGGCCCCACCCCGGCCGAACGCCCGCATTTCCGAGCAAGCGCCCCACCGCCCGCCGAACGCCCGCACTTCCGTGGGACCGCCCCAGCCCCCGCCACCACCACTCGCCCGCTCATCCCCCGGCCACCATCCCGTCGGGCGAGAACGTCGGCAGGCGCGTGGTCAGCCGCCCACCCGGCACGGCGGGCTTGCGCTTGATGCCGTAGATCCCCTCGTAGATCTCCCGCACGGCCGGGGCCGCCGTCTGCGCCCCCATCCCACCCTGGGACACCATCACGACCACCACGTACTGCGGGTTCTTCGTCGGCGCGAACGACGCGAACCACGAGGTGTCCTTCTTCCCCCAGACCTCAGCCGTACCGGTCTTGCCACCCACCCGCACCTTGTTCATCGGGAACCCGGCGAAGGCCCCCGCCGCGGTGCCGTCCTGGGCCACCTGGCTGAGCGCGTTCTTGATGTACAGGCGCTCCTTCTGGCTGAGCGGCAGCTTGCCCACCACCGGCACGGGTATGGTCCTGACCACCTTGCCGTCGGGCCGCACCTGCGCCCACCCGATGCGCGGGCTGCGCAGCTTGCCGTCGCTCACCAGCGCCATGTACGCCCTGGCCAGCTGCATCGGCGTCACCAGCACGTCACCCTGGCCGATGGAGAAGTTGGCCGAGTCACCCGGCCGCAGCAGGAACCCCTCGGTGCAGTTCTCCAGCGCCAGCCGCTTCAGGAACTCGGCCCGCGCCCTGTCCTTCACCTCCGGATAGCCCTTGCGCGACCGCTCGCAGTTGACCGCGCTGGTCTTGTTCCACAGGTCCTTCTTCCAGGCCCGGTCGGGGATCCGGCCGGAGGACTCGCCGGGCAGGTCCACGCCGGTCGGGTTGCCGAACCCGAACGACCTGGCCATGTTGGCGAACACCTCCTTCGTGGCCTTCTTGGGATGCCGCCCGCCGTCCTTGAGGTATTGCTCGTACGCCGCCCGGTAGAAGATCGTGTCGCACGACTTGACCAGCGCCGTGTGCAGGGAGAGCGTGCCCAGCGCGATGCCGCGGAAGTTGTTGAAGGCCCGGCCGCCCACGGCGTAGGAGCCCGGGCAGGAGTATTGGCCGTTCAGCGGATAGCCCGCCCGCAACATCGCCGCCACCGACGAGACCTTGAACGTCGAGCCCGGCGCGAACTGGCCGTTGATCGCCCGCGACACGAGCGGCTTGCCGGACTTCTCCGACAGCAGCCACTGGTATCCGCGCGCCGAGATCCCGCCTCCCCAGATCTCCGGGTCGTAGCCGGGCGCGCTGGCCAGGGCCACCACCCGACCCGTACGCGCGTCGAGCACCACCCCGGCCCCTCCGTCGGCCCCCGGCGCGGACTTCATCGCCTTCCCGAGCGCCTTCTCCACCACCGCCTGCACCCGCGAGTCGATGCTGGTCACCAGATGGTCGCCCGGAATGGGCGTCACCTGCTCCTCGACCCCGAGCGCCTTGCCCATCCGGTCGACCTGCACCCTGCGCAGGCCGGCCTTGCCCCGCAGCGCGTCGTCGTAGACGTATTCGAGCCCGTCACGCCCGGCCAGGTCCACCCCGGAGAAGCTGGCCTTCAGCCCTTCACGCTTCTCCAGCTCCGCCTCGGTGACCGGCTGCAGGTAGCCGAGCATCTGCGCCCCGGCCCGGCCCCCCGGATATTGCCGGACGGAGTGGATCTCCGCCGTCACCCCGGGGAACTCCTCCTGCCGCTCCAGGATCTGCAGCGCCTCGCGCGTGTCCACCTTCTCGTCCAGCGGAACCGGCTGGTACGGCGACCCCGTCCAGCACGGCTTGCCCACCCCCGGCCCGCAGGGCGTGATGCGCTGCTGCAGGTCCGCGACCGGCTTCCCGAGCACCGCGGACAGCTTGCGCAGCACCTTGATGCCGCCGTCCTTCATCCTGGACAGGCGGGTCCTGTCCACGGAGACCACGAGCGCGGTCTTGTTCCGCACCAGAGGCCGTCCGGACGAGTCGAGGATCTGCCCCCGCACGGCGGGCACGATCACCGCCCGCGTCCGGGTCTCCGTCGCCCGCGTCACGAACTCCTGCCCGCGCACCACCTGCACCTGCCACAGCCGCACGGCCAGCACCACGAGCAGCGTCAGCACGAGCAGGTGCAGCACCAGCAGCCGGGCCCGCATCCTCATCATGTCGAGAACCTCGCCTGTCTGCCCCGCATGGTCAGCCAGATCACGACCGGCGAGACCACCAGCGTGTAGACGATCGTGACGGGCACCTGCTCGGTCACCGTGGACATCGTCACCCGCGGATCGGAGATCAGCCCGCCCACGGCCGCCGCCAGCAGCGGCGCCATCAGCACGCACAGCACGACGGTGGTCACGGGCCCGCCCGCGCCCCGCCCGGCGACGTAGCCGACGAGCGCCATCACGAACGCGTACTGGCCGGCCAGATGCGCGGACGGCGGCATGACGTCGACCAGCAGGCCGGCGAAAAACCCGAGCACGGCCCCGGGCGCGGGCCCCCGGGCCAGCGCGGCACCGATGACGGCCAGCAACACCAGATCGGGCGCGCCCCCGGCGGGCAGCGGCACCCGGTTGACCAGCATCACCTGCGCCAGCAGCGCCAGCACCACGGAGACTCCCCCGATCACCGCGCCCCCTCCTTGGCGGGCAGCACGGCGTCACGGGGATCCCGCTTGGGCGCCTCCACCACCACGCCGACCGCGTCCAGCGCAGTCAGATCCGCGTACGGCCGGGCATAGGCGATCCGCGTCAGCTCCCCGGGGGTGGACTCCACCCGCTCGATCACCCCGATCGGCACCCCCGGCACGTACGGCGTCCCGTGCTGGGACCCGAAGCTCACGATCCGCCCGCCCCTGCTCATCGGCGCCGTCGAGTCGAGCAGCCGGAACTGCACGAGCCGCCCGTGCTCCCCCACCCCGTGCACGACGCCGATCTCCTTGCCCCCTTCGAGCCGCGCCCCGGCGGCCGAGGCGGGATCGCTGATCAACACCACCGTCGAGGTGCGCGAGGAGGCGTGCACGACCCGGCCCACCAGCCCGTCGCCGTTGAGCACGGTCATCTCCGGCCGCACCCCGTCGTTCGTGCCGACGTCGATCTGCACGGCGTCCTCGAACCCCGGCTGGCCGCGCCTGGCGACCACGGTGCCCGTGACCACCCGGTATCCCCCGGCCCCGGCCAGCCCCAGGAGCTGCTTGAGCTCCTTGGCGCGGTCGGCGTCGAGCTTGCCGGCCAGCAGGCCCGTCCGCAGCTTGGCGTTCTCCTCCTTGAGCGCCTCGATGCGATCCTTCGCGCTCGGGGCGGTCAGGATCGCGTGCACGAACCCGCCCACGGGCCGGACGACCCCGCCGCCGATTTGCTCCGCCGTGCCGAACAGATAGGCCCCGGCCGCGCGCAGCGGGCGCAGCGGAGAGCTGTCGCCGGCGCGGTGGTCAACGGTCAGGATGACCAGCGCCGCCGTCAGCAGCACTCCCAGGATCAGCCGGGCACGGCGTGAGTCTCTCATCAGTGTCGCGACTCCGGCACCAGGACCTGCTGGAGGGCCTCGAACTCCTCGGCGCACTTGCCGGAGCCGATGGCGACCGAGTCGAGCGCGTTGTCGACCAGGTGCACGGGCATGCCCGTCTCGGCCTTGACCCGCTCACCGAGCCCCTTGAGCAGGGCGCCCCCGCCGGTGAGCGCGATGCCGCGGTCCATGATGTCGCCGGACAGCTCGGGCGGGCACTTGTCGAGCGTGGTCTTGACCGCGTCGACGATCGCGTTGACCGGCTCCTCGGTGGCCTTCCTGATCTCCTCGCTCGACACGATGATCGTCTTGGGCAGCCCGCTGACCAGGTCGCGCCCGCGCACCTCCGCGTGCGACTCCTCGCCGAAGGGACACGCCGAGCCGATGGCGATCTTGATCTCCTCGGCGGTGCGCTCGCCCAGCATCAGCGAGAACTCCTTCTTGGCGAACGCGATCACCGCCTGGTCGAGCTCGTCACCGCCGATCCTGATCGACTGGCTCGTGACCACGCCGCCCATCGAGATGATCGCCACCTCGGTGGTGCCGCCGCCGATGTCGACCACCATGTTCCCGGTCGGCTCGTGCACCGGCAGCCCAGCCCCGATGGCGGCGGCCATGGGCTCCTCGACGATGTAGACCTTCCGGGCACCCGCCTGGTATCCGGCCTCTTTCACCGCCCGCTGCTCAACACTCGTGATGCCACTGGGCACGGCGATGATGATGCGCGGCTTTGCGAAATGCCGGCGTTTGTGCACCCTCTGGATGAAATATCGCAACATCCGTTCGGTGACGTCGAAGTCTGCGATCACGCCGTCCTTGAGCGGGCGGACCGCGATGATATTGCCAGGCGTACGACCGATCATTCGCTTGGCTTCGATGCCGACCGCCACGATCTTGCCGGTCGCGGTGTTGATCGCGACGACTGACGGCTCATTGAGCACGATGCCGCGGCCACGCACGTAGACCAACGTGTTGGCGGTGCCCAGGTCGACCGCCATGTCACGGCCGAGGAACGCGAGCTTGCTGCCCATGGGGAACGGAGCCCTCCGTAACGTCGTTCGCGAGTGACTACGGATTGAATTCGAATCGTAACGTGACGTACCCACCGATGGGCGCAATGAGCCATCGCGCCCGTCAAAAATCTCCAGCCCCTACCTCAACCGCAATTTTGCCCGGATTGCACCACAACATCCGACCGAGCGCTGGAACGATCCAACTTCCAACCCTGAGGAACCCTACGGTAAGCGCCCGACAAAATCCGCCCCGCAACACCGGCTCCCGAACCACCGGCGACGCGAGCAACCATACGGCCGGTCACCGACAGAAATGCCCCCGCGGAAAGTCCCCACCGAAAGAAGCCCCGAGAAAAGCCCCCGCACAAAGCACACGCGCCCGCACAGCCGAAGCCGCACGGGCGCGCGAGGAACGAACCTCCCCCAGACCGCCACGAACAGGCCGCGGCGCGAGCGGGGCGAGAGGTCGGGATCGGCTAGAACCGGTCCGGGAAGAAGATCTTGATCTCCCTGGCGGCCGACTCGGGCGAGTCGGAGCCGTGGACGACGTTCTCGCCGATCTCGAGGGCGTGGTCGCCGCGGATCGTGCCGGGAGCCGACTTGACCGGGTCGGTCGCGCCGGCGAGCGCGCGGAAGGCCTCGACGGCGCGCGGACCCTCGAGCACCAGGGCGACGAGCGGCCCCGAGGTGATGAACTCGACGAGCTCGCCGAAGAACGGCCGCTCGGAGTGCTCGGCGTAGTGCGCCTTGGCGGTGTCGGCGTCGAGGGTGCGCAGGTCCATCGCCACGACCTTGAGGCCCTTGCGCTCCACACGGGCGATCACGTCACCGATGAGGCCGCGCTTAACCCCGTCGGGCTTGATCAGGACAAGAGTGCGCTCGGACACTTGAAGTTCTCCTTCGAACAGAGTGGGGTCGCGGCTGCGGGCCGCGAAGACGCTCGCGGGGCACGTTTGCCCGCACGTCGCCGTAGCAGGGCCCTCAGCTTACCGTCCCGAGCCCCTGCCCTCGTTTCCCGCGGGAAGCCCGGGCCGCGAGTTCCTACGACGAAGCGGCGTCCTCGGGCGAATGCCCCTGCGGCGGCACCGCCGGCGCGGACGGCCCCTCGCCCTCACCGGCGGCCCCGGCGCTGCCGAAGGCGCCCTTGGCCGACACGGGCAGCACGACACGCGGGATCGCGCCGGTAGGCCGGTCCTCGTCGTCCCCGCCATCCTCGGCATCGGTACGCTCCGGCGCCCGTACGAGCAGCACGTCCTTGGGAGAGGGCATGCCCGCGCAGGGAACGGGCGGTGTGTCAGGCTCGTCGTCCGCACCCCCCGGCGACCCCCGCCCGGGACGACGCGCCATCACGGCGGCCAGCACGATGATCGCCACCACCAGGAACCCGCCGATCAACGCCCACCAGTGCAACGCCCCCACGAAGCTGTCGACGAGCTCCTGCGCCGAGCGCACCCCGTCCAGCATCGACATCTGCACCCCCGTGCCGAGCAGGAACCCCGCCAGCACCCCCGCGCAGCACAGCGACAGCCCGAACGTCGCCGTACCGATGCCGACATCCTGCAGCGCGGCCGTCAGCGCCACCGCCGCCCCGGCCGCGAGCAGGCTGAACGGCACCGCCAGCACCAGCCCGTCAGCGGACGGCACCACGAGCCGCACCGAGCACAGCCCGACGACCATGGCCAGCAGCCCCAGCGGCGCCAGCCAGCGTCCGGACGTCCGGCACAGCAGCCGCACCGCCACCGAGGAGGCGATCGCGAGCAGCCCGGCCACGCTGTACGGCACCCACAGCCCCCGCAGCCCCGGCCCGCCGAGACCGCCCATCTCCACCAGCGTCACCTGAGCGGCGCTGGGCACCAGCACGACGCCGACCGCCACCATCGTGAACGCCAGCGTACGGCTCTCCGCGGCCCCGATCGAGGCCAGCGCCAGCAGTCCCACGACCGCCACGACCGCCAGCAGGATCACGGGAATGGCCCGCCACCCCTCGCTGGCCGTGCTGATCGCCACGGCCGCGATGCCCGCCGCGGGCACGGCGGCGAGCAGCAGCCGGCTGCCCTCGCGGCCGACGGGACCGGGCGCGGCGGGCCTCCCGGACAACATCCACACCGCCAGGTGAGCGGCGGCCAGGCCGAGCGCGACCCCTGTCACCAGCGGGTACGGCTGCAGCGTGACCCGCCAGCTGTCCACCGCGTCGAGCGGCCACAGCGCCAGCGCCTGCGCCGTGAGCAGGCTCAGGCTGAACACTCCCACCCACAGCGCCCGCAGGGCCGGCAGGCGGTGCCACACGGCCGCCAGCGTGGCGGGCAGGATCAGCCCGGCGCCGATGCCCCGAGCCACCCGCACCGCGCCGACGACGAGCTCGGAGCCCGCGTAACCGCCGGCGGCGTCGGACAGCGCCATCAGCGCCAGCCCGCCGACCAGCAGATGAGCCACCGGAACCCGGCGCAGCGCGGCGGCCGCGAGAGGGACGGTCAGCATCAGTGCGGGCAGTGCGAGCCCGTGCGTGCGCATGAGCCCGGCCTGGTCGAGGTCGCCGGGCAGCAGCCTGGCGACGACGGAGAGCGTGTTGGGTATCGCGACCACCGCCAGGGGCAGCGACACGACGACGAGCAGCCCGAGCAAGGTGTCGAGCAACCATTGATGTCCGAGGCGCGCCTGATGCGGCGGCCGCGAAATCGGGGGGACGGCCATGTTGGCCGACTTTAGCGGGAAGTAGCGCCCTCGACACGGCGAGCGACCATAATCGCCGTGATCCACAGTGCCGCGAAGATCGCGCCGAGGAAGAACATGGTCGGTACGAGGAAGCCCGCGCAGATGGCCAGGACCTGTACGACGCTGCCGAGAACGTAGCCGAAAGGCCTCTTGAGCAGGCCCGCGGCGACCACGCACAACACGGCGAGACCGATGCCGACCGTCACCGCGAGCCAGGGCTCCGCCCCCACCACGGCGATCGCCACGGGCGTGATGAGCCCGGCGACGATCGCCTCCATGCCGAGCACGCTGGAGCCGAGCCTGCGCATGCCGGGGGTGACCGCGAAGTTCATCATGTGCCGTCCGCCTTGAGCAGCTGCCGCGCGTCGCCCGCCGTGACGACGGATCCGGTGATGAACACGCCCGTGCCGCTGAACTCGCCTGCGGCGTCGGCGATGCCGATGCCCCTGTCGATGGCGTCGTCGAGCCGGTCGACGACGTGTACGCGATCCTCACCGAAGAGCGGCACCGCCAGCGCCGCCAGCTCCTCCGGCGACATGGACCTGGGCGAGGAGTTACGCGTGACGATGATCTCCTCGAGGATCGGCTCCAGCAGCTCCAGCAGCCCCTCGACGTCCTTGTCGCGCATGACCGCGACCACGCCGATCATCTTCGCGAAGTCGAACGCCTCGTGCAGCGCCTCCAGGGTCGCCTGCATGCCACCCGGGTTGTGCGCCGCGTCGATCACGACCGTCGGGGTGCGCCGGACGACCTCCATCCGCCCCGGCGAGGACGCCTGCGCGAACGCCTGGCGGACGAGCTCGACGTCGAGCGGATCGTCACCGCCCGTCAGCGCCTCGACGGCGGCCAGCGCGCACACCGCGTTGCTCGCCTGATGGGCGCCGTAGAGCGGCAGGTAGACCTCTTCGTAGACACCCTTGAGCCCGCGCAGCGTGAGCAGTTGCCCGCCGATCGCCACCTCGCGGTTCAGCACCCCGAACTCGAGCCCTTCGCGCGCGACGACCGCGCCCACCTCGGCCGCCCGCCGCATCAGCACCTCGGCGGCGGCGAGCTCCTGCTGGGCGAACACGGCGGTGGCGCCGGGCTTGATGATGCCCGCCTTCTCCGAGGCGATGCTCGGGATGTCCGGGCCGAGCCGGTCGGTGTGGTCGAGCGAGATCGGCGTGACCACCGACACCGTCCCGTCGGCCACGTTCGTGGCGTCCCAGGACCCGCCCATGCCGGCCTCCACGACGGCGACGTCGACCGGCGTATCGGCGAACGCCGCGAACGCCATGGCCGTCAGCAGCTCGAAGAACTGGATCCGTCGCCCCTGGGTGTCGGCCAGCTCGACATAAGGAATGATCTCCTCATAGACCTGGCTGAACCGCTCCTCGCTGAGCAACTCCCCGTCCACGGTGATCCGCTCGCGCATCGACACCAGGTGCGGGCTGGTGAACCGCCCCACCCTCAGGTTGCGCTCCCTGAGCAGGGCCTCGACCAGCCGCGCAGTGCTGGTCTTGCCGTTGGTGCCGGCGATGTGTATGACAGGGTACGCCCGCTGCGGCGAGCCGAGCAGGTCAAGAAGGGCCGCGATCCGATCGAGCGTCGGCTCGAAATCCCACTCGACGCCACGATCCATGATCGCGCGTTCAACCGCACGATAATCCACCC
Organism: Nonomuraea sp. MTCD27; assembly: GCF_041950495.1. Lineage (NCBI taxonomy): Bacteria > Bacillati > Actinomycetota > Actinomycetes > Streptosporangiales > Streptosporangiaceae > Nonomuraea > Nonomuraea sp. MTCD27. Next base: position 1,205 of record NZ_JBGNUW010000016.1, on the reverse strand, counting down.
CTTAACCCTACTGACCGCCGATAGCGCTCCGTCCGCGGGGCGAACATATTGCGGACCGTATAGAAAAATGGAGGGTACTCACCGCGACGGCCGGGGTGCCACCTTGGGAAACAGCCCGCCCCACCCCCCGGCGGGCCGCTCAAGAGGAGGCCATCGTGGAAGGCGAGCACACTCGCGCGGGAGAGCAAGGCGGCATCAGCAGAAAGACGCTGTTCAAGGCGGCTCTCATAGCGACACCCGTACCCTTACTGATCGGAGAGGTCCCGGCCCTGGCCCGGAAGGCGGCCGGGAGCGGCGGACCGCTCAGCCCCACCCCCTACTGCGACGACGGCGACGACCCCACGCCCCCGCAGACGGAGGGCCCCTACTTCAAGCCGAGCTCCCCCCAGCGCACGGTCCTCCCCGGCACGGGCACGGCGCTGACAGTCAGCGGGTACGTCTTCGGCCTGGCCTGCCAGCCCCTGGCCAACGTGCTGCTGGACTTCTGGCAGGCCGACAGGAACGGCGCGTACGACAACGTCACGTACAACTTCCGCGGTCACCAGTACACCGACGCCCAGGGCGCCTTCAAGCTCACCACCATCGTGCCCGGCCTCTATCCGGGGCGTACGCGGCACATCCACGTGAAGGCGCAGGCCCCGGGGCGGCCGGTCCTGACGACGCAGCTCTACTTCCCCGGCGAGCCCCGCAACAACACCGACACCATCTTCGATCCCGCCCTGCTCATGAACGTGCGCACGGTGGGGACGGGCAGGGAGGCCACGTTCGACTTCGTGCTCAACGTCCCGGGCGTTCCGCCCACGGACCCCCCGACGAGTCCGCCTCCGGGCGGCGGCACCTGGCGGGTTGGGGTGACCTACCAGGCGGGTGACCAGGTCACGTATGGAGGCGCGGCGTACCGCTGCCTCCAGGGGCACCAGTCACAGGCCGGCTGGGAACCACCCAACGTCCCCGCCCTGTGGCAACGCGCCTGACCTTCAGGTCCCCGAACGCAAGAGAGGGCCACCTCAGCTGCTGGGGGTGGCCCTCATTGCACACAAAAAAGGGCCCCGACGCGTTGGCGTCGGGGCCCTCCCCAAAAGATTGTCCGGCGGTGACCTACTCTCCCACACCCTCCCGAGTGCAGTACCATCGGCGCTGAGAAGCTTAACTTCCGGGTTCGGAATGTAACCGGGTGTTTCCTTCCCGCCATAACCGCCGTAACC